>NZ_FUXE01000031.1 GCF_900167105.1 Porphyromonas circumdentaria | reverse complement strand
ACAATGACTATGGAACACGAAATCGTAAACAAAGAAACACCCGAGATGAAAGAACTCATCTCAGGCATTAGGGAAGTAAGTAAACGTATTCGGGAGATTGCCCAAACGCACCGTCCGCTCTTCGGGGGAGAAATCTATCTCACGGGGCGAGAGGTCTGCAAACACCTTTTCGTCAGCCCCCGCACCTTGCAAGACTATCGAGACAAAGGCATTATTCCCTATACCCAAATCGCAGGGAAGATCCTCTACCGCCTCTCCGACATCAACCGACTACTGCAAGAGAATTATATAAACAGAAACCTACACTAATAACGGTGCAAGTTTTCTTTTTTCTCGTTTCTTGAAAAAAACTTCTGTCGTTTTTGTGTTAAATGCTTTGATCCCTTTTAGAATGTAGTGGAAAGATTATACCCTTGCAATTGAGTATACCATATACTCATTTTTGAGAAAAAGAGGCGTTATGTCTTCTTCTTGCATGCTCGAAGCCTAGGAAACTTTCAATCATGTGACAAGAGAAGGTGTAATGGTCTCCACGCATATAGCGTGGGGCTGTTATCCCACATCTGTCACAAAAGGTTTTCCTAGGACCTGAGCATCAAGACGTGGATTATACAGTTCCACGCTTCTGTATGTTAAACTTTAAAGGTCTGGAGGGACTAAGACCTCAAGGAATTATTCATGGAAAAGGAGCTTGAGAGATGGTGTCACGATGTTGTGGACTTTTGTAACCCAAAAGCAGAACAACTGAACCTTGATTATTATTGTTTTCAAAGTGCTATGCCAACCTTTGAACCTGAATTGTTGGTTATAGGCATCAATCCAGGAGGATGTGGTCCTTTTAGGAAAGCGAGGACGAAAGATGAGCTAAGTCAAGGATATAACATATACGACGTACGAGAAGGTCATATATGTCTAGATAATCTGAAAATGGTGCACAAGCTATCGCGTGTCTTTACTACTCCATTGTTGCAAAACACATTAGCGACCGCTACAACGATGAACATCTATTACTTTAACACACAGAATGTACAAAAAATGAATTCGGTTCTAAACCAAGAGATACGGATGTTTTGTCAACAGAAATTGCGAGAGCTTATTCATATCGTTAAACCTAAGCATATCTTGTTCCTCTGTACAGAGCTAAAAGAATTAGCTGCCGTAGGTGTGACAGAAATTAAGAATTTAGGCAACTATACAAAGGTCGGAATGTTCGAAGGGGTTAAGACACTTGCGCTACCCAATCCTGGATTCTATCGTGCCTACTCCTATACTAATGGAGAAGCTATGGGAAAAATAATCACCGAGTACCTTAATCTCTAAATTAAATAGAAATGGAAATATATAAGATTGATAGAATCAGCCGTTGGTGGTGGATCGTGTTGGGAATTCTCATTGTCATCCTTGTCTTAATATGTATATTTGATGACAGTAAAGGAGTTAGCGCTGGAATATTCCTTATCGTTCTGTATTGTATCCCTTTAGGAGGCAGACTTTTAATCCAAAAAATATTAGAAAAGCGGGCACGAGTTTATATTTATAAAAAGTTGGCTCAGATTCAACAAACAAAAACAATAGAAGAGCTTGAACAAATCCACGGTGAACTTGGAAAGAAAAGAAGATATTCTGTTAGACGCTTTGTTTATGACCATGGAATACGACCTCGCATGGAAATGCTTGCTACTCTCTTTTGCAAAAAGAATGAAAAGGAGATAGAAGAAAAACTGGAGGCTGCAACCCAAATATTACAACTACAAGAAGTAGTGTATTTGATGGCAGATATAGATGAATTTATCGAAGATACGGAAGCAGTTGCTACTTATAAGAAATCCGTGCAAAGATTATTTACCGACAAGCTGTTTCTACTGTTGTCCAGTAGTACCTCCGCAGAAGATTTTCATCAAGCATTTGAACTTTGTTTGTTGTTAGAAAAGGATTTTGCCAATGAACTTTACCAGGGATTAAGAGCAAAACTTTCTCAGGCAACATTCCTCTCATATCCTCTCAAAGAGCCTGTTGCAAAAGATCGTCTTTGTTATTATAAAGCACCAATAACATTGATTATACCCAAGAAGAATTCAGAGGATTTACTTGAAGAATATGAACTCTATGTATTTGACAACACTATAGAAATACTATCTGACGATAGTCGAAATAATTTTCTTATCAGAAATATTCTTAGGAAAAGAGTTTCCGAGGGTGTATTACACCTACTCATTAACAATAATAAGGTGCTCTTCAAAGGGTTTCCTCAGATTTTTATATTAGACAGATTAATAGACCAAATTCAAGATTATAACGCATAGTATATGGAATATGTAGGATATGTAATTTGTATCATTATTGCCTATTTCATCTTTCGTATAGGATGGAGAATCTTTGGGAAAACTTTATCACGATGGCAAAAACATCGAATGAGTGAATGGACTTTTTTCCAAAAACGATTAGCTTACTCTATCGCATTAGCTTTTATTTTTGGAGGAATACCAGCATATATCATCTTTTCATATAGCCATCCTAATCACAAGGATTCCTTTATGAATCTAAACAAAGGAAATAAAGAGCAAACCCCTCCAGAAGGGCTGAAATTTATTGATGTCGGAACTTTTAATGAAACTAGTCTTGATAAAGAAGATTTTGATGTAAATACTATAAATAATTCTGATGACGAAGTCTCATTTTCTCAAGAAGAAAACCTTGACGGAAATACGATAAATGACTCTGATAATGATATTTCATTGCCTCAAGAAGAAAATAACATTAGAGAACCTAACTTTCATCCCAAAGATAGTATCCAATAAAAGTCGCGTGGAGAAATTCGTATGTAATTTTTCTAAAAGAAGAGAAGAACAATTTATGGTTCTTCTCTTCTCACTTTAATCTGTCCATGTCCCTTGCAATCTTTTGGTCGGTGATTTGGGCGTAGATTTGAGTGCTCGCAATAGAGGAATGCCCCATCATCTTGGCGATGCTCTCCATCGGGATACCAGCCTCCAAAGTCAGCGTACCGAAGCTATGGCGGGCAACGTGCCAAGTTAGCGGAGTTCGAATGCCACACGCCAAACCTACGGATTTGAGGTAAGTGAATAGCTTGCCTTTGCTTATCGTATCGGGGAATATCTTCGTGTCTGGGAGTGTCTTGCAATCGCTCTCGTTGTCGTTCTTATAATCCTTCTTGCTTTTTTCTTTTGTGTAAAGGGAGAGTATCTGCTCCGCTATCGGATGCAGGGGGATCAAACTCTCCACCTCCGTTTTCTGTCTCGCCTTGCGGACATATCGTTTCCCATCGCTATTCGTTTCGATTTGCGAAACTCGCAGACTCTGTAAGTCGGCAAATGCCAAACCCGTAAAAACGGCAAAAAGAAACATTCTTCGGCTTAGTTCTGCCCCTTCATCCTGCAATGGGAAAGCCAACAGCTTCGCCAC
>NZ_FUXE01000008.1 GCF_900167105.1 Porphyromonas circumdentaria | reverse complement strand
CCTGACTGAAAGAACGAATGGAGAGGCTTCCTACATTTGCATCAAAAGACAAAAACAGAGTAACAAAAACAGCATTCCGATATGAGATTTACCGCTATTGATACCTCCGCTTGGGAGGAACTAAAAAAGAGCATCGAAGAACTGGCTCTTTGCATGAGAGAACATTTCGGCACGAAGCCCGAAGTCCCCGACCTGTTGCACAACGGAGATGTCTGTCGCATCCTGAATATCAGTAAACGAACGCTCCAGCACTATCGGGATACTTCTGTATTGCCCTTTATCCAAATCGGGCACAAGTGCTACTACAAGCGAGAGGATGTGGAGGCTCTTCTCGCAAAGTCTAATCACAAGAAACAGTAACCATGGAACACGAGATTGTAAACAGAGAAACGCCCGAAATGAAAGAACTCATTTCGGGCATCAGAGAGATGACAAAGCGGCTGAAAGAGATTGCTGAGACACATCGTCCGCTTTTCGGAGGAGAAATCTATCTCACGGGGCGAGAAGTCTGCGAACGACTTTTCATCTCTCCTCGTACATTGCAAGACTATCAAGACAAAGGCATTATCCCCTACACCCAAATTGCAGGGAAAGTCCTCTATCGACTCTCAGACATCAACCATCTATTGCAAATGAGTTGTAGAAAATAAACTTTATTTAGGAATTTGTTTGATGCTATTTTTTTGCAAGCACAACACTGAGAATTAAAACTTTCAAATAGTCTTCAAATCAAAATATTACTACCACGCTCAATTTTATACCCTATAAAGTTTGGAGTTATATGCCCTTCTTGGGAGTATCAAATATTTTCTCTATCTTCTCCTTTAGCAAAGGAGTTGCTATTTTAGAAAGTTCCATATCTTTTTCATTGCCGCGCATTTCATTAATGAGGTGTATCACGTTATCCATATGTAAAGGGTATGTACTGCTAGCGTGAAATAAGAGACGAGACAATCTAGATTTTTCGTGTTTGAGTATAACTTTCGCAAGGCGAGGATTGTTTTTGAATATTTCTTCAATCTCTTGAGATAAGCCCCCCTCCACGAACTTAATACGGAAGTGATTCCGTAACATTGCCTGCCAATCTTTATTTTTATAATTCTTATATGCCATCTGTGAGAATAGGTGTTCTAATGCACGCTCACTCGTTTCTAATGATGCGTAAATACCATTTAGCATCCGAGATTCTTCACCACAATACTTCCACCAAGAGTCATTTTTACATTTGTAACGCAGGTCGTGTTCCACTTCGTGCCATCCTTCTGATAGTACCGTTCTAAGCTGAACCTCATAGGTGTTATCAATCAGTTGGATTTCCATGTTGTCTTCACAGTTTCTTAGGGTATTGTTAAGTTCCTTTGTCTTCTTCTCATCTAGCTTAAAAATAAGATTGAGACGATTGGGCATGAATACTTTATCACATAGAGACCCCAAAAAAGTATCTGATTCCGTTTGCTCCAAATCTTTTAAACTATTGGACTCATCAATAAAATTATCTAAGCTTCTTAGGTGTTCTGCAAATATTTCAACGTCTTCTGAAAAATAAAATACAAAACGAATACCTATAATATCTTGAAGTTTCTTGCATTCAGATCTATACAAATCCCCTTTCAATGTAAGTTTCTTTGTGATGGAAGCTATGGATTTAGAACGAGCAAAGACTCGGTAATAAAAACCAGCCTTGTTCAAAGGTTCTGAAAGCTCCTCTTGAATCTCCTTTATAATAAAGTCTAGAAGTAATTGGTTACCGTTCATATTTGTGTTCAAAATAAAAGCGGGCTCCTTCATCCGAAATGAAAGATTTGTCTCCATTAAATAAAATCATTCTCTTATGTTCTAGAAACCCTAAAACCTTTTTTAGGGTTTTTTCTTCCAATCCCATCTCTTTCCTCAAACGAGAAATAAGACGCATTCGCCGAGTTCGCTTGTCCACTTGGAAAAAATTTTCTAAAACTTGAAGTTGCAAGCCAATATCAGAAATCTCTTGCCCTTCGTTTTCCTCGTTTTCTTCGTTTTCAGAGATGCTCAAAAAACTGTTTGGAATCTCAATGCAGTTCCAAAAGTGATTGTTGTCATTACTACCTTTGAATTCACAATTCTCAAATTTGCAATTAACAAAGGCACAGTCTTCTATGAAGTTAAAATCAAGAGTGCAGGATATAAAATTTACAGACGAGAAAGTACATTCTCTGATACTTCCTTTTTCTGTTCCAATAAGACATTCAAGAAAGGTCTCAGAAGTAAATGAACATACCGAGATACTCTGCTGAGTTTTACCTGTTAGTACAAGATCTACCCGAAGCATTTGGTCAATTGTAACAGCAGGGTGTCCTTGTAATACTTCCCAAAAAAGACGTTTAGCATTTTCGCAACGAACTGCCGCTGCAATAAGGGACTTATCTAAAAAAGAGTAAGATGTCTCTTTTAGAAAATCTTTGAATTCCCTATCTTTTGAATAATGAATGAATGCCTCCATCAGAAGAAATCCTAATACGAAATCATTGAGAAAGCCCACTTTTTCTTCTTTTCTATCGAGCAGAGCATGATTGGTTAGAGCATTGATTATGTTTTCAGCATCTTTACTACCTAGAGCATAGTTCTTTATATAAGGGCTAGCATACTCAGCTATTGCGGATTTAACGTCACTTCGTTTTTCAGAAGTAATATTAAACCCAGAAAAATAAGTACTTAACTTCTGGAATATATCAAGTTGTTCTGCTTTGGAAAATGGTATTTCTTGACGCCTAATCTCTCTTTTGAGTAGAAATTCGAAGTAATGATCTACAAGACTCTCAGAATTCTCAAATGGTGTAGAACAATATCGCAGATATGCTAAAAGCACGGGATTTGCAATGTATTTTAAGTGATCTTGTCGAATGTTTCGCTCTTCTAAATCTTTAGGAGAAAGCCAATCATTTACACTCGGACTATAGAGCTGATATCTAGAAACAGAAAAGGGGCTCTTTTCATACAAAGACATGTACCACTCATAGAAACTTTCTCCAGAAAAAATTGCTGTTTTTCTCGTAGTTAAGATAACTTTAGAATTATCTGTCAAAAGTTCGCCAATCGTAGATAACATTGTCTCCACATCATCAAACTTTGCGTCCATTGCTCCATTATCAAGGTCTTTACTGAGAAGCTCATCAAAACCATCTATAATCAAAGGGATTCGACCTCTTTTAATATTATGGATGACAATATCTTGCTTTAAAATAATGTCGAAGTTTTGATCTATTTGAGAAAGAAGAAGATATCTAAAGTTATTTGCTCGCCTGTCTTTTGACAATTCCATAAGGAATGGGCGTGTTTGTTTTTTTTGATTTACATATTCTTTAAGTAGTTCGTATGCAGTTGATGTTTTCCCAAATCCTGCAGCTGCTTCAATGATTACAAATTGGGGGCCTTCTTGATTGAGGACTTCCAACAAAGAGGACGTCAAATTGGGGAGAGTACCCTGTAGAGCTTCAAAATTTCTTTCAAGTGAGTATGGGATAGAGATGTAACTATAATCTTCTTTGGGTTTATCATATAGGGACATGAGTTCTTCTGTATAATCTTCATATCGCTGAAGAATTCTCTGATTAGAAATCTCTACATTGAAGAAACGATTGAACAGATAATTTTCTATCCCAAGTAAATCTGTTTGCTTACAAACATGCACAGCATATCCGATTTTCGAATACTCAGAATGCAATTCTTTTAATCTTTCTTCATCTACATCCCCTGTGAGAACCATTTCCACAGCAGGATAGGTAGAAGTTTTTAGAGAGAACACAAGTATATTGGATTCCTCTTCTCTGTCTAGCTGATAACCATATTGATTAAATAACTGTTTTAAATCCTGCATTTTATTTTTTTGATTTCTAATAGAGATATAATTTCCACCATCGTAACTTCAAAATGATGGATGCAACGTGGCGTCCTTGTTGTCATAACGAGTAAGTATTCGAATTAAAACACCTCAACAAATGAGCAAAAGCATCACAAAAGAGAAAGCAAAAACAGCCAAACTTCTACCCTTATCTCCAAGCTCATTCTCTCGCAAAGGTAGCCATTTATTACAAAAAAACATTTTAGTTGGCTATTGTTAATCTACCCATATCCCTTGCAATCTTTTGGTCAGTGATTTGAGCGTAGATTTGTGTGCTGGAGATAGAGGCGTGTCCCATCATCTTGGCGATACTCTCCATTGGGATGCCCGCTTCCAAGGTCAATGTGCCGAAGCTGTGTCTTGCAACGTGCCAAGTCAGCGGAGTGCGTATGCCACTCGCCAAGCCTATAGCTTTGAGATGGGCAATAAGTTGGTTTTTGGTTATCGTGTTAGGAAATACTTTGTGATCGCTACTATCGTCTTCCTCTTTCAAGTAGAGCAAAAGTATTTGTTCTGCTATCGGATGCAGGGGTATCAGGCTCTCCACTTCTGTTTTCTGTCTTGCCTTACGGATATATCGCTTCCCATCGCTGTTCGTTTCGATTTGCGAAACTCGCAGGCTTTGCAAGTCGGCAAAAGCCAATCCTGTAAAGACAGAGAAAAGAAACATTCTTCGACTTAGTTCTGCCCCTTCATCCTGCAATGGGAAAGCCAAGAGCTTTGCCACATCATCCTTGGAGAGGAAACGAGGCTTGCGCTCCACGGTCTCATACTTCACACCTTCAAACGGATTGAAACGGATTGTCCCTTGACTGACGGCTCGATACATCAATCGGCTCAACCAACAGAGATGCTTGTTTATCGTTGCAGGTGCATATCCCTCTTTTTTCAGATAAAAACGGTAATCATCGAAGAATCCCTTCGTAACTGCCGTAAGAGGCAGATCTTCTTCGCCTCGACTTTGCACAAAGGTGTTGAGTTGTTTACTTGAACTTCGATTGCTGCCATACGTTCCCCCACTCTTGCTTTCTCGTTGGGCTTTGAGTTCTTTTGCACTGAGGGCAAGCAGCGTCGTTGGATTTCTCCCGATGCCTTGCAGGTAGTTTTTCAGAAGTTCGGCACTCACCGCTTCATATTTGTAGAGCAATATACTGTACCCTTGTTCGATTTCCTCCCGAAAGGCTTGCAGGCGTTGGTTGGTCTTCTTATCCGTTGTTTCCCCTCGCTTCACGCTCCAATCGTGAGGAACGATACTTTCACCTGTGCTCATCACAACGTTTGTTCCGTCAATGGTGATGCGACAAAGGATGCCTGTCGTGCCGTCTATTTTGACTTTATTCTTATTGATGTAGAATAGTATTTTGAATGTACTGCGCATAAGTTTTTAGTCTGCTGTGCGAATAGTTACTTACTCTGCCCTCAAAACTCCTGAGCTTTAAATGAAAAGCACCTAAGCTTTTGCTTGATTCCTTAGGAGCTTTTGAGGGCATCTTCTTGAAACGTTACAAAGAGAGTTGCAAATCTTCGGTGAAAGAGAGAAATCGATCGAACTCATCAAAGAGTTTTTTCGGGGTGACGCGAGCGTATCTTTCGGTCGTTTGGAGATTGCTATGCCCCAACATTCGGCTCACGGTCTCGATGGGAACCCCCCGCTCCAATGTTATGAGCGTGGCAAAAGTATGCCTTCCGACATGTGCCGAAAGGGGAATCGAGATACCTGCCCGAAGTTGTAGGGCTTTGAGTCGGGAGAGATAAGAGGGATAGGCAACGGGAGCAAAGAGTGTAATTCGTTCATCCGACCGATAACGCTCCATCAGACGCACCGCTTCGGGCAGAAGCTTCACGCGACAAAGCGCACCGGTCTTTTGTCTGCGGAACTTCAGCCACCATGCCTCTTCATCATCCGTAAAAAGATGCTCTCGACCAAGGGTAACCATATCGCAATAGGCAACACCCGTGAAACAAGAGAAGAGAAAGAGATCACGCGCCGCTTCCAGCTCTATTTCGTACGCTTCAAAAGTCAAACTTTGCAACTTCTCCAACGAGACTTCATCCAATGCGCGAGGCAGCTTCTTGTTCCCTTGTTCCACCTTGCTGTTTTCAAAAAGGGGTCTGTCAGAAAATCCTTTGCTATATGCCAAACGGCAAGCCTTCTTCAAACAGACGGAGAGGGTGTGAAAATAGCTTTGCGAGAGACTTGATTCTCCTTTGACATACTGCTCGAAGAGAAAAAGAAAATCTTCCGTGATTTGGCTGAATGTCATATCGTTTGTTCTGAATTGTCTGTGAATGAACTCTACAAAGTACTGACGAGCCAAATGATAAATTCTCATAGATGCGGGTTTCAGGTCAATTCCGACACGCATTTTCAACTCTTCCAACATCAGGTCGTAACACCCCAGGAAAGTCGTCTGGCTTTGCATACTTCCCTGAACCTGCTCCTTGATATCTGCTGCCGTAAATATCGCTCCTCTTTCGCAAAGTCTCCGATAAGCCGATTGCACCGAAAGAAGCAATTCTTCCAACTTGCCATTCGTTACCACAGCTTCACGGCTCTTGCCGTTCAGTCTGCTCTCTCGAGCATTCCACAAATCGGGGTTGCACGACAGTTTACAACTGAACTGAGCCATGGTTCTTCCGTAGGTTATACGCCCCATTATCGGAGCTTGCCCCGACTTGTCCAATCCGCTCCTTTTCAGGTAGAGCAACACCTTGAATTTTTCTGTTTGCATACGCTTCTGTTTTTATGGGCAAAGTTACCCGTTACCGAAGCGTTCTTTGTTACGCAAAATATTGTGTCATAGAGCATCAGCACCGCAGAAGAGAAAAAGTGCATAGCCGACGAACCCCTCTTCGGTTACCTCCTTTTGCCTCACCGTTACCAATCAACAAATCGACTAATGATTTGGTAACGGAACTTCTGCATAAATCCACATCTTCTGCATTTTACTCCTCTGTGTAAAACATAGAAAAATACAGCAAATCCCTCTCACTCTCATTCACTTACCCTCCATCTTCCTCCCAATGCCCTTTCCTCGAATAGTTGTTGTAGGCAAGGGAATTTTTGTATATACGAAAATATTTTTTCGTCTAACGGAATTTTTCTTGTGCATATACGAAAAAATATTCCTGCTTATACGCACTGTAATGTGTGCATATTTCGGGCACATCATTAACTCCAAATACTCTATAAAAGTAGTCCTAAAAATAAATGACTTTGAGGTTGGGATGACACAACCAAAAGGCTTTTTCGCCGACCTTTTTTATTGACTTTGGTAGATAGATTTTTTCTAAGTTCGGACAACTATCGATGGCATACTCTTCGATTACTTCAGTGCCTTCCTGAAAATATAGTTCCCGCGCACCTTGATGACCATAAATAATATTCTTGCCGACGGTGGGAATAGGTTTGAGCTTGATGACTTTTAGTTGAGCAGGTATTAAGATAGGAATGTTTTGCGTATCCCCTTTTTCGTAAATAGATCCATAATAGTTCTCTAAGTACTCGTTTTGCGGGTCTATTGCGATCTTTTCTAAGTGACCGCCTACGTCTTTTAACTTGCGGTTATCTGCTACTCCCAAGTATTTTATGTTGCTTCCCAAATAGATTTCCTTGATGGTAGAGGGAAGAGATTGCGGATTAAAATTGGAGATACGTATTCCCCCGATACTGTAAGGTACCGTAAGGCGGCTACTTGAAACATTGTTACGAATACTGCCCACGGTGAGTTCTTTATTCTGATACACATACTCCATCTGCTCATCTTTCCAAAGAACAAAGTCAATGTGCTCGGGCAATAGGAAGTTGAACTTTTCCTTTTCGTCTGCTTTATAGAAGATATTGTTTGTAGCATCGGAAACGTACCAAGTATTATCGAGGAAAACATAATTCCAAGCGTGCCCCAAAGGATTGCCCAACGTATTGAAGTTGGCAAATCCATTAACGACAGGAGCAATAATCCCTTGGGTGTAACACATTACTTTTAAGAGATTGGAGTACCCCTGACAAATTGCACTTCCATACTTATAGGTTGTATAGGCACTGTTGTAATCGGGCAGGGAGGCATCCGACGGAGAGCCGTATTTTACATGGCTGACTATCCATTTGAAGAGCAGATTGTGCTTCTCTTTCTGAGTTTGGGCATTATTCTTTTCGATAAGTTGATCTGCAAAGGACTTTATTTCGGCCAGTTGGTTGTGGCTAATTTGCGTTTCTCCCAAAGCTAAAATTCGGTCAAAATCTCTTTTGAAGAGGAGGGTAAGCAAACGTTCTGCAGGTGCCCCTTTTAGTTCGATGGAGTTGTCTGGAGTTGGGAATAGATTACTTTCATCCTCTTCTTTGGGTTGCTCTTCCTCCTCTTTGGGAGTCTCTTCTTCCTCGGGTTTTTGTTCTTCTTCTTTCGGGTTTTCTTTCTTGTCGTCAGAGGGAACCTTTTCTACAATAGGTTGAGAAATAGGTTCTTTCTTGCAGGAGGTAACCAACATGAACCCGACAAAAAGGGCCATAAGTATTTGTATTTTATGCATAATGATTACGCGCTAAGAGGAAGCAGAAAAAAAGAAGTATTATAAAGTGATTATTGGGGATAGATAAGGTTTTCTTCCGTTGCCACGTTGAGTACTTCTCTAAGATATTTTTCTGCTTCATAACGAGCCATGGGAAGGTTGTGCAGCAGACAATTACCACAGTCTCTCGGTTCGGTCCCAGGGATTACACCCTCAAAGTTTCGGATAAATTCAAATGTTTCCTGCATCAATGGAAGAATCTCTCGGGAGGTCAAGTCGCCTTTGAGTAATAGGTAGTTGCCCGTTAGGCAGCCCATAGGGCCCCAGTAAACAATCTTATCTTTCCATTGAGGGTGATTGCGCAAGAAGGTTGCCGCCAAGTGTTCTATGGTGTGTAGCTCGGGTACTCCCAGTACAGGTTCTCTATTGGGCTCCTTCATACGAATATCGAAAGTAGTAATTGTTACATCTCCCCAACGGTCTTGGCGCGAAACGTATATACCTCTTTTGAGGCGGATATGGTCTAATTCGAAGCTGGGTATCTTATCCATAAGTTCAGATTTCTATTGTATTATGCTGTTTAGTAATTGTTGTATTGGGTTGAATACTTTTTGTTGTAGTGCCTCCTCTTCCCAAAATTGGGTGTATTGTTGGTAGCTATCTCCTCGTCCAGGGGTATCGCTTATAGCTCGTATTATGGCAAAAGGAGTATGATATACATAGCAGGTTTGGGCTACTGCTGCCGACTCCATGTCTATAGAAAGAGCTTGCGGAAAAGTTTTGCGAATAAAATCAAACTCTTCGGGGTCGGTGAGGAAGCGATCTCCACAAACCGCCAATCCTGTGTGATAGGGGATATTTGTTTTCTTAAATTGGCTGAGAAGGGTCATGGAGGAAGGGTAGTAGAGAGGGAATCCCTGTACTTGTCCCCAAGCAATTTCTTCTCCGCAAAAAACATCGTGGTAACAAACCTGATTGGCTACAACCAAGTCCCCTTGATGTGTACTCTCATGAATTCCTCCACTTACCCCTATGTTTATGATGCCATTGGGTGCATAGCGACGTATTACCTCTGCCGTGGTTATTGCAGCAGCTACTTTGCCAATGCCCGAGAGTGCCAAGATGATTTTTACCCCCTCTTTATAGCCAACGGAAGCTGTAAGTCCCTTTTCTGCAATCTTTTCTGTTTCCTGAAAAAAAGAAGCTATACGAAAGGCCTCTTTGGGCATTGCGACGATGAGAGCAAGCGTTTTGATAGAAGTAGATAGAGTATGAGCCATTGAGAAATAGATAACACTCTATGAAATGCTACAGGAGCGGTTTCATAGAGTGCGTTGGGTTAATGTCTAACGGTCGGGATCAAGAAGCTATTTATGCTTTTGCCAACTCTTCGTCCAAGAAGATTAGGCTTTGCTCTTTGGATAGCTTGATGCGGTCGATAATCCCACTTACGGTATCTTCCTCTTCTACTTGCTCACGAATGTACTTCCAGAAGAAGTCTTGAGAAGCCATATCTCGCTCTTGAGATGCGATGCCTACCATTTCCTCGATTTTTGATGTGACCAAACATTCGTGCTCATACACTTTAGTGAATACATCTGCTACGGAGCCAAACTCGGTAGGAACCTCTGCTAAGGGGAGGATAGTTACACAGCCACCACGACGATTAACGAAGTGCATCATATCGTAGGCATGCTCCATCTCTTCTTTAGATTGTCTCATCAACCATGTTGCCATACCTGCATACCCTTTGTGCTGTAGATACATAGACATAGAAAGATAGAGGTTAGAAGACCACATCTCCAAGTTGATTTGTTGATTGATTGCTTGATTTACTACTTTCCCAATTTTCATAGTTCTATAGTATTATAAAAACAATAGTTCCCCATCGTTGGTAAACAGCTACTATTCATAAAAAGTTTGCTTTGTAACGTTTTGGACTTTACTTTACGATGTAGCTTTCAAATGTAGGGTTAGAAATAAACTGATATAAGCCCTCTTTCTCTCCCTGATTATTGGCTAAGATTAAGAAGTAGTCTACGTTGGGGAGCTGTTCCAGTAGTTCGATTGCACGTTTCGACCCCATGGCCATACATGCCGTTGCCAAAGCATCTGCCCAAGCACAGTTGTCTGTGATGATTGTGGCACTTAGCACGTCGGTTTGCACAGGATAGCCACTAACAGGGTCAATGGTATGTGCATAGATACTGCCATCGTCACGCATTTTATAGTTGTGATAGTTTCCAGAGGTCGCCAAGCCCCTTTTTCCCTTTGAAGAGGGTAGAGATATGATAGTTTCAAAGTCATTGTAGTGTTCCAATCCTATACTGTCTAAGACAGGTTTACGGATAGCAATAGTCCACTCTTTTCCCTCGGGATTGACACCCGAGAAGGCGATTTCTCCCCCAATCTCTACAAGGTAGTTCTCTATACCCTTTTGACGTAGCGAATTCCCCACCAAATCTGAAGCAAAACCCTTTGCAATAGACGAGAAATCTATCTTGAGGCGAGGATCGGCCTTGTACACTTTGTTGTTTCTTATCTCTATTTTTCTAAACCCTACAAATTGGAGGATGCTGTCGATTACCTCAGAGGGTACATCTCCTTGAGGGTAGGGCGAGGGTTCGAATCCAAACCCCCAAATGTTTACCAAAGGTCCTACCGTTATGTCGTATGTACCATTAGTAAGCTCCGATAGATGCTGGGCTTGGTGCAGTATTTGCGTGAATATGCTGTCTACTTCTGTAGTGGTATTATTGTTGATCGCATACAGAAGAGAGGTTGGGTCAAAAGGATTGGCCGAGTGATTGAGTTGCACGAAGGCATTGTTTATAACATCACTCTGCTCCTTTTCGGAGGCATATTTTATGTGGTATATGGTGTGGAATATCTCTCCACTCTCGATGAAATACTCCTTGTTATCACCTTTTTTTTCGGAAGAGCAGGAAGCTCCTCCTAGAAAGAATATAGATACACAAGTCGTTATAAGTAGCCATTTTAATTGTTTCATACAGCTTTAGATTTCTTCTCTGATATTGTATTCGTTGCGATTACTATCTTGTCGAGACAATAGCTCCCCAACAAAACCGGCACAGAATAGTTGGGTGCCTATAATCATAGTACTCAGAGCGATGTAGATGTATACTCTATCTGTTACCAAAGGAGCTGGTATCCCCCTCGTGAGAGCTATAAACTTGGAGAGTAGTACTATGATAAGTGCTATAAAACCAATAAGAAAGACGAGGCTACCTATAAACCCAAAGAAGTGCATCGGTTTGCGCCCAAAGCGCGAAGAGAACCAGAGCGTGAGCAGATCTAAGTAACCATTGAAATACCTGCTCCACCCAAACTTGGTGTAACCATATTTACGGGGAGCATGTTGTACCACTTTCTCTCCTATACGTCCGTAACCTGCATTCTTGGCCAGATAGGGGATATATCTGTGCATATCGTTGTATAGCTCAATAGAGGTTATTACTTCCCTACGATAGGCTTTGAGACCGCAGTTGAAGTCATGCAGATTTTTAATGCCAGATACCTTGCGAGCTGTGGCATTGAACAGTTTAGAGGGGAGGTTTTTGCTCCACTTAGGATCGAAACGCTTCTTTTTCCAACCACTTACCAGATCATACCCTTCTTCTTGAATCATACGACACATTTGAGGTAATTCCTCTGGTTGATCTTGCAAGTCTGCATCCAAGGTGCATACTATCTTCCCTCGTGTGCGCTTGAAACCACATTGTAAGGCGGCAGATTTACCATAGTTGCGGGCAAAACGAAGAGCACGCACCTCGGGGTAAACCCCTCGAAGTGCGTTTATTGCTTGCCACGACGAATCCGTGCTTCCATCGTCTACAAAGATTATTTCATAGGAGTAGCCCTCTTTTTGCATTACCGCACGTATACGGTCATGTAGCTCGTTGAGAGACTCCTCTTCATTGTATAGAGGGATAACGATAGAGATGTCGACTGATTGTTCGTGATTGTGCTCCATAAAACTCTATTCAGAGATTATAGATTGGGTTTAAAGGGAGGAATGGTATTTAAAGTCCCTTTGCCTGCTATTTCCTTTATGCCGCCTAAAGCAGAGAGTATGCCTGTCGCTTCGTAGGGGAGGAAAATGACCTTATCATTCTTGTTCGCTCCCATCTGCGTCATTACTTCGAGATAACGCATAGCGATAAGGTATTGGGTTGGTTCTGCTCCTGTACCCGATACGGCCTCTGCGATTTTGCGGATAGCCTCTGCTTCCCCTTCAGCTCTAAGTATCTTAGCTTGAGACTCTGCCTCGGCAGCGAGTATTTCTGCCTTTTTCTGCCCCTCGGCATGGTTGATAGATTGTTGCATAATACCTTCAGACTCGCGGATAACGGCCTCTTTTTGTCCTTCGGCGGTGAGGATTTGAGCACGCTTATCACGTTCGGCACGCATCTGTTTTTCCATAGCGTCTCGGATGTCTCTTGGCGGATTGATGTCTTGGAGTTCTACACGATTAACCTTAACCCCCCATTTGTTCGTTGCTTCGTCCAAAATGTCACGTAGTTTACTATTGATGGTATCACGGCTGGTAAGAGTTTCGTCCAAATCCATCTCTCCAATCACATTACGCAAACTGGTTTGTGTAAGCATTTCGATAGCCACGGGGAGGTTGGATATCTCATACATAGCACGCATAGGATCTACAATTTGGAAGTAGAGGATAGCATTAATCTCGGTAACCACATTGTCTCGTGTAATCACGCTTTGGCGAGCAAAGTCATACACCGTTTCGCGTAGGTCAATGTGAGTAATGGAACTAAAACGTACCACGGGAGTACCTTTGGGGCTCTGAGAGGTATAGCGCCACACCATAGCTCGAGGGCGGTCTATAAAGGGAATGATGATGTTCACTCCCGAGTTAAGAATCTTGTGGAAGCGACCTAATCGCTCTATAATCATAGTTTCAGATTGCTGTACTATGGTCAATCCTTTAGACACAAAAAAGAGTACCAACAGTACGATGACTCCGACGATAATCAAAGTTGGATTCATAAATTCACCTTATTTAATTGTTTTGTATTCAGAAAAAATTATTGTTCCGAGGGACGAACTATAAGTATGATACTATCGTGTCCTACGATTTCTACCCGTGCTCCCTTTTGGATGTAGGTGTCGGGTTCGGAAGATATAGCTAGCCACTCGTCTCCATCTACTGCTACTCGTCCTTCTTTCTTGTTGCCATCAATAGCGCGTACTACACGCCCCATTCTTCCTGTTAAAGCCTCGATACCTGTAGGGCGAGATTTACTCTTTTTGCTCTTATTCAAGAGAGGTCTTAGAAGAAAGAGAGAGAGGAGAGAACCTCCCGCAAAAAAGAGAGTTTGTAAGAGTATCCCTCCACCGAAAAAGGAGGGTATGCAGGCTAATAAACAACCAACTCCAAAGCATGCAAGCACAAATCCGGGAGTTAGGAGTTCCAACAAGAAGAGAACCAATCCTGCGATAAACCAGATAAGAGTAACATTCATAGGGTTTGATATATATTAAATGACAAATTTTGTTCCACAAATGTAGTTGAAAAATACTATTTATCCAAAGCTATAGAAGCGAGATAGAATGTGGAAGAACTCCTCATTCAGAGAGGGGTTTCTTGTTTCTATTATGACTACTAATAGGATGATAATCGAAGCCTGCACGTAGGGTTTGATCATTTGCAGCGGCCGAGCTATGCTGTGTCTTATGTCATCTTTACAAAAGTTAGCTCCTGTCTGTTTTGAAGCGAAAGGAAATACCGTTTGCCACACATTGTACTCCGATACTTAGCTCCCTAAAATTTCTTCTCCGATTACCTGATATGGGTAGGTATAAACAATGGGGGGGCATATTAGCGTAGAGGCTATATCAAACTGGGTGTCTCTTCTGTAAACATAGCAGAGTAAACTGCTCTCTCTCTTCTTATGGTACCCGTGCCGTAGATTCTATGCTTTTTCTTTTTTTATCGAGAGAAGAGCGGGTAGATAACAATCAATGACTCTGAAAAACCGTACGAAGGGCCTCTTCAGTATTGTTGCAACCGTGTATCCTAATACGGTAATGAGAGGGGTTTATAGAGGAGATGTTGCCCGAGGGTACGACGATATGGGTAAAACCTATTCGCTCTGCCTCGGCAATACGTTGCTCGATGCGACTAACGGCACGTAATTCCCCTGATAACCCAATTTCTCCCGTAAAGCAGATACTGCTCGGAATAGCTCTATCCAATACAGAGGAGAGTACGGCTACCAGAACGGAAAGATCGACGGCGGGGTCGTTAATGCGTATTCCCCCCGCTATGTTGAGAAAAACATCCTGTTTGATGAGCTTAAAGCCAGCGCGTTTCTCCAAAACGGCCAAGAGCATATTCATCCTCCTTAGGTCAAAACCCGTGGCAGAACGTTGAGGGTTGGCATATATAGCAGTACTAACAAGAGCCTGTGTCTCGATTAGTAGAGGGCGTACTCCCTCCAATGCCACAGCTACCGACCGTCCGCTTAACCCCTCCATATTGGCGGAAATGAGCAGTTCCGACGGATTATCTACTATTTTGAGTCCATCTCCTCTCATCTCATAAATACCCAATTCGTTGGTACTACCGAATCTGTTTTTTGAGCTCCGAAGAATACGGAAGAGGAAGTGTTTGTCTCCCTCGAACTGGAGTACGGTGTCTACCGTGTGCTCTAGCACCTTAGGACCAGCTATACTTCCCTCTTTGTTGATATGCCCGATGACGATTATGGCCGTTTTGTTGAGTTTAGCATAGCGTAGTAATAGATTGGCACTCTCTCGTATTTGGGTGGGACTGCCTGGAGAACTATCTGTAAGCTGAGTATAGGTAGTTTGTATAGAATCTATAACCAATAGGTCGGGTTGGATATCTCGAGCCTTTTCTAATATCTCTTCCAGAGATGTGGCACAGTAGATAAGGACTTCGCTCTCTGTACCTCCAAGGCGGTCAGCACGCATCTTTAGCTGATGCTCGCTTTCCTCTCCCGATACATAGAGCGTTTTGATATTGGGAATGCGAATTACCGTTTGTAGTATCAGAGTGGATTTTCCTATCCCTGGCTCTCCGCCCAGTAGAGTAAAAGAGCCTCGTACCAGACCGTCCCCCAAAACACGGTTGAACTCTCTGTCGCAGAGATCTAATCGCTCTTCCCCTTGCGTTGTAAGAGAACGCAAGGGTTTAGGTTGCTTTTGGGCGGTATCTCCCACGATACGGCTCACGGTATGTACACTTTTGGGCGCAGAAGAGGAGGGGTAAATCGTCTCTTCCTGTAGAGTATTCCACTCGTGGCAAGAGGAACACTGTCCCTGCCATTTGGCATAAGAAACCCCACAGGATGTGCAAGTATATACTTTCTTCTCTTTTGCCATTTATTCTCTCAGTAGGGGGCAGGTCGAGCAGCGGAGTAATCCCCCCTCTTTAGATATTTCGTGGTAGGGTACAGTTTCTACTTTCATGCCCCATTCTTGGCAAAGAAAAGAGTTGAGACGCTCGAAACGTTCTTCTGTGATGACCGTATCGGGACTCAAAGATACAAAGTTGGTAGTTAGTGCTTGCGCCTCTTGATCGGTTACCTTAAAAAGGTTTTCCGTCCCGAATATACTTTCGAGCAGTTGGTACTCCTCATTGTCTACGAAAGCATTAGGGTAAACTACAGCTCGCCCCTTTGATATGGGTTGGAAGGCACAATCTAAATGAAGAACAGATTTAGAGGGGTCTTGATCATGCTTTTTAAGTTTGAGCGGAATTACCTTCTTGTCGGGAAAGAAAGAGGTAAAATATTCTATCGCGAGTTTATTGGTTCGAGCTGTTTTGTAGCGTTTGAAATCTTGCTCTTGGCATGAGCCTATAAAGAGGTAGTCTCCGTAAAGAAGCACATCACCGCCCTCTACGTGGAGCCCCTCAGGTAGGTGTATTATAGCATTGGGGTCGACCTTTTGGAATATAGAGGCAAAGGCCTCGGTTTCTCTTTTGCGGTCTTCAATCATATTCGCCACGAAGAGCTTGTTTTCTATTGTAAAGGCTACGTCTCGTGCAAATATCTGGTTGTAATCTTGTATAAGATTGGGGCGGAGTACCTGTACGTTATATCGGGTAAGTACATTGTACAGGGCATCCATTTCTCGCTTGACGTTACTCTCTGTAGGGTATATACCTTTTTGTACAGACTGGTAACTTGTGGCATCGTATGTTTCGTCCAACGTCGGCTGTGGACCTAAAGAATCTGGAAGACCTAATACTACGACCTTTAGTACCCCCGTTTCAGTGCTTACACTCGGAGTAATGATTTCCATAAAAAATTTGGATAAAAAGAAAACCACTCTACTTGATGAAGTGAACTCAAGGGTAGAGTGGTGTGTGAATATCTATAGTTTAATCTTGATAATGCGTTTCTGCTTCTCCTTGCTAACAATCTCTATAAGTACAAGACCCGTTGGTAGCGAAGAGCGACTGATATACAGTTGTTTCTCGCCTGTCGAAGTCGTTCGGTACCATACTCTCCCAGTAATATCGTAGATAACGATACTTTGCTCCTCAAAAGGTAAGTTGATAATCAAATCAGACGATGTAACCGCCACACCATTAGAGGGGGAAGTGTCAGGGCTCTGCACAAAGCTCAACTCCACCTCCGAGGGGAGGGAAGTAACATCGGTAGCCCCTGAAGAGTAGGCTTGAAATATAGAGAACAGGAGTGCACACACGCCCACCGTAAAGATTTTATAGATACATGTAGTATGTTGTTTCATAGGAATCTCAAACTTTCTACAGGGCAAATATATGAAAAAGATTTCAGGAAAAGGAAGAAAAGAATAAAAAAATAGAAATTAAGCCCCTTTCCTCTTCTCCAATAGAGGCTCTTGTACAGATTCTATATAATGGTGTTTTATGTACTCTGCTTACAATACGATTTTTTTGTCTGTTCCTTTGTTCTCTTTAACCTCTCTCTATATTCTTCCTCTTTTAGTGGGGTAAAGTTTTGGAAGATAGGTGCTAAAAGAGTTTTTCTCTTGAGTTATTTTTTATTTTTAGATTGAATATACATATATTCAACTTGAATATATATATTCTTAGATTGAGTATATATATATCTAATCTGCAAATAGAGATTTGCTCGTGTCGAAATCATTTTATGGAGTATAGTAAACTATTTTTTTATACGTGATTAACCTTTTGGAATCCTAAGTAGCGTTGTACACACTATACGTGAGGTTGCACTTCGCTTCTGTTCGATAGCTATCTACTTCCTTTATAAATGAAAAGGAGCCAATACCCTATGGGATATCAGCTCCTTTTGCTTTTCTTCCAACTTCTCAGAGAAATTTTTGCTTTTACCGAAACATTCGATGCTTGAGAGAAGTCTAAGAAGTATTTTTATGATTTTGTTTTTTGAGGAAGGAGTTTTTTAAGCAGTAGAAAGCCCACTATGCCCGATACGATACTTCCTACAAAAATCCCAATTTTAGCCTCATTGAGAAGGATAGCATGCTCTGGCGATCCATAGGAAAGAGACGCGATAAAGAGTGATACGGTAAATCCTATACCTCCCAATACCGATAGGGCTGCAAGGTTTTTGGTAGTCATGCCGAGAGGCATAATACCATTAGTTAGCTTTATAAACAGATAGGAGAAGATGAAGATGCCTAAAGGCTTACCGATAAATAGCCCTGCCGAAATGGCAAGAGGTATGCCCATGAGTTGGTCCATAGAGATATTTCCAAAAGTTACCCCTGCATTTACAAAGGCAAAAAAAGGGAGTACAATGTAGTTTACAATGGGGGCTAATTGGGTTTCCATACGTTGTACGGGGTTTACCGCCCCACGTACCGTTTGGCTCATTGTATAGACTACGGCTACTTGCTCGTGAGGTAACAGTACGGCACGCCCAGCTGTTTTTTGTTCCTCCTCTGGGAATAGCCCCAACATGCCTCGTATTAGCTGTATCATGCGTTGGGTAGGAATGGTAGGTCGTGCCGATACGATAAAGGCGACCAATACCCCCGCAATAGTGGTGTGTATGCCCGATTGCAGGAAGAAGTACCACACGATAAATGTACCCAAATAGTACAACCAGAGTTTGCGTACGCCTATTTGCCCCAAAATAAAGAGTAGAGCCAAAGCCCCTACAGCCCAAAGGAGCATGACTAAATTGAGATGCGTGCTGTAGAATACAGCAATAACGATGATACCGCCTATATCGTCTGCTACAGCCAAAGATGCCAAGAATGTTTTCAACGCAGGCGGTACACGAGAGCCCAAAGAAGAAAGTACTGCAAGAGCAAAGGCAATATCCGTTGCCATGGGAATAGCCATCCCTCTTGACCCTGGCTCTTCATGACAAAACAGGAAGAAAACGAGTATTGGTACAATCATTCCCCCCATGGCCCCTACGACGGGGAATATAGCTCGACGTGCCGAAGAGAGCTCCCCGACCAATCCTTCCTGTTTTATTTCTAATCCTACTTGGAGGAAGAAAAGCACCATAAGAACATCGTTAACAAAGCTAAGCAACGACATGGTCTCCCCTCCGTGACTGAATACTTCAAAGTTGCCCACTTGGATGAATATGGGATATTCAATGAGGAACTGATATATGGAATTAAATGGAGTATTAGCTACGACGATGGCAGCAAGGGAGGCTATGAAAAGCAAGACAGAAGAATCAAGTCGGCGACTTATAAAATTCTTCAACGGAGTGATTAAGTGTCCTCTATTCATCTTTTTAGTTACAGTTTTAAGAAAAGGCTTTAATCTCTGCGAGGCAAAGGTAGTCTATTTTCCTTATGAATGTATTTTTTAGAGGCAATAAATGTAACTTGCATACTCCCTCTTTTGCAAGGTTGCACGACATGGGTACTCTTTGTATTGCTGTTAATGCTTAACTCGGGTTGTTGTCTCTCTATACTCCCTTAGTCCTTGAGCTTAGCCGTTAAGAGACAACGTTGCGTCTCGGATGCGTTTTTCGAATGATGCTAATCTCGATTCTCGCGGTTGGGTTACTGCAACACCCTTTGCGTTCATTAACCCTCTGTGTAGTACTTTTGTTGCTTGTAAGATTATAAAACCATTGTCGAGGGATGAGCCTTCAAATTATAGTGCATTATAGCCTGCATTTTTTAGCTCCTATGCTTATAGCTTATTGGTATGCGAGAAAGAATTTTTGGAAAGTTTATTGGGTTATGTTGGCAACTATGTTGGTCGATTTAGATCATCTCTTGGCAGAGCCGATGTTTGACCCCAATCGTTGTAGCATCAATTTTCATCCGTTACACTCTTATTGGGCTATTGGGGTTTATTTTATTATAGTTATACTGCCCTATGAAAAGTGGGGGTGGGCTTGGTGGTGGCGTCCCATTGGAATAGGTCTACTACTCCATATGTTTACCGATTTTCAAGATTACTATCTTTGGAACTATCTGTTGTAAGGATTGTTTTTGGGGAGAGAAAGAGAAAATAAAAAGCCCTCTCTTTTTTGAAAAGAAAGGGCATCAAAATTCTTTTATAGAGTGCGGATGGGGGGACTCGAACCCCCACGCCTCTCAGCACTAGATCCTAAGTCTAGCGTGGCTACCAATTACACCACATCCGCGCTGTTTCGCCTGCGAAGGTAATACTTTTTCTGAAAATAGAAAAAATCGTTTGAAATAGATCTCTTCATTACTATTCTTTGCAGTAAGTATATTAGACGATCTTTTTTGCTACTTTTTATATCGGGGCTTTCTTAAGGGTTACTTTTCATAGTAACCTTTTTCTCTTGATCTTTGAATCCGATTGTTGAGGTATACAATAGCTTCCTCTATTAGGGTATCTTTCCCCTCTTTTACATCTTCCTCTTTTAAGGAGACTGGGTAATGAGGATCTATACCAAACTCTATACTCCTGTCTCGAGCATCAGTTAAGATAGAGGAAGAATAGCGTACCGCCCAACCGTTGGGGAGTTCGCTACTGGTAGGTAGTCCTCCGCCTCCTCCCGTTTTATCGCCCATGAGGGTTACGTAGGGAAGCTCCTTGGTAATAACTGCAAAGTCGTTAGCAGCACTATATACACCACGATTCACGAGTACTACCACGGGGCGGAACCATTTAACGCCCTGCTTCAAGGTGTCAATGTAGACAGGAGAGGGGGGAGAGAAGTCTTTATGCCCTGGCCCCGTCTTATGGCGCATATAGCCCGTCAGGGTGCGTTGAGGGGCAAAGTGAGAGGCAAAAAGAGTGGAGTAATTAAGATTACCTCCACCATTGTTACGGATATCTATAATTAAGGCTTTACATGATTTAAGGCGGACGAAAGCAGAGGCTATGTTCGATAGGGTAATGCTTGACGCAAAACTGTTGTATACAATGTATCCGATGCTGTCTTTCTCGTGGTCGAGATATTTAATGGGAGCGTAATATAACCCTCCTGCTATGCGGTATTTATTCCCTAAGTAACGGTTACGTACACTTGTGTTTAGGTGGGTGGGATAGTCACTATGCCACTTACTGTATCTGCTTAAATCAAAGGGAGAGAAGAGATTGACGTGCCCATCTTTTAGTTCGGCAAGAAGATCGGACATAACATCAAAGAGAGAGTCTTGAGACATTCCAGCGTGAATTTTTGGAAGATGCTTCAAATACATATCTTGCCAGGTAGAGTCGGCGGGAAGTTTTTCGTCAAAATAGCAGTACCCTTCGTCTAAAATCTTCCAGAGTGCATCGTAGTTCTTTAGAGGAGAGGGGTCGTAATCGTTGAGAGTAGAACAACTACTCATAATCCCCAACAGAAAAAATAGGCCGATTATAAAGTATCTCATCATACGGTCTCTTTAGTGAAAAGTGTCGAAAAGGAGAGTTTTGTGCGTGTCGCTATGCATCGCTCTTCTACCCCAAAAACTGAGTTGCTCTATGGAGAAGCCGATAAATCCGATATGTCCCTGCATGGACCGGATACGGTGCTTTAACGAGCTCCTATCGAACGACCATTGATAGCCTAAGTGTAGTGTGCATATTTCCCAAAGCGGAATGTCAAGAGAGAATCTTGTTGAGAGATAATTTTGATTGAAGGGGTGGGTCAAGTGAAAAGCTCGTATTATACCATTGCGCACAAATTCCTGTTCGTAGTAACTGGCTCCGTACTCCAAGTGATTCGATAGTCCCAATACTCCGTACGAAGTGTGCAGACGTATGGCTATAGGCCATTGCTCAAAGGGTAGACGGTAGGCAAGTATTGCGCCTATTGTCAGATCACTTTTGGCATCAAGAGTACCAGGATTGTTCCCGTTACGAGAGTGTAAACGTCCGCCCAGTGTGAGGCGAAGACCTGGGCCAGCAGCCAATTTTATGCCATAGGGTAGTGCCCAAATATAGAGCCCCTCGGCTTGAAGCTCCCCGCGTACAAAATCCATCTTTGCCGTGTAGGCTGGGTTTAGGGTACTAGCATAAGAAATAGAGGCGTCTAAGTGTAGAAGAGAAGGGAAAGAGCACGTCAGAGATTTTTCTTGCTCCGTTCTTAGATTGTAGATAGTACCTCCGTAGCGCAGGGGTGTTAGATATTCATCCGATAGTATAACACCCCCTATACCTAAAGAGGTAGCATTGTACGTGCTTGTTAGAGGGAGATTTTGGGCATAGGTTGTAAAGGAAGCTATAAAGAGCAGTAGGATGCTGTAGAGTTTGATAATACTGTGTCTCATAGATTTGGGGAGTCTATAAGGGTTATTCTTGGATCTCTTCGTCAAAAAGAGTGTCACTGGAAGTGCCCCTCCCTGCAAGATCGTCGATATCTTCCTCGTTTTCTTTAGTCTCGTCCAAGTTGGCAGGGGCGATGGGTTCGGGAAAACGAATTGGGGCACGCTCTTCAACCGCTATCACTTGACGCGTTGTAAGACGTTTCCCCTTTGCGCGAATGCTTTTCTGTCCGATGAAATCTGCTGCTTCGACGAGCTCTTCGGGGCGGTCGGCATCATGTCCTCCAAAAATAATCCCGAAACGTGCATAGTAAGTATCTGAGAAAAGGACCAGTTCATTACCTTCACCTTGCATTAGGATAGGTTTAGTTTGATCTTCCATTGAAAACCTTTTGAGATAATAAAATCCCTGTTGGGGGTCTTTGTATACGGTACTCCATACCTTTCCTGCATCATACTTTTCGATGCGGATGCTGTCAGGAGCAAAATGGTTGCTCTCGCTGAAGTCGGTCGTATATACAGTACCGTCTTTTCGGATTACTAAGAGGCGATCGTTGGCCTCAAACTCTCCAATATAGTCTCCCTGTTCGTTGTAGTTGAGGCGTAGAACATCTCGGTCGAACCATACTTTTCTCCCCCCTAATGTAGATCCTCCTCTCTGTTTTAGGGCTATACGCTGTATCTCGGCACGGGTAACCAAATTACCTCGTGTGCTTTTACCCCTTATGGGCACCTCTCGAAAATCTTTTTCAAACACCAATACCCGCATGCGAGGTTGAGGTTTAAGAGTGATGCGCACTACCTCTGCCTCTCCGTTGAAATTGGCCGTAAAGTAAACAATGCGAGAGTGCTCCGTACCATCGGTAAGGTCGTAGATCTTGTCTCTGTTAATCCCTGTTATGCTACACCTTTTTATAAAGTAGGGTCCCTTTTTACCCTGTCGGTAAATGAGATTGTATATGGTACGGACATCGTTGCGTTGGAAGCGATTGATGTAGATTACCTCTCCCTTTCCGATAAACTTCTTATCCTCTACCTTGGTAATAAGGTATGTTCCGTTTTTATAGATTATAATAATGTCGTCGATGGGGGAGCAGTCTGCTACATACTCGGCATTTTTAAGGCTTGTACCTACGAAGCCTCCCTCTCGGTCTATATAAAGTTTTTCGGTTGTTTCTATAACCTTAACAGCCTCTATGGTCCCGAAACGGGTTAGAGTGGTCCTACGTGCCCACTGTTCACCATACTCTTTGAGTAAGTTTTCGTAGTGCGCAATGGTGTATTGAGTACTGTTGGCAAGGTTTTTACGTACTTTATTGGCCTCCTTCGTCAGCTTGGCAATCAACTCCTCATGTTTGGCGATATTAAAGCGGAGTATGCGTGCCATTTTGATTCCTAAGAGGCGTTTGAGATCTTCTTGGGTAATGGGGCGAACGAAGGAGATGTTTTCAAGCCCCTCAATACGCTGTCGTACATGGGTTAGGGCTTCGATTTCGTTAGAGGCTTCTTCAAACTCTTTGTCCTTATAGATGCGGTTTTCTATAAATATGCGTTCCAGAGATGCGGCTAAAAGGCTGTCGGTTAGTTCGGATAGACGGTAGCGAAGCTGCTCTTCCAAGAGATGTTGTGTGCGATTGACGTTGTGCTTGAGAATCTCCGAAACGCCTAGAAATAGGGGTTTTCCATCTTTAATAACGCAAGCGTTGGGGGATAAAGATACCTCGCAGTCTGTAAAGGCGTAAAGCCCATCAATTGTTTTGTCTGTAGATACCCCTGTGGGCAACTGTATGCGTATATCTGCAGTTGCCGCTGTCATGTCATCTATATGTTTGATTTTAATCTTGCCCTTTTCGTTGGCTTTAAGAATAGACTCGATGAGAGTGGCGGTTGTTTTCCCAAAAGGTAGCTCCGTTATACTGAGCAAACGGTCACCAATACGCTCTATTTTAGCGCGGCTTTTTAGCACTCCTCCTCGAAGCCCATCGTTATAACGCTCTGCATCGAGCAAACCTCCAGTTGGGAAGTCTGGATAAAGAACAAACTCTTCTCGGCGTAAATAGGCTATAGCTGCCTCGAGTAACTCCTTAGGATTGTGTGGATAAATTTTAGAGGAAAGGCCCACGGCGATACCTTCTGCTCCTTGTGCCAACAGAAGAGGGAAGCGAGCGGGGAGTGATACAGGTTCCAATGCTGTGCCGTCGTACGAGCGTTTCCACTCTGTTAGTTTGCTGTCGAAGAGTACCTCTAAAGCCAATGGAGAAAGTTTGGCTTCGATGTAACGACCTGCAGCGGCTTCGTCTCCCGTTAATATGTTTCCCCAATTTCCTTGGGTATTTACCATATACCCTTTTTGTCCCAATTGCACCAAGGCATCATTAATAGAGGCATCTCCATGGGGGTGAAATGCCATTGTTTGTCCTACAATTTTGGCGACCTTATGCAAATGTCCATTCTCAAAAAGATGCATGGCATGAAGAATGCGCCTTTGAACGGGTTTAAGTCCATCGTCTATGTGGGGAACGGCACGCTCCAGAATAACGTACGAGGCATAGTCGAGAAACCAAGTACGATACATATTGGTAAGAGAATGAACGCGATCTTTATCATTTCCGTCTGAAGTGGAGGAGATATCTGCCTCTTCTTCTTCCTTAGGGCAAGGCACATCGGCAGCATCGCCTGAGAGGTTTTCTGAACTGTTCCCCAAAGGAGATTTATCTGGATTTGTCTCTTGAGGGGTTAAGTCTCCCGCATCGGGATATTCATTCTTGTGGGTCTCTGTACTCATCGACTTAAGTTAAAAGAGTTTTTGGAAAGCAAATATACCTTTTTCCTACAAAAGTTTACGGGGAGTAGATCGGGTAGAGCAACTGCAGATTCCAGTATCAAGAGCAACTCTGACACATTTTTTTCCCACTTCGGAGGTTATGTCTGAGTTTTCTACTATCATCCACAATTGGAATCGAGTAAAGTTCAATGTGCGAAACAATGAAACAAGATTTTCTTCACTATTCCCCAACTTTATGATTTCTCTGATAAGGTCATCGGTTGCTTCCGTACTTTTATTAGAGAATAGCATCTCAAAAGATGCGTTTTTAATAAGTCTTTTCATATTGCCTGATGGTTTTTGCAGGCAAAGTTCTGAAGATTGTTCAGGGCAAAATAACCCTCAAACGGCAAGTAATATCCCTATTGCATAAAACTCACAAAGAGTCGAGATATTGCTTGGGTTTTATCCTGTGATATTTGCGGAAAGCCTCCGTGAAGTGGCTGAGATTGGCATATCCGATTTTATAGCCTACTTCGGATACAGAGTAAAGACGAGTGGAAAGCAAACGTTTTGCCCATTCCATCTTTTCGGATAGGGCATACTCGGCAATCGCCTTGCCGATGACCTGTTTGAAGCATTTTTGTAGTTTGGAACTGCTCATTGCTGTTTCACGTGCCAGTTCGGGAATGCTTGGTACGTTGTTCAAACTTTGTAAGATCTGGCGACGGACACGGAAGACTGCTTCCACATCGTTCAAATTCAAGTTGGAAAGAGATTTTACTTCCGAACGCTTTTCAAGTTTTTCAAGGAATATCGTCAGCAATTCTATCGCCTTTCCGTGCAAATGAAGGGGAGAGAAAGGCGCATCGCTTTTGGCTATCGCCTTGATGCCCTCCAATACTTGTTGCATCGCAGGTGTGATAGTCTCGAAGAGATAAAAAGACTTGTCTGACTGGAGCAACCGACCGATATAGGTTGCGCAAGCCGTATCCATTTGCTCTATCCAATCCTTGTTGAAAGTCAATGTGATGTTTTCATACTGTCGTTTGGGAGCGAAAGTCCATTCCGTAGGGATATTGCTTGAAGGCATAAAGATACCGTCGAGCGTGTCCACCCCGACCGTTTTTGTGCTTGTGCCGATAATCTGCTCATGTTTATGCTCGTTGATGTAGAACATCACGGGAATCCATTTCGAGTTTTGCACCGAGCGACGCACCATTGTCATCGGTTCGTACGATACGAAACTGATGTAGGTCAATGTGAGCCACGGCAACGGGTAGTATTGCTTGAAAAAGCCGCTGCCGATTGAAGACGGAACGGTAAAACCGTTATCCGTTACCGATGTGCCGAATTGCTCGGCAACCATCTCCATCCAATCTTCAGGCTTATTGATTGCACAAAATTCTATGGTCATACTTTCCCGTTATCTGTTTTGTTTTCTCTCTGCCGTTACTTTCGCCACGATCTGCCATTCGTTATTCTTATCCATTCGTTCCTTTCTCCACAGAAAAGAAAATGCCTTTATGTCTGAAAAAACGTATCGCATCTTTTTTGTCGTGTTTTCAGTCAAGATAATCTCATTGCCTACCTTTTGAGCCGTCAGTCGGATAGCTTCACCCGTACAACCATAAAAAATATCCCATACCATAGTCTTAGGATTGAAAATGCGAAGCGTCGTTCCGTATTCTGCATCGGGTTGTTTATTTTGTAGGCGTTCTTCGCGAGAGGGAACTATAAAAAGGTCTTGCACAGCTGTTCCATCCAGAACTCGGGAGAATATCCATTCACCCTTTACTCGTCTTGGTTCGGTATCTTCCAGATGGTCGTTCCAAATAATATCCCATTCACCTATTAGCATACCAAAGAAATCGTATTCTTCGGGAATTCGCTTGCTTCTGACATTGCTACACAATGCTATTATAAAATCATTTGTTATTCCTTCTGTTTTCATCTTTTTATACATGAGATTTCAGCGGAGCGACTGCCGATAGAGGCAATCGCTCCGCAGGATTGATTAAATTCCCAGACCTGAGTCCTCGTCCTCATTAGGTTTTGGTACAGAGGGTTTCGTGCCTTTCTTGGGTTTGGCCGTCGTTTGTTCGTAGCTCACATCGGTAAGTGTAAAGTATTTCTTCGATGGGCTGAGACGTACAACCGGTTTTTCGATATGCTTCTGCACATTAAAAACCTCGCCTTTAGGAACGGATTTACTCTTGAATGAAGGTTTGAGCGTACCCAAATCTCCAAACTCTACGATGTCGCCATTTGCTACGATGTCTCTGGCAATCTCGGTGGCGTAGTTCAATACGGCTTCCACTTCCTGACGGTTGAATGTGGTCGATTTCGCCACACGCTCACAAAAATTACGAAAACTCACTCGATGTCTACCTGTTGGTTGGGCGATTTGCACGACTTTACCGGCATTTGCGCCGACGTTCAATTTGCGTTCTACAAGAACGAACTGTAATGGTTTGTTAGCCATAGTTCAATAGTTTTTCCTCCTTTTACTTCCCCCTGCCGAAGTCGGAGGTATTGACTTTCGACAAAGGCTTCTTGTTCGATAACGCAAATGTACTTGATTTATTGCAAAAAGCTCCTAAGCTTTTGAGTAAAAGCTTAGGTGTAATCAGATGAAAGCTTAGGTGCTTTTGATGAGTTTCTTATGAGTTCTTCCGTATATCGTATTTGGTTACTCAAACGCGACTAAACTTGAAGGTACTCCCACGGCAGTGATGATGGGTGTTGCCACCCCTTTTCTATTTGTGGTTGTACCGTTCTTGTACGAAGGTTCGTTCAGACCTTTCCATTGCACCGTGGCAAATTCTATACTGTTTCCATTCTCTGCATCAATAACTTTTATTTCGATGGAATGCAGTTGTGCAAACATCGGATAGGCCCACAGCAATAGGGAGCTGACGATGAGCACTCTTTTGTATAAATGAACTATTGAGTCGATTGACATATCTTATCTGTTTATAAAAACTCGTACAAAATTACCCACCTATCGAACAAAGAAATATCCCTGCTATCCAGACTTATACCCCTATTGAGTTTTATATGTGTCAAGTTATCGTTTTCGGGCAGTGTAATGCTCATTCGGGTTATTTTACCCCTGTGCGTCTCCGTACTTTTGCATCTTAGAAAATCAAAACGATACAGATATATGGATAAACAAAAAATCAAGCCTCTCGATGAGGAACGGGAGAGTCGCAGCCTGCTCTCCAATGTGGTGGTCATACTGCATCTTGTTTTCGGCACATTGCCCCTATTGCTCGTGGTGTGGGCGGTGGACAGATTGATGGATGGTACGCTTACTTCCTTGGCAGTATGGATTATCGGCGGAGCAATGCTGCTGTTCGCCCTGCTTCGCGGTGTGTTTTACGGAGCTTCGATTTGGCGTGCGCACCACTCGGCTTACAATGCCCTCACACGGTTGAGGTTGCGTATCGTGAGCCACTTGCAACGGTTGCCGCTCGGCTTCTTTCAGGAGCGGAAGGTGGGCGACTTGGTGAACATCATCAACCACGACGTGGAGCAAATCGAGATTTATTTGGCACACGGACTGCCCGAAATTCTCTCGGCAACGCTTTTCCCTGCTTTGCTTTGGGTTATTGTTATGGTATTGGACTGGCGGATGGGACTATCGCTCGTATCGCTACTACCGCTGGCATTCCTCTTGCAGATGGCTGTTAAAACGCTTTGGGGCAAGAGCTTCCAACACTTTATGGAAAGCACGCAGAAAATGTCGGAAGACCTCCTGGAATATGTGGCTACAATACCAATCATTAAAGCATTCAGCCACGAAGAGACCCAGACAGAGCGAGTTCTCGGAGGTATGCGCGACTATATCCATTGGGTAAAGCGAAGTATGTTCAGCGTTACTGTTCCGATGACGCTCATCACGATGTTCTTGGAGGGCGGTATCGTGGTAATGACCCTTGTCGGGCTATGGCTGATGAGTTCGGGCGAACTGACCGTGGCACGTTTCATTCTCGCCTTGATATTGGGAGGACTGTTCTCGTCCTCCTTTGCCAAGTTGGCTACGTTCCAGCACTTCAAGATTGTCTATGGTCAGTCGTTGGCGAAGGTTCAGTCGATTACCGAAGTACCTGCAAAGGATACGGCAGACAGGGATATGGATGCCATACAGACCGATGTCTGTTTCGAGCACGTGACATTTGCCTACCCGAATAAGAAAGGCAGTGCATTATCCGATGTCAGTCTGCAATTTTCCAAGGGTAGCCATACAGCTATTGTGGGCGAATCAGGTTCTGGAAAAAGCACATTGGCAAGCCTGATGATGGGTTTCTGGCAGCCTCAATCGGGAACTGTCCGATTAGGCGGAGAGAACCTTGTGGAACTCTCCGAACGCAACATTGCCGATTTCTTCTCGATGGTGCAGCAAGAGGTGTTCCTTTTCAACACGAGCATTCGGGACAATATCCGTATCGGCAAGCCCACTGCTACGCAACAGGAGGTAGAAACAGCCGCACGGCGTGCCCGCATACACGATTTTATCATAGGGTTGCCTAATGGTTATGGTACGTTGGCGGGCGAAGCAGGTGTAAAATTCTCCGGCGGGGAGAAACAGCGTATTTCCATTGCGCGTATGTTACTCAAAGACTCGCCGATTGTCATTCTCGACGAAGCCACCGCCGCATTGGACGGAGAGAATGAAAAACTTATCCAAGAAGCTTTGGACGAGTTGCAACGCAACAAGACCGTTATTACCATCGCCCACCGTCTCAATACCATTCAGGATATGGAGCGTATTGTTGTGATGGACAAAGGGCAGGTTGTGTCGAAGGGAACACACCGAGAACTGATGGACAACTGCCCGCTATACCGCAATATGACAGAAACGCAGGAGCAGGTAAGCAAATGGCAACTAAAAGAAAAGGAGGAATAAGAATGGTACGCAATATACTGAATGAACTGACCGCCCGCGGAGTGCGGCATCTGATTGTCTCCGCACTGTTTTTTGTGATTTATGCCCTCTGTGGCACAGCGATAATGCTCACTGTCTTGTTTCTCATCGACCGCTATATATCGGGCGAAAGCGTTTCACTCGTTTCAGCAGCGTGGATACTCAGTGGTCTGCTGGTTTTGAAAACCATATCCAATGCCATAGCCGATATGAGCAAGCATTTTGCCAGCTTCGACCTCGTGGAACGCATTCGTGAGAAAATCATCTTGAAATTGAAAATGTTCTCACTCGGTTTCTATACCAATGAGCGTCTGGGAGAGATAAGCACCGTCATACACAAAGACGTGGATAATATGGAGATGGTAGTAGGACACCTATGGACACGGATGTCCGCCGACTTCATTGTAGCTCTGATTCTTGGTATCGGGCTGTTCTGTGTGGATTGGCGCATGGGATTGGCAATGGTAGCCATTCTCCCCATTGCCCTATTTTCTCTGTATCGGGGCATTCGCTCGGGAATGAAAGCACAGCAGGAGGCACAAGACAATCTGGCGGATATGGTCAGTCTCTTCGTGGAATACGTCAAGGGCATACCCGTGCTGAAAGTGTTCGGAGGAAAAGGAATGTTCCGTGACAGGCTTGACCGCTCCGTGAGTGAGTTCGGGGAGAGCAGCAAGGAGACCTCACGACTGGCGGCGGTAAGTGTGGGCAGATATGCCTTTTTCATAGAACTGGCTTTTGCACTGATGGCTACGCTCGGTCTTTGGTGGACGCAGCGTGGCGAACTTTCTCTTTTCGCATACCTGATGTTTGTAATCGTCTCGAAAGAGTTCTACAAACCTTTTGTCAATATGGAGAGCCATTGGCTGAGCTACATTAAGGTAAAGGACAGCTACGGACGTATCTCCCGCTTGTTGGATGCTCCCGTTATCGTCAATCCCGACCAACCGAAAACGGTGGAACGCTTCGACCTCTCGTTTGAAAACATAGGTTTCCACTACGAAAAAGAAGGTTTTGAGATGAGCGACCTCACGTTCCATGTTCCCGAAGGAACGGTAACGGCACTTGTTGGCTCGTCGGGTTCGGGCAAAACAACCATTACTAACCTGTTACTCCGTTTCTGGGAACCGCAGACCGGCAGTATCCGTATCGGTGGTTTAGACATTCGAGAAATGGACTATGATTATTTACTCGGTAAAATCAGCGTGGTGATGCAGAATGTTATTCTCTTTTCCGATACCATTGCCAATAACATCAAAGTAGGCAACCGCAATGCCACGCAGGCGGAAATCGAGGAAGCCGCGCGACGGGCGATGATACACGACTTCATCGTAAGTCTGCCCGATGGTTACGAAACGAAAATCGGAGAAAACGGCTTGGGACTTTCTGGCGGACAGAAGCAACGCCTCTCTATCGCACGTGCTTTCCTCAAAGACGCTCCCATCCTCCTTTTAGACGAGATAACGAGCAATGTCGATCCCGTCAATGAGTACAAAATACAGCAAGCAATGTCCGCGCTTATCCGAAACCGCACGGTCTTGGTCATTGCCCACCATTTGCAGACCATCCGCAATGCCCACCAAATTATCGTGATGGAGAAAGGACAACTTATGGAGAAAGGCACGCACGCCGAACTCAAAGCAAAAGATGGAATATACCGCAAGCTGCTGGCAATGCAATAAGCTCGTAACAAGAACAGGCAGTAAGAAAAATACTCTTTACTGCCTGCTTTTTCATTGTTCAAATGAATTGTCTTTAATTTATTCTCCGAAGCACCTAAGCTTTTACTTACAAAGTAGAGGCATTGATAGAGTGTAACTTGATTTTTGCTTCTTCTATGTAGCTATTCAATTCGTTGGTTTTACGACTTTTACCATGTACACACTCTTTGGCTTGGTTTCAAGAACTCGGATCGACACTTTTTCGGATATTAGTTTCGACACGTTGTCCATCAACGGTGATTCTCATGCAAACCGAGGCTTCTCCGTTTTTGAGCAGTTTCGTCTTCTTGATAAAGAAGAGCACATTGAATGAAATCCTTCTCATTTCGATACGTTTTTAGTTGATACAAAATTCGGAAATCATTCACGAGTTATCGGTATGCAAATCACTGCATATCAGTGGTAAAGAAACTTTTTCGGTGGAGATTTCATTCTGCTGTTTTTGCTCCACCTTTTGCTCCACCAAAATCGGTAATATTCTGCTATATTTTGCGTAAGTGGGAAAAATAAAAACTCCCGACTTCGTTTAGAAATCAGGAGTTTACGTCGTTTTGCTTTTCTTCAAAGTGGTGCCACCAGGAATCGAACCGGGGACACAAGGATTTTCAGTCCTTTGCTCTACCAACTGAGCTATGGCACCATTAGCCTCAAGGTTAGAACTCCTTTCTATCTTTCCCTCTGGAAAAGAAGCGAGCTCCTTAAAACCGATTGCAAAGGTACAACAAAAAATGAATTTTGCAAGGATTCTAGGAAGAAAAAAGTGAAGTTTTCTATTTCAATATGAGGTTTAGATCTCTATTCTACTGTTTTATAACTCTTTATGCTTTTGTTTGCCATCTGATATTTCTTCTTTTTCTGGTATCGTTTGATGCATTTTCAAGTAGTAAGTGCAAAGCAAATAGAAAGAATATCCTCTTGGGGGCTAGCTGACAATCAGTTCTCGTTTAAAGAGAGTTTTTAAGCGACGACTGCATATTATTGAGTGTACAGAATTTCAAAAAGAGAAGTCTGAGTAAATCGATCACAATCAGACGACGGTAAGAGCATATAGCATTTTCTATAAAAGCTCTCTCGCTTCAATAGCGAGAGAGCTTTTACTAAAGCACTACACTGCTTCTCAAAAAGAGGGGTGGGGTAGTGTAGGCAAATATTAACGGCCAGATTTTTCCAATTCGGCACGAAGTTTTTCTGTTAGTACAGGAACTACTCTGTGGAGGTCCCCAACAACTCCCAAGTCTGCTACTTGGAAAATAGGTGCAAACTTATCCTTGTTGATAGCAATGATATAGTCAGACTCTTCCATACCAGCAAGGTGTTGGATAGCTCCAGATATACCAATTGCAAAGTAGAGGTCTGGACGGACAGTCTTTCCTGTTTGACCTACTTGGCGGTCATGTCCCATAAGACCTGCATCTACCATAGCACGAGAAGAAGATACTTCTGCTTTCAAGACTTCTGCCAAAGCCTTTAGTTTACTAAAACCGTCGTGCGTACCAACTCCACGGCCTCCAGAAACGAGTACATGAGCTTCGGTAATGTCAACGAGGTTTTTGTCTTCACGCTCCTTACGTACCAAACGTACACGACATTTCGAAGTGTCAAAAGTAACCTTAACGGTTTCTACTTCTCCTATTCTTGATGGATCACTTTCTTTGCGACGCATAACACCAGGGCGTACGGTAGACATCTGAGGGCGGTGCTCTTTACAGATAATAGTTGCCATCAAGTTACCTCCAAAAGCAGGACGAGTCATAAGAAGATTACGATCTTCATTAATCTCTAAAGAGGTACAGTCTGCTGTTAAACCTGTCTGTACACGCGCCGAGAGACGAGGACCTAAGTCTCGTCCTATAGTTGTTGCTCCGAGCAAGAAAATCTCAGGCTTATAAGTGTTGAGAACATGAGTTACAGCCTGTGTATATTGCTCTGTAACATAATCCTTGAGTAGTTCATCATCTACTACCAAAACTTTGTCGGCACCTGCAGCAATAAGTTCTTGTGTAAGATGCCCAACTTGATAACCACAGAGTACAGCTGTTACCTTTTCTCCGATAGAATCTGCCAGTTCTCGAGCCTTACCGATAAGTTCAAAAGCAACGTTTTGTACAACTCCTTCGCGTTGCTCTGCGAAAACTTGTATTCCCCTATATTGTTCCTTGTTCATAATAGCATCAGATGATAAATTTCTCTTTTAATTTGGCAACAATGATATCAGCAGCTTCTTCTGGTGTGATATCATCATGGAGTGTTCCCATAGCCTTAGCTCCCTTAGTGAAAGACTTCTTAACGCTTGTTGGAGAACCTTTAAGACCAAGACGCTCTGGATCTGTCTCGAAGCTATCAGCATTCCAAACAGTTACCTCTTTGCCATAGGTTTCCATGATGCCACGTACATTCATATAACGAGGCTCATAAGCAGAGGCCAAAAATGTAAGCATACAGGGGAGTTCTACCTCGAGTACTTCGTGTCCTTCCTCTACATTGCGGCGAACAGTAAGCTTCTTGGTACCATCAAACTCTACCTTTTCTACGTAAGTAACCTGAGGTAGGTCTAATTGTTCTGCGATTTGAGGACCTACTTGTGCCGTATCTCCGTCGATAGCTTGACGACCAGCGAGGATGATATCGTAATCTACAGACTTAAGAGCCTGAGAAATTGTATAACTTGTTGCGAGAGTATCTGCTCCTCCAAAACGGCGGTCAGAAATCAAAATACCTTTGTCTACACCCATTGCATAAGCTTCACGGATGATGGCTTCTGCTTGAGGAGGACCCATCGTAACGCAAGTTACTTCAGCTCCAAACATATCTTTGAAGAGAAGGGCTTGTTCCAATGCACCCTTATCGTCAGGGTTCATAATACTGGGGACCCCATCACGGATAAGAGTTCCTTTTACGGGATCGAGCTTAATTTCAGTTGTATCGGGTACTTGTTTGATACAAACAACTATTTTCAACATTTATATGTCCTCCTTATTTTTTTAATAGGTTTGAAGCAATAACCAAACGCTGGACTTCGCTCGTACCTTCGTAAATCTCCGTAATCTTAGCATCACGCATCATACGCTCTACTGGATATTCGCGTGTATAACCGTACCCTCCATGGAATTGCACTGCCTTAGTGGTCATTTCCATTGCTGTTTCTGCACAGAATAGCTTTGCTTCCGCAGCATCTACAGAGTAGGGTAGACCATTATCTTTCTTCCAAGAAGCACGGCGCACTAAGAGAGATGCACACTCGATGCGAGTCTGTAAGTCTGCCAATTGGAACTGTGTGTTTTGGAATTGAGCAATGCTACGGCCAAACTGCTTACGCTCTTTAGTGTACTTAACAGTTTCGTCCATAGCTCCACGAGCAATACCTACAGCTTGAGAAGCGATACCAATACGACCTCCGTCAAGAGTCTTCATAGCAATTTTGAAGCCTCCGCCAATCTTGCCTAAAAGATTTTCCTTTGGAACGATACAGTTTTCCATAATCAACTCACAAGTTGCAGAACCACGAATACCCATCTTTAGCTCTTTTTTACCAACGCTAAAGCCTGGCATATCTTTCTCTACAATGAAAGCAGTTATACCGTGGTTGCCAAGACTCTTATCGGTCATGGCAAAGATGATATACACATGAGCATACTCTGCATTGGTAATAAATATTTTGTTACCATTGAGTACCCAGTGATCTCCTGCATCTACAGCTGTGGTTTGTTGTGCCGAAGCATCTGTACCTGCATTAGGTTCTGTTAGTCCAAAAGCTCCAATCCACTCCCCAGAGGCCAATTTGGGAAGGTATTTCATCTTCTGTTCCTCGGTACCATGCTCTAATATAGGAGCTGTACAAAGAGAGGTGTGTGCGGAGACTACTACCCCAGTCGTAGCGCATACGCGACTGAGTTCTTCCACTGCCATTGAGTACATTTGGTTCGTACCACCAGCTCCTCCATATTGTGTAGGAACGGGGATACCCATGATACCCAGCTTAGCCATTTTTCTCACAGTTTCAATGGGGAAGCGTTCTTGCTCATCGATTTCTGCAGCCAAAGGTTTTACTTCCTTTTCTGCAAAAGCGGTGATCATCTGCAAGAACAACTGCTCTTGTGGAGTTTGCGAAAAATCCATAGTGATATATTTGATTAGTAATAATATTTCCTACGTCTGTGTAGATACAGTGAAATTTTTACACGTATCAGGTGCAAAGATAATATAAGCTTGATTAGCTACAAATAGCTATAAGATTATTTTCTTTCTTGTATAAAAGAATATTGTGGATCTCCTACAAAACGGTTTGTCGGGATTGAATGATAGAGGAGATGGAAGGGGCGAATGAACCTTAAATTACAGCTCTACTACATAGAGCTAGGGGAACAGGCTACGAAAGGGGAAATATGCTTAATGTCTTACGAGAGGAATAAAAAGATTTCCTCCAACTTAATTTATCGGATTGCTTGAAGAAGGATTGAGTCTCCCGATATTTCCGAAAAAGTATTTAGAGAAGATAGTTCCATACTTTGAATTAGGATATTGTGAAGATAGGGGGCATTGGACTTTTGTTCTATGCCTATGGTAAGCAGCCCCTCTGGATATTCTTTGTTGAACTCCAGTAGGAGGTTATACTCCTTGTTTTCAGCAAGAGGACAAGAACTTTTTGCTTGCAGGCTGTCAGACACGTAATAACCTATGGTAAGATGGGGGACGTATTCTGGCTGCTTTGAAAATATGGTATTTGGAAGCCCCATAATACTCGCTTTGAGAGAAAGACGAGTTTCTTTGGGAATTTTTGTTCCTACCAGAGCATTGTGTAGCAAGAGGGAGTAATCTGTACCGCAACGAACAAGTTTCGGATATGTCTTCGGGGGGATTAAAGAGCTGATTTGAAGTAATGACAACTCTTGGAAAAAGAGCTCTGCTCTGTTTTGGGCTATGAACTTGTTTTGTTTGTTAAGGGTTTTCAGCCTTTTTCGGGTGTTTTCTGCTGCCTTACGGGCTATATCGGCATAGAGAAGAGGATTGTTTTTATTGTAATAAAATATGACGCTATCAAACTCCGCTATCGTGAGGCCATACTTTTGAAACAGAGACTGTTGTAGGGCTAAGTGTAGTGTGTCGTTGCCGATCAGAGGGGTCGCTTTAATGGCTTGCTCCATCGTGTACAACTCTTCCAGACAGGCTTGTAGCTCTTTTTTACTCAATCTACTATCCCATTTGTCCCCTGAGCAAGAGAGCAAAAACGTAGCTCCTAAAAGAGACGCAAGGCAACCTCTCAAAAGAGAATTGTATCTCCCCATTTTGTTACAAGTTATGATTTAGACAGCAGGGTCGTTTTCTTTTTCTTTTTTCCTAAAGACATATTCTATCGCAAAGTTCATAGTGTGTCGATAGAATAGAATGAGAGCTACCACACCTACCGAGATGCAAGAGTCTGCAAAGTTGAAAATGGGGTCGAAGAAAGTAAAATGCTTACCGCCTATCCAAGGGAGCCATTGCGGGAGATAACAATCAATGAGCGGAAAGTAGAACATATCAACGACTTTGCCGTGCAAGAAAGTCCCATATCCACCCTCAGGAGGAAACAGTGTGGCTAATTGCCCCTCACTGGAGGAGAAGATAATCCCATAGAACAGGCTGTCAATTATATTCCCAATACCTCCAGCAGCTATCAATGCCAAGACCAAAAGGAAACCCGTCTTAAATGTTTTCTCCTTGATAAGTCGGTATATCATCCAGCATAGTGCGCCCATAACCACTATTCTAAAGAGACTTAGAAAGAGTTTACTACCTATTTCTATGCCATAAGCCATACCTGGGTTTTCTACAAAGTATATGTAGAACCAGTCAAAAACCTTAATCTGGTCTCCCAATACCATATTTTGCTTAACCCATAGCTTTATTATTTGATCGATAAGGAGTAGGAGGAAAATCCCCCCGAATACAATCAAAGATTGGGTGCGGACACGCCCCTCTCCCTTTTCTCCTCGTTCAGAAGAGGAAAGAGGAGTTTGGGGAGAAGAGGGGTGAAGTATATTTTTCATCGAAAGAAAAAGATAGATTTTACTCGACTACTTTAGAGATACTAACCATAAGATTGAAGTCGTCAAACTCGATAGGTGTAGCATCGCTAACGGCATCGCTGATGATGATGTTCTTGGCCTGTACTTGTCGAGCAATGTACTCTTGGAACGAAGGCAACATGCTGTCAATCTTGGTGCCAGAGAGTACGATTACTTCTATGCGGTCATTCACTTCAAAACCCGACTGCTTACGTAGATTTTGCAGGCGGTTGATTAGTTCGCGTGCCAATCCTTCTTCTTCCAGTTCGGGGGTTATCGTTATGTCCAAAGCTACAGTGCGTGTACCTTCCGAGGCAACGAGCCATCCAGGAATATCTTCGACTATGATATCGACTTCGTTACGCTCTATGCGAACGGCTACTCCCTCTACTACGAGTTCGAGGTAGCCCCTTTCTTCCATGTTTGCAATTTCTTCGAGCGTTAATGCTTCGATAGCTGTCGCCAAGGGCTTCATAATCTTTCCATAGCGAGGCCCTAACTTCTTGAAGTCGGGTTTAATACGCTTGCTCCAAATCGTTTCAGAGGCATCTACGAATGAAATCTCCTTTACGTTCACTTCTGAAAGAATGAGTTCGCGCACCGCTTTAATCTGATTCAACTCTTTCGAAGTAGAGACAGGAATCATAATCTTACCGAGCGGTTGGCGCACTTTAATATTCACTTTGCGTCGTAGGGCTAAGACCATTGAAGAGAGGTCTTGTGCCAATTGCATCCGTTCCTCGAGAGATTTGTCAATCAGCTCGGAACGACTTTGAGGGAAGTGTGTTAAGTGTACCGAATTGCCCTCTCCAATAAGATCTCGGTATAGACGGTCTGCATAGAAGGGTGCAATGGGAGCAATCAGTTGCGCCACGGTAACCAAGCATTCGTGCAGTGTTTGGTAAGCCGACATTTTATCGGCAGTCATTTCTCCAGCCCAGAAACGTTTACGAGAGAGGCGTACATACCAGTTGCTCAAATTGATGGAAACAAAATCATCAATTGCTCTACCCGCCTTGGTAGGTTCATAGTTTTTCAGATGCTCGTCTACTTCTAAAATCAAACTGTGGAGCAGAGAGCGAATCCAACGGTCTATTTCGGGACGCTCTTCGGAGGGCAAGGGTTGCTCTTTTGCCATGAAGCCATCTAAGTTGGCATACAGGGCGAAGAACTGATACGTATTATATAGTGTGCCGAAGAACTTACGGCTTACCTCTTTAATCCCCTCGATGTCGAACTTGATATTATCCCACGGAGAAGCATTGGTAATCATGTACCAACGCAAGGGGTCTGAACCATATTGGTTGATGGTTTCGAAAGGATCTATGGCATTGCCTAAGCGTTTACTCATTTTATTACCATTTTTATCCAATACGAGTCCGTTGGCCAATACATTTTTGAAGGCTACACTTCCCTTTATCATAGTGGCAATGGCGTGTAGGGTAAAGAACCAACCTCTTGTTTGGTCTATACCTTCGGCAATAAAGTCAGCAGGGAAAAGCTCTCCGTTCTCTATTTCCTCTTTGCACTCAAAGGGATAGTGTACTTGAGCAAAAGGCATAGCTCCCGAGTCGAACCATACATCAATAAGATCTTTCTCTCTATATAGTGTCTTTCCCTGTGGAGAAACAAGTTTAATCTCATCGACAAAGGGGCGGTGCAGGTCTATCTTTTTGTAGTTTTCATCGCTGAAGTCCCCAGGTACAAAGCCTTTGAAAGGATTGCTTGCCATTACTCCAGCTTTAACAGACTCCTCGATCGCTTCATATAACTCTGCTATGGAACCTATACAACGCTCCTCGGAGCCATCTTCACTACGCCATATATTGAGAGGAGTACCCCAGAAACGACTACGAGAGAGATTCCAGTCCTGAAGGTTTTCCAACCATTTACCGAAACGTCCCTGTCCAGTAGATTCAGGTTTCCAGTTAATGGTATTGTTTAGGCTAATCATCTGTTCTCGGCAGGCAGTAGTACGTATGAACCAACTGTCTAAGGGATAGTAGAGAATAGGCTTGTCGGTACGCCAGCAGTGAGGATAGTTGTGCGTATGCTTTTCGATGCGGAAAGCTTTGTTTTCCATCTTGAGCATAACACAGAGGTCTACGTCCAAAGTCTCTTTTTCATCCAATGGAGTAGGAGAGTAGGCATTCTTTACGTAGCGTCCAGCATATACATCATACAGGGGCAGATCCACGTTGGTGCGAACGAAGTCGGGGCTAAGATGCTCTACTTTATAGAAGCGACCCTTAAGGTCTACCATAGGGCGTTCCTGTCCCTCTTTGTCGATTACGATGAGGGAGGGGATACCATTTTGACGAGCTACACGGCTATCGTCTGCCCCAAACGTCGGTGCGATATGTACGATACCCGTACCGTCCTCGGTGGTTACGAAGTCTCCAGTGATCACACGGAAAGCTCCCTCTCCTGGATTTACCCAAGGAATAAGTTGTTCGTACTGCATCTCTGCCAGCTCTTCGCCCTTGTAACGGCCTACAACACGCCAAGGGAGTTTTTTTGCATCTTCTGCCACTTGCTCTGGCAAGCTCTCTACCATCATCTTTTCATCAAAGTAAGCGTTGATGCGGGGTGCACCGACGATTACCGTTTGCTTAAAATGGGTGTAGGGATTGAACGTTTCGATAGCAGCATATTCTATACTGGGACCTACGCACAAAGCTGTATTGGAGGGAAGTGTCCATGGAGTAGTAGTCCATGCCAAGAAGTAGGCTTCTCCCCAGTTGCTCCATTCGGGGCGCGGGTTTACAATCTTAAATTGGGCTGTACAGACAGTATCTTTTACATCTCTGTAGCATCCAGGTTGGTTTAGCTCGTGTGAACTTAAACCCGTTCCCGCAGCAGGGGAGTAGGGTTGTATGGTAAATCCTTTGTACAGATATCCCTTTTTATAGAGTTCTGCCAACAGCCACCAAAGGGTTTCGATAAACTTGTTGTCGTAGGTTATGTAGGGGTGTTCCATGTCTACCCAATAACCCATTTTTTTTGTTAGGTTCTCCCATTCGCCCGTGTACTTCATGACTTCACGGCGACAAGCTGCGTTATACTCGGCTACGCTGATAGTCTTGCCGATGGCCTCTTTGGTGATGCCTAAGAGTTTTTCCACCCCAAGTTCTACAGGAAGTCCGTGGGTATCCCACCCAGCACGTCTATCAACTCTGTATCCTTTCATCGTTTTGTAACGACAGAATATATCCTTGAGCGAACGGGCTATAACGTGATGTATGCCAGGCATACCATTAGCAGAGGGAGGTCCCTCGTAGAAAATAAATGCTGGAGCATCTTTACGCTGACGTATAGTCTCGGCGAAGAGGTTTTCCTCTTCCCAAACAGCTAACATTTCCTTGTTTATTCCCGAAAAATTAGGCTGGGTATATTCTCTAAACTTCTTTTTCATTGATACTTCCTATACTTTATTTTGGGTGTAACTCTCTAGAATACCTATTAATATACCGCAAAGATAATGTAAAGCTTATGGGTATTGTATAATTTGGAAGTGTAAATTTTTTATTTTGCACTTCGGTTGCTCTTTTTTCATTTTTGTCTTCTTTCTTGAGAGCTATATTCTTGCTTCTTTTTTCCTCTAAACCCTTAATACTTTTTCCCTCAATAAGGTAGCTCGTACCTTGTTTCCAAAGTGCCACCTATAATCGTCAAAAAGATAGAAAGAAGTTGTCTATAAAAAAGTCAGGATATGAGGAAAAGTTGATTTCCTTGGGAGGTAAACTATATTTTTAATCTGAATATATATATATCCAATCTGAATATACATATATTCAATCTGCATATATGTATATTTGGATTGAGTATAGAGAATTTCTCGTAAGAAAACCATTTTTAGTTTATTACCTAATGATTTTTAGGAGCTTATAAACCTGAATTCTCTTTGGGAGGATTGTGCCTTTTTATGCTTGTACACTTTGGATTTGTTGGGAGGAATCTTGGGAGTATGCTTGTCGAAGCTTAAAACACCCCTTAGACTTGTGGAGGAAGCATCTAACACCAAAAGGTAAAGGTTTAGAAACAAAAACGTAACAATAGAGCTCTATCTTTGCAGCAGAAATAAGTTCACTCTAAATTTGTCATTTGCTAATTTAAAGAATATGAAAAAGAGATTTATCTTATTGTTCACTGCTTCTCTTTTGGGGCTGGCTACTGTTATGCCAAGTAATGCACAAACAACTTCGTCTGCACAGGCGAGAGTAAAGTCAACTTCTAAGCAGGAGGAAAAAACAGTAAAGGATGGAAAATTAAAATTGTCGGGTTATATCCAAGCCTCTTTCCAGCATGGAATGCCCGATGCCTCGTTGAAAGTGGGCAAAGAGAACGAAAACAAGGGACAATCTTTCTCGCGCGTTGGTGTGCGCAGGGGTCGCTTGAAAGCTACTTATGCCGAAAAGTTCCTTTCGGGCGTCTTGCAGATAGATCTTACAGAAAAAGGTCTCTCTCTCAAGGATGCGTATATCAATGCGAAACTTCCCTATATGGGAGCAAGTAGTTTCCGTGCAGGGGTTTTTGACCGCCCATTTGGGCATGAGATCTCTTTCTCGTCAAGCAAACGAGAGTCGCCCGAACGCTCTATTATTACTCAAACTCTTTTCCCCAATGAACGAGATCTCGGAGCAATGCTCACGCTACAACCCTCTAAAGAGAGTGCATGGCATCTGTTGAAATTAGATGCTGGGCTGTTCGCTGGTAACGGTATCAAGCCCGAGATTGACAGTCGTTTAGACTTTATCGGACGCTTATCGGCTGCTCGCAAGTGTGGCGATTGGATGGAGTGGGGTGTAGGTACTTCCCTATATTATGGAGCTGTTTATCAGGGTTCCTCTAAAGTTTACTCTATAAATAATGGAGCATGGTCCTTGGATGATAGAGACGAAAATCTCGGGGCTTATGCTCAACGCGTTTACATGGGAGTAGATATGCAGTTCTCTCTATATACCGATTGGGGAAGAACTCATTTGAGAGGGGAATGGCTGACAGGGAAACAACCAGGCGGACTTGAGTCGTCTAAAAGCCCCAACTCCTCCTCTTTGCCCGACTTCGATACTTATATTAGATCTTTTCAGGGAGGTTACGCACTGCTTGTACAGGATTTAGGACGCTTGCCTCTCTCTGCTCTTGTAAAGTATGACTGGTATGACCCTAATACTCAAGTGGCAGGAGATGCTGTTGGACTCAATAGTACCAATAAGGCCGATATTGCCTATCAGACTTTGGGGGGAGGATTGCTCTACAAGATCACGCCCTCTCTCAAGCTAACGGCTTACTACGAGTTCGTCAATAATGAGGTCTCTTCTTCGCTTAAAGGATATTCCAAAGATCGTAAGGATAACAGATTCTCACTCGTTTTACAGTATCTCTTTTAGAGGCTACTGGCATGCAATACGGTATTGTTAGCGAAAGAATGGATTGGGGGGTGTACAGACGTGCGCTCCCTTTTCTTTTCTCTCAATGCCCCTAAAAGCACGGTTGCTCGTTCCGATAGAGCAGATACTCCCGCTCTGCTCTCACCTTACGAAACTCTTGCGGTTACAGACATCTGTAAAGTTGGCTAAGAGTAGCCTTTTAACAGCCTCTTTTGAAGAGGCTATAATATCTCTTTTCAGTAGACGTAACCATATCGTAACATCACTGCAATAGCTGCGTAATTAGCGAAACGTAGCTTTGCAGTGGTTTTTTATTGCAACTAAACAAAAGAATTAGAACAAAATGAAAAAAACAGTCATTACCGCGCTACTTATGAGTATGGTGGCAGCATCGCTTTATGGACAAAGAGTAAAGGGTTCAGATACGGTAATCCCTCTTTCACAGAAGGAAGCAGAAGGCTACATGAAGGAGAATCCCTCGGCACGTCTAACCATAACAGGGGGAGGTAGCGGTGTAGGTTTCTCTGCTCTTCTTGAGGGAACGACAGATATAGCACAGGCTTCTCGTCGTATCAAGTTTTCTGAACGTCAGAAGATGCAGGAGAAGGGGATAAATCCCAAAGAAGTAGTCATCGCTTACGATGCTTTGGCCGTGGTGGTCAATCCTGCGAATAAAGTGAGTAAGCTCACTCGTGAGCAGCTGGAAGGCATATTCACAGGTAAGATTAAGAACTGGAAAGAGGTAGGAGGCGACGATATGAAAATAATTCCTTACTCCAGAGAGACCTCTTCGGGTACTTATGAATTCTTCAAAGAAGTAGTTATGAAAAACAAAAACTACATGAATGGTATTATGAGTATGTCTGCAACGGGAGTAATCATTCAGTCTGTAACTCAAACCAAAGGAGCTATCGGATACGTAGGTATGGCCTATTTGAATAAGGATGTTAAGGCAGTCTCTGTCTCTTTTGACGGAGGTAAGAAGTTCATTGCTCCCTCGGTAAAGAACGCAAAAAACAGTGCTTATCCGATTGTACGTCCTCTTTACTACTACTACGATGCAAAGATAGAGCGACAGGTAAAACCTTTTGTAGACTATGTGCTCTCTCCCAAAGGACAGGCGATTGTAGATAAGGTAGGCTTTATTAGTATCAAGTAAAAGTAGCAGTACTTTTTGCCTCGTAATATGAAAAGATTACGGAAGATAGCGGAAAGGACTATAGAGTTCATTTTCTCTCTCAGTGGGGCTACAACGAGTGTTATTACCCTGTTAATAACACTCTTCCTTTTTAGCGAAGGGTGGTCTCTATTCAAAGCCCCTGCTGTAGAAGAGGGATATGCTCTATATGTCCATACTCAGAATAGAGTAAGCGCGCTCTCTATTAAGCAAACAAAACAGATCTTCGACGGAGAAGTTACGAATTGGAAAGAGTTGGGAGGCGAGGGGGGAGAGATACAGATCTTCCGTGTCGACGATATATTTGCTTTACATAGTGAGGAAGAATTGGGGTCAAACTACGAACTCCTCCCTCAAAAACTTGCGGAGTATATAGCCAATACGCCCAATGTACTTGCTTTTTTGCCCAAGAAGTATATGCTTGAGGGGGGTAGTCTTTTTTACGAAGTTTCGACGGGCTCTATTCATCCCAAAGACTTTTTCCTTGCTACCGAGTGGATGCCTACGGCTACTCCTGCTCCTCTCTATGGAGCATTGCCCTTGGTATTGGGTACTTTATTGGTGAGCTTCGTTGCGATTCTTTTGGCTCTTCCTTTAGGATTGGGGGTGGCGATATACCTTTCGGAACTGGCCCATGAGCGTACGCGTAAGATACTAAAGCCTGCTATAGAGCTGTTGGCGGGTATTCCCTCCGTGGTCTACGGTTTTTGGGGGTTGGTCGTGTTAGTCCCTTGGATACAACGATTGTTTAATTTGCCCGTCGGAGAGACCGCTTTTACGGGTAGTATCATACTTGCTATTATGGCTCTTCCCACTATTATTAGTGTTGCACAGGATGCTCTCTCCAATACTCCCATATCGGTGCGGGAGGCTAGTTTAGCCTTAGGTGCGACCTCGTGGCAAACAATCTACAAAGTGGTAGTGCCTTATGCCAAATCGGGTCTTTCTGCCGCCGTTGTATTAGGTATCGGAAGAGCAGTAGGGGAGACTATGGCAGTGCTTATGGTTACGGGTAATGCAGCCGTTATGCCGAGCTCGCTTTTTGAGTCGGTACGTACAATCCCTGCGACCATCGTAGCCGAGTTGGGAGAAGTGCCTATGGGAAGTACGCATTATCAAGCCCTTTTCCTCTTGGGTTGTATTCTCTTTGTCTTTACTCTTATTATCAGTGTGAGTGCCGAGTTTATTTCTAAAAGACAGCACAGAACGTCGCTGTAGTTGCAGGAATAGGTGAAATAAAACTTGAGTAGTAACATAAAAAGCAATTATGTTAAAGAAGAAAATAGAAGAAAAAATAGCTTTTACCTTGTTTCGTTTACTCGGTTTCTCTATACTGGGTTTATTGATAGCTCTGTTAGGGTTTATTGTCTACAACGGAGCGGGCGTATTGAGTTGGGAGTTTCTCTCAGAGTTCCCGACAGAAGGGATGACGTCAGGGGGGATTTTTCCCGCAATCGTAGGGACGATTTGTTTGGTTATAGGGAGTATGTTGCTCGCCTTTCCGTTAGGTACAATGTCTGCTATTTATATGGTTGAGTATGCTCATAAGGCAAAGGTGGCAGGCTTTATTCGCATCATGACAAACAACTTAGCCAGTGTGCCCTCTATTGTATTTGGGCTTTTCGGTATGGCTCTTTTTGTAAATACGCTCGGTTTTGGAGACTCTATATTGGCAGGTTCTTGTACACTGGGGATACTCTCTCTCCCTTTGGTTATACGTACAACGGAAGAGGCACTTAAGGCAATCCCCGACAGCTATCGTACGGGGAGTTTGGCACTCGGTGCTACCAAGTTTCAGACCATACGTCGTGTGATACTTCCTGCCGCACTGCCCGATATTATGACGGGGCTTATTCTTGCCATTGGTCGTGTGTCGGGAGAGACGGCTCCTATCCTATTTACGGCGGCAGCTTATTTTTTGCCTCATTTGCCTACAAGTGTTTTTGATCAGGTGATGGCATTGCCCTACCATTTGTATGTTATAGCAACTACAGGGGTAGATTTAGAGGCATCGCGTCCTATAGCCTATGGAACGGCCTTGGTACTTATTATTATCGTTTTATTAATGAACTGCTCGGCGATGTTACTGCGCAACTATCTCGCACGCAAGAGGGGCAATCGCTAAAGCTCGAGGAGTAAATAGCATTTGATATTAGAATAACAGATTTATGATAGAAACGAAAAACGTCAATTTCTATTACGGAGATTTTCATGCCCTGCATGATATCAATCTTAAAATAGAGTGCAATACAGTAACGGCATTTATAGGTCCCTCGGGTTGTGGCAAGTCTACTCTTCTGCGTCTTTTCAATCGTATGAACGATTTGGTCGGAGGTACTCGTTTAACGGGCGAGTGCTTGGTCAATGGAGAGGATATCTATGGGAAAAATATATCGGTGGATGAATTAAGAAAGAAAGTTGGAATGGTCTTCCAGAAGCCTAATCCTTTCCCAAAATCAATTTTTGAGAATGTAGCTTATGGTCTTAGGGTAAACTCCATGGGCGATAAACATTTCATAGCTCAACGTGTGGAAGAATCTCTCAAGGCTGCTGCACTCTGGGAAGAGGTCAAGGATAAACTGAAGAAATCGGCCTTTGCGCTCTCGGGAGGGCAGCAGCAACGACTCTGCATTGCTCGTGCACTTGCTGTTTCCCCTTCGGTGCTCCTTATGGATGAGCCTGCCTCTGCCTTAGACCCCATATCGACCGAAAAGATAGAAGATCTTATCCATCAGCTCAAAGAGCAGTACACTATTGTTATCGTAACGCACAATATGCACCAGGCGGCGAGGGTAAGTGACAAGACGGCCTTCTTTATGTTAGGACGTTTGGTTGAGTATTCCGAAACCAAAAAGATGTTCTTAGCTCCCGAATCGGAGGAGACGCAGAACTATATCACAGGTCGTTTTGGATGAATCGGATTGGACACAAGAAAATAATCATACAATTTTATGAAACATACAGAACAAGAGATGATGCTCATCAAAGAGGATGTTACTCACATGTGGCAGCTTGTTATCTCTCAATTGGATAAGGCAAAGAGTGCTTTTTTCCATAACGATGTGGAGTTGGCGCGTGAGGTTATCAGTAGAGAGAAGCGGGTAGATCTCTATGAGTTGAATATAGAGAGTAGTTGTGAACACTATATTGCCTTGTTTAATCCTGTAGCGATAGATTTAAGATTGATGCTTTCGTTAATGAAAATATGCCGTACTCTTGAGCGTATTGGAGACTTTGCAGCGGGGATTGCTCTTCATATTGTTGATAATGACTGTCGTACTATCCCTGTAGAGTGGTACGAAGAATTACATTTGGAGCAGATGTTTGACTGCTTGCAGGAGATGCTTTCCGATTGCTATTCGGCTTTGGACAGCGAGAGCAGTAAGCTGGCGGGCAAAATACTCCTGAAGGATAAGGATGTAAACGAGATTTATCACAAGGCTCCTCGTGTGTTAAGTGAATTGCTAACACCTGCTCCGCAGCATATTTACTGCGGATTAAAACTTCTTCTTCTTATCCGGAAGTTGGAGCGTATCGGAGACCACTGTAGCAATATTGTAGAGGAAATAGTTTTCTACTTAGATGCCAAGGTGTTGAAGCATAGTGGAACTTCTAAGACTTCATTGTAGAGTTTTTCCTTGATTAGACCTTTTTCTAAAGTGAAGAAAGGGGGATTTTGAGGCCGTTATACGAGCTTTTGGGGCTTGTCCGTTCTGTCTCTCATCCTTTCTCTCGATGCTTAAGGCGTGTTGTGGTCGGTGCAACACGCTCTTTTTGTACATTTGTTTTGTCTTTTCCCTCTCTACAACAAGAGGATTATTTCTATGTATATAATAGATCAAACCGATGAGCCATAAGATACTGATCGTAGATGACGATCAAAGCATTTGTGAAATACTCGATTTTAACCTCCGAAGTGAGGGTTTTGACGTGGTAACAGCCCATTCGTCAGAGGAGGCTTTGGAACTTCTCTCCGACTCTTTTCATCTCATCCTTTTAGATGTTATGATGGGGGGTATGTCGGGATACAAGATGGCAGAGCTACTTCGTAAGGAAGAGAATAATATCCCGATTATATTTCTCACGGCCAAGGATACCGAAAATGATATGCTTACGGGTTTCTCGGTAGGAGGAGATGACTATATCTCAAAACCCTTCTCGATAAAAGAAGTTATTGCTCGTGCACGTTCTATATTGAGACGCTCCGATCCCAAGGGGGAACAAAAGCAGCAAGACTCTTTTATTTTCGAAGACCTTAAGATCGATAAGGAGCGTAAGGAGGTAACTATTGCTCAAGAACCTGTAGCCTTAACAAAAACAGAGATGGAGCTCTTGCTCCTTTTGGTCGAACAGCGAGACCGTATCCTTTCGCGAACTGAGATTATTGATAAAGTATGGGGTGAGACTTCTTATATTACCGAGCGTTCGGTAGATGTACACATAGCCCGTTTGCGTAAGAAGTTGGGGAAGTATGCTCCCGCTATTACCAATCGCTCAGGCTATGGCTATCGTTTTAATATAGCGGTGCTATGCGATTGACCTATCAGCGAAAACTCTTTTTTTCATTCGCTCTCATCTTTGCTGTTTTCGCAAGCTGCATAGTGGTTATAGAGCAGGTGCGCCAGCGTAGCGTTCGCAAAGAGGCTCTTATAGGTCAGTTGAAAACTTATGCTTCCTCTGTAGAACGTATAGTTATCTCCGAACCCTCCGATTGGAAAGAGCAATTAGAGCACTTTATACATTTGTTGCCTCGTCCTATACGGGTCTCTATAATAAAGGAGAGTGGCGAAGTGTTTTTTGACAATGCTATTGATGATATTCTTTTACTTGAGAACCATAGAGAGCGGAAGGAGATAGCTAAGGCGCGCCATGCTGGTGAGGGAGTAGACATACGCACCTCTCTCTCTGATGGAAAAAAGTATATCTATCTGGCACGCAAAAGGGGCAATTCTTACATAAGAATTGCACTGCCCTACGATATGCAAACGAGAGATTGGTTACGAGCCGATAACGTGTTTCTTTTCTGGTTGATAGCTCTCTTCCTTAGTATGCTCTTCGTCTTGGGAAAGAAAGCAGGAGCAATGGGCAAAACCATACAACGTTTGAGAAATTTTGCTCTTTCAGCTCAGGGAGAAATGGCGGAAGTTACCTTTCCCAACGATGAGTTAGGGGAGATCGGAGCACAAATAGCAGCGAATTACAAGCTATTACAAGAGAAAAATAGACAGATAGATTATGAGAGAGAACGCCTCTTACAGCACGTACTTAGCTCCAAGGAGGGGCTTGCTTTTTTCAATGCAGAGCATCAGGTTACTTTCTTTAATGGGCTTTTTTTACAGTACCTCAATACGTTGAGTGATAATACCTATACGGAGCCTTCTCAACTTTTCGATGAGCCTTTCTTTACATCGGCACTTTCTTTTTTACATGAGAAAAAAGGGCACTACTACGAACAACAAATCTGCTATCAAGAGCGATTATTTGCTTTGAGGATTAATCGTTTTGAGGACGAAGGTTTAGAGGTCGTTCTTAATGATATTACTTCCAACGAAAAAACACGCTTGTTGAAGCAGGAGATGACAGCAAACATAGCTCACGAACTGCGCACTCCTGTAACCAGTATACGGGGATATTTGGAAACCATCTTGGAGTACCCATTGGAGGAGAAAGAACGTCTGCACTTCATTCGTCAAGCCTACAACAAGACACTTTCCTTATCAGATTTGATCCGAGACATGGGACTTCTTGCCAAAATGGAAGAGGCTTCGCAGGCTTTTCCTATAACCAAAGTCGAGATGTCGGATATAAAGAAAATGCTGGAGCAAGACTTCTCTTCGACGCTTCAAGCACGTCGGGCAGAGCTGTTGTGGAAGGTGGCGGACGACTTTGTTATAAAGGCTAATACAACACTCTTCTATACTATTTTCCGCAATCTGATGGAGAATGCTTTAAAGTATGCGGGGGAGGGCATTCATATTGTCGTAGAACTTTATAAACAAGACAAAGAGTTTGTCTATTTCTCTTTTTATGATACGGGCGTTGGGATTCCACATGCTAGGCATCTTACTCGCATTTTTGAGCGTTTTTATCGCATCAACGAAGGGCGCACTCGTGAAACAGGAGGCACTGGATTGGGACTTTCTATCGTTAAGAATGCTGTCCTTTTCCACAAAGGAGATATTACTGTTAAGAATAGAACGAACGGAGGCTTGGAGTTTCTTTTCCGCATTAAACAGTAAACCTCTGTTTTTAGAGGTATAAAGATGGCTACAAACTAAGAGTTTGATTATAGAACAATGGCATATTCACTATCGCTACACCCCTATACGCTGATATTCAAAAAGCCTGCTGGTACTTCACGAGGTGTTTATCGTACTCGTAAGGTGTGGTATTTGCATCTTACCTCTTCTTCCTATCCAGGCAGAGTAGGAATTGGAGAGTGTGCGCCTCTACCCGATTTGAGCCATGAGTATTCTTCCTCTTTTGAGCAGGAAATAGATACTTTTGTCCGCTCTTTTCAGGGGAGGGGAGAGATAGATTGGGAGCAACTTCAGAGCAATTCTTCTCTGCTCTTTGCCATGGAAACAGCCTTACTACACTTGCAAAAAGGCGACTATGACTTCTGGGACACACCCTTTGCTCGCTCTGAAAAAGGAATTACCATCAATGGACTTATTTGGATGGGTAGTCGTGCCGATATGTTAGAGCAGATAGAAAGCAAATTAAACCAGGGTGTGAATTGCATCAAGCTAAAGATTGGAGCTATCGATTTCGAGGAGGAACTCTCTCTCTTGCACTACATTCGAGAACGTTTCTCTGCCGAAGAACTCTCTCTAAGAGTCGATGCCAACGGAGCTTTTACCCCCGATAACGTGCAGGAAAGACTTATAGCTTTGTCGAGGTATGATCTGCATTCCATTGAGCAACCTATAGCCCCGAAGCAATTCCATCTTATGCGTCAGCTTGCTCAGCAATCGCCTTTATCCATAGCTTTGGATGAAGAGTTGATAGGTATACACCGACGGAATGAAAAAGTCGAACTGTTGGAAGCAATAGCCCCCCAATATATTGTCCTAAAACCCACACTACACGGAGGAATAAGAGGATGTGCCGAATGGATTGAAGAAGCCAGAAAACGCAATATCGGCTGGTGGATAACCTCGGCTTTGGAGTCGAACATTGGGCTCAATGCCATTGCCCAATGGTGTGCTACATTGGATACCACTATCCCTCAAGGCTTGGGTACGGGACAACTCTTTACGAATAATATCTCTCTGCCCCTGCGAGTGAAGGGTGATACCCTTTGGTATAATCATCGAATGGAATAGAACGAATTATGCAGTTTGCCATAGAGAAGCAATTCGTTGTCATAGAGGATAAGGTTTATTCGCCCTCGACTATCGAGCGGCACTGTCAAGAGTTGCGAGAAACAGATAACGTTGCTTTGCAAGATGTCGCTTTATTTCTACGAGAGTGGTTCTCTTGCTCCCACACTGTTGAGGTACAGACCTCGGGCTCTACTGGCACTCCGAAAAGAATGCAGGTAGCCAAGGAACGAATGATGCAGAGTGCTCGCATGACCTGTATACATCTGCGTTTAAGCCCAAAAGATAAAGCCCTTCTTTGTATGAATATGCAGTATATTGGAGCTAAGATGATGGTTGTTCGAGCTTTACTCTTGGGAATGACGCTCGTAGTACGAACTGCTTCGGGACATCCTCTTGTTGGTGTTGAAGAGGCTATAACGTTTGCTGCGATGGTGCCTCTGCAAGTGCATAATTCTCTCTCAAATAATAGGGAATGCAATCGTTTGAGAGCAATAGACAAACTACTTATAGGGGGAGGATCTCTTGATAGCTCTGTTGAGAGAGCACTCGCCTCTTTTCCAGGAGAGATATATGCGACTTATGGGATGACAGAGACGCTCTCGCATATCGCTCTACGACGCATCAACGGACGTGAGGCATCGCCTTTTTACACTCCGTTGGAGGGCGTTTCCCTTACACTTTCAGAGAATGATACCGTTTGTATAGAGGCTCCTTTTCTTTGTCAAGAACCTGTAAAAACGAACGATATTGTTCGCCTCAATCACGACGGAACTTTTGCGCTTTTAGGGCGTGTTGATAATGTAATCAACAGCGGAGGAATAAAGATTTTTGCCGAAGAGGTAGAGGGAATGCTCTCTCTATATATCGCTACCCCTTTGGCGGTTGCTTCTATTCCCGATAAAGCATTGGGGGAAGCCCTTGTGTTATTGGTCGAAACAGATCTTCCCGAAGCGGAGATTGCAACACTTGTTTCTGAACATTTGCCGCCTTATAAACGTCCGAAGAGGATACTGCGCACCCGATTGCCTTTGACTGCCAATGGAAAAATCGACCGCAAAGCTTTAAGACAAGAAGCTCTTAGACTTTGCTTTTCGCCTGATACCTCTTTTGAATAAGGCGGCGGAAAGTCGTACAATAATGGGACAGAATTTACCCACACACCACTTATCTTAATCTTTTTCTTAGGAACGGCCAAAAGACTTTCTTGGGAGCTTGTCTAAAACGAGCTACGTCTTCTTATTAGACGGAAAGAAATAGAAAACAGCTTGAAAAACTTTAAGAGTAAAGTTGAGTATAGCGTTTCTTCCCAAGAGCGAAATACTGCCAGACAATAGAGAAAGAAGCGAGAGAGGGGGTAGAGGGGAATAAGGGCGAGAGCGTGGCTGGAATGTAGCGTTTTCTCATCTTCCGAAAATCTCGATAGGCTCTAAAGATAGCCTTGCTTTGATTGCTCTTTCCTTGAAGGAGGTATTGTAGGCTGGCTACGAAGTCTAAAAGGATTCTAAAGAATAGTATCTTGCGAAAAGAGCGTCGGGGTAAATTTTTATAGAGCATGAGAAGATTGTTGCGGAAGTTTAGATAAACTTTCTGGGGTGAGCCTTGCTGTAGACTGCTTCCTCCTTGATGGTAGATTGTACTCATGGGGGTGTATAAAATTTCTTTTCCCATGCGTCGTAGTCGCCAAGCAAGGTCTATCTCTTCCATATGTGCAAAGAAGTAGGGGTCTAAACCACCTGCTTCGATATAATCGGAGCGTCGAACAAAGAGGGCTGCTCCACTGGCCCAAAATATAGGAGTGACTGTCTCGTATTGCAGTGTGTCGGGCTCTACCGTGTCGAATATACGTCCTCGGCAGAATGGATACCCCAAGAAATCGAGAAATCCTCCTGCAGCACCTGCATATTCAAAGAGAGTGGGGTTGTCGTAGCTCTTAATCTTGGGTTGTACAGCAGCAACGTTGTCCATCTTGAGTAGAGAGAGGGGCTCTTCTGTCCATCCTTCTGTTACAGCAACGTCATTATTCAAAAGGCAGAGATAGGGGGTATTTATCTCTTGAATCCCCCTATTATACCCCTCGGCAAAACCATAGTTTTTGTCGAGGCGTACCAATCGAACTTGTGGATAATTACGCTCTAAGAAGAGACATGAATCGTCTTCTGAGCCATTGTCTATAACCACCACCTCTGTATCCTCTCCTTCTGAATAGCGTACTACGGAGGGTAGAAATTGCTCCAATAGATGCCGTCCGTTCCAGTTTAGTATCGCAATCGCCAGAGAGGGTTTGTTCATCTTCACAAAGGATAATTATAAAATTTCGGCAAGAGCGTATCCCAACTCCTCTTCCTGTATAGCTCCTACACGTGTCGGTGTGATTTGCCCCGCAAGAGACGCATCGTAGGGGTGTGCTACCCGAATATAGTTGTCGGTAAAGCCCAACATCATACCCTCTACTTCAGAGCGTTCCCAGAGTACGGGTCTGACCTCCCCCTGAAAAGCTTTGTAGAAGTTGGTGAGATGTTGCTGTGAAAGGTCTTGTAACAGTTGATTTCTTTCTTTCTTGACCTGTGGTGCAACGACGTGATTGATCTTCAGGGCATCCGTTCCGCTCCGCTCACTATAACTAAAGACGTGTAGTTGCGAGAAAGGTTGTTGCGACAGAAAATCGAGTGTTTCTTGGAATAATTCATCGGTCTCGCCTCGCATCCCGACGATAACATCTACCCCGATAAAGGCGTTGGGCATACGCTCCTTTATGCGCTGTAATCGGTCGGCAAAGAGAGCAGTTGGGTAGCGGCGGCGCATCAAACGTAGTATCGTGTCTGAACCGCTCTGTAAAGGCAGGTGCCAGTGAGGCATAAAACTGTGGGAAGAGGCCACGAAATCTATCAACTCATCGGAGAGTAGATCGGGTTCCAGAGAACTAATTCTATAACGCTCTATACCTTCTACTTGGTCTAACGCACGTACAAGGTCTACGAAGCGTTCGCCTGTGCTGCGCCCAAAGTCTCCAATATTCACTCCTGTGAGTACGATTTCCTTGCCTCCATCAAGAGCCACACGCTCTGCCGAGGCCACAAGCGATGCAATGCTCCCGTTACGACTTACCCCCCTTGCCTTGGGAATGGTACAATAGGAGCAGGCATAATTGCATCCATCTTGTACCTTCAGGAAGTGACGGGTGCGGTCGTCGCTTGAGCAACCCTCTTCGAAGCGGTGTAAATGCTCGCGGGTTGCAGAGAAAAGGTGCTGACGGGAAAGGTCATTCTCTTCACTAAAGTATTCGGCAATCTTAGACACTACCTCGCTTTTCCGTCCAGCCCCCAGCACCATATCTACGCCAGGTATCTTTACAATCTCTTTCCCTTTTAACTGTGCATAGCAACCTATTACTACCACTACGGCATCGGGATGCTCTCGCACCACTCTGTGAATAAGCGTACGCCCTTTACGGTCGGCTACACTTGTAACCGAGCAGGTGTTGATAATGCATATATCGGCAGGGGCTCCCTCTGGAGCTTTTTCTACCCCCACGCTATTGAGTTCTTGGGCTATGGTAGAGGTTTCGGCAAAATTCAACTTACACCCTAATGTAAAGAAAAGGGCAGTCTTACCTTTGAGGATAGCTCTTAAGTCCATTTTATGTTGTTAGAACGGAGTATTGTCTATAGAGAAAGAGGGGAAGTTGCTACTGTTGAGAGAGCTTTCATAGTTGATAATACCCAAACTCTCAAGGGGGGCAAACTTGGCATACTCTCCACGGAAAGCAAGTTTCACATCGCCCGTAGCACCGTTACGATGTTTGGCTATGATAAAGTAGGCAACTCCTTTGGTGGAACTATTGTCTTCGGGGTCTGTATATATGTGATACACTTCTGGTCTGTGAATAAAACAAACCATATCGGCATCTTGTTCTATCGCTCCAGACTCACGGAGGTCAGAGAGCTGTGGGCGTTTACTATTGGCATCTCCCTGACGTGTTTCTACAGCTCGGTTCAGCTGTGAAAGGGCTATAATCGGGATGTTAAGTTCTTTGGCCAAGATCTTAAGCGAACGAGAGATGGTACTTACCTCCTGCTCTCGATTGCCCAAACCCATACCGCTGGCACTCATAAGCTGCAAGTAGTCTACTATTATTATACGTACACCATGCTCTTTGACCAGACGACGAGCTTTGCTGCGGAACTCAAAGATAGATAGCCCCGAGGTATCGTCGATGAACAAAGGCTTCTCCTCTATTTGAGAAATCTTGGCATTGAGTTGTGCCCACTCATGCTCTTCCAGACGTCCGCTTTTCAACTTATTGCCCTCTATCTCGCAAACATTACTCATAATTCTCTTTATGATTTGGAGATTACTCATTTCCAAGTTGAAAACAGCTGTGGGGATACCTTGGTCTATGGCGATATGTTTGGCCATAGAGAGGACAAAGGCGGTCTTCCCCATTGCAGGACGTGCGGCGATAATAATGAGATCGGAGTTTTGCCAACCCGAGGTGATTTTGTCAATACCCGGAAATCCTGTGGCGATACCACTGATACCGTCTGCTTTGTTTGCCGCTTCCATTATCTCATCGATGGCAAGAGCTGTAAGACTATCGGCACGACTAAAGTCTTTTTGCATATTGCGACGAGAGAGTTCGAAGAGTTTAGCCTCGGCTTCCTGCATCTGTACGTCTACCTCGAGAGAGTCTTCGTAGGCTTGGGTTACTACCTCAGAAGCATAGGATATAAGATTGCGGCTTAATGCTTTATTGGCTACGATATGGGCATGGTAGTCGAGGTTGGCAGCTCCCCCGATGTTCATGGTAAGTTCTGCGATGTAGGCAGCACCACCTACTGATTCCAGATTTTCTGTTCTTCGTAGCTCCTCGGTTACCGTAAGCATATCTATCGGCTTTTGTTGCTGCTCGAGAGAGCGGATAGCTTCATAGATAAGCTCGTGTGCATGAACGTAGAAAGACTCGGGAGAGAGTGTAGAGGCAATAGAACTGTAAGCATCTTTCTCGCTCATAACCGCCCCCAAGACCGCACGCTCCATCTCGATAGCCTGTGGAGGGATGCGCCCTTCTAAAGAAGATTGTATAGAGGCAGATGCCCCTTTTTTCTTCTTATCCTTGGGAGATAATTTTTTCTCTGTCATGGAATTAGATAGGCAAGGGGTTAGTCCAACTTAAGCACTGCCAAGAAAGCCTTTTGCGGTACCTCTACAGTTCCGATTTGTTTCATGCGTTTTTTACCCTCTTTCTGCTTTTCCAAAAGCTTTCTTTTACGAGATATATCCCCTCCGTAACACTTGGCTGTAACATCTTTGCGCACCGCTTTTATAGTTTCGCGGGCTATGATTTTGGCACCGATGGCGGCTTGTATAGCGATGTCGAACTGCTGGCGGGGAATCAATTCTTTGAGTTTCTCGCACATGCGGCGTCCGAAAGTAACACTATTGTCTACGTGGGTAAGGGTAGAGAGCGCATCTACTGGCTCACCGTTGAGAAGAATATCGAGCTTGATGAGTTTAGAGGGTCTAAAGTCGCTGATATGATAGTCAAAAGAGGCATATCCACGAGAGATACTCTTCAACTTGTCGTAAAAGTCGATAACGATTTCTCCCAAGGGCATATCGAAAATAACTTCTACGCGGTTCCCTGTAATGAATTCTTGTTTGATGAGGATACCTCTCTTGTCCATACAGAGCGATATAATCGGCCCTATATAGGCGGCTTGTGTTATTATAGTAGCTCGTATGTAGGGCTCTTCGATATGGTCGATAGAGGCAATGTCAGGAAGTCCCGATGGGTTGTGTACTTCTAACATTTTCCCCTTTTTGTCATACACGTTGTAAGAAACGTTGGGAACAGTGGTAATAACGTTCATTCCAAACTCTCTATCCAGACGGTCTTGTATGATTTCCATATGCAAAAGCCCCAGAAAGCCACATCGGAAGCCGAAGCCCAAAGCCGCAGAACTCTCGGGGGTGAAAGTGAGAGAGGCGTCATTTAATTGCAGTTTTTCGAGCGAAGAGCGAAGATTTTCAAAGTCTTCGGTCTCGATAGGATAAACACCCGCAAAGACCATTGGTTTAACCTCTTCAAATCCCTCAATGGCCTCTTTTGCAGGTCGTTCGATGTGCGTTATAGTATCACCGACTCTTACCTCACTACTTGTTTTGATACCCGATATAATGTATCCTACGTCTCCCGTCTTTACTTCCGAGCGAGGAGCCATATCCAGCTTGAGTACCCCTACCTCATCGGCTTCGTACTCCATATTGGTGGCGATAAATTTAACCTTATCTCCCGTCTTGATACTTCCGTTTACAACCTTATAATAGGCTATAATACCGCGGAATTGGTTGAAGACGGAGTCAAAAACAAGACACTGTAATGGAGCATCGGGGTCCCCTTTCGGAGCAGGCACACGCTCTACGATAGCTTTGAGTATGTTGGCTACCCCCTCGCCAGTCTTTCCGCTTGCTCGGATGATATGCTCGGCATCTTCTCCCAAAAGGTCTACGATTTGGTCTTCCACCTCTTCGGGATTGGCACTTGGCAGGTCAATCTTATTGATAACGGGGATTATCGTAAGGTCATTCTCAATAGCCATGTAAAGGTTAGATATGGTCTGTGCTTGGATTCCTTGTGAGGCATCTACTACGAGAAGAGCTCCCTCGCAGGCAGCAATAGAACGAGAGACTTCGTAGCTGAAGTCCACGTGTCCTGGAGTGTCTATCAGGTTGAGGATATAGGTTTCTCCGCCCTGTTTATACTCCATCTGTATAGCATGGCTTTTGATTGTTATACCTCTCTCACGCTCCAAGTCCATATTGTCAAGTACTTGTGCCTGTAAATCTTTGCCCGAGACTGTGTCGGTAATCTCCAAAAGGCGATCGGCAAGGGTACTTTTTCCGTGGTCAATGTGAGCTATAATACAGAAGTTACGGATATTTTTCATTGAGAATGAGCTATAACTTAAATAAATAATACTCTACAAAGTTACTCAAAAAATGGCTTGAATATAATCTCCCTTGATAGGTTGTATCTAAAAAAGAAATCTCTCTGGACTATGGGTGTAAAAAAGAGAAACCTCTTAGAGCCAGATAAGAGCTCTCTCAAGAGGATGTGTGTGGAAACACTCTTGTCTTATTATTGTTATTTAATGCCTGCTTATTGGGGTTCTGTTTTCTAACTTTCTTCTAAGAGCTCGTAAGCATTTTGGGGGACAATCTTTTATTCTCTGCGGAGGGAAAAAACGATAGCTAACGAATAAAAACAACATTCTTTTTGTGTAAATCTCTATTTGTAGATTGCATATATAAAAACGTAGATTGCGTATATATAAACGTAATCTAAATATATATATACGCAATCTGCAAATAGAGATTTGTTTGAGTGCAAAAGGATTTATAGAAAGGAGAAAACTACTTTTATCTTCGGTCTATGAAGTTTTTACAGCAATTCTCTTGTGTTTGAAGGGCTATGTTTTTTCGTTGGAAGCTTTTGCGAAATGCAATGTTATGAGACACTCTCGTAGAGTTGTGCTTACTTACGATGTTATACGCCCTTTTTATTGTACATTTGCATCGGATATTGTCAATCAAAACGACGTGGTAACAGGCTCAAAGTACTCCCTTCGCAGAATCTTTTTTCTCGTGGCTGGTTGCCTGGCTCTCCTATTGGGTATATTGGGGGCATTTCTTCCAGTTTTGCCGACTACTCCCTTTATGTTGCTTGCTGCGTATTGTTTCGCTCGCTCTTCTCGCACGGCATACCGATGGCTTCTCTCGCACCCTTTATTTGGGTTTAAGATCTATTCCTACTGGGTAAGTCACGCAATTCCTAAGGGTATTAAGTGGAAGATTTTTCTATTTCTTTGGGTTTCTCTCTTTATTTCCTCCCTTTTTATTGCCTCTTGGTGGGTACGTATGCTCCTTTTTGCTATAGGTTCGGGAGTTACAATACATATTGCCTGCCTAAGAAGTATACAACGAGAGGAGTTGGAGGGCTATAAAGAGCAATATGATGCTTATAAAAAGAGATTGAAACAAAGCGAAGAGCATAAATGAGAGGAATAAGGCTATTGCAACAAACGTTTAGAAGATGCTTTTGTCGTGGTGGACATGGTGTGCATTCTCCCTTTGCATTTACCCTCTTAACTCGTGTTGTAGAGGAGAGAGCGTGCTATACTGCTTATGAGAATATTCTGGATACCCCCTCATGGGTTGCCTCTCGCAAGAAAACAATCAAAGAGCGAGAGGCACTCTTGCTCTACCGCATCATGGCACACTATCCTATTGTGGATATTCTTTATAAGGGAGAGGAGCCTCTGTTTCAAAGGTTATTGGGTTTATTGGAGCCTGTAACGGAAAACACTCTGAGGGAACATGCCTATGGTCCCTATTCAGAGCAAGAGTTGTTCCATTTGGTCATCGTCGATAAAGTTACAGACCTCTTTTCCGAGAGAGTCCTTTCCGAAGAGCCGACGATACTCTATGTGTCAATGGCGAGGGATAATTGGGCGAAGCAGTGTTCTAAGCGTTTTTATGCGAATATGTCGCACGGAATAGAGGTAGATCTGCTCTATGGCAAACTCTTTGTCTTAACTCCCAATCTTTTTAAGAACAGGTATAAGAGTTTGCTTTGAATACCTTTTCTTATTTCTACCTTTTGCCGTGAAACAAAAAAGGCAGGTAACGATGTTTGCTACCTGCCTTTCTCTATAATCGGAGTGGTGTTTATCTAACGTACCATGTGCGATTATTGATTATTGAACGATTATTTTCTTAGCTTTGTTTCCAGCCTGTACGATGTAAGAGCCTTGAGCAAGTGGAAGGAGAGTCGCACCCTCTACAATTGCACGAGTCGCAACTTCGCCAGCAACAGTGTATACAGTAGTCTCTACAGCAATATCAGAGTAGATATAAGCACCTTTGCTGGTAGCTCCTATTACGATGTTGTCAAGGATAGGTTGGAGGGTAGATTGTGGGCACCCTGTACCATCGCCTTGTGCATCTACCACCCAGTGCTTATCGGTAGCCGCTTTTGTATTGCATGTAGCAGTACCAGGGTTGTTGGCTATGAAGAGCTTTTTCAAGTTAGGTTGTTCTTCTACAAAAGTGTCGTTAAGAGCTTTAACTACGAAGTCAATAGCACACGCATCCAACTTGCATCCGTTCAACTCAATCCAGTTAGCTTTTTTGAGCTCAGGGGCAACTTTTATTTCGGAAAGACTTGGGGTACCTTTCATTTCTAAGCGTACGAGATCAGGAGAGTTAGATAAATCAAGAGATTTAAGAGGATTATTTCTTGCCCTGAATGTGAGGAGTTTGAGGTGGTCTTTTGTATTGATACTCTCTATTTTATTGTTCTCACAGAAAAGTTCAGTGAGATTCTTGTTCTTGCTAATATCCAAGCTTTTAAGCTCCTCATCATAACATTCTATTCTTAGGAGATCTTCAGAGGCAGGGAGTTTTAACTCCTTCATCCTATTTTCGTAGGTAACTACGTACTGTAGTTTTGTACAAGGAGTCAAGTCTACTTTTTCCATTCCTCCCTCTTGTTTGGGACAGTGGAAGCGGATAAGCTCTGTTAAGCCAGTGAGATCTACTTCTTGAATTCTATTTTCGCCTATTTGTAACTTAGTCAACTTAGTGTTTTTTGATACATCGATAGAAGTCAATTGATTGTCCTCTATGATTAATTCTTTAAGAGAGGTACATTTATCTATTTTGAGGTCTTCAATTTGATTAGAATCTACATCTAATAGTTCCAAAAGAGGGTTGTTGCTAAAATCCAAACTTTTTATTGCATTAAAAGCTGCATTTACAGTTTTAATCTTAGGGCAATTGGAAAAATCTAAAACTTCGATTTGATTCTCCTCACACTCTAAATCTTCTAATGCGGGGCACTGTGTTATGTCTAAGACAGAGAGGTCTTCGTTTCCATTACACTTAAGTTCTGCTAAGCTTGAACAACCTGTTATATCTATTTCAGAAGTTGCACATTCTCTTACATACAAAAGATCAAGATTTTTACACTCTCTAAAAGAAACTTTTGAGATGGGCGTTAGGTATAAACTCACCCTTTGAATAGAGTTGTTGTTATCTGCGTTTAGCTCCGATATTTGAGAGTCCTGAGCCTCTATAGCCATTTTTGTTATGTCTCCGTGTAGGATAATAGTATTGTCCTTTACGGTGCGGAGTTGTAATAGTTGTCCTTCTTCGACACCTTTAGGAACTTCTATTGGTGTTTGTACTCCATCAGATTCGACCCAAATTGTAATATCCTTATCTGGCAAACCTGTAAAGTCGATGTAAAACTCAGAGCCTGGTTGTACTGTTAAGGTGATTTTAGGTGCATCTACAGGGGGAGTAGAAAGAGATTTCTTAGCCCAAACATTTGTTAGAGCAATAATTAAAATCGAGAGAAAAAGTAAAATTCTTTTCATAAGTTATTTTATTTGTGTCATTTGTTTTTGTATGAGTGTTTTACTTCTCATTTTTACGACACAAATCTACTTCGATTTTTTTAATTCTCATCTACTTTTTTATGAGACTAATTAGAAGTTGTTATGATACTTTCTGCTTGCATCGACTTTTATTTAGAATTTTACCTAAATGAGGGGATAGATGTTCTCTTTGCAGGATAAAAATCTTTTTTGCTTTTAAAAGTTGATTTCTTTTGACTCGAAAATTTTGTTTTGTATCTAAAAATAGCTACTTTCGTTTGCATAGATTAAAAGAGTTTTCTCTTTTTTCTGGCCTGATATACGATTCTACACATTTAAAACTCTATTGGGTTATGTATATTTCTGAAAAAGCAAATCAGTTTATCGAGCAGGAGCATCGTTTTGGTGCTCATAATTATCACCCCCTTCCTGTGGTGTTGTCACGAGGTAAAGGGGCTTTCCTTTGGGATGTTGATGGTAAGAGATATTTCGATTTCTTATCGGCCTACTCTGCCGTGAATCAGGGGCATTGTCATCCTAAAATTATAGCTGCCCTTAAGGAACAAGCGGAGCAACTATGCCTTACTTCTCGAGCTTTTTATAATGATTGTTTAGGTCCTTTTGAGGAGTTTATGCATCATTATTTTGGATACGATAAGGTACTCCCTATGAACAGTGGAGCAGAAGCGGTAGAAACAGGTATCAAACTGGCGCGTCGCTGGGGATATCGCAAAAAAGGAATAAAGTCTGGAAAAGCCCTCATAATAGTATGTGAGGGTAATTTTCACGGGCGTACGGTCAGTATCGTTTCGATGAGTACAGACCCAGATTCCTATTCAGATTATGGCCCCTATACACCAGGATTTTTGAAGGTGCCTTATAATAATGTAGAAGCCCTCCGTGAAGTATTGGAGCGTGAGGGGGAAAATGTGGCTGCGGTTATGATGGAACCGATTCAAGGAGAGGCTGGTGTTTTTGTGCCCGACGATGGTTATTTGAGAAAAACCTTTGAACTGTGTCGCGAGTACAATGTACTTTTCATTGCCGATGAGATACAGACAGGAATAGCACGTACGGGTAGGATGCTCTGCTGTGACTATGAAGAGGTACGCCCCGATATTGTACTTTTGGGAAAAGCAATCTCTGGGGGAGTTATTCCCGTCTCGGCAGTACTCGCAGACGATGATATCATGCTTACTATTCAGCCAGGAGAGCATGGCTCGACGTACGGGGGATTTCCTTTGGCCGCACGCGTTGCCATGGCTGCTTTAACGGTGGTAAAAGAGGAACATCTTACAGAGAAAGCGGAGTATTTAGGGAATATATTCCGAGAAGAAATTTCGAAAATTGATAGTCCCATGATAGAGTCCGTGAGAGGAAGAGGTCTTTTGAATGCCGTGGTAATAAAACCTTACAAGGGGAAGGTTGCTTGGAATGTATGTGAGAAAATGGCAGAAAATGGCCTTTTGGCTAAGCCTACTCATGGTCATATTATTCGTTTTGCACCCCCTCTTGTAATTACAGAGGCCGAGTTGCGCGAAGCAATTGATATTATTAAGCGTTCCATCTTCTCTTTTAGTGAATAGATTATGAAACGTTTACAGACCACTGACACGGTTTTAATGGTCCGTCCTGCCAAGTTTGCTTTTAATGAAGAGACGGCAGGCAATAACTATTTCCAAAAAAGAGGAGAGGATGCCGAGGTAGCAGAGAAGGCTTTGCAGGAGTTCGATGCTTATGTGCAATTACTGCGCTCCAATGGTGTGCGTGTAATCATTATTCAAGATACGCCCGAGCCTTATACACCCGACTCCATATTCCCCAATAACTGGTTTAGTACGCACTGCACGGGAGAGTTGGTCTTCTATCCCATGCTTGCAGAGAACAGACAGCTTGAGCGTAAACATCAGGCGGTAAATATGCTCTCCTTAATGCCTGGTGTGCGCAAAACTATCAATCTGACCGATTGGGAGAAGAAAGGAAAGTTCTTGGAGGGTACGGGCAGCATGATTTTAGATCGAGTACACCGAGTGCTTTTTGCCTGTCGCTCTCCACGTACCAATGAAGAAGTGCTTGCCGAGTTTTGCCACGAATTGGACTATGAATACATTCTTTTCGACTCGGTAGATGTAAATAATCGGCCTATCTATCACACCAATGTGATGATGTGCATTGCCTCTCGCTATGTAGTAATCTGTATGGAGTCTATTCCCGACTTAGAGGCGCGTCGTGTTTTACGTGCCTGTTTTAGAAGTAGTGGGCGCGATATTATTGAGATTTCTCTACAACAGGTGGAGCAGTTTGCTGGCAATATGCTTTCTGTACACAATGCTAATGGAGAGTCTATCCTCTTGATGTCACGGGCGGCTTATAACTCACTACGTCCCGATCAAGTAGAAAAATTGGAAACCTACAGTAAGATATTAGCTCCTGAACTAACGACTATTGAACAGAACGGAGGAGGCTCTGCCCGTTGTATGGTAGCAGAGCTTTTCCTCAAAGTAGATGAAGAGGTCGTTGAGGAGGGCTTGTCTTTTCTTTTTGAATAATAAAAATATAAATCAACTTACACGATGGATAATATTCTGTATCACTTCGAACGTCCAAAGAACGAACCCGTAAATAGTTACGCTCCCAATAGTCCAGAAAGAGAATTCTTGAAAAGAGCCTTAAAGAAGGTAGAGAGTGAAACGCTTGATATACCTCTAATCATTGGAGGAGAGGAGGTGAGAACTGGGCAAACGGGCAAGGTCGTTATGCCACACAAGCACTCTCACACGTTGGCAACGTACCATATGGCGGGAGAGAAAGAGGTAAAGATGGCTATTGATGCTTCTATGAAGGCTCATAAGGAGTGGAGCCGTTTGCCATGGTTAGAGAGAGCTTCTTTGATGTTGAAAGTGGGCGAGCTTTTTAGTACTAAATATCGTTATGAACTGGCAGCCTCTGTTATGTTGGGGCAGAGTAAAAACCCTATGCAGGCAGAGATTGATGCGCCCTGTGAATTGATAGATTTTTTGCGTTTCTCTACCTATTACGCATCTAAGATTTACACAGATCAGCCTCTTAGCGAGCCTACCATACTCAATAGGGTAGAGTATAGACCTTTGGAGGGATTTGTTTTTGCTCTAACGCCTTTTAATTTCACTTCCATAGCTCTTAATCTAACAATGGCTCCTGCTATGATGGGTAATGTTTCTGTCTGGAAACCATCCTCCACGGCTATTCTTTCGAACTATCTTTTGATGAAGGTATTTAAGGAAGCGGGCATACCCGATGGTGTGGTAAACTTTATCCCTGGGAAGGGAAGTATCATAGGGAAAGCCTTAATCCCCGATCCCAACTTTGCTGGGTTTCACTTCACAGGCTCCTCCGCCACGTTCAATACGCTTTGGAAACAGATAGCAAACCACGTAGATACCTATAAGTCGTATCCAAAGATTGTAGGAGAAACGGGAGGAAAGAACTTTGTTCTTGTGCACCCCTCGGCAGATGCACAAGAGGTTGCAGTCGCTTTGGTACGCGGAGCTTTTGAGTATCAAGGGCAGAAGTGCTCGGCTGCTTCACGAGCTTATATACCTCGCTCTCTCTGGAATGACTTGCGAGAGCGTTTGGAAGCTATGATTGCTACCATTAAGATGGGCGATGTAATAGACTTCTCAAACTTCATGAACGCTGTAATTGATGAGGCTTCTTTCGATACGATTAAGGGCTATATTGATTATACAAAGAGTGCTAACGATGCAGAGGTTATTATCGGTGGCGGTTGCGACAAGAGTGAAGGGTACTTTGTACAGCCTACGGTTATTCTTACTACAAACCCACACTTCAAAACGATGGAAGAAGAGATTTTCGGTCCTGTACTAACCCTCTTTGTCTACGAAGACAAAGAGTTTGAGGAAATGCTTGCTCTTGTCGACACTACGGGGCGTTATGGCTTGACGGGATCTATCTTTGCAAGAGATCGCTATGCTATTCAGAAAGCAATGGATGCGTTGCGCTTTTCTGCAGGGAACTTCTATATAAATGATAAGCCTACTGGTGCAGTGGTTGGTCAGCAACCTTTCGGAGGGTCACGTGCTTCGGGTACGAACGATAAAGCGGGCGGAATGCTCAACTTAATTCGCTGGACTAATGCGCGCTGCATCAAGGAAACATTTGTTAGTCCTGTGGACTACACCTATCCGTTCTTGAATTAACGTATACCCACATTAACGATAAAAGGTCAAGAGCCCTAAAAAGCTTTTGACCTTTGTTTGTTTTACAAGTATTTTCTTTTGTAAAGATGTTACTTTTGAGGCTATGAAGTTTTTTATATTTATGGGGATACTATTCTTTGTCATAGGACTTGTAGGATACTTTTTCCCAAATCTTATTGCAGGGTACAACATGCTCTCGGCTAAGCAACGTGAGCAAATAGATATTGTGAGATTTAAGAGAGTTCTTTTGATAGGAATGTCTCTATTGGCTACTTGTGCTATTGGTTTTTCTTTTCTCCCTGATAGCCCCTTAACCCACATTGTTTGGGTTGTATTCTCTCTATTTGTTATAGGGCTGATAATCTTTTGGGGAAACAGAAAGAAGTAATCCTCCCTTTAACAAGAGTTGTTTCTTGGAAGGCAAAGTATAACAGAAACTGGTATTGTTGGGTTTAACGACAAACCCATAAGGGAAAGCAAAAGCTAACACAGTGCTATGTCTGGTAATTAGCCAGTGTTGACGAGCATTAGAGGGATTATAGATCTTTGCTCTTCTTTAGTCCCAAATAATGCTTTCGTTGCTCCTCGGGCAGTTTTTCGATAGCATAGCGAAGAGTGGTGCGGGGCATACTCTCTGCATATTTATCTAAGAAGGCAACGAGGGGGCGTAAGTCTCTTTTCCCAACTTCGCGAAGCATCCATCCAGTTGCTTTCTGCATGAGGTCGTGAGGGTGGTAGAGCAACTGTTCGGCAAGGCTTATAGTTGTGGCAAAGTACCCTTTACGAATAAATGTCATAGTCGATACGACAGCAATACGTTGCTCCCACAGATTATCGCTCTTGGCTAAGCGTTGTAGTTCGCCGTGGTCTCTATGGAGCAGAAATTCTCCCACGATTTTGTAACAGGAAAGATCTACTAAATCCCAGTTATTTATCCTACTTGTTTGTGAAAGGTAATAGTGGTATAACTCCTCGCGCTCAGCTTCTTCTTTGCTACGCTTGAAACGCTCTACCAAAATTAGCAGGGCGCAAAGGCGCATCTCGTGCCATGGGCTATCGAGAAGTGCCTGTACGGTCTCTCTTGAGGCATCAAGATATTTCTTAGCGACCTCTCGTGTGTCGGGCACGGAGACCCCAAGAAATTGATCTCCCTCTCCGTAGCTACCTCTCTCCGTCTTGAAGAAACGCATCAAGATGTCTCGTTTTTGCGGATTGGCTTTACGAGAGAGGTGGGTATAAATTTCTTGGGCTTCCAGCATTGGCATCATTTAGCAATGAGTTTTAATACGTTTCTATTGAGGTAGAATGTCTCCTTTTTATCTACCCAAACAGCATTATTGGGAGCCTTAATCTTTTGAGCAGTGCCTTTTTGGAACTCTTTATCTGTACCCACTTCCATTTTGGGAGTAAAGGGGTAGATACGTAGTTTTTTCTTTTTGGAAAGTTTTACTTCGAGGTACTCTGGGATATCACTTTTCCCTTTTTGTATCGTCGTGGGGTAAGAGGCAAAGATCTTTTGATGCGGAGCATAAGCCTCATCGGTCAATAGGGGCAGTTTGCCCTCTAATTGCCATAGACGACACAGGTATTCATTGATCTCTGTATTGAGTATCATACCTGTGAGATTGTCTCCCTCGGGGTGATAAGATGCCAGCAGAACTTCCTCTCCTGTGTGTCCGTGGGTTGTAAAACCAAAGGGGAGATACTTCCTGTAAATAGTGCAAACCACCGCCGATAAGTCTTGACTGTACAATCCTCTCTCGGCAGAAATCCCCTCACGTTGGTCAACGGGTATAGGGCTATGTTTGTAAGATTTGCATTGGTAGAGAGCGTTTAAATCTTCTTTGTCGAGAGTAATATGCGCATATTTTTGGAATATCTCTTGTGCTTTGTCGCTCTCTGTCTGGTTGAGAAGGAGGGAGATGCCATCAGCGGTTTTTTGGATAGAGGTGATGTGCCCGAAAAGCTCTTTGTCAGAGACTTTGTCGTACTGCTTCAAGCGTTGCAATCCTATACTCATACCGCTATTCCCGTGGTCTGAGAGAATGATTATAGCCGTATTCTTATCTTTTTGAGCAAAGTCGATAGCCTCTTTAACGGCTCTATCGAAAGCTAACATCTCTGTAGCCAAACCTACGGGATCATTAGCATGAGCAGCCCAGTCCACCTTACTCCCCTCGACCATGAGGAAGAAGCCCTCTTTGTTATTCTTGTTCAATATGGTAAGAGCTTTCTGCGTCATCTCGGCAAGCGATGGAATGAGTGCAGGGTCTCTGTCGAGATCGTAGGGTAGAGCATAGTCGTCAAAAAGAGCCCAAACTCTATCCCCATTGAAAGCATGCATCGCTTTAAGGTCTTTTTCGATATAAGTGATGTTTTGCTCCTTTAGAGCATTTTTGAGTTCTGGAGTCATGAAAGCCGTTCCTCCACCCATCATGACATCGACGGGGAGGTGTACCATTTGGGGGGCAATCCAGTCACGTCTGCTTCTTCTATACGAATGGGCAGAGCAGTCTGCAGGTGTAGCGTGGGTAAAATCGCACGTTACAACGAGTCCAGATTTCTTGTTCAAAAGCCACTTTCCAGCCTCTAAAATAGTTACTAAAGGTTGTAGGGCACGCTCAGGATTAACGGGTACAAGGTCATGATCGGTCGCTTCGGGATAGGTCGCAACAAACCCCGATTGAGACGGCATACCTGTCATGTAACAACTGGTTGTGGGAGCAGAGTCGCCGATGGGAGCATCGGACGAGAAAGTTAGCACGGTACCACTAATTAAAGGATCTAAATTCAGGTGTATCTTATCTTTATCCAAGTAGCGTTGATACCATCGGGCCAGAGAGATGGTGGAGAGTGAAGTCCCATCGGGAATCATCACAATGATATTTTTAACAGGAGCAATCTTTTCGGGCAATCCTGCATAGAGTTGATGCCCATAGCTCAAGAGGAGAGCTAATGAGAGAAGGATAGATCTTAGCTTCATAGCTTTATTGAATTTAAGTTTGTTTCTATTATTCGAGGAGCTCGGGTATAACTTCGCCCAACGCCTTTTTTATGTGAGACTGGGGTGAGTGCTCGGGATGGACTATAAGGATAGTATCATAACCTGCCACGGTACCCAATACTAATGGGGAGTGCATCGCATCAATCTCAGAGGCGATAGAGGAGGCATATCCTGCCTCTGTTTTTATGACAGAGAGATTGCCAGAGGTTTGTAGTGAGCGAAAGCCTTTGGTGCCGAGATATCGAACCACATCTTCCGTTACCTGTAGACTTTCTTCTGGGAGACTGTAGTATCCGATTTTGCTGAACGAGGTATATCGGCCTTTGGTAATACGGAGCTCCAAAATATCTCGGGATATTGTCCCCTGTGAAATATTTATTCCATTGGCTTTCAGTAGTTTTTTAAGTGTTTTTTGATCTGAGATATTGTTGTTTTTGATAAGCCTGCATATAAGGGCTTGTCTGAAATCTTTATTGGAAGCCATATTATATTCCCTCAGTATCCTCTCGCAAAAATACAAAATAAACTCTTTGAATCAATGAAGAGTAAAGGCTTTTACAAAACGGCAGATTCTGGTATGGAATATAGATCTTTTTTTTAGTAGGATTGTATAGAGAAAAGGGTATGACTTACCTTGGATGGGGTCATACCCTTTTTTGTAGTTAGTTTTTCCCTTTATCCCTCCAACTGTTATTTAGCAGGAGGATAGAGGAGAGAAAGCGGTTGTTAGAGAAATCCGAGCTCCAGTTTTGCTTCGTCGCTCATCATATCTCTATGCCATGCTGGTTCGAATGTGAGTTCGATATTGCATCGCTCCACGCCTTTTACACTCTCTGTTTTCAAGCGTACATCCTCCAAAATAAAGTCCGCCGCGGGACAGTTGGGAGCAGTCAAGGTCATCGTTATCGTTACAATGCCGTGCTCTCCCACATCGACCTTGTAAATCAGTCCGAGGTCATAGACATTGACGGGTATCTCGGGGTCGTACACGGTGCGTAGCATGCGTACTATATTCTCTTCGAGAGCTAAAAACTCGTTGTCCATAAGAAGATTAAAATTGAGGGTTCATTTCATCAATCAATCGTTGGCATCCAGCAAATTTGTCCACGACAAAAAGAAGATAACGAATGTCGAGGATAATGCTCCGCTGGTAGTTGGGCAGGTACTCTATATCACCTCCTACACCTTCCCAGTTGCGGTCGAAGTTAAGACCTATTAACTCGCCTTGGGCATTGAATACAGGGCTGCCTGAGTTCCCTCCCGTCGTGTGCGTTGTTGCACAGAAGTTCACGGGCATTGAACCGTCTGAGTTGGCATATTTCCCAAACTCTTTCTTAGCGTATAGTTCTTTAAGGCGAGGGGCAACCACATATTCCCAGTTATTAGGGTCTTCCTTTTCCATAACACCATCTAAGGTGGTTTTTGCGCCATAGGCTACGGCGTTACGGGGTAAATATCCTTTAATTTGTCCATAGGTGATACGGAGAGTTAAGTTTGCATCGGCAGGGAGCTTTTCTTCTCCTATCATTGCCAGCCAAGAACCGATATAGTCTCTTTGCGCCTTTGCCAAAGGGGCGTCGAAAGCTGCCATTTGCGCTATAAGATCGGTGTATTCTGCACGTACCGATGCTGCAAACATACCCATAGGGTCAAAGAGAAGTTGCTGTTTGTCGGGGTGTTGCATGAATGCTTCGAACTTTTCCTTTGAGACGTAAATAGAGTGCTCAAACATATACTCTACAAAGGCTTCTACCGAACCTGTTTGAGTAATGCCAAGGCGGATAACCTCGGGCTGTTTCTCGGGTGCAATACGTTGGGTATAGCGTTTGAGCAGTGCTATGGCAATAGCCTTGTCTACGCGAGGACTATAGTCTGCATTATAGAAAGCATCGAACTGCTTTCTCAAGTTATCCAATCCTTTTTTGCGGAGGGCGGGTTTATCCCAAGAGTCGATTAGTTCGGATGTGGGAACGGGAGCTTTGCTACACTCTATTCCTGTGAGAATACCCTCTAAGAGATAACGATGACGCCTACGGAGGTCTTTACGCTGTTCGATAGACTTTGATATTGCTTGTACGGCATTTTGCGTAAGCATATTACCTTGCTGCTGCGACCATCTCGTTACTTCTTGTTGCTGTTGGAGCTTAGTGTTGTAAAGCCCACGCTGGCGTATAGCCCAGTTTGCACCCTGTGCACGCTTATAGCCATTCTGTGAATAGGCATATTTAGAAGCATACATGATGTTAATCGCTTCGTCCGATAGCATCTCATGGAGCATAACGTCTTGGCGTATGCCACGCATCTCGATACGGATGTTATTGTCTATTTCACTCCACTCGGTTACCTCATCGGCGGTAAAGAAACGGTAAGTAGTACCAGGGAAACCCATGATGAAAGCGAATTGTCCCTCTTGTACACCCTTTGCACTGATGCGAATGAACTTCTTTGGGGTATAGGGTACATTATCTTTTGAGTAAGGAGCTGGATTGCCATTACGATCTACATAAAGGCGGAAAATGGAGAAGTCTCCCGTGTGTCGAGGCCAAGCCCAGTTGTCCGTATCGGACCCGAATTTGCCGATTGAGCTTGGGGGGGCTGCCACTAAACGCACATCGGAAAAAACTTTTTTCGTAAACATATAGTAGCGATTTCCTCCGTAGAAAGCTTTTATCTCGTAACGATAACCAGGTCGAGAGGCCATCTTTTTCCCAACAATGATAGGGGCTAAAGAGGACAAGAACTTAGGCGAAAGATAGTCCATGCTATTGGGATCTTTTATTTTTCTGAGTTCTTTTTTCACGGCCTCGGTAACGTCATCGACCCTGTCTACAATCTCGGCTTCAAGACCAGGGTTGGGGAGTTCTTCCTGCTGGGTATAGCTCCAGAAACCATCCTGTAAATAGTTATTCTGCACTGTGCTGTGCTGCTGTATCTGGTCATAACCGCAATGATGATTAGTAAGAAGTAATCCCTTGTCAGAAACCAATACACCAGAGCACCCTCCGTCAAAGAGTACAACAGCATCTTTTATGGAGTTACCTTCAGGATTGTAAAGGTCAAGAGCCTCGAGTTGCATACCAAGGCTTTTCATTCGCTCCATCTGACCATTGATTTGTTGCATTAACCACATACCACCATCGGCATAGAGAGCCGAGGAGATTAGAAATGCAAGAATTGGGGTTAAAAAGAATCTCTTGTTCATAAATATAATAAAGTGGTAATAAAATACATGTTGATTGGAGTTTATTCGGGAACGGATTGCGCTATCGATAGTTGAGCATTGTAGTAACGTATATCGCCTGTTACCTCTTTTCCTATCCACTCGGGTAGAGGGGGAGTATCTGTTGTGCTCTTAAGTTCTACTTCTGCTATAATGAGCCCTTTTAGTTTGCCCAAAAAGCAATCGACCTCCCAAGTAAAACCCTCGAAGGGAACGTAGTATCGCATTTTTTCGATGGAGCCTATCAATGGAGATTGAAGCATTTGTTCTGCCTCCTTAAGCGAGATAGGATGCTCCTCTTCGGTGCGAGCTAACCCATCGGGAGTGGATAAGCCTTTGCGGGTAAGAAAGGCAGTGTTGTTTACAAAGCGTATTCGCAACGTTTCTCCCTCGGTTGAGGGTGGCAGATAGAACTGCTTGATTAGAATCGAATGAGTTGCTTCTTGTTTGAAGCTCTCGCTTCGGACTAAAAATTTGCGTTCAATCTCTACAGCCATGGGTACAGTTACCTCGTATTAATGGATAGTTACTAAAGTTGCACCGAACCCGTACTCTTGAAAAGAGGCATCTTGCGCCGAAGCTTTAGGGTACTTACGTTTTAGTTCGTCAAGAATCGCTTTACGCAATACGCCCTCTCCCTTACCGTGGATGAAGACTATTTTCTGCCCCTTATGGTTGATATGCTCCTTCATCACCTTGTGAAACTCATCTAATTGATGTTTGAGCAAATCTGTAGGAGACATCCCTTGCGTGGTAGTAAGTAGTTGAGAGGCATGCAAATCTATCTCAATAGGTGTGTTGCTGGGTTTCTTGCGAGCAGGCATTTTGTGTTCTGCATTGCCGTTTTTATGCTCCTTTTCTGCCTGAAATTTTTTACTTTCCAGAGCTTCTTTCAAAAGCGAAGGAGAAACCTCTTCTCGCCCACCTTTCTGTTTATCCTTCTCTACCAAGGATACAAGCAGCGCATCTTCATCAAAGAAATCATTGTCGGTAAAGCAGTGTCTTTTGAAAAACTTTACCCCGTCGGGCTTTAGGTCTATCGAGTAGGGCTCTTTGAGGATATATTTACGTCCCTTTTTATAGGGGATAATGGCAATGTGAATACGCTCTCTTTCATTGAGTTCCGACAGAGAAAAGGTGTCGATAAGGAGCTTGGTATCTCGCTCTATCTCTCCCGATGCTACTAACCGATAAGAGCCATTGTTTTGAGCTAAGGAATAAGTGAAAAAGAGATTGTAGTTACTGTCATTGATGAGATAGCACTCCATATCTCCGTTACTGAAAGTTGCGTAATCTTCTGGGAGCCAAGCTAAGTATAGCGATATTAGTTCTCCCTCGGGACGCTCGGGCAAAAAGAGGTGGGCAGGGGGAGGGGTAGCTGTTGTTACTGAAGTTTGCGGAGCTTTCGATAGGGTAGACTGGGCACCGAGTCGAGCCTCTTTGCGTCGTTGCTCCTCCTCTTTTATCTCTTGAGGGGTGCGGTAGGCTGGTATGAAAGTATCCTTTTCATTTACAACCACACATTCATGAATGGGGGTGGGGAGTTCAAATCCATCTTCGCCCTCTACCCAAGCCACTTTTCCTACTATACGACGTACGATACCTCCCCCTTTACTATTCAGGTAACGTACGGTATCTCCAACTTTTAATTTCGCCATCGTTGCGTTTACTGTCTCTATTTTTTTACGATTGAGTAATGTGGGTTGAAGTTTGGTGCTATGCACAATTCTGAAAGGGTATTATACCCCCTTAAAAGTATATATTCGCAAGCCCACTCAGACCCATATTTACCCTCAAAAATAGTGGTTTCTTTTGACTTTACTCAGAGCTTTTACAGATATAGAGGCGGTTGTAATGCTTGCCTTTTGCAAAGTCTTGCGAAAAGTTTGATGAAATAGGCTTGCTGCAGTTTCTGCGACGACATTATAATAAGGTATAGAAAGTGCAGGGAGAGGACGAAAAAACTTTTTGTGCCTAAAAAGAAAAACCTCGAAACGATTGGTAAAATCATTCCGAGGTTTTGGTTTTTGAGGTTCGTGGCGGATTCGAACCGCCGTAGACGGTTTTGCAGACCGGTGCCTAACCTCTCGGCCAACGAACCAAATGCAGAGCCGTAGCTCAAATCGTTTGCAAAGGTAGTAATAAATCTGATACAACCAAAACATAAATCCCTTTTGCTGTGTCGAAAAATTCTCTTGAAGGACACTAAATCAATCCCTTGATTGTTGGTGTGAGAGTGCCGAAAGGAAGGGAATACTTCGTTAATGACTGTGAATATCAGTTATATAGCTTGTCTTTGGGGAGATAGGTCAAGTAGCTCTTTTTTAGACCTTGCAAGCCTTTTTATATTGCTACTTTGAGGGTCTCACTCTTCTGAAAAATTTTTTCTTTCCTCAAAAAATCCTCCTTTCTTTCTGTTGAAAACCTTGAAAGGAATTGAGGTAAAAAATGTTTTCTCCTGAAGTGTTCTCTATTTTTAGATTGAATACATATATATTTAGATTGAATATACATATATTTAAGTTGAATATATATATACGTAGATTGAAAATAAAGATTTGTTCGAAAGCTATTGATTTTGTCAGGTGTAGAAAACTATTTTAAGGCGGTTAGATAAAAGAGTATTGGAGGGGTTACTATTGATCTTGGGGAGGAAACAAGTACCGATGTGATTTCTAATATTTTTGTTTCAAGTCTTGCTTATCAGCTTTGTCCTTATCAGCCCTGTTGTGAAATCTCACCAAGAGGGCTGTTCAAAGTCTTAGTGTTACCCCTATCTTCGACGCGGTAGCAGTAGCATGTATATAGAAAACCCTCCCTCTCTTTTGGGGAGAGGAAGGGCTTTGAAACGAATTCCTACAAAGAGGAAGGGATTTTTACAAAACGATCTTTACTGCTTTTTTGCCGATAGAGAGTAGATAAACTCCGCTGGGGAGGAAATCTAAGTTTAGTTTTGTCGCATTTCCCCTTGCTAAGTTTCGATATACAACTTCGCCCGTTAGGCTCCAAACAACGATTTCCGTAGGTCCCAATAGATTTTCGATGCTGAACTCTTTTCTTTCTTTGTCAAAAGCGATGTTGATACCAGAGTTTATAATTTCCTCGATAGAGGTGTAGAGTTCATACTCCGTTCCGTTGAAACGGTATACTTTCCAACCTTTTTCTCTTGCCATGGCAATATCTTCCTCTAAGAAAGCGTTGTTCTCTCCTTTTTCTGTTGTTATAATACAGAGTTGGGCTTCTTCTGCCATGTGAGTGTCCTTATAGCTGGGAAGGCTTCCAATAAGGAGAGAACTTTTTTTGCCTTTTATGGCATTTTTGTGGCAGTGTACAAGGAGAAGCGGAGCCTTAGGAGTTACTCGAAGTTCTGCGAGTAAATTTTTCTCGCATCGCACCTCTTTGAGTTGTTCATTATTACTTAAGTCTAAAGAGGAAAGAGCATTAGAACTACAATCAAGGAGAGATAGCGTAGGGCATAAGGAGGTCTCTAAGGCGGTCAACTTAGCTTTTGGAATGGAGAGCTTCGTCACACTACCTTCTATAAGTACATTGGGCTCAAGTACTTTGAAAACCCCTTTACTTACCTCTACCAGACCATCATAGACGAGAGCATCTTCTCCCTCAATTAGCATCGTTAGAGTTTCATTAATTGGAATCTCTGTAGTGAAAGTTAGTGTAGGATACTCGCCCTCTCCTAAATACTCTTTTTCTTCAGAACCATTAAAGTCATACATTACAAATCCTTTCTTTTTTGCCAAAGAGACAAGTGTATTGGAGCAAACATTCTCTGAAGGAACTACGGTGTTTTTATCTATAACGTAGATGTTTATGGGTGCTTCTGTGTTTTTAGGAAGTGACTGTATAAACTCAAACATAGCCCCGCGGTCAAGCTTATTATGGTAAATGTGGATCCCGTTTAGAGGAGCCTGAGAAGAGATCAATAGAGATTCCAACTCATTTTGGTAACAAGAGAGAGTGATTAGTTTATGATTTTCTGTAAGGTCTAACTTTTTTATTTTGTTCCCATATATATTGAGTGTCTCTAATAAAGGGCTTTTGGAAACATCGAGAGCGTTTAGGTTGCTTTCAAACCCATGTATTATCTCCAATTTGGAGCTTTTTGAAAGATCTACACTCTCTAACAAAGGGCAATTATGTATATACAGAGATTTCAAAGCCTCTACTCCAGAGAGATCTACATTGCTAAGTGATGGGCTTCTACTACAGTTTAAGAACTTAAGAGCCTTGTGGTTGGGAAGCGAAATAGAGGTTATGAGATTACCTCCGCAAGCAAGGTAGGTAAGCTTGGTATTCTTGCTTACATCCAGAGAGGGCAGTTTGTTGCCTCTACAGTCTAAGTTGGTAAGTTCGGGGGCTTCCGTTACGTCCAATGCTGTGAGCTTGATGTCTCCGCAGTTGAGTTCTGTTATATTACCTGTGATTTCGATGTTTTGAGACGTAACTTTGTGGGTACTGTTGTTTATTTTTTCAAGTCCTACGATGGTTACCCCCACGCCGCTATCTTCATTCACCCAAAAGTCGTCTCGATTGAGCTTATCCCCTATTTTATGTTCTGTAGTCATAGTTACCCTGTGCTGAGCAAAGAGAGAAGAGCAGGGTAGGAGGGTCAAAAATACCACTATAAGAGTGGTGTGAGTAATACGTCTTTTTACAAAAAACTTCATAACAATAAGATTCTATTTTAAAGTTAATAATGTTGTAAGCTATCTTTCTAAAGTATAACTCTTTGTGAAAACTGTTTGTAAAGCTGCTCTTAAGAGAAAGAGGAGTACCACATAGTATAATGGTTTTCTTATGGAGTACGCTATTGACCTTAGTCTCGCGTACAGAGATGCTTTGTAATAGCTCCTTTCTTCTCTTTTAAGCATTCCCTTGTGAGCAAAGTTATAATAAAAACTAATCCAATAAATATCTATTTGAAATACTCTTTCCAAACTTCTCTGCCAAAATCGGGTGATTGAGTTCTTTTAATCATTAAGGGAGAAGAAGATTTGTTATATCCGTTACCGATATAATGGTATCTTTGTGCCCTGTAAAGGGTAACGCTATAAAATAGTTGGTCAATGAGATTTTTTAATAGAGCTATGCTCAAAGAAAACAAGAGTCGCTTCCAAATATCGTTGCTTGCTTTCGTTGTTTCTTTTCTCTTGCAGGGAGCTTCGTGCGAAAAGCGGCCACCCTATAACGATCCAGAATTAAAAGTAACGAATGCAACCAATGGCCATTCGATTGTTTTCTCTCCGAATGGAGGAAGTCAAACATTGTTTCTAAAGTCTCCCTGTCGGTGGGTACTCTCTGTTAAACCATCATCGGCAGATTGGTTGCGTTTGGGAAAAACGAATGGAGATTTAGGAGCACACCAAGTTTTTATCGAAGTTGTAGCCAACGAAACAGCAGAGCGAGAAGTGTATGTATATCTTGCGAGCAATGATAATCAATTGAGAGACTCTGTACGCATTGTTCAGCAAGGAAAAGATGGCTTAGGTAGTTTAGGAGACGAGCATATATTGGGAGATATAGACTTGATAGAGTTACCTCGCTTTAGTGGCTCTAAAGAGGACTATTTTGTTACCCACCGTGTTGAAAAAGGACAGAGGGTAAACTTCTCTTTGGAGTATCATACGCCGTTGCACCATGCTCGTTGGGTTTGCTTTAGTTTCGATGAAGTAACCCGAGCTGTTCATACAAAGCGAACCGATGCATGGGGGTGGGATCCTTTTGTTCCCACTGAATTTGAAGTGGGAAGACTTGACTATAAAGGTTTTGATCGAGGACACTTGGTAGCTTCTTTTGATAGAGTTTTCTCTAAGGAGGCTAATGCTCAGACTTTTTACTATACCAATATGAGCCCGCAACGAGCAAAGTTCAATCAAGTGGCTTGGCAACAGTTAGAGCGTACTGTACAGGATTGGGTGCGCTCTCCTGAGTTGGTCGATAAAATGTATGTTGCCAAGGGGGGTACGCTACGTGAGGGAGAGTATGAGCTTACCTCTCAGGGTAGGAAAATAGCGGTGCCCAAACATTATTGGATGGCCATTTTGGTGCAGAATGGTACGGTATGGAGAGGTTTGGCTTTTTGGATTAGCCATGAAAGAAATAAAGAACAGGAGGGAGGCTTGGCTCCTCTCACTTGCTCTATAGACGAGTTGGAGCAGAAAACGGGATTGGACTTCTTTTTCAATCTACCTGACGAAGTAGAGCAAGAGGTCGAGGCTCAAATCCCATCTGAATATAAAAATTATTGGCCTGGTTTATAACTTCTCACGGCCTCTATTTATATAATCTTTCGAGACAAATAAGGAAAACAATGAATTTAATCGTAGAGAAGCGTTACTTCTCGCCTAATGTGGCGATGTTGCGCATTCAGGCTCCCCGTATTGCCAAAGCACGAAAGGCGGGGCACTTTGTTATTGTGCGAGCTGATGACCACAGCGAACGTATTCCCCTGACGATAGCTGCTTCCAATTTGGAAGAGGGCACTATAACTTTGGTTGTGCAGGGTGTGGGGAGTTCCTCTAAAAAATTAATCGCTTTAGAAGAAGGAGATTACGTACACGATGTAGTGGGTCCCTTGGGCAAAGCTACAGAGATTGAAAAAGTAGGTACGGTAGTTTGCGCTGGTGGTGGAGTTGGTGTAGCTCCCTTGCTCCCCATTGTTGAGGCTTTTCATGCTGCAGGTAATAGAGTTATCGTGGTCTTGGCGGCTCGTACCAAAGATCTCGTAATCCTCGAAGAGCAGATGCGTCGCGCCAGTGATGAAGTTATTATCATGACTGATGATGGCTCTTTGGGCGAAAAAGGCTTGGTAACAGATGGTATTGAGAAGGTTATTAAGCGTGAAAAGGTTGACAAGTGTGTGGCTATCGGCCCAGCTATTATGATGAAGTTCGTTTCGGCTTTGACTAAGAAGTACAATATCCCTACAGTCGCTTCCCTTAATACAATTATGGTAGATGGCACGGGAATGTGTGGAGCCTGCCGTGTTACAGTTGGTGGACAGCGCCGCTTCGTTTGTGTAGATGGTCCAGAGTTCGATGCGCATGAAGTAGATTTTGACGAGCTTTTGATGCGTTTAAACTCATACAAAGATCAAGGGAAATAAAGAAGATTTTGGACAGATTGAAAGAGATACAGTGTATGAATACCAGTGAACTAATTACCGAGCGCCGTAAACAAGAGTGGCGTGAGACACTTCGTAAGAGTCGTTCTGCTCGTGAGCGTAGCAGTATAGAACGCGTTAAAATGCCCGAGTTGGACCCTACATATCGTATAACCTCCTTGGTAGACGAAGTTAATAAGGGGCTCACCGAAGAGCAAGCTCTTTTAGAGGCTGCGCGTTGCTTGGATTGCGCAAAACCTACCTGTATGGATGGTTGTCCTGTGGGTATCCATGTACCCAGCTTTATAAAGGAGATAGAGAGGGGTAATTTCGCAGAGGCTGCTTCCATTCTGCGAGAGACAAGTTCTCTTCCCGCTGTTTGTGGTCGTGTTTGTCCGCAAGAGCGTCAGTGTGAAAGTCAGTGCGTATATCATACTATGAAAAAAGAGCCTGTCGCTATCGGGTATTTAGAGCGTTTCGCCGCAGACTGGGAGCGAGTTAATGGTACTATGAAGATTCCAGAGATGCATCTTCGTAATGGCAAAAAAGTAGCCGTGGTCGGTAGTGGCCCTGCAGGTCTTTCTTTTGCAGGAGATATGGCGAAACTGGGTTATGACGTAGTAGTATTTGAGGCTTTGCATGAAATTGGGGGAGTTCTTAAATATGGAATTCCCGAGTATCGTTTGCCCAATGAGGTAGTTGACGCCGAAATCGATCTCTTGCGCCGTATGGGAGTAACCTTTGAAACGAATACAATAGTAGGGGCTACCCTTTCGTATGACGATATTCATGAGATGGGTTTCTCGGGTCTTTTTGTTGGTTCGGGTGCTGGTTTGCCCAACTTTATGGGAATCAAAGGCGAGAACTTGGTGGGCGTGATGTCTTCCAATGAGTATTTGACTCGTGTCAATTTGATGAATGCAGGTGCAGAAGATAGCGAAACCCCTGTTTTCAGAGGTCGCTCGGTAGCTGTTATTGGAGGGGGAAATACTGCTATGGACTCTGTGCGTACGGCTAAACGTTTAGGAGCAGAGCGCGCCATGATAGTTTATCGCCGTAGCGAAGAGGAAATGCCTGCTCGTGTAGAAGAGATAGCCCATGCGCGAGAAGAAGGTATAGAGTTTCTCACTCTACACAATCCGATAGAATATTTGCCCGATGAACGGGGTCGAGTAAGTGCTATGCTATTGCAAAAAATGGAATTGAGAGAACCAGATGCTTCGGGCAGAAGAAAGCCTGTTCCCATTGAAGGGGCTATCGAAGAGGTTCCCGTAGATGTGGTTATTGTGAGTATAGGTGTCTCGCCCAATCCTCTCGTTCCGAATGCCTTTAAGGGACTGAATGTTACCTCCAAGGGTACCATTGTTGTCAACGAAAGTAATGCTACAGATTTGCCAGATGTCTACGCTGGAGGAGATATCGTACGAGGGGGAGCTACCGTTATCTTAGCTATGGGAGATGGTCGTAAGGCTGCTGCTTCGATGCATGAATATCTCTCTCATCTGCCTCAATCTCATTAAAGAGTAGTATATGTTTGCACACGTCCTGCTGCCACTTAATTTAGAAGACAGCTACCTTTACAGCGTACCTGTAGAAATAGCTAATGAAGTGGCTGTAGGGATGCGGTGTGTAGTGCAGTTTGGAGCTAAAAGGTTTTACGTTGGTATTATTGCCTCTCTTACGGAAGATAATAGTGAGGCGAAAGGGAAAAAGATAAAACCCTTGATTTCTTTGCCCGATAAGACACCTATTGTTACTCAAGAGGAGATTGATTTTTGGTTGTGGGCAGCTCACTATTATATGGCTACCCCTGGAGATTTTCTGAGAGCTTCATTACCTACAACTTTGATACCAGAAAGCGAAACCATCGTCTACATACATTTAGATAAGGCCGAGGTGCAACTGCCGCCCGATGAAGCCCTTGTTGTAGAGACTCTTCGACGGCTTTATAAGAATAAAATACGTTTCGACCTATTACTCTCCAATATAATAGGTACTCGCAAAATGAAGCTTTTCGAGGCACTTCTGGAGAGGGGGATACTCTCGGTAGAAGAAGATATTCACAAAGCTTCTAACAGGATTGGAACACGCTGTGTCGGTTTTACCCCTGCTTACCGAACGGAGGATGCTATTGTAACTTTAATTGATAATCTTCATCGAAAACCAGCTCGTTTGCGTCTGATACAGCGGTTAATTACACTACAGGAGGAGGAAAACCTCTCTTTCGGGGGCTTAGTACCCGAGAAAAAGCTAACTCTGGATAAACCTTCTACCCAACAACTTCTACGTTGTTTACTCGCAGATGGCATCTTAGAGATAGTTTACCAAACAGAACCCTCTTCCGAGAAACATCGAGAAACATCGACTTCCCTAGAGGTAAATCTTCCTGTTGATAAACCTACTCTTTATATAGCTTCCGATTATAAGGAGGAGATGCACTATTTAGGACAGCATATTCGTTGGATAATAGCGAGCGGTAAACGTGTACTTCTCTTGCTCCCCCAGAGTACAATTTTAGATAAAGCTTCGGGCTCTATTCAGAGGGAGTTGTCTCTTTACAATATACCCATATGCCTCTACACAAGCACACTCTCAATGAGAGAGCGCGCAGCTTTGCGCTATCGTATGATGGGGACGGATGACCCCCTGCTTATCGTTGGTAGCCGTACAGCTTCCCTTCTGCCTGCACATCTTTTAGGCTTGGTAATAGTGGCAGAAGAGCAAGATACTTTTTACAAACAGCAAGAACCCGCTCCTCGTTATCATGCGCGCGATTTATTGATTGCCCGTGCCCAAAAGCTGGGTATCCCTATCTTACTTTCTTCGGTTACTCCCTCGGCAGAGAGTTGCTACAATGTTGCCCAGGGAAAATATCATTGTATAAACGCCACGCATCCCGTGCGACGAGCCTCCATAGAAGCGATAGATTTGCAGTATGAACGCTCTACCAAACGTCTTGCGTATGGTAAGCTTTTTACTCTCCCCCTCCGAGAGGCCATAGAGCAAAGGTTACAGAGAGGAGAAAGGACGATTATACTCTCTGCGCTTAGAGGATTTGCTCCCTATGTTTTCTGCAATAGATGCCATGAAAGTCTGAAGTGTATCCATTGCAGTGTGAGCCTTACTTATCACAAAAGAAGGAATGTGTTGGTATGCCATTATTGCGGATATACAATCTCTTTTCCATCGGAGTGTCCCAAATGCAGTAGTGTGGGTGATTTTGCTTCGTCCGAAATATTGGAACTAAAGGGATTTGGTTCTGAACGAATAGAGGACGAACTTGCAACTCTTTACCCCGATGTTCCCATAACAAGGATAGATGTAGATACGTTCCGTAGTAAGGAGCAAAAACAGTCTTTACGTGAGAATTTAGAGGAGGCGGCCTCTTCTATTTATGTAGGAACTCAAATGTTGATGCACTTCCCACCTATAAAGGGTGTAACTTTAATAGGTGTAACGCAGTTGGACAGGATGCTGTCTATTTCTAATTTTAGAACAGACGAAAATGTCTTTAATCTCCTCTACCAACTTTCTGTAAAGTATCCCGATGCTCGTGTTTTGCTTCAAACATCCGACCCCGAAAGACCTCTTTTGACCCTTTTGCAGCAAGAAAAGATACAAGATAATGGATATACCTCAAGCCATGCACTCTTTATGGAACAACTTTTAGAAGAGAGGTGCTTGACCAATTTTCCTCCCTTTGTTCGCCTCATTACTATTATAGTAAAGGCGACAGAGGAGCAAGATGCTGCATTGGTTGTGCGGCAATTATCTTCTTCTTTACAGAGTTATTCATCTTATTTTAGTGCCGTGAGTATGCCTATGAAGCCCTATGTTTCTCGGGTTCGTTTACAGTATATCCGTCAGATAACTTTACGATTACAAGCAAAGGTCTCTTCTTATGCCATTCGTTCTATACTAAGGGAGCGTATAAATGCTCTAAGGGAAAATTCATTGGAAGCACGTCGGGTACGTATTCTGTTTGATGTCGACCCCCAAAACTAAGAGTGCTTAAGATGTAATTCTTATGTCATTTGAGGTTAAATAACTGTATTTTTCGACCATAACTTCCGATAGTTTTACTTATTTCCATATATTTGTAACGCAAAATAGGTATTACCCCTACGAGAAACCTCTATAAAGTAGGTAGAAGGTTTGTCAGTCTTCGAGGTAGTGCATGCAGTATAAAAAGGAGATAATTATGAATTCTATTCGTAAAGAAAAGAGAGAGGGATTCTGGCGCAGAGCTTTATACCTTTACCTTGATGGGTTTCGAACGCTTACCCCCACCTCAAAGACTCTTTGGCTCATTATACTTGTTAAGTTGTTCATCATGTTTGCCATTCTTAAAACCTTTTTCTTCCCTAATATAGTGAAGCAACAGGGTAATAAGGAGCAGCAGGCTACTTTTGTGATGGAGCAGATAACTCAACCGAAAGAAGATAAATAATAATATCAACTCCTCCTAAGATAGGTTATGGGAGGAGTTTCTTAATGTAGAATATACCCTAAATAATAGAAGTATGAATATTGAATCGTTACTCACTTGGTCACGAGCACAGTTTGCTCTGACCGCATGCTATCACTGGTTGTTTGTGCCTCTTACGCTGGGTTTAGGCGTTATTATGGCTCTTGCTGAGACACGCTACTATCGTACAAACGACCCTAATTGGAAACGTTGGGCTCAATTCTGGCAAAAGTTATTCGGTATCAACTTTGCCATCGGAGTAGCCACAGGTATCATACTAGAGTTTGAGTTTGGTACCAACTGGTCTAACTATAGCTGGCTTGTTGGCGATATTTTTGGGGCTCCTTTGGCTATAGAAGGTATCTTGGCATTCTTTATGGAGGCTACCTTTATCGCAGTGATGTTTTTTGGATGGGATAAGGTTAGTCGTCGTTTCCATTTAGCATCTACATGGTTGACTATAATCGGTGCAACCATATCTGCTGTATGGATATTGGTAGCGAATGCTTGGATGCAGGATCCTCAGGGTATTACATTCAATCCAGCCACAGTGCGTAGTGAGATGACCGATTTTTGGGCTGTAGCTTTTTCTGCTACCGCTATAAATAAATTCTGGCATACGATCTCTTCTACTTGGGTTTTGGGAGCTATTTTTGCTCTGGCTGTCTGCGCTATTTACTTGATTAGAAAAGACACCAAACATAAGGAGTTCGCTTTGGCAAATGCTCGTCTTATCGCTCCTTTTGGTTTGATCGCTGTAATCTTGACTGCAGCAACAGGAGATACTTCTGCCTACAATGTGGCACAAAAACAACCTATGAAGTTGGCTGCCATGGAAGGTCTTTATGAGGGAGGCGAGTCTACTCCCGATGGAAGAAGGGTCGATGGTACAGGAGCACCTCTCTCCCTCTTTGGAGTATTGAACCGTGATAAGATGAGTAAAAAGGGTGATGTTGTAGAGGAGCCTTTCTTCTTCAATATAAAAGCTCCCGTAGCTCTCTCATACCTTGCTACACGCAAGATGGATGGTTACGTGCCTGGTATCAACAACCTTCTGAATGGAGGATATTATCTCCCTGACGGAACTGTTGCTCTCTCGGCAGAAGAAAAAATGGAAAGAGGACGTATTGCTCTCGGAGCACTTACAGCCTATCATAAAGCCATGGAAGAAAATGATCAAGCTGCCATGGAGATGCATAACAAGACAATACAGGAACACTTCCCTTATTTTGGCTATGGACACATACAAGACCGTAGCGAGTTGGTACCTAACGTGCATGTCAACTACTACACTTTCCGTATTATGGTTGGTAGCGGTATGCTTTTTATATTACTCTTTGTATTGGTATTTATTTTCTCTCGTAAGCCAGATAAGTATGCCAAAATGAAGTGGTTACATGTATTTTCTATTCTTTGCTTGCCCTTGGTTTACTTAGCGAGTCAATCAGGTTGGATTTTAGCAGAGGTGGGTCGTCAACCTTGGGCCATACAGGATATTCTCCCGGTAAATGCCGCTGTCTCTTCTTTAGAGGCATCTAATGTGATTATAACCTTTGTACTTTTTGCCGTTCTCTTTACCGTTTTGCTTATAGCAGAGCTGAATATTATGATTAAGGCTATAAAGGCTGGTCCAGAGCAGGGTAAGTAAGAACTTTTGTGAGTTATAAGAAATAGGAACATCTAAATTGTTTTTAATGATGGATTATTCGATGCTACAACACTATTGGTGGTTATTAATCTCTCTCTTGGGTGCATTACTGGTTTTCTTGCTTTTTGTGCAGGGAGGACAAACTTTTATATTCCCTTGGCAGAAAGATATTACTCTTCAAAAGATGATTATAAACTCAGTGGGTCGTAAATGGGAGTTTACTTTAACTACTCTTGTAACTTTCGGAGGAGCTTTCTTTGCTTCCTTTCCCCTTTTTTATTCGACTAGCTTTGGCGGGGCTTATTGGGTTTGGATGCTTATCCTCTTTTGCTTTGTGATACAAGCGATATCGTATGAGTATCAATCGAAGCGTGGTAATGTGTGGGGAAAAAAGACCTTCCAAACATTTCTATTTATAAATGGTCTTTTGGCACCTATCCTTTTAGGGGCAGCGGTATCTACATTTTTTACAGGAGCGAATTTTGTCGTCTCTAAAAAGGCTATTTTCGACTTTGTAAGTACTCCTGGAGCAATCTCTACATGGCAGCCTTTTAATGGTATACAGCTTCATGGCTTGGAGGCAGTCCTCAACCCGTGGAATATTGTCCTGGGTTTGGCAGTTCTCTTCTTAGCAAGAACTACAGCCTTGCTTTACTTTATCAATAACATTGATGATAAGGAGGCGGATAGAAGAGCTCATAAGTCGCTACTCCCTAATGCCCTGATTTTTGTTGTGCTTTTTGTTGCTTATGTGGGCTTCTTACTCTTTAAGGATGGATGGGCGATAGACCCTAACACGGGAGTTATTTCTGTGGTGCCTTATAAGTATTTGCATAATTTCTTAGAGATGCCAGTGGTACTAATTCTCTTTTTGTTGGGGGTGCTTTTGGTCTTGGCGGGTATTATCTGGACGCTGCTGAACCGTAACTTCCGTAAGGGAATATGGATAGAAGGTGTTGGAGTGGTTATAACAGTACTTGCTTTGCTTTTAGTTGCAGGATGGAATAACACTGCCTATTACCCCTCTTTGGCAGATATGCAGAGCTCTCTTACCATAGCTAATAGCTCTTCGAGTTTTTATACATTGCGTGCTATGGCTTATGTGTCGCTCATAATACCTTTTGTTTTGGCTTATATATTCTATGCGTGGCGAGCTATTGATATACGCAAGATTACTCGTAAGGAAATAACGACTGATGATCATACGTACTAAAAAGGAACTTTTAGGTTCTTATGTCAAAAGCTCTTTTGGAGTTTGCAGCTCCAGAAGGGCTTTTTGTTTAGGAGGGATTAGTTGGGTTTATGTTTTAGGAAAAGAGTTGCTTTTGTTGATGAAATTGATGGTTTAGTCTGTTTGTGTAATTCGAATATTATGTTATCTTTGCTCTTCGTAGTTTTCTCTGCTGCAATGTAGCAAAGTGTTGGTTGAGTAACTGCAAACCAAAATTTAGCTGAAGGATAGAGTAGGAGTGAGAGAAAAGTCTTTTGAAAATCTACCATTCAATAAATTCATTTTGTGAAGTTGGAAGAATAGAAGAAAAATTGAAGTAATATTATAGATACGATGAAAAAAAATAGATTACTGCTCGCCAAAATGATGGGGGCTTTTCTTGCTTCTTCTTTGTCGATATCTGCCTTTGCACAGATATCCTTTGGGGGGCAGCCTGCAAGTTTTGAGATGTCTCAGAGCTCTCTGAGATCAGATTTAGCTCCACATACGATCCATGTGTTGCCTAACTTCAACCCCGATGATGTGCGTGCTGCTTCTGAGTGGAGTTCTCAAGGAGTGGGAGTACGTCCTCTTACGATCGGAAAGGTTATAGAGACAGATATAAACTTCGCGCGTGATGCTCAGAGTATGCGCCTCCCAGATGGCAGAGTGATTTATCGTTTAGCGATTGACACTCGTACTGCCAAAGGAGTAGCTTTGATATATGATGATTTTTTCATCCCTAAAAACGGCGGAGAGCTCTATTTGTATACTCCCGACCATAAGGAAGTGTTGGGGCGTTATACTCATGAAACTAAATCAACTCACGGCTCTTTTGCTACAGAACCACTATCTGGTTCTTCTGTAATTATGGAATACGTACCTGCAGCTGGTGGAGAGATGCCCAGTATCCTTATCTCTGGAGTAGGCTATATATTTGCAGAGAATGTGCTTCGTGCAGATCCAGACCCAAGTCCAGATCCAGGTGAAGACAAGTCTGAAGAAGAGTGCCAGATAAATATTAACTGCCCCGAGGGTGCAGATTGGCAAACTCAAAAGGCAGGAGTTGTTCAGATGTATATGATTTCTGGAGGAAATATTGGTGTTTGTTCTGGAAACTTGGTAAACAATACAGCTGGTGATTTCAAACCTTTGATTATTTCGGCAGCGCACTGCGCTGGTTTGAAAACTAACTTCACAGTGCCTCAGAGTGACCTTAACAGATGGATTTTCTCTTTCCACTACGAAAAGCCCGGTTGTAGTAATGGACAGAGAGCACTCCCCAGGAGAAAGACTATGGTAGGTTGTACAATGAAAAGTTATCTTCCTATTTCAGGACAGTCTGACGGGTTATTGCTTGAGTTAAAGAACGAAATACCTCTTTCTTACAGAGTTTACTATAATGGTTGGGATAGATCGGGTAAACTTATCTCTAAGGGAGCGGGTATTCACCATCCAGCAGGCGATGCTAAAAAAATTGCTCTTCTTGACGAGCAAGTGCAGAGTGCAACGTGGAGAGGTACAGAGCATGGGGCTACGGATGCACACTTCTTTTTCAAATATAAATTTGGTACTACAGAAGGAGGCTCCTCTGGTTCTTCCCTCTTTAATGAAAATAAATTGGTAGTAGGTACTCTTACTGGAGGTGCTGGCAAGTGTGCTGGAGCAACCGAGTTCTACGGAAAACTTCACGATCACTGGGATCGCTTTAAGGAAAATGGCAAGCCTCATACACAAATGGCTTCATTCTTAGATCCTAATAATACGGGAGCAACCACTCTTGAGGGTACATGGCGCCAGAACATGCGTCCATTGGACCCTGTTAAAAATCTGAGAATAGTGCGTGAAGGCGACAATATAAAATTGACTTGGTCCCCTGTTTCTACCGAAAATATCCCATCTGAGTGGAAAGTTAAGTATCGTATTTATCGTAATGGATATTACTTAGAGGGTAAGGATATTACAGAGGGTACTACTTTTGTCGAGCCTTTGAATGATGCTTTGGCTGGATATTCTGGGAATGTTATATACGGAGTTCAAGCTCGTTATCTTTATAATGGCGCAGTTATCACACAGGAAAAATATGGAGATGCAGATATTGTTGAGTTAGGTATATACGCAGGGCGCACAGTGAATACGATAACTCCAACAGTCGCGAACAATAATTCTGGTTCTAACAAGGGTAAGTATATTTCTTGGTCAGCGGCTAATAACCTTCAGGAAATATCTCTTTTTGGTTATCCAAGCAACCTTTCTTTCGTACCCTTTCATCCTACCTATATAAGTAAGGATCTCTTTGGACCTGGTGCTCCTTCTATTCCTCCTGTCTATGCAGTGGTAGCATCTAAGTTCCCTTCCTACTATTTTCAGAATTTTGGAACAACAGGAAGTCATTACATTTATGCTGTTAGTTATATACCTACGGATAAATCTAGCGACGACTATAAAGTATTCATTCGTAACGGAGAGTTTGATTCAAAGAATGTGTATCAACAACCTTTTAGTGTCCCTGACAACTGGAAGCCAGGTGAATGGGTAACCGTGAAATTGAAGAAACCATTTAAGATTTCTAATCCTAATAAGTCCCTTTATATCGGTTTTGGAGCTAAGAATAAACAGGGACGTAAGACTCCAGGGGTGGTTCAAGTAGACGGAAGTGGTGACTCTAACTTAGTTTCTGTTGATGGATTGGCATCATTTACAGAAGGAGTTAATTTCTACAATAGAGGTGCTTGGTTGCATCCAAAAGATGGCTATTTAGCAATGCGTGTACTTGTATCTAACACAGGTTCTTCTTCGGATAATGACAATATAGAAGTCTTCTCAAAAGGAAAACAACCAGTTCCTTTCCCAGAGATCAAGGGATATAGAGTAAAGAGAAATGGCGTTGTTATTGCAGATAATTTGCAATTGCGTGAATATACAGACGAAGAGGGTACGGACGATAGCAACTACGAAATCGAGGTTATCTACAATACAGATTCTTTCATCGTAGGCAATCAAGAAGTAGAATCTACTGCAACTCTTCCTTATGTATTCCCATCTCGTTTGGGAGCAGATGCAATGCTAAATATCTCTGACAGCAGTGATGTAGCTAAGGTCGTGGTTTATGCTATGGATGGAACCGTTGTTTATAGCGAGACTTCACCATCTCAACAAGTCTCTCTCGGAGAGCTCCCATCAGGAACTTATGTCGTAGTTCTTGATACGACTAGAGGTAGAGTATCTCAAAGAGTGATTCGTTAATGTAGGGCTATCACATAGATATTTTACTAAAAGTACCCCTCACTTCTCAAAATCAAGAAGTGAGGGCTACTTTTTTGTGCTATATGTGAGGGATTATACTACTGGAGGGATTACCCATTATCGTTTGCGCACAAAAATAAAACTGAGGTGTGCTAATAGAGTTTTCAGTAGACCAAACTCTTTTTGCATTATGCGAAATCGTTCCATGAGGGAGCGTAGGTGGTGTTTGCGAGATAGTCCCCCCTCAAGGTAGTTTACTATTACTTTGTTTAGGGGGAGGTTATTCTCTGAGCGTTCTACCATTTTTATACACCAATCAAAATCTGATGAGAGACGATATTTTAAGTTGTAAGGCAGAACAATGCGTCTGGATACAATAAAGGCCTGATGGCACACGAGCATCCCTTTCAAGAAATCTTTCTTTTGAAGAGTTTTAGGAGGTCTTAAGCGACGCAGAGAGATAGCCTCTCTTTGGCTATTAACAATCATTGTGTCCCCATAGACGATATCGGGGGGACAGGGAGATGAGTGCTTTTCAATGGTGCGGACCACTTCTTCAACAGTCGTTGATGAGAGCAATGTATCCCCTGCGTTGAGAAACCAGAGGTAATCTCCAGAGGCTTGTCTTATTCCTTTATTCATAGCATCGTAAAGCCCCCTGTCGGGCTCGCTGGAGATATGGGCGTATGGGGTATACTGCTCAACGAGTTGTAGTGTTTGATCTTTGGAAGCTCCATCAATCACTATATACTCAATCTCTCCGTAAGTCTGCTCTGCTATACTCTGTAGTGTGGGCACAATAGTCGAGGCCGCGTTGTAGCAGATAGTTATTATAGATATTTTCGTCATAACAGTACATGGTTAACGAGATAGTAGTTTATAGTATTGTATGTTTTTCGGGAAAAGACTTCTTTTAACTTCTTGCATTTTCTTTGTATTAGGAGTGAAACTTTCCCAGATATCCGATCACAACGTTCTTATCCTTAAGTGGTGGCGAAGAGTAGCATTTGACATTTTTTGCAGTCGAATGAGAGGCGGATGCGTTCCTCTCCGTGGATTAAGAAAAGAGGTTCTTGAAAAGGAGTTTTTTTCTTTGTTTGGGTGCAGTAGCCGATATGTCGTCGAATGCAATGGCGACAAATCATTAGAGGAGCTTTATTGACAGGAAACAGTTCAAAAGCAGGAGCAACTTTCGTAACACCCCAAATTTGATAAATCTTTTCTGCCTGATGATTGGCTATATTATTAAGATAGGAGGTCTCCTTCTCGGCAAAAGGTTTACCTGCCTCGATAGGAGGTCTGTATAAAGGTTGGGCTTTGTGTCGGATGAATAGAACTTGCGAGAAAGCTTCTATGCCATCCCTTTTGAGCTCTGCTACAGACGAAAGAGGCACGAATTTGCCTCGACACTTTACTTCGATAAACGATGCTTCCAATCCCGTTCCTCCCAGTTTAGAGAGAGCCTCCTTTACCCTATCATCACATGGTTTCTGTGCTTCATTTAAAGAGAGAGGTAGAGAAACTTTGGCATAGATAGAGGGGGTGGCTTTATCCTGTAGGTGAAGTGTAATCCCCCAAGAGAGTGTTTCAAACAGAAGGAATACAGGCCGTAGCCGAAGAGAACTATTAGATTGCTGAAGGAGTTTCTCGAAAGCAATGGAGTAGTTGCGGTATAACTTCATCCCCGGATAGATTTGTTGTGGATTATCAATAATGAAAGAGGTGGGGGAAAGTACTGTATTTACGCGGCTACCTCCCATTTTCCCCTCCTTTGTGTAAAAGGCCAGACCGTCCCCATTGGAGAGGTTATATGCGCTTTTGAGGTAGATTTTGTCCCCTTTGACAGCAGATACATACCCGATGGGTTCGCCTTCCGATTTGGGGCTTTGGGTACGAATAAGTTCTTCTTTGGAAGCACCTTTGCCCAATTGGTAGGTAGTACTGCCTCGAGAGAAGCTCTTCTGTGGATCAGGGGTAAAACGTAGGGTCGTATTGCCGTGTGACGCCCTTCGGTATTGTGTCGGGTTTTCGGCTATGATTTGATTCAGCCGCTCGCTATAATAAGCTGTTGTGTTGCGCACGTAGGAGCTGGTTTTTAGCCGCCCCTCTATCTTAAAACTAACGGCTCCAGCCTCTACTAATCCCTTTAATATTGAAGATCTGTTAAGATCTTTCAGGGAGAGAAGGTGGCTGTCTCGAGCAAGTATTTTTCCTTTGCTATCAATGAGAGTATAGGGTAAACGGCAGTATTGGGCGCAATTACCTCTATTAGCACTACGCTGGGCTAAAGCTTGAGATATGTAACAGTGCCCGCTGTAACTAACGCAAAGAGCTCCATGAACAAAGGTTTCTAAGCGTAATTTGGGCACCTCTTTTGAGAGCATAGCAGTCTCTTCTACCGACAATTCTCTTGCCAGTACAGCTTGCTCGAAGCCCACGGACTGGAGCAATTTTAGCTGTTGTATAGAGTTGTTGTGGCATTGGGTACTTGCGTGAAGTGCAATGGGGGGAATGTCTAAACCTAAGATGCCCATGTCTTGTATGATAAGAGCATCTACCCCGATGAGATATAACGTTTTGATGAGGCGTTCTGCTTCGGAAAGCTCGTCATCGTACAATATCGTGTTAAGAGCAACATACACTTTGGCCCCGAAGAAGTGTGCCTGATGTACCAGCTTTTCGATATCCTCAACGGAGACCCCTGCAGAAGCTCTTGCTCCAAATTTTGGAGCCCCCACGTAAATAGCATCTGCCCCTGCAGAGAGGGCACTAAGTCCGCACTCTAAGTTCCCTGCAGGAGAGAGAAGTTCAAGGCTCCTAAGTTCTTGTTTCACCGTCTATGGTCAGAGAAGGGGAGAGCATTATTAGAGCTTTGCCCCGAAAGCCAAATCTCCAGCATCTCCCAACCCAGGTACAATATAAGAGTGTTCATTAAGCTCTTCATCTATGGCTGCCACCCACAAGGTAGCCTTCACAGATGGGTCTATTACACCACATAGATACTCTACGGCTTGACGACTTGCGATAACAGAGGCAAAATGAATGCTTTGGGGGGTGCCTCGTGATAGAAGGGCCCGATAGGCTAACTCCATAGAGCCTCCCGTGGCAAGCATAGGATCTGTCAGTATAAGTACCTTATTGGTAAGGTCTGGACAAGCAATGTATTCTACAAAAATGTCGAACTTAAGTTTATCTTTGTACTTTCGATAGGCAGAAACAAAGGCATTCTCTGCATGATCGAAGTAATTTAGAAAACCCGAATGGAAAGGTAACCCCGCACGAAGTATAGTTCCGATTACTACATTATCGCTAAGACGGTAGTTGTGAGCTGTTGCCAAAGGTGTTGGTACCTCAGATAAATCATATTTAAGACGACGACTGATTTCGTATGCCAATATCTCTCCAGTTCGTTCAATATTGCGACGAAAACGCATACTGTCTTTTTGAATGTCTATGTGGCGCATCTCTGCCATGTAGTCGCTTAACAAAGATGGTTGTTCTGAGAAATTAATAACCTCTACCATAAAAATGTTTTTCGAATTGTTTTTCCAAGCAAAAGTACAATAACTTTTTACTATCCCGCGTTGGTAATCCGTATAATGCAAGTAAAGATTATAAGAATGAGTTCGATTACTTCGTTGACCAAGAAATACAACTATGCTTCTCGGATAGGGAAAATGCTGTTGGGGGTATTCTTGTTTTCTATTGCTTCTCCTCTTTTTGCCCAAAAGGAGGTGCTTAAGAGACGTCCTTATGCAGATTATCGAACCTTTCATCTCGGCTTTCATGTAGGCACACATGTACAGGATTTGGTTATCGCTAATAGTGGTTTTTTGAGAAACCCCTCTTCTGCTACTCCTCACCCTCTTTTTGCCACAGTGTCAAACTATACCCCTGGATTTTCTGTAGGGTTGATTGTAGACTACACTATTATACAGGATTTAGAATTACGTTTACAACCCACTCTTCATTTGAGTGAGCGTCAAATAACCTATTCAGATGGAACGCAAGAGTTAGAACGCTTAGGCTTTCGCTCCAATATTATAGAGCTTCCTTTAATGCTCAAGTATTCGTCTCGTCGATTGAATAACATACGACCCTATGTAATAGGGGGTGTGTATGGAGGTTTGCAAATAGGACAAAGAAAACTTGATGCGGTGCGCTTCAGACCCTTGGATTATGGTTTTAGAATAGGAGTAGGGTGCGATTTTTATCTTCCCTTCTTCAAGTTGTGTCCAGAGCTTTCGTTCTCGTTTGGGTTACCAGATGTGATAGAACATAATAGGCCTGATATTTGGGAGGATAATCGCTACGATTATACGCAGGCGATACGGAGAGCTTCTGCCCGACTTATACAGCTAACTTTCAATTTTGAGTAATCTTTTTACTCTTTCTTTCTTGGAATTGTGTACTCTTTTTAGGGCTTTTACGGTTGGTGGAAAAAGTTCCATACTTGTGTTGCTTTGAGAGGAGTATACAGGCCTTTTAAGAGGGCAGAAATGTGTCGGGAGTTTGCATATGTCATAACGAGAGTTTAGACCTATAGAAACTCGAGTTATGATAGGAGATAAGTAGAGTTATAATAGAACCTATGAAATTGAACAATTAACTCCTGTTTTGTTTACAGCAGGAGCAAGTTGTTAAGTATCTATCGGTAGGTTTTTGCTTGTACGCCAAAAGCATTAGGGTAGTGCTCTGTTTCAAAAATCCCCTGTGCGGGAACATATATAGCTGTGATAATGTCAAATCGAATAGGGAGGTGTATTCTATTCATTCGCACATAAATGTTGGCAGCTTTAAGAAGATTGTTTCTTTTGGTGAGGTCTACACTATCCAACGGAGAGACTATAAAGTTGGAAGAGCGAGTTTTTACTTCAACAAAAACTATCTCTCTTCTATTCGAGGCTATTAAGTCTACTTCTAAGTGTTTATATCGCCAGTTTTTCTCAAGTACACGGTAGCCTTTTTGCTCCAGATAAGCAAAAGCAACTCTTTCTCCCTCTCTACCCAAAAGATTGTGTAGACTCATTGGTCCTGTTAGTTTGTAGGAGGCTGAAAAGTATCTATGTGTCTTTTTTTCTTCTCTTCCAGTATCTCACCGATGGGTACTAAGATACCTGTCTCTTCCACATCACCAAACTCGTAGTTAATAGCTGTTCCCAGCATCAATAGTTTGGGAGAAAGGGAGATATAGGCATTTATTAATGGAGGAATATTGATGCCGAACTTTCGTATTTCCTGCTTCAATACTCTATAGTCTACATTCAGATTATTGGCACTGAATAGCTTTTCGACCTCCTCCTTGTCTATATCAATGGATAGAGGTTCCTTGGGGAAAATTAACTTCTTATCGTCATGAAAATATTTATTCATGAAGTAAAGAATCAAATTGCGACAATAGCGGTCATACGAGGGGTACATCGTTATTTTTCCAAAGAAGTATTTGTTTTCTGGATGTATAACAGTGAGAGCTCCTAAACCGTCCCAAAGGTTGTCCAACGCAAATATGGAAAGGTTGTTTAGGTGTGTAGCCTGAAATTCTTGTGTGACAAACGAGCGACCGAGTTCGATTGTATAGGGTAGATATTTCTCTATAAACTCCTCACTGTAGTCAAACATGTGTGAGGTAGCGAGCAGATTTGCCCCTAATGGACTTTTTAGAATATCCTTTCCTTGTATGTATCTATATCCTCCTATAATAACGCCCTCTTTGGGATTCCATACTATAAGTTGCTTGTACCCCTCTGGATGGGTATCGAACTCATCAATATCAGTGGCTAATCCCGTTCCACCACCACCAGCCCTAAAGGCATGCTCCCTCAAACGCCCAATCTCTTGCATCGTATTAGGAGCTTCAGAAGCGGAGAAAATATAAATCTCATTTTCTGCTTTATTGCTGGTACGCAATAAACGAATAGAAGATAATTCTTGACGGATAATGTCTTTGGGGATGGGAGGAATTATAGTTTGCATAGATTTATGTGAGACTAAAGGGAGGAATTCTGTGCGTCGGGGAGCTTGTATACAATATTTCGCAGTTCTAAGGCAAGCTCTTTCGTATTCTTTGTGGAAGTTTGTAGTGCTGTATAGGGAATAGGTTCTCCAAAATAGATTTTGTATCGCTTTCCTTTGGAGCGAAACATTTCATCGGGCAGGAGTACTGTCCCTATATTGAATTTCATGCCCATTTTCCTTCGAGCTTGCTCTATTTTGTAGAAATGGCATGTGTTATAACCTTCGAAAAATATAGGTATGATATCTCTTTGGTAGTCTACACTCATTCGTATAAAGCTCTTTTTCCACTCCAGATCCTGTATCTTCCCATATATGCGACGCGAACATACTCCTGCGGGAAAGGTTATGACGGGGAGAGAAGATGATAACTCTTCTTGCAGACGTTCTAACCCTACACGAGACTGCTTGCCAAGTGTGTTGACGGGCACAAATATCTTCTTCAATGGTTGTAGATTGAATAGAAGATCATTAACAATGTAGCGGATATCCGATTGGTAATGAGTTCCTAAAACATGAGTTAAACAAATACCATCCATACCACCGAGAGGATGGTTAGAGATAAATAGGGCTCTCGGGTTTTGGGGTAAATTCTCTCGACCCACAATATCAATTTGGATATTGAAGTACTCTACCAAAGCAGTCATAAAATCCACCCCCTGCAAGTTTTTATAGCGTCTGAGAATAAAGTTAATTTCATCTTGGTGAATTAAACGCTCCAGAATACGCACAGTCCAACGAGGCAACTTTTTACCCCACTTTGCAGAGATAATAGCTCCAATGTTTATCTGTTGAGGCTCTTTATTTCCTTTTTCACCCACCATTTATCCTTTTCTCTGTTCGTTATGTATTAAAAATATCCCCAAATAAGAGGGGATATATACCACAAAACTTACTTGATAGACACAAAAGTACAAAACAATTAAGCAAAAAAGAAAGTGTTTCAAAAAGTTGCACATTGTATGCTTTTCGTGCAAAAAAACAATGCTTTTAAGGGGGGATAGTACTATTTCATATTCTCTAATGCGCCTTTTTCGCTTCTCAGATTTGCTAACTGCGTTTTATACATCTGCAACGTAGCAACGAATGACAGTTCCTTTCTTCTTTTAAGCAGTCTATTCGCCTTTATACAGGAGCTCCTGATACTCTGCTACGCGATCAAAAACGACTTTTACATACGAACACTTAGGTAGAATTTGGTAACTTTTTTTCTTAGCATGCAGGACGGCAGCCTCTACTAATAGACGTGCTATACCTCGGCCTTTACGTTTTTCGTTCACTTCGGTATGATTTATAACCATACATTTCTCTCCTTGTAGCCAATAGGTGAGTTCCCCTACTTTAATCCCTTTTTCCCTCGCTTCAAAAATGCCTTCAGAATCCTTAATAGTATGTGCTATTTCTATCTCTTTGTTCATAGTGAAAAATTGCTTTAGGAATAGTGAAAGCAAAAATAGTATTCGTCTCTTAAAAGAGAGCAACCCTTATCAAAGAGTGCTATATCTCAAAAGCAAAGTGAAGGAGTCCTGATTTTGCTCTTCAAAATATGTATCTTTGCAGGGAGGGTACTGTCAAAAAGTAGCACCTTCATAGAAAACAAGAAAGAATGTTATCAAATGAGATTTCCCGTTAGCAAGGTCTTTTATTCCCTTCTTATAGTGGGATGTTGCTTTTTTTCTAAGCCAGTCATGTATGCTCAATCTATGGAAAAGCGAATAGCCCTTATTGCTGAAGAAGTTTTTCCCCTGCTACCGAAAGAGGATTGTGTAGGCTTTATAAAAAGTGCTGAAAAGGGAAAAGAGATAAAAAACCTCTTGGGGACAACTCTCAAGATAGATTTTTCTTCTTCTCAGTATGTACGTATCAGCTCTGATAGTACGATTGTTGACGAATTAATTCTTTTACCTTATCGAAGAGGAGATGTGCTCTGTCATATACGTACTCTACGTACTCCAGAACTCTTATCTTTTATTTCCTTCTATGATGAACGAGGGAAAAGTCTCCCGAAAGAGCACTTTATTCTTCCAATAAGCGGGGTAGATTTTCTCCTCCCCTCTGTAGACCGTTCAAGTGTTATGTTTCAACAGATAGAAAAGATCTTACCTTTTTTACCTATTCATTATACTTTTTCTTGGGGTGATAAAAGCATTACTCTTTATCCGTCCTACTCTTCAATAGCAACAGAGGAACAGAAAGTTATTTTGAGACAGTTATTGCAACCCCAACCCATTACTCTCAAGTGGAAGAAGAAAAGATTTCTTCCCGAATCATAATAGTAGAACATACGACTGGTTAATTGCGGAAAAACCATGCAGCCCAATAGTGGAAATAAAAAATACCTAAAGCTCTCTGTTATTATTGGAGGGAGCCTTCTTATCCTATTCTTAGTCGGGGGGTATATACTTCAAAGAGAGAGAAAACATCTGATCGAGGAGAAAGAGGCCTTTGTAGCCCTTGAAAGGAGTAAAATGGAAGACGAATTGACAGAATTACAAGCAGAATATGGAGCTCAGGTAGAAAAAATTCGTACAGGAAGTGGCTATGGAGAGCAGTATATGAATCTCTCCAGTGATTCCCTATTGGAGCAGATGGGTGCACAAAGAGCCAAAATAGAGCGTCTTACCGAGGAGCTGAAAGCAGTCAGGGCTGCAGATGCCAAACGTATAGGAGAGCTTTCTAAAGAGATTCAGAGTTTACGCAAAGTGTTAAAGTCTTATGTCAGTCAAGTAGATTCACTTCAGAGAATTAATACACAACTATCTGAAGAAAATAGACAGGTGAAGAGCAATATGGCTTCAGTGCAGGCAGAAGCACAGCGCTTACGTACCGAAAGAAATACATTGACGCACCAAGTGGCAAAGGCGGCTCGCTTGGAAGCGCGCAATATACGCTGTCTTCCTCTTGATAAGAGGGGGAAAAAGACGAATCGAATAGACCGTGTACAAACTGTTCAAATAGATTTGACAATTTCTAAAAATATAACAGCCTCTCCTGGGGCTCGTACTATCTATGTACGTATACTGAACCCCAATGATCAGCCAGTTGTAGCCAATGGAGCTCTATTCTCGTATGAGGGGGTTTCTCTGCAAGCAACTCTTAACAAATCCATTGAGTATGGAGGAGAAGACTTACCTGTAACTATCTATTGGAATATCAATGAAACTCTACTTAACGGTGTTTATCGTCTTCATTTCTTTGCCGACGGAGAGATGATAGGCTCTACGTCTTTGGCTCTATAATTAAGTAGCTAATAGCAATTGCATAACAGATGGAAGAAATAGAATCTTGGCAGGAAAACCTCTTTTCGGAAGAAGATATACAGTATTTAGAGGAGCGAGGAATCTCCAAAGAGGAGGCTCTGCGACAAATAGACTTAATCCAAGCAGGTTCATCCTACCAATTATTGGAGGGCAGTGCTTCCCTTGAGTATGGCATTATTTCGCTTTCAGATGAAGAGAAACCTAAGTATCTCGAAGTTTGGAGCGACTATTGTTCCAATCCACAACATCGCATCATGAAGTTTGTGCCCGCATCGGGAGCAGCCTCTCGTATGTTCAAGGATCTTTATCCCCTTCTGTCACAGGAGGAGCCTATTGATGAAGAAGACCTAACACCAGAGCAACAGCTCTTTTTTGATCACATTAATGACTTTGCTTTTTTTGGGGAACTTAGTGAGGCTTGTTTACGTAATGAATGGAGTCCTATTAGTAAACTCATCAACAATGGTCGGTATGCCACGATCGCGAAGTCTTTGCTCCTCAAGGAGGGAATGAATTACGGAACTCTCCCCAAGGGATTACTTCTTTTCCATAAATACTCCGATAAAAAAGTGAGGACGGCAGCTATGGAACATCTTGTAGAGGCCGCTCTGTATACAAAAAATAGAGAAGGACAGATTTATCTGCATTTTACAGTTTCTCCTGAACATATTGAGATGTTCAAAGGTCATTTGGATAGAACGCGTCAGCGTGTAGAGGAGCAGTTTGGTGTGTTGTGTAACTATACATTCAGTATACAGTCTCCCAGCACCGATACTTTGGCTCTTACGCCAGAAGGCTTGCCCTTTAGGACAAAAGGAGGAAAGCTTTTATTGCGCCCAGGAGGACATGGAGCTCTTATACACAACCTTAATGAACTTAAGGCAGATGTTATTTTCATCAAGAACATTGATAACGTTACTCCCGATCACCTTAAGGGAAATACAATTCTTTATAAAAAACTTTTGGGTGGGGTATTGGTCGTTCTTAGAGAGCGAATATTCAATTATATAAGACTTGTCGAAAAGGGCAAGGTGGGACGTGCTCAATTAGAGGAGATAGCTCTTTTCTTGCACCAAACGCTTTGCATAGATATACCTCAAAAAGAAATTTTGGGAGATAAGGAGTTGAGTGATCGTATACTTCACTGTTTGAATCGTCCCTTACGTATCTGCGGAATGGTTCGCAATGAGGGAGAACCTGGAGGAGGCCCTTATATAGTAAAGGAGGCAGATGGTACGACTTCATTACAAATACTAGAAAGCTCTCAAATAGACCAGAAAGATGAACGCTCCGTCGAGATTTGGAAGGCAGGAACTTTTTTCAATCCTGTTGATATCGTATGCTCCACGGTCGATTATAAGGGAGAGCATTTTAATCTTATGGACTTCGTTAACGAGCGTACTTCCTTTCTTTCAGAAAAAACGTATGAGGGGGAAAAACTAATTTCGTTGGAACGCCCTGGGCTTTGGAATGGAGCTATGGACAAGTGGAACACTCTCTTCGTCGAAGTCCCCAGTAATACTTTTACCCCTGTGAAGACGGTGAATGATTTGCTTCGCCCATCTCATCAAGGGGTTGTCATTAATGATTAAATAACAAAACAATATTCTTTTGCAATATGAATACAAATACTTCAATTTCGGAACGAATAGAGGCACTTCGCTCTTCTATGAAAGCCCTGAATGTGCAGGCATACATTATACCTAGTAGTGATGGACACCTAAGTGAGTATACCCCCGCACACTGGAAAGGTAGAACCTGGATATCTGGTTTTACAGGTTCTGCAGGGACAGTAGTTATCACCCTTGACAAGGCTGGTTTGTGGACAGACTCTCGTTACTTCCTTCAAGGAGCACAGCAGATAGAGGGTACTCCCCTTACTCTCTTTAAGGAGGGTGTTACTGGAGTCCCTTCTATAGAAAAATTTCTTGCCACAGAGCTTCCCAAAGGAGCAGTTGTAGGATGCGATGGTAACTGTTTTAGCCAAGCAGAGATTGAACGTATGGAAACAGCTCTTGCTCCCTTTGGCATAGCTCTTGATGCAAAATACGATCTGTTGGAAAAGGCTTGGACAGATCGTCCTGCGATACCCACGAAAGAGTTTTTTTCTCACCCCGAAAAATACTCTGGCGAAGCGACACAAACTCGTACGCAACGCATTCTTAGCGAACTTAAATCATTTGGGGCTAATGCTATAGTACTAACAATGTTGGATGAGTTGGCTTGGGCTTTTAATATCCGTGGTAACGATGTTGAGTGCAACCCTGTAGGAGTAGGGTACGGATTTATCGGTGAGAAAGAGTCTGTGCTTTTTGCCATCGAGTCAAAAGTCTCCGATGCTCTTAAGGAAGAGCTGAGGAAGCAGGGAGTACGTACAGCACCCTATGAGGAGATATTCTCCTATCTTTCTCAACTCTCAGAAGATACTTGCGTCCTTATAGATAAGATGCGTATGACGCACAGTATTTACGAGTCCCTCTCTAAGGCTTGTGGAAAAGTATATGCTACCTCGGTTGTAACACTTTTGAAGTCCTATAAAAACGAAGTGGAGCTGGAGGGGGTTAGACGCTCTATGTTGAGAGATGGTGTTGCTTTGACCCGTTTCTTCATTTGGTTAGAAAAAACATTGGGAGAGGGAGCTACTCCCAGCGAGGTAGAAGTAGGAGAGAAATTGACCTCTTTCAGAGCAGCAGATGCAATGTATGTATGTGATAGTTTTGACACCATTTGTGGCTATCAAGATCATGGTGCTATTGTACACTACCGAGCAGAAGAGTCTACAGCTCATAAAGTAAAGAATGAAGGCGTTCTTCTGTTGGATAGTGGGGGGCAATATCTCGATGGTACGACTGACATCACTCGTACTGTAGCATTAGGTAAAGAAGAGCCAGAAGCTCAATTGAAACGGGACTACACTTTGGTTCTGAAAGGACATATTGCTATTGCGACTGCACAATTTCCAGAAGGGACTCGTGGTAATCAGCTTGATATATTAGCTCGTAAGGCTCTTTGGGATCAAGGTCTTTCTTATGGACATGGTACGGGGCATGGAGTAGGAGTGTTTCTTAATGTACATGAGGGACCGCAAAATATCCGTACCGACAATAATCCTACCCCTATGGCTATTGGTACCTTCACAAGTAATGAGCCTGGGCTCTACCGCTCTGGAAAGTATGGTATTCGTATCGAAAATCTCATCGTTACGCGTGAGAAGTGTCGTACAGAGTTTGGCACATTTTTAGGCTTTGAAACAATGACTTTGTGCTTCCTTGATAATCGTCTTGTTGAGAAGAGCCTTCTTACATCGAAAGAATTTGAGTGGTACAATGATTATCAAGAGCGTGTATATCAAGCACTCTCTCCTCTCTTAACGGCAGAAGAGGCTACTTGGTTGAGAGGAAAAACTCAAAAGCTCTAATCAATGGCTGGAAGTATTATATCTGTGTGTGGTTTTACTCCCTCTATCGGCAAAGATTGTTTTATTGCTGAGGGTGCGCGAGTAATAGGAGATGTTACCATAGGGGATAATAGTAGTGTGTGGTTTAATGCAGTACTCCGAGGAGATGTTAATAGCATCAAAATCGGGAGGGGTTGTAATATCCAGGATGGCTGTGTACTCCATACACAGTATAAGGTATCTCAGATTGAGATTGGAGACTATGTTTCTGTGGGGCATAATGTAATTCTGCATGGTACTATAATACATGACTATGCTCTTATTGGTATGGGATCGGTTCTTTTAGATGATGTAGAGGTAGGAGAGGGAGCTATTGTGGCAGCAGGTTCAGTCGTACTCAAAGGAACAAAGATAGAGCCTTATACACTCTATGGAGGATATCCTGCAAAGTTCATCAAGAAGGTAGACCCAGAACAGTCTCACAAGATGAATCATACCACAGCAAACCATTATGCTGTTTATGCTACTTGGTACATGTACCCAGATCAACATCTTGACAGGGAAATTCATGAAGAAGAGTAGTAAACTCTTAGATTAAAAAAACAATAATCTCGATAGTAAAATGAAATTTTTTATTGACACTGCCAATCTGGCGAGCATACGCGAAGCAAACGAACTTGGAGTATTGGATGGCGTTACAACCAATCCCTCTCTCATGGCTAAAGAAGGTATAAGTGGCGAGGAAGCTTGTAAGGCTCACTATCTGGAAATATGCGAAATTGTAGATGGAGATGTGAGTGCCGAAGTAATGAGTACTGAGCTGCAAGAGATGCTTCGTGAAGGGCGGGAGTTAGCTCGTCTTCACCCTAATATTGTGGTAAAAGTGCCTGCTACAGAAGATGGCATTAAAGCTGTGCGCCAATTCTCCAAAGAGGGTATTCGTACTAACTGTACGTTGATTTTCAACTTAGGACAAGCCCTTCTTGCAGCAAAGGCTGGAGCTACTTATGTATCTCCTTTTGTAGGACGTATCGATGATGTTAGCGGTTATGGTGTTGGTTTAATTCAACAAATCGTAGAGGTGTTCCGCTACTATAACTTCTCAACTGAGGTTTTGGCGGCAAGCATTCGTCATACCCGACATGTAATAGAGTGTTTAGAGGCTGGAGCAGATGTAGCCACCTGTCCGTTGAGTGCTATCAAAGGATTGCTCAAACATCCTTTGACGGACAATGGATTGGCTGCTTTCATCGAAGACCAAAGACGCGTAGCAGAACAGAACAAAAAGTAAGATTCCCTTGCAAGAGTACTCAAAAGGGAGGAGTTTTTCTTTTGGGAGTTCGTAGGGGAGTTTTTACTATCGAATGTCGGTTAAGAGAAAATAAAGCTTGAAAACGAATTCGTGTTCTTCCATTAAAAAGCATCCAGAGATAAGACCTCTGGATGCTTTTTTATTTTCCTGAGAAAAGGTCGTGTCCTGTGTATCCCAAGAGCTTTTAGCACAAGTCTAATACTTTTTGAGTAGACTTTTTATATGGTCGAGTCTGTTTAATGCCTCTATAGGGGTCAGGTTATTTATGTCAATAGCTAAGAGGTCGTCTCTGATTTCTAAAAGTATAGGGTCTTCCATTTGAAAAAAGGAGAGTTGCATACCTTCTTCTTTTCTATCGCTGTGTTGTGAGCTCTTTTTTATACCTGGAATGTCAGTTATTTCTGTCTCTACAACACCTTCTTGGATACGTTCAGCTTCGAGGCTTTTGAGTATTTCCCCAGCTCTATCAACTATACTGCGTGGCATACCCGCCAGTTTGGCTACTTGGATCCCGAAACTGTGTTCGTTCCCTCCTTCTACCAACTTGCGTAGAAAAATCATCTGTCCCTCTACCTCTTTTGCAGATACGCTATAGTTGCGTACTCGAGCCAAAGACTCTGCCATTTCATTTAATTCGTGGTAATGTGTGGCAAATAGCGTTTTGGGATGCACCAGAGGGCTGTTGTGCAGATGCTCTACAATTGCCCATGCTATGGAAATTCCATCAAAAGTACTTGTGCCTCTTCCTAACTCATCGAAGAGTACCAAACTGCGAGGGCTAAGATTGTTTAATATACTTGCTGCCTCTTGCATTTCTACCATAAAAGTTGACTCGCCCATTGAGATGTTGTCTGACGCTCCTACACGGGTAAAAATGCTGTCTACAATACCAATAGATGCCTCACGAGCGGGAACGAAACTTCCTATTTGAGCCATTAATGTAATGAGGGCAGTTTGCCGTAACAAAGCCGATTTACCACTCATGTTGGGGCCAGTTATAATCATGATTTGACAACTATTGTTGTCCAAGAAAATATCATTTGCTATATAGGGCTCTCCAAAGGGTAGTCGCTCCTCAATTACTGGGTGACGCCCATCCTTAATATCAAGAATAAGAGAGTCGTTTACCTGAGGACAGACATAGTTTTGTGTTAAAGCAACCTCTGCAAAAGAGAGTAGTACGTCGAGGGTAGCTACTGTGCGAGCATTTTGTTGTAGTACAACGACCGATTCTTGAAGGTCTTCTACCAGTTGATTAAAGAGCAAGGTTTCTAACGTTAGTATCCGCTCTTCGGCTCCTAATATCTTTTGCTCGTATTCTTTAAGCTCTTCTGTTATATAGCGTTCTGCATTGACCAATGTTTGTTTACGAATCCACTCTTGCGGCACTTTCTCTTTATGAGCGTTACGTACCTCTATATAGTAGCCGAATACGTTATTAAAGCCCACTTTTAGGGAGGGGATACCTGTCTGGTCACTTTCTCTTTGTTGTAAAGAGAGGAGGTAGTCTTTGCCAGAAAAGGCAAGACGCCTCAGTTCGTCCAGTTCTTCATTATATCCTTCGGCTATAACATTCCCTCGGTTTACCTGTTGAGGGGCATCCGGATTAAGCTCGTATTTGATACGCTCCCGTAAGGTTTCGCACAGCTCCAATGACATCCCTAAAGATTGTAGTGCAGGAGTATCTGTTGAAGAAGTCTCCTTTTTGATTTCTGCTATAGCGGTGAGGGCATTAGCCAGAGATACTACCTCGCGAGGAGTTATTCTTTTCATTGAGGCCTTAGATACTGTTCGTTCAAGGTCTCCAATTTCTCGCAGGAGATTTCTTAGAGAGAAGCGAAGCTCCGAGGTGTTATAGAGGTGTTTTACGATGTACTGTCGCTCCTCGATGAGAGCGATCTCTTTGAGAGGGAAAGCAATCCATCGACGTAAAAGTCTTGCCCCCATGGGGGTTATTGTTTTATCCAATATACCACATAGGCTTAGTCCATCGGAATTCATTGGTTGTAGCAACTCCAAACTGTGTATGGTGAAATTGTCCAACCGAACGAATTTGCCCTCATCAATACGATTGATTGAAGAGATGTGTCCTATCTCTGTGTGTTGTGTAAGGTCTAGGTAGTTTAAGATAGCTCCCGCAGCACTTACCGCTAAAGGGTGGTTTTCTAATCCATATCCCTTCAGTGATTTGACGCCAAAGTGCTGGAGTAGCCGTTCTCTATTGTTAGAGGGAGTGAAAAACCAATCGTCTGTTTCGAAAATAAAGGAGCGTATTGCTCCCATTCTTTGATTGTATTCTGTGCGCTGTTTGCGTTCTACTAATATCTCCTTAGGTTTGTACCCTGCAAGGAGTTTTTCTACCAATGTTTCGTCTCCCTCTACAGCGGAAAATTCTCCAGTTGATATATCTAGAAAGGATACTCCGATACGTTCCTTGGTAAATGTGATAGCAGCGAGAAAGTTGTTTTCTTTATTCTCCAGTATGTGGTCTCCTATAGCAACTCCAGGGGTTACGAGTTCGGTAATTCCTCTTTTTACGAGTTTTTTGGTTAGCTTGGGGTCTTCCAACTGATCACAAATAGCAACTCTCTTACCTGCCTCTATCAAGCGAGGGAGATAGGTGTTCAGGGCGTGATGAGGGAATCCTGCGAGCTCTACATGTTGTGCCGAACCATTGGCCCGACGTGTGAGAGTTATTCCTAAAATTCGAGCAGCCTCTACGGCATCTTCTACAAATGTTTCGTAAAAGTCGCCTACGCGAAAAAGAAGTATCGCATCTGGGTGTTTCTGCTTGATTTGAAAGTACTGCCTCATTAAAGGCGTTTCTACAACATTTCCTGCCACGGTAATATCAATTTGGGAGTATACTTATAGCAAAAGTACAAAAGAGTTTGCTGTAAGTCAGCTTGTGTACTAAAAACCCAGGGCAACCGCATCAAAATAGGCTTATCTTTGGGTTATGGATATACAAGATTATTTTTCTACAGGGCAACCGCATCAAAATAGGCTTATCTTTGGGTTATGGATATACAAGATTATTTTTCTAATGTAGAAGACCCACGTGTAGTGGGTCGTTGCAAGCATAAGTTGAGCGATATTCTAGTAATTGCATTGGCGAGTTATCTGTGTGGAGGCGAGGATTATGAGTCGATGCATGAACTCTGCTTAGAGCGTGGAGAATCGCTTCGCCCACTAGTTGAGTTGCCTAATGGTTGTCCGAGTGTAGACACTTTCGAAAGAGTGCTCCAACGTATTGAGCCTCA
>NZ_FUXE01000027.1 GCF_900167105.1 Porphyromonas circumdentaria | reverse complement strand
CGCTGTTCCACTTTCGGCTCACGTCGGTCGCCACACTTTTGCCACGCTCATAACGTTGGAGCGTGGCGTCCCCATCGAGACCGTGAGCCGAATGTTGGGGCATGGCAGCATCAAAACCACGGAACGATATGCCCACGTCACCCCGAAGAAGCTCTTCGATGAGTTCGAGCGATTTCTCTCTTTCACCGAAGATTTACGACTCTCTTTGTGACATTCAAGAATATGCCCTGAAAAGCACCTAAGCTTTTCCAAGAAAGCGATAAAGCTTTTACCCGAAAGCTTAGGAGCTTTTGGAGGCAAAGTAATTACCATTCATACAGCACACGAAAAGATTATGCGCAGTACATTCAAAATCCTATTCTATATCAATAAGAGTAAAGTCAAAACAGACGGTACGACAGGCATCCTTTGTCGCATCACCATCGACGGAGCAAATGTTGTGATGAGCACGGGCGAAAGCATTGCTCCCCACGAGTGGAACCTGAAACGAGGTGAAACAACCGATAAGAAAACGAATCAACGCTTGCAAGCCTTTCGGGACGAAATCGAACAAGGGTACAACAACTTGCTCTATCGGTATGGGGCGGTGAGTGCGGAACTGCTGAAAAAACATTTGCAGGGTGTGGGAAAAGCTCCGACAACACTTTTGGCAATGAGTCGGGCAGAAGAGCAACGACAAAGCGAGGAAGTTGAAAAATCCAAGAGCGAAAGCACCTGTCGGCAAAATGGTTATTCGGACAGGCAGTTGAGAAACTTTGTGCGAAGTCGAGGCGAAGAAGATCTGCCTCTTACGGCCGTTACGACGGGGTTCTTTGATGATTATCGCTTCTATCTGAAGAGAGAGAATTATGCTCCTGCAACGATAAACAAACATCTCTGCTGGTTGAGCCGATTGATGTATCGAGCCGTCAGCCAAGGGACAATCCGTTTCAATCCGTTTGAGGGTGTGAAGTATGAGACAGTGGAGCGCAAACCTCGCTTCCTCTCCAAGGGCGATGTGGCGAAGCTGTTGGCTTTCCCATTGCAGGATGAAGGGGCAGAACTAAGCCGAAGAATGTTTCTTTTTGCCGTTTTTACGGGTTTGGCATTTGCTGACTTACAGAGCCTGCGAGTTTCACAAATAGAAACGAATAGCGAAGGAAAACGATATGTCCGCAAGGCGAGACAGAAAACAGAGGTTGAGAGCCTGATACCCCTGCATCCGATAGCGGAACAGATTCTTGAACTCTACTTGAAAGCAGACGACAGCAGCAATCACAAGATATTTCCCGACACGATGAGCAAAAACCAACTTATCGCCCACCTCAAATCCATAGGCTTGGCGTGTGGTATCCGCACTCCGCTGACTTGGCACGTCGCAAGACATAGCTTTGGCACACTGACCTTGGAAGCTGGTATCCCTATGGAGAGCATCGCCAAAATGATGGGACATTCATCCATTGCCAGCACGCAAATCTACGCGCAAATCACAGACCAAAAGATTGCAAGAGATATGGAGAGATTGATGCAACAATGAGGCTAAAAAACTTGTGTATAAAACGGGAACAAAATCACGTTAATACACTTGTTTTCTTTCACAAATCAGTATCTTTGTGAGTAAATCACATCAATGGAATACAGAAAAATGAACACCCTAAAGGATTTTTAATGAAGAAAATCTTCAGTAGACAATTATTGCCAAGTCTTAAAAAATCCTGCGCTTGCGTTGAATAGAAACTCTACGCATTCGCTCTAATAGGGAGCTTTTTATCTGGCAATCTATGATTCCAAAAAGCTGTGTGTAAGAACTACTTGTAGCATAAAAGATATGGATAAAAACATAATTCATAATAAACACGAGACACACTCTTCGGTAGAAGTAGTAGACTTGTTTTGTGGAATAGGAGGGCTGAGTTATGGGATGAAATCCAAGGGGTTTAGAATACTCAAGGGGTTTGACTTAGATGAGACTTGTCAGTATGCTTATGAGTCAAACAACGATGCTATATTTGTTTATAAGGATGTTAGGCGAGTGACAAAAGAAGATATTGCTCCCCTGTATTCAAAGGATGCTATTCGAGTATTAGCTGGCTGTGCGCCATGTCAACCTTTTTCTTCATATGCGTTTAAGAATAAAAACAAGGATCAAGAAAAGTACAATCTTCTTGATGAGTTTGGGCGTTTGGTAAAGGAGGTTCAGCCTGACATCGTAACGATGGAGAATGTCCCAGCAATTACTTCTTTTAAGCTAAAGTCTGTACTAGCTGATTTTGTTCAAACATTGAAGGAAGAAGGGTACTATGTTAATTATCAAGTAGTTTTTTGTCCGAGTTATGGGATTCCACAAACACGCAAACGCCTAGTCTTACTGGCCTCTAAGAAGGGAGAGATAAGATTAATCCCTCCTACGCATTCAGAGGATAATTACGTTACTGTATATGATGCTATAGGTAGCTTACCAGCTCTAAAGGCTGGGGAGTGTTCCCCTACGGATCCTTTGCATAGGTGTCGTGCACTATCAGAAATAAATATGCGACGAATACAAGCAACCTCCTATGGCGGTGGTTGGCAAGATTGGCCAGAAGAATTGCTTTTGTCTTGCCATAAGAAGAAGGAAGGTAAAAGTTTTGGGAGTGTTTATGGGCGAATGGTTTGGGAGAAGCCTGCCCCAACGATGACGACTCTGTGTACAGGCTTGGGTAATGGTCGTTTTGGGCACCCTGTTCAAAATAGAGCTATCTCCATCCGCGAGGCTGCGTTGTTTCAGACTTTTCCGTTCACGTATAAGTTTTTTCGGAGCGACCAAGAAATCTCTTTGACAAAAGCTTCTCGGTATATTGGTAATGCAGTGCCACCAAGATTGGGAGAGGTAATTGCTGAGAGTATTTGGCAGCACCTGGAAAAACACAAATAGAGAAGAGATGGAGAGTAACCAAACATTGAAATGGCGATTTGACATAAGTACTTTTCGACTCATAGGACGCGACTTGATAACAGATCGTGTTACTGCATTATTTGAACTCGTAAAAAACTGCTATGATGCCAATGCTCAGAGTGTTAAAGTTGTTTTTGAAAATGTTAGTATAGGAAAAGAAAATCCCATCATTCGGATTGAAGACGACGGATATGGGATGTCTTTTGAAGATGTAAGAGACAAGTGGATGGTAGTAGGTACTTCTAGCAAGAGATCTCAGCCATATTCCCCAGAACCCTATAATAGAAAGTGTGTTGGAGAAAAAGGTATTGGTCGTTTCGCCGTAGATAAGCTCGGAGATTATGTTTCTATCATAACAAAAAAGAGGGGTGAAAGTAGTTGGTTGCGGGTTGATATTGATTGGGCTGCTTATTATCAAGAGATGGAGCATGGGAGAGATATACGCTTGTTTACCGATATAGAAAACTCATATTCGTATATTAGTGCAGAGAACTTAGAGGAGTCAGGCACAAAACTTATCATTTCATCACTTAGAGAGCCTTGGACTGAAAGAGAAATCAAACACCTAATGCGAGAAATATCTAAAATGGTTTCTCCCTTTGCCAATCTAAACTATCCGTTAAAAGTACGTGTGCTGGCATCAGAGTTCAACATAGATGAAGAAGCCGTGAAGACTATGGAGGATTTTGCTCTAGCAACGACTTCTTTCAGTATAGGGATAGAGGCTGGCTTGCAACAGAGTATTTACTACGATGAAGAGAGTAAAACCTTTAAACATCGTTTAATCCCCCTGAAGTCTTTTGGAGGGGTAAAGATGGCTGTTTACTACTTTGATGATGCTGCTAGGCGACGGTATCGAAACTCTTTTCCAAATAGCGAGATTGATGGCTTCAAGGTCTATAGAGATGGTATTATAGCTACCCCCTTTGCAGAAACCAATGACGACCCAGACAAGAAGCGAGATGTCCTTGGCATTGATAAGCGACTTTGGCGTGATATATTCAACAGAGTTAGTACACGTGAGTTTCTCGGTACGATAGAGATAACATCAGAGGGCAACTCAAAGATTATAGATGCGACCAACCGTCAGGACTTTGTGGACAATGAGGAATATAGAGAATTCAAGGAGTTCATTATCATTCAACTAAGCGCTCTGCAGACTTACAAGGAGAAAGAGCGTGAAGCTAAGCGCAAAGATGTCTCTCAGGGCCTTCAGGCTGCATCGAAGGATATCGAACAACTCCAGTCTGCTGTCAATAATATTGTTTCTCAAAACCCAGAATTGAGGTCAGCAGTAGCCCCCCTTCTGAAGAAGGTAAAGGAAACGGGGAAAAGTGTGAAAGCCGCAATAAAAGAGCATAAAAAGGCATTAGAGGAGTTTGCCCGTAAAGAGAATATCTACATGAGCCTTATGTCTTTACAACAGTTTTCAATAACGGTAACTCATGCGGTTCGTACCATGCTGAATCAGATTCGAGACAGGATAGAGTTCTTTTACCGATACTATCCGGATCCTGATGAGGAGAAATTCTTTTTGCTTTATGCGAAAGAAATGTATGAGCGATTTAAAATCCTTAATCGTGTTATAGATTACTTGCTCAGTTACACTCAATCAAACATCCAGCCTGAGGAATTTGACCTAAAAGAAGCTTTTGAGGAGATCGTGGGTAACTATGATGATATTTTCGCGCGTGAAGAAATTTCGCTACAAACACACTTTCCAAACAACTTGACCTTAAACGGCAACCGTCAGTTTTTTAGGGATATTTTACAAAATCTACTAGATAACTCTATAAAGGCAATGGTAGACTCTGCGCAAAAGGTTATTCGTTGCTCATACGAGGCAAAAGATGAGATGTTAGAAATTCTTGTTTCAGATACAGGGAAGGGGATACCACCAGAAAGTAGAGAGCAGGTTTTTGAACTCTACTTTACCACCACAGAAGCACAGGGGGGGGGAGGTATTGGACTATATATTGTTAAGACTCGCGTGGAAGCTCTTCGTGGAACTGTCTCTGTAGTTGACAGCGAATTTGGCGAGATCGGAACGACAATAAGAATAATTATCCCATTCAAAAAGTAGTTAAAAATGTGTTTTAGAGTTGTTTTTATAGATGATAATCTATCTGAGACAGAACCGTTTGTTCGGAATATAAGCAAGCACTACAAGGACGCAGATTGCTCTGGTGTATTTAAAAATCCTGACGAAGGATTGAAGTATGTCCTAGACAACTTGAGCGAAAGAATGATTGTCTTTATTGACTGGAACTTCGGTGCTAATCAGAAAAAAGGTATTGAACTGCTACGCGAGATTAGAAGTCAGACCTCATTGCTCTATGTCGTCATGATGTCAGCGAATCAAATAGAGGGCAATATTCCTTCAGAATCTATTATTGAGATGATCAATGACGACAATATCTTCTACTTAGATCGGAGCAATAGTGGCTTTAAGACGGTAGAAAATATTATTGACAAAATTCAACGAGCTTGGAGTACAAAGTTCGACTGTATTCTGGAGCAATGGCTAATTCGTCATCCTGAGGATAATGACAAAGAGGCCTTCACCTCTGATAGAGTTTACACTTGGAACGAAGTCCTCCCAGAATTGCGTCGTCAGTCTGATGTTGGTAAGTCCTTCGAAAAGCTCTTGAACGAGTACTATATTCATTTATTCAGCCACTCAAAAAAATAAAATATATGAGTGGAATCTTGATTGCATACGATAATGATAATCAGACTGAGCTTCATGATCTCTTCGAAGCATGTGCCGACGATGCAAAACAAGCGTGTGTAGATAATGGCCTATATTACGAATCTGTATGCCCTCCCAGCTTGACAGAAGAAAATGTCATCGGAGTTATGCCAAACCATCAATTATGCTTTATAGCTTCACATGGAGATTATGATGGGATATATAACGAGAGTAAGCAGGAGGTAATTTCTATTCGTACTACAAATTATAACTTTGACGGGAAAGGACTTTATAGTATTGCTTGTTCTTGTGCTAAAAATCTTCGCCCTCATCTTCTAGGGCTTGGTTTACAATTCTTCGTTGGATACAATGAGTTATTTACGACTAAAGGAGATCTTGAACCTTTCGTTATTAGTGCAATGTCTGGTCTAAAAAGTGTTCTTTCCGGAGACAATATTGAGACTGCTAAAGAAAAGATGCTCGCAAGTTTCGATGAACAAATAGCAATTCTGGACACAAAAGATCGTTGGGGCGCTGCCTATTTGCTCAGAAATAAGGAGGCTCTTGTTTTTGAGGGGGATGGAACTCTTGTGTTATCATCCTTATAGAATAAAATAAGATGTATCAAGCTAAGAGGAGACTTGATGCAGGGCAACCGCATCAAAATATAGGTGATTGATTATCAATACTAGTTTTGAGTGGATTATCTCTCTTTCGATGCAATTTGTAAATATAATCATCTGAAAAAAATAACAACTTGTGTTTTGGGGGAATTTTGATGCGGTTGCCTTGAACTTGATGTGGATTAGTATGTAAATCATAAAAATATAAAGACAAGAGGGCGTTCCGATGCTGTTTTGAGAGTATTGAGGAATATTTGTTTTATTGCTGCCCGCTAAACTTTAGATTGGGGCAGAATGCTCTCTCAAGCCTATTAAATAGTCGTTTTAGGCAACCTTTTAGATGACAGCACAGCCCTATATCTTCCTTTTTAGGTGCTTTTATCGGATGCCGGCAGATTTCATTGAATGTAGGCTTACTTCTAAAGAGCGATACTTTCAATCGTATATACTCATGGATTGAATGCCATTCGAAATGAGATGAAATAGTTTTAGCGGACAGCAATGGGTAGTCATTTATCCTTTGTAGTTCTCTTGCAGTAGTTGATTGATATCGGAGAGTTGATAGAGTATTTTCCCTGCAATTTGGGTGTAGGGGATAATACCCTTGTCTCGATAGTCTTGCAAGGTGCGGGGACTGACGAAAAGATGTTCGCAGACTTCTCGCCCTGTGAGATAGATTTCTCCTCCGAAAAGCGGACGATGTGTCTCAGCAACCTCTTTCAGCCGCTTTGTCATCTCTCTGATGCCCGAAATGAGCTCTTTCATTTCGGGCGTTTCTCTGTTTACAATCTCGTGTTCCATAGTTACTGTTTCTTGTGATTAGACTTTGCGAGAAGAGCCTCCACATCCTCTCGCTTGTAGTAGCACTTGTGCCCGATTTGGATAAAGGGCAATACAGAAGTATCCCGATAGTGCTGGAGCGTTCGTTTACTGATATTCAGGATGCGACAGACATCTCCGTTGTGCAACAGGTCGGGGACTTCGGGCTTCGTGCCGAAATGTTCTCTCATGCAAAGAGCCAGTTCTTCGATGCTCTTTTTTAGTTCCTCCCAAGCGGAGGTATCAATAGCGGTAAATCTCATATCGGAATGCTGTTTTTGTTACTCTGTTTTTGTCTTTTGATGCAAATGTAGGAAGCCTCTCCATTCGTTCTTTCAGTCAGGGATAACCGAGGAAACAGAGGGAACTCGCAGGCAAATATAGAGGCGCATACCCTCACAGAAAAGGCTTTCGGCTAAGTGCGTACTTGTGGCCTTGATAAGGTATGAAATGGCTTCCTATCCGATAAAAAAACGCAACTCCTTTCTCTTCCGATGCAAAAGGGTGCAGAAGTATGAAGCCCGATGCTGTCGCTTGAGAGCAGTCTCTCTTTGTCCGATTCGTTTTTGAGGTGTTTTTGTCCTGATTCCCGCTCTATTTCCTTCTCTTTTTCGGAGCATTGTATAGCACCCGAAAGCAACAAACTCGCAAAGCTTGTCTTCTCATTCTCGGCTCTCTAACTTGGTTTCAGTATCCGTTTTCGGGTGAAAGTTCAAAATCAAGAAAAAAGAGGCAATGGGAACAATGAAAGGAAAAAGCCATCGGCAACAAAACGAAAACAGTTCACTCTTCTTCTTTCACTGTAAGAATATATATACAGTGAAAGGGAAAAGTGGAGAAATCTCTTTTTGTTCATCGAAGGGCAAACAGACTCACCCCTTCCGACCTCCGTGAGAGCACGCTTTTTCTCCTTTCACCGTTCTCTACACCTCTCTCATCATTTCATCCTATCGACTTATGAAACCAAGATATTACGATATTCAAACCATCAAGCAGCAGCCTATATCAGCTTACCTGAAATCCTGTGGTATTGCTCCTGCCAAAGAATACACGCACTATGCCCTTTATCATGCCCCCTATCGAAATGACCACAATGCCAGCCTGAAAGTGGACTTTCGGCAAAACCTCTGGCACGACTACGGAATAGGTAAGGGCGGGAGCATCATCGACCTTGTGATGTTGATGAGAGGATGCAGTGCCTACGAAGCCATGGCGCATCTTGCCGATGAAGAGTTGTCTGACCAACAAAAGCGTGCCCATTCCGCCTTTCATCGTTCAACACCTTCCCAAACGAGCAATTCTCCATCAAATACAAGGCATATTCTCTCCATCGGTGAAGAACTGCCCCCGCATTTGAAAAATTATCTCCACGGGGTACGCAAGATAGACCTTGCCGTGGCAAGCCCTTATCTCCGCCATATTCGTTACACCATCGGAGGACGAGAGTATGTTGCTATCGGCTTTCCCAATCGTTCGGGAGGTTATGAGCTTCGAGATAATGGGAATTTCAAAGGGAGTATCGCTCCGAAAGATATTTCTCTGATTAACGGAGAATCCGATGGAACGCCTTGTCTTTTCGAGGGCTTTATCGACTTTCTCTCCCTTCTCTCGATGAAGGGAAAAGAAATCGCTCCTTGTCTTATCCTGAACTCGGTAAGCAATCTGCACAAAGCCGTGGCTTGCCTCCAAGAAGAGCAAATCTTCTCGGTCAAAGCCTTCTTCGACAACGATGAAGCAGGGCGACAAGCTCTTCGTGCACTTCGTGCCACAGGCGTCGAGGTGGAGGATATGAGCAGATGTCTCTATCCACATCATAAAGACCTCAATGAGTATCACGTAGCTCAAAGGAAGCAACAACAAGAAGTACAACAAGTAAAGCCCGCCATTGCAAAACGTAGAATCAGATAAGCCATGAAAGAAGGATTTGATTTATCCCACTATTTGAACGTAGGGAAAGAAACTCAAGAGAAGCAGTCGCAGCAATCCCAAGCATCCGAGCCTGCCAAGCTCTCTTCAACATCTGAGCAAACACTGCCTTCAGAGTCTCTGAATGAAGAGAAAGACAAACTGAAAGCAGAGCAATCCGAACAAGAGAAGCCACAAGCGATACCAAGCATTCAGAGACGTATCAGCCACAAGCAACGTAAAGAGAGCTTGGATAGCTATCGGGAAACCTTTCTCGTTCCCCATAAAATCATTGACAGAAAGGCAACCTATCTCAGCTGCTCCACATGGGAACGCTTGGAGTTCATTGTCCGTCGATTGGGTGATTATGGAGCCAATGTTTCAAGTTTCTTAGAGTGCATTGCTCTCCAACACTTGGAAGAGTACGGAGACGACATAGAACACTGGCGCAAACTCTAATCTCGGCATTCCGAGCCATCAGTAACGAAATGAACAATCGGCATTCTCAGAAGGGAAAGAAGGAAGAGATGAAAGCCAATCGTATCAGTTACAAAGAGTATTCATCGGTAGTAGTGCAAGACGTCAGTTTGTAGCCACAAACTGCTCTTGCCTCCTCACTCGTTGGTTCGGGAGGGGAGCCGTAATCACTTCGTTCTCATCGGCAGGGATGCCTTAATAAGCAAGTTAAGATGAAACCAAAAACAGATAAAGAGAGAAGAAACAAGGGAAATAATAAGACCAGCATTCTTCGGATACGTTGTTCTGAAGAGGAACAACGAAAGATACAAAAGCGTGCAGAGCAATCGGGAAAGAAACTATCCGAATTCTCTCGTGAGATGCTTCTGACGGGAGAGGTAATTGCCATCCCGAAGTTGGAGGCAAACGAACAGGAAGCTGTTCGGATTTTGCAACGCATCTCCCATTTCTTTACCCATATCTCCAACCTCATTAAGACGAAGGATGCCTCGTGGGTAGTCATGACCAAGAATCTTTCGCTCGTCTCGTTGGAGGCTTTTAAGCGGTTTTATAATCCTCGCCATCGAGTTGTAGACGAGGTGTATGACATCTTAAAGATAGAGCGCAATGATCGCTAAGTGCAAAGCCATAGCACATGGTAAGGTAGCCTTGGAGTATATTTTCAGGGAGGCAAAACTCAAGAACAGGCTCTTATTTCAAGAGCTTTGTTCGGACACACCACGAGGGATATACGAAGAGATGTGTTTATTGAGTGATTACAATAGTCGTTGTCGCAATAAGTTCCTTAGAATTGAAATCGGCATTGCTCCCGCAGATGAGGCAAAGATGAACGCTGTGAAGCTCCGATATCTGGTGTCTGAATTTATACAAATCATGGGATTGGAAAGGCATCAAGTTGTTGCCGTTACGCACAAGGATACGGACAATCTGCACATTCATATCATCGCCAATCGAATCAGTATGGATAGAGTTGTCTATGATACGACCTTTGTGAGCAATCGGGCAGCACGAGTGGCAGAAGAGTTGAGTCGCAAGCACGGTCTAATCATTGCCAATGAGATACGGGCAGAGAAACGGTATCAAAAGCCGATAGCTCACCAAACACGCGAAGCAACCAAAGAGAGACTCCGTTCAATGGCTTACGGACTGTTGGGAAAGTATGCAAATGGCGGACTGAATGGCTACGCTTCCTTTCGATATGAATTGAGACAACAAGGAGTAGCCGTGGAACAGATGATGAACAAGAAAGGGGGAATCTATGGTCTGAAATTTCTTTTTGAGGGGCAGACCTTCAAGGCTTCGGAAATAGGACGAGAGTTCGGATACAACTCGCTATTGAAACAATTCGGGCTCTCCTATGCCACTCCCTACCACTCTTCAGTTCCGATTTATCAGCCGAAGGAGGTTTTTCAGGAAGAAACGCTACAGCCAGTACCAAGCCTTGAACCAAGCCTTGTTGAGAGCGTAGTGGATGTTGTTGCCGAAGGGATTGCATCGGGTGTTGGCGGTGTACTGGACTTCCAAGTCCATGGAGAGGATTATGCCGAAACCGCCTTTCAGCGGAGACTGCGCCACGAAGCCAACAAGAGAAAGAAACGGGGACGAAGGATGTAGAAACAGCCACTTCCTTTCCCGAAAAGAAAATCATGACGGAACGCTCACTTTTGCTCGCAAATCAATATCTTTGCAAGGGATAATAGTGAGCGTTCTTTGTTAGTACAAACACGAGCAACCAAAAGCATCTCGCTCATTTCCAAATCGTTACCTGTCCACCATCGTCCTGTTGGTAAC
>NZ_FUXE01000015.1 GCF_900167105.1 Porphyromonas circumdentaria | reverse complement strand
TACATGTTCCTTTGACTACAATTGTAAGAGCTACAGCTCCCTTTCTTGCGAAAATGCAGTTTTTACCATCTCCTACATCAATTGTTGCATCCTCAAGCGTGAGGGTATTACTGCTCGGGTTGTACTTAACTGTTCCTCTGACGCCATCAATAACGGAGAGGTCGTTGCAATTCTCTGACGTTACTTGAACCCCTGCTATCTTGAGGTTGTATTTAACTGTGGGCTTTATGACAATCTTATTGGTAATATTGCCAGATGCATCACATACGGCATGCTTACCTTCGTTAAATGTCGCCCCTGCTGGTTCGGTGATTCCACAGCCCTCGAGCGTAAGCGATGCCAAGTCGCAGATGGAGCCCTCCGTACCTTCTGCGGTTACCGTTGCATTCTTGATGGTAAGATGCTCTCCACTCTCTCCATCATATCCAGCTATGCCCCAATTGCCTTTGGCTTCCACACGACAGCCATCAATAGTAAGATGGGTATCTTTCAAGTAAATTCCGACGTCATAGGCTGATGCCAAGGAAAGCGTTCCTCCGCCCGTAATAGTTGTATTTTTATAAATGCTAACAGAAGTTCCATGGGACGAGAGACTGCATGTTCCTTTGACTACAATCGTAAGATTTTCTACTTCTGATTCGATGCATATTCCTTCTATCTCAATCATTGCATCCTCCAGCGTGAGGGTATTAGTGTCTGGATTATACTCGACTGTTCCGCTAACGCCATCAATAACGGAGAGGTCGTTGCAATTCTCTGACGTTACTTTAACCCCTGCTATCTTGAGTTTATATTCGGTAACTGCTTCTGTGGGCTTTATGACAATCTTACTTTTGATGATATTGCCATCGGCATCACATACGGCATGCGCACCTTTGTTAAACGCCGCCCCTACTGGTTCGGTGATTTTACAGCCCTCGAGCGTAAGCGATGCCAAGTCGCAGATGGAGCCCTTGCTCCCTTCTGCGGTTACCGTTGCATTCTTGATGGTAAGATGCTCCCCGTTCTCTCCATCCTTTCCCGCTATGCCCCATTCGCCTTTGGCTTCTACACGACAGCCATCAATAGTAAGAGGAGTTTTTTTCAGGTAAATTCCACAGTTATCGGCTGATGCCACGGAAAGCGTTCCTCCGCCCGTAATAGTTGTATTTTCTCTTAAAAAAATAGCAGCTTTTGCAGTAGAAAGATTACATGTCCCTTTGACTACAATCGTAAGATTTTCTACTCCTGATTCGATGCATCTTTTGTTATTTCCTCCTACCTCAATCGTTGCATCCTCCAGGGTGAGGGTCTTAGTGTCTGGATTATACTCGACTGTTCCGCTAACGCCATCAATAACGGAAAGGTCATCACAATTCTCTGACGTTACTTGAACCCCTGCTATCTCGAGGTTATATTCGGTCTGCGCTTTTGCCATGAAAGGCATAGCAAACATTACAATAAACAGCGTAGCTATCGCCACGGACATGTTCCTTAGTACTTGATTTTTCATTTTGTTGATTTGTTTCATTACTGTTTGTTATTAAAACCAGATTACCAGAAAAAAAGAACACAAGAGCTTCTTTCTTTTGCAAATCTACATATTTTCAGTTAAATACCAAAGTTTTACTTTTTTAAGGGAAGATTTCTCATAAACCGTAGAAGGGGCTGCGCCAAAAATGAATTTTACCACAGCCCCTTTTTATCGCCTATCCTCGCTCTCAAAAAGCTCCGCTGCCCCGATAACCCAATAGTCCACACAGTGAAGTTGATTTCCTGTTGACCATTCACTCTGGGAATTTACTATCTCAAATTCTCTCTGGATTTTTAGGGAAATAACCTCTCTGCCCCTTCAATTCTAGCTAAATCTCAAATAAAGTGACCATATGAAAAGACTGGCCCAATTAAAATGGCTGTGAGTGTAGTAAAGTTTGTCTGCGCCTCTAAAGCCAGAGCAACACACAAGCACTTGGGAAATCAAGTGCTTGATTTTGTGAGCACCTATCCGCATACCTTTGGAGTATAGGGATAGGTGCTTTTTTGTGTGTTAGGCGTAGCCTTTAGCGGCGTTACTGCAGTATGTAGCGCAAGATGAGTAGCGCAGTTACGATGTAGAGCGTTACACTTACCTGTTTGTACTGTCCGCTCAAGAGTTTCACAAGGGTATAGCTGATGAGCCCGAGTGCCATTCCCTCGGCAATATTGTACGTCAGCACCATCGTAATCATCGTAATAAAACTGGGCAACGCTTCCGACATATCGGAGAGATCAATCTCCTGAATAGCACTCAACATAAAGACCCCAACCAGTACTAACGCCCCCGTGGTAGCAGCGGCAGGTATGAGCAGGAAGAGTGGCGAGAAGAAGAGTGCCAGCAAAAAGAGCATAGCCGTCGTAAACGAAGTAAGACCTGTGCGCCCGCCCTCGGCAATACCCGAGGCACTCTCGACGAATGTAGTTACCGTAGAGGTACCGAGCATAGCCCCTGCCGATGTTGCTACCGCATCTGCCATCATAGCTGCTTTTACGTTTTTCACATTGCCGTTTTCGTCCATCATTTCGGTATTGGCAGCCGCCCCGATGAGTGTACCTATGGTGTTGAATATATCCATGAATACGAGGGCAAAGATGGTCAGCATCATATCCATGTTGAAAATCGCAGCAAAGTCAAACTTCAAAAAGGTGGGGGCTAAGGATTGAGGCGTAGAAATGGGTACGAAGCCATCGGGAAGATTGGTTACACCGAGAGGAATCCCCGCCAAAGTACAGATGATAATACCGTAGAAAAGTGCTCCGCGCACCTTGAGTACGATGAGCACAGCACTGACAATAATCCCCAAAGAGGCGAGAATAGCCGTAGGTGTAAACTTGCCCAACGTAACGAAAGTAGCTTCGTTAGCCACGATAATACCAGCATTCTTTAGTCCGATAAAGGCAATGAACATACCAATACCTGCCGAGATGGCAAAGCGGAGGTTCTTGGGAATACAGCGTACAATCTGTTCGCGGATATTGAACGCTGTGAGCAAGATGAAGATAATCCCCTCTACGAAAACCGCCGTAAGTGCCGCTTCCCAACTATAGCCCATACCGAGTACGAGCGTAAAAGCAAAGAAAGCGTTGATACCCATACTGGGGGCTTGGGCAAAAGGTAGTTTGGCAAAGAAAGCTATCAATATGGTACCGATAGCCGAGGCAAGAGCCGTAGCGGTAAAGACCGCCCCTTTGTCCATACCTGTAGCACTCAGGATGGAGGGGTTTACGGCAAGTATATAGCTCATGGTAAGGAAAGTTGTCAGCCCTGCAACAAGCTCTGTGCGCACTTTGTGTCGTTCGGGCGAGAAGCCCAATAGTTTCAAAAAATTCATGAGTTGCTATTTTTTCTACGTTACGATGAATAGATGCTCCACTATGTTTAGAAGCTCCACTTAACAGCAAGGGTAGGAAGGGCGTAGAAGCGGTCGTTCTTGACAGGGAAGTTATAGCTCATTTCCACTTCGGTACCGATGCTTAGGTTAAAGTCGTCGGCTATGCAAGAGAGTTTGTTGAGGTTGAACCATAGTTGTGGCTCCATGAGGAAGACCATCATATTCTTACCCGCAAAGTCTCTATCGCCCCATAAATCGGCAAAACCAGTGAATGTAAGAAGCCCTTGAGCAAAGTGGTAGTACCACGTACCAGTTAGCTGATAGGAGTGGGGTTGTGCTTGCTTGGCGAGGTATTTATACATGGGCGTGATGCCAAAACCATAGGAGAAGTCCGCGGCGTTGTAGGAGTAATTTGTCCCGAGCAGGTAGGCATCTTTATAAGAGAGGGCATTGCTCAGCCCTCCGTTATACTCCAAATGCACCGAGAGAGGCAACTCCCAGAAGCGGAGGTCGCGTGCAATCTCCCAGTAGGCAGCTTTTACCCCATAGTTTTGGTAGTCCATATCGATGAAAAAGAAAGTGCTACCCCATTTGTCGGGGCGGAACATCTCTACCGTAGTGGTTAGGGCAGGGCGTCCTTTCATATCGTCGGTTACGAGGTGTCCAAAGTCGTAATGGAGCTGTACGTTCTGTGCCTTTACCACAGAGGTCGTAGTGAGGGCAACAAGAAGCGTTGCCATAATGAGAAATAGTTTTTTCATAAAATCGATATTTGATACAGTTTATTTGAGATACGTAGAAGTCCGTTAAGAGAGCCTTGTCGAGTAGGGCACAGAGCTCTTCACTGTATAACCTCCTATTCGGTGCTGTTCATTGTCCGAGAGGGGTCGCTCTCTTGTGAGCAGGGATTACTTTTTATCTTCCACTTTGTCCTCTTTCGTTTCGGGTAAGATAAGGTTCAGAAGTACGGCAATGATAGCCGATAGCCCAATGCCTGATAGGGAGAAGCTACCCATTTGCAGGATAGCCCCACCGATACCTGTGGTGAGTGTTACCGATATGATTACTATGTTGCGAGAACTTGATAGATTGACTTTACTGTTGAGTAGGTTCGAGATGCCTGCTCCAGCAATTGTTCCAAACAGCAACAGCATGATGCCCCCCAAAACAGCTTGGTCAATGCTTTTGAGAAGTGCGCTAACTTTTCCGACCATTGAGAAGATGATACCCGTAATAGCTGCAATGCGTAGCACTACGGGGTCGGTTACTTTGGTGAGCGACATCGCACCCGTAACCTCGGAGTAGGTTGTTACAGGAGGAGCTCCGACCAGAGAAGCAAAAAGGCAAGCTACACCATCGCCCAGCATGGTGCGATGCAGACCTGGAGATTTGACAAAGTTTTTTCCCGTAACGCTATTGACTACGTAGACGTCGCCGATATGCTCTATCACAGGAGCAATAGCCACGGGGATCATAAAGAGTATGGGTTCCCAGCTCAATTCCTTAGGCAGTACCACCTGTGGGAGAGCAAACCAAGGGGCAGAGGCTACCTCCGAAAAGTCGATGCCAAAGAAGATCATATCGGTAAAGTATCCTACCAATATCCCGCAGAATATGGGGATAAGCTTCATGATACCTTTGGCATAGAGCGTTACCGATATAGCCGTGGCGAGAGAAACCAGTGCAAGCAACCAGTTGTTGGCCGCCATATTGACCGCAGCCCCCGATAGCGAGAGCCCGATAAGCATAATGATGGGGCCGATGACTATAGGGGGGAAAAGGCGGTTGATGAATTTCAATCCGAAGAGGCGGATAAGTGCAGACATTACAATATACACGGCAGCTACCCCCAATATGCCAAAGAGTGCGCCTCCCATACCGTATAGCTCTGTGGCTTTAATGATAGGAGCAATGAAGGCAAAGCTACTGCCCAAGAAAATGGGCACTTGCCCCTTGGTAACTAAGTGAAAGAGTAGAGTGCCGATACCAGCCGAAAAGAGTGCGGTAGAAGGGTCTAAGCCCACGAGAAGAGGCACCAGTACGGTAGCCCCAAAGGCTACGAATAGATACTGTACACCCACGACAGTTTTACGCATGGGGGTCAAGTGTGGAGTCTGTTCCATGTAAAATAATTCTTCGTTTTTTGTAAAAGGCGAGGGCAAAATTACAAATATTATCTATTGATACGGTATAAGAGCGCGCTCTCATAGGCTTTATTCCGCTTGCTGTAAAGGAAAGGTTTTATTACCTTTGGGCGCGAGATAGGGTGTTAAAAGTTAAATTAATAAACACACAATGAACAACATGATGAAAAAGATAATCTTTTTGCTTGCTTCTATAGCAATGCTCTCTTCCCCTCTCGCATCTCATGCACAGAGAAAAGCTAAGATGAACCCCAATAAGTATAAAAAGGTACTCTTCGCCGAGGTAGGTACGCCAGGGTTGGGGGTTACGTTCAACTATGATGCACGTTTTGAGAAAGGAAAGGTAAATGGCCTCGGGGGTAGTGCCGGTTTGGGGCTATTTGTCGCACCCGATTTCGTTATAGCTTCTCTTCCCCTTGGATTCAATTTCCTCATGGGTACCAGAAATAGTTTCTTTGAAATGGGAGTCGTTGTAACTCCTTTTATGAGGAGTGTGGAGACTTTTCGTAATTACAACTATGATTCCTATTCGGGGGGTTATGATACAGATTATGTTCGCAAGGAGTACTATGGCATTGGTATAAGCCCCATCTTTGGGTGGCGTTTTCAGCCTGCTACCGAGGGCTTCTTCTTTGCAGCTGGGGTAAGTCCGTTTTTTTCACTGAACAGTAGGGCTATGAGCAATATTCCCATCGGAGGTTACATCCGATTTGGATACAGCTTCTAACCCAGATTTTACCCATAAGAATACAATACTCGTAGATTTTATATTTAGGAGTAGCATGAATATCACGAAGAGGAGAGAGCCGAATTACCCTGAAAAGCACTGGGGTTATACTCTATCTAATAGGCTCTTCTCCTCTTCGTTTTTGTCTTTTCTATCGCAAAGTTCTCTTATTGCAATAGCTTTTTCCCTTTTTGCTTGCTCTTCCACACCTCCGCGAGAGGCGGTTTTGCAGTTGCATTGGGAGGGGGCAGCGAGAGATACCACCACATTAGTGGTACACATGACCGACTCTCTGGAGAAAGTATCGGTAGATACTCTTTGCCTTACGGGAAAGTCGGGCAAAGAAACATTATACTTTCCATTAACCAGTACGGCAAAAGCCTTTCTCTACCCTACTACGGGAGAGTGGGCTTTTGCAGTACAACTTGCGCCTCGCAGGGAGGTACGCGTTGAGCTCGACTTTGCATCCCCACGTTTGCATACGTCCCGAGGGTATCCCGAGGCGGAGCTAAGACGTCAATTTGTGCGTAAAGAGAAAAAAACGTTACAAGAGTTGGATCGTATAGACCTACGCTTACGAGAGCAGGGAGCTACAATGAAAAAAAATGAGAGAAGTCTCCTTGTGCAGGAGGGACGACGTTTGGAGCGTTTCATACAGACCCAAGCTGCGCACTTCATCGTTGCCAACAAAGAGAAAGAGGGTATCGCCGCACTGGCAGAAGAGTATTTCGCCTCTTTTGAAGGAGCCTTGGCGTTTCTTAAGATCTATCCAGAGGAGCAACTCCCCATGGAGCTTCTTCGGTTGAGTAATTATATAGCCTATTGGAAAAGTAGAGGAGCCGATACTTTGTGGCGGATAAAGGAGTACTTCCCTATGCCCCAATCGCTCCGTAAAGAGTGGGAAGAGAAGGGCACTGCAGAGCGTTATCTTCTCATTGCCATGACCGATTCGCTCTGGGGAAATGAGCATTTGCAAGGTATGTATCAAGCCCTACGAGCCGATACTCTCTCCCAATCGCTTCGGATACTCACCCTAATCCCCTCTCGTACCGATACACTTGTAAGAGCAGATACCACCCATCGAAAGGTGGTATGGCAAGACTCTTTGGCGCGCAGCACACATTACTATACAGAGTATCCCTCTCCGCTCCTATTTCGCTATATCTCGCGCCACTTGGGAGTACAGGAGATGCCCTATTTCGTCGTCATAACAAAAGAAAATCGCATATTGTATCGAGGCAATAAACTAACGCCAGCCCTCGATAGCGTCCGCAAAAAACAGACTTACCGATAATCCCCCTAACATCTATTACTTTATGTTGGTCAATACCTTTACAGCTGCTTTGGTGAGTGTAGACGCCCACACGGTAACCGTAGAGGTAAACGCCACAGAGGGCACTACATTTTCTATCGTAGGTTTGCCCGATGCTTCTGTGCGTGAGAGCTATGACCGCATCCATACGGCAGCACAAAACTCGGGTTTTCGTCTCCATGGCAAACGGATGGTGGTCAATTTAAGTCCTGCCGATCTCAAGAAAGAGGGAACGGCTTATGACCTGCCCATAGCGGTAGGAATGATTGCTGCTTGCGGTCAGTTGCAAAGTGCCCATTTGGCTCGTTATATGATGGTCGGAGAGCTTTCGCTCGATGGTCATCTGAGACCTGTAAAGGGAGTACTACCGATAGCTATAAAGGCAAGGGCAGAAGGCTTCGAGGGCTTGCTCGTTCCCCATGCCAATGCCCGAGAGGCAGCTGTGGTCAATCGGCTCAAAGTCTATGCAGCCGATACGCTTTCTGAAGTGGTAGATTTTCTCGAGGGACGGATCTCTTTATCGCCCATCGAGGTAGATACTCGAGCTGAGTTTGGGCGTCAGCAGGGCGAAGTACTCTATGATTTCAGCGATGTTAAGGGACAAGAAAATGTAAAGCGTGCCCTCGAAGTGGCGGCGGCTGGAGGGCATAATATCCTTATGGTAGGAGCCCCTGGATCGGGCAAATCGATGATGGCAAAGAGAGTGGCAGGCATATTGCCTCCTTTTACCCTAAGCGAAGCCTTAGAGACTACTAAGGTCTATTCCGTGGCAGGGAAACTTCCCCCTCATACCACACTTCTTTCGCATCGTCCTTTCAGAGCACCGCATCACTCGGTTTCGGTGCCTGCGCTTGTCGGTGGAGGGGTAAATCCCCGTCCGGGCGAGATAAGTTTGGCGCACAATGGTGTCCTTTTCTTAGATGAGTTAGCAGAGTTTAACCGTAATGTACTCGAACTGATGCGTCAGCCGATGGAGGAACGTACCATAACCGTAGCCCGCGCCAAGGCGACGGTCGATTATCCTGCATCGTTTATGCTTGTGGCAGCTATGAATCCCTGCCCATGCGGTTACTACAACCACCCGACCCGAACGTGTTCCTGTGCTTCGGGAGCGGTGCAGAAGTATCTTGCAAAAGTCTCGGGGCCTTTGATGGACCGCATCGACATACAGGTGGAGATTGCCCCTGTAGCATTTGAAGAGATTTCCGATGCGACACCAGCGGAGTCTTCTCTACGCATTCGGGAGCGAGTTTTGAAGGCTCGAGAGCGACAAACGGAGCGGTTTAAGGCATTCCCTCATATCCACTGTAACGCTCAGATGCCCCCGAAACTTACCGCTTTGTATGCGCGCCCCGATGAGGAGGGACTGAAGCGACTGAAGCAGGCGATGGAGCGTCTGGGCTTGTCGGCACGCGCCTATGACCGCATTCTAAAGGTAGCTCGTACCATTGCCGACCTTGCCAACTCCGAAGCCGTTACGGCAGAACATATCGCCGAAGCGATACTTTATAGAGGCCTCGACCGTGCTTCGTGGGGGCTTTAACGCCTCACATCATTTGTTTTTCCATTGCTTCGTTTCATCGGAGAAGGTTTGTAATCGTCAAAATTGCCCCTTTAAGCCTATTGGGGACAAAAGAAAGAGGGCTGTGGCGAATTCAGTTTTGCCGCAGCCCTCTCTTTTCTCTTTAGGATTTTACTTACTTCTTAAACACTTTCACGCCATCTACAATGTAGACCCCAGAAGGCAGTTGCTCAAACGGGATATTGAGTTTAATACCGAGTAGGTTGTATATGCCACGATAAGCAGGCTCTTCCAGGCTAATGCGTTCAATAGCATCTGGGTCGCCAGGCTTTATGTCAATCTTACTTTTGATGATATTGCCATCGGCATCACATACGGCATGCTTACTTTCGTTAAATGCCGCCCCTGCTGGATGGGTGATTTTACACCCCTCGAGCGTAAGCGATGCCAAGTCGCAGATGGAGCCAGTGCTCCCTTCTGCGGTTACCGTTGCATTCTTGATGGTAAGATGCTCCCCTATCTCTCCATCCTCCCCCGTTATGCCATATTCTCCTTTGGCTTCCACACGACAGCCATCAATAGTAAGTCTAATCAGGTAAATTCCACAAGACTCGACTGATGCCGCGGAAAGCGTTCCTCCGCCCGTAATAGTTGTATTCCTCCTAAGATTACATGCAGAAAAAGTGGTGGAAGAGAGTCTACATGTTCCTTCGACTACAATCGTAAGATCTTCTACTCTTGATTCGATGCAGTTTCTATCATCTCCTACCTCAATCGTTGCATCCTCCAAGGTGAGGGTCTCAGTATCCAGATCATACTCTACCGTTCCGCTCACTCCATCTATGACAGAGAGGTCATTACAATTCTCTGACGTTACTTCAACCCCTGCTATCTTGAGGTTGTATTTGATAACTTCTTCCGTAGGTTTTATGACAACTTTACTGGTGATGAGATTGCCTTCAGCATCACATACGGCATACTTACCTTCGTTAAATACCGCCCCTGCTGGTTCGGTGATTTCACAGCCCTCGAGCGTAAGCGATGCTAAGCCGCCACCGATTGAACCTCTGCTCCCTTCTGCGGTTACTGTTGCCTTCTTGATGGTGAGATTTCCATCAGGGCCCCCTATGCCCTGTATACCTTTGGCTTCTACACGACAGCCATCAATAGTAAGATGGGTACCTTTCAAGTAAATTCCGACGTCATTGGCTGATTCCGAAAAAAGAGTTCCTCCACCTGTAATGGTTGTTTTTTTCTCAATATAAACAGGAACTCCATCAGAGAAGAGTCTGCATGTTCCCTTGATTACGATTATAAGGTCTGTTTCCCTTGTATTTTTCACCCAAATGCAATTTCTCTCATATCCGACATTAATCGTTGCATCCTCCAGCGTGAGGGTGTTACTACTCGGGGCGTACTTAACCGTTCCGCTAACGCCATCAATAACGGAGAGGTCATTACAATTCTCCGACGTTACTGAAACCCCTGCTATAATGAGGCCGTATTGGGTCTGCGCTTTTGCCATAAAAGGCATCGCAAACATTACAATGAACAGCGTAGCTATCGCCACGGACATGTTCCTCAGTGAAAGTTTTTTCATTTTGTTGATTTATATCATTATTGTTTGTTATTAAAACCAGATTACCAGAAAAAAAAGAACACAAGAGCCTCTTTCTTTTGCAAATCTACATATTTTTAGTTAAATACCAAAGTTTTACTTTTTTAGGGGAAGATTTCTCATAAACCGTAGAAGGGGCTGCGCCAAAAATGAATTTTGACACAGCCCCTTGTCGTAGATAGGCACCCTCTTTGGAGAGCATTGTAAAAAAGAACTATCCTACAAAGTCTCACAAAATTCTGTTGCACGGGACACCTCTTACTACCAGGGGGTGTCGGGGAGGTGTTTTACTCTTCGGGAGAGGCTGTCACGTCCTCTTCTTCTCCCTCTTGCGCCTTGGGATTCTCCTCTTCCTGAGGTTTAGCCTCTCCGTCGAAGTCTTTCTTTGAGCAAGAAGGGGGCTCGCCCTCTCGACGACGGTAAAAGAGATAGTTCAGAACAAATCGTACCAATTCCCAACCGCCTAAAGCGGCAATAATGTTTACAATGTCCATAGTTGTTTGTTAGATTAAAAGGTTAATAAAATAAGCCCCTTGCCGCGTAGGGGTTAGCTACAAAGACAAGGAGCTCTGCAAACAAATAGAAACAGAAGGGTTTACAGTCTGCATCGGGTGTGTTATTTGGAGCCGAAGAAAGCCTTACGAGGTGTGATTAGATGCCCTCACCACTCTCTTCTCCTCCCTGTGCAGGAGGGGGAGGTACAGAGCCTCCTGGTGAAGGAGGTAGCGGTGCTGTGCCATTGCCATCTGGTTTATTGGGGTTCTTGTCGATACGTTGAAACCCTGCCAGAGTAAGTGCATTGAAACTGCGAGGAGCCAAATAGCGGATGCGAGGCTTGCGAAGGTGTTTATGGGTTTTGAACTCCTCCTCTTTCTCTACACCCTGACTTCCGAGAGTGGGGCGGAAAGAGCCGAGTTCGCCACAATCGATGATGAATCCCTCGGTGAGGAATTGGCCAAATACATGTGCCAAACGGTCGATAACGGCCTTGACATCGGCAGAAGAGACGGTAGAACTCTCGGCTATGATATTGCATAGCTTGTCAAAGGATATTCTACCCTGTGTTACTTGCTGGGCAAAGAAGAGTTTATGACCTGCTTTTTTGCCGATTTTCATTTCTCGTTCGATTAATTTGAATTTTAATGCCATAGTTTTAGATTATTGTTTTAAGGTTATTACTATTGGTGTTTTTCATGATCTCTTTACAATAAGGATAGTGGATAGGGTGGGAGAGGCGATGCTCTACGACACTCTTTACACGGCTCCAAAGATTGTCCCGATAGCCCTGTGTGCCTTACTCAAATTTCAAAGATCTCAGCTTCAAAAAGTGTTTCTACTCTTTGCGTTTCTGAGCACAAAAGTACCTCCTTACTTTTGGGAGATAGGGTGCCACTCCGACCCATTTTTATGAAGGAGAAAAAGCCTTCTAACCTCATGAAAAGGAGATCACACCCCTATAATTATGTATTAAAAGAGAGAAAATAATTATTAATAGGTATTTCATTATTTTGGAAATCTGCTCCTCTTCATTGTATTTTTGTGCGCGTAAAGGCCTGTATTTCGATGGAGCGTATTGGTTTGTACAATCTGTGTCAACTTTCTCTCCCGAATAACTCCCTGTCGTGGAAGTGAGGCTTTTTGTCCGTCGCCTAAGCGTAGGCTATGCGGGAGAATAGAGACCCAAACCGAACTGTAACCAATTCTTTGAAAGAAAACCATCGCTTACAATTTAATTGGGGAAAGATAAATAATCCTTATATAGGTGGGTAACACACAATTCATACTACTATCATTTTTAATCTTCATACTTACTTTTTCATTCTTTTCAACTAGTTCGATAGAACCGATGCAGAGCAAAATAACTCTGCATCGGTGACATCTTTTTATGCCCTTAGTAAGACTTTTCAGAGCTATACGCTACGTTTAGGGTGCTGGATATACAAGAGAAGAGGCTGCGCCGTATTACCAACGTAGCCTCTTTCTGTTTACTCTCGTTACGGGCGAGAGCAGTGCGAGTACCCTATACAAGCAGGGTATTCGCTCCGAGTTATTGAGCTTACTCTACTAAGAGTTGGGCCGTGTAACTATCGTTACCCGATGTAGTGCGCAGGTAGTAGTTGCCACATGGCAAATCTTGCACTTCCAGTTTATATTCATTACCCTCGAAAGCGAAGCTTCTAACCATCTTACCCTCTACATCGTAGAGCATAGCTTGGTAGTTGCCCTCTTTTTCCAAGCGTATCGTCGTGTAGTCATGCGCGGGATTGGGGTAAAGCTCCATTCCGACCTTGTGGAAGATGATTTCTTCCGTTGCAGTAAGTCTCTCCCACTCAGCGTCCATCCATAGTGTCCCTACTATCGTTTCGTCAGTAAATTCTTCTACCCAAGCCCAGCAAGCCTTTTCCTTCACAGGATTGAATTCTACGCTCGTGCAAAAAAGAGGATGGGAAGAAGTAGCACATATGTAACTCTCGCTCCAACCATTTGGGTCATTTATTTTATCGTAATCGGCCCATCGGTACAGGATTTCCCACTCTTCACCCTTTACCTTCTCATGTACCCAAGAGAACCTATAACGGTTATTGCGCGTATCGTACTTAATGCTGGCAGCATGGTCATTTTCAACAGATTTTGCAAAAGCCAGTCTATTCAAGTCATCCATAGAGGAGTGGGTATCACCTTTTTTATAGGAAAAACTTTCCTTGGGGTAGAGATAGATAATATTTAGCCCTTCTTCTTCTGACCAATCTGTGTAGGTTATTATGAAGTTATGACACGCCTTCCCCGCTACTGTGTTGTTGCTCTCTCTATTAAGCATCATTTGGATTTTGGGGTCATACGTATTGTCCCCCTCGTCATTTACCTTTATAGGTTGTGTCATCTTGTACGCGTCATCGTAGTTTATGAAGTTGGTCAGGAAGCCGATTTCCCCCACATTCATCTCAAAGACAACTCCCATCAAAGACCATCCATCATGATTCATACCTTCAGAAGTACTTCCCAGAGAGAGGTTCACACTCCCGAGTCCATGCTCTTCGCTCTGATGGTAGATACCCTTGTCGGCGAAACTCTTTCCTCCATCCAAAGAGTAATAGTAGTGAAGGAAGCTCTCGTTCTTACCCTCATCATACCCCGTAAGGGCAATGGCAACCCCAAAAGGTTCCGAGTGCGAGGAGGGCGACTGGTAGTCAGAGGCGATGGAAACGGCATACAACCGACCATTAAACTCCTTGGAGAGTATCTCTGTAGCCTCCATCAAGTCGGCATCGAAAGTTTTTATTTTCATCGCTCCCCTATTTTCCTCTGCATTGTTGGCCAGTTCTGCCACCCAGAGCTTAATATCCGACTTATTCTTACCCGTTACCATAATATCAACCTGCGGATAAACCCATTTATCGGGTGCTTTCCACTGCTTTAGTTTTTCAAAGGTTACTCCATCGTCTATGGAGCGAAACACTTTAACGACCGTATTTCCCGCCTCATCGACCGTATAGCTCATGATGTACATCCATCCATTATCGGCAACGCAGAGCTTTGTCTTCATGCCCAATAGCCAATTGGCATAATCGACCTTTGTGTCCTCACCCCCTATTACAGCATTTTGTGCTCGGGTTAGTGGGACAAAAACTATGGCAACGAAAAGTGCCACAATCCATGTGTACAATCTGTTAGTTTTCATACGCTTTTTATTTGTAAGATTATCGTTTCTTCTTTGAAAGAATAGTCTATCCTTTATCGTTTAATAGTTTTACAAGTTGATATACTTTTGAAAAAACAGACAGTTAATGATTGAAAAACTGCAAATATCTTGCGCCAAGGTAATTAAAATTTTTAGAAGACATACACTGCTACTCAAATTTGTTTGCTCCATCTGAAGAGTTGAAAAGCCTCTTTTTCTTGATTTTTTAGAGGATGATTGAGAGCAGGATTAGAGGTTGGCAAAGTGCAGGTAGAACATGGCTGGAGTTTCCTCCTATACAAACTCAAGTTTTGATATATCTAAACTTTAGTTTCCATTAGTGGAAACTGAAGTTTGCATAGGAGAGAACTTTCTCCATCGCACATAGCAACCTTTGGCACACTTTATCCTTTTGGATTTATTGCCCGTTAAAAGCTCGATAAATAGTTGTAAAACAGCTTTTTCAGGCTTTCCCACATGGCTCTTTCGCGAGGCTATTCCCTTTGAAAAAGAAACAAGTAAGCACTTTTCTGGGTATATCGTTTGGACAATACAGATGTATTAAATATCTTTGCGCTGTATTATTAAGATAAAACACTCAAAGCAAACACCTCCAAAGCTCTTTGCTGCGAGTCTAAAAATAACGCACGATGGCACTAATAGAACTGAGTGGAATAGAAAAAACCTACCCTGGAGCACAACCGCTGCACGTACTCAAAGGCATCAATGCTCAAATACAAGAGGGCGAAATGGTGGCTATCATGGGTGCTTCGGGTTCGGGCAAAAGTACACTGCTCAACATCCTCGGATTGCTGGATACCTTCGACAAGGGGGAATACCTTTTGAATGGGCGTTCGCTACGCAACCTCACGGAAAGCCAAGCTGCCGATGTGCGGAGTAGAGAGATTGGATTCATCTTTCAGTCTTTCAACTTAATCGCTTATAAAGATGCCGTGGAAAACATTGCCCTCCCCCTATTTTACCAGGGGGTAGGGCGTGCCCTCCGAAAAGAGAAAGCCCTTAAATTGCTCCGCGCCGTAGGATTGGAAGAGTGGGGCCACCACTTGCCCAGCGAACTCTCGGGCGGGCAGAAACAGCGCATAGCTATAGCTCGCGCCCTCATCACAGAGCCGAAAGTAATCCTTGCCGACGAACCGACAGGAGCACTCGACAGCCAAACGACCCTCGAAGTAATGGAGCTACTCAAACAGGTCAATAAGGAAGGGCGCACCCTCATCGTAGTAACCCATGAAACAAGTGTCGCCGAAATGTGCGACCGCACCATACATATACGAGATGGCATCATAGTCGGCTAAGAGGTTATAAGAGCCTTGAAAGCTTGCAACAAAGCACCCCGAAAAGGGACGTACAGCAGTACAACAACCTGATAGTATAGCAAAGCAACCCATAGTAAACAACCCCTAAAGCAATAACCCCATGTTTCACTGGTACACAGAGGTGTCGGCATCGCTCTTGCGCAATAAACTACGCACGTTTCTGACGGGTTTCTCGGTCGGTTGGGGCGTACTTTTGCTCATATTACTACTCGGTACAGGCACGGGCTTACGCAATGGTATCAATGCCAATGTTGCCGCCGTAGGAATGAGATCGGGTAGTTGCACCCTCTCGAGCTACACCACTCGCCTACCCTATGGAGGGTATGAAAAGGGGCGCATGATAAAGCTATACGATTCGGATCTGCAACTCCTCCAGCGCAAATTTCCCGAAATCGAGGGCATCTATCCGCAACTCAACAAGTGGGTAGATAACGCCTCTATGGAGGGTGAAATAGTAACCTCCAATTTCGGACTGGAGATACGGGGCGTTTTCTCGGAATACGACGAGCAGATACAGCAAGTTCCCATCGTTGAGGGTAGATTCATCACGCTAGGAGATATAAAGAATGGCACGCGCAACGTGGTGATAGACGACAATACCGCCCGACGCCTGCGTCCCAAAGGCGGCTCTATACTCGGGCGACTTATCTTCTTAGGCCCCTTTTCCTATACGGTAGTGGGCGTTTACAAGCTCTCGGGCTCCCGCAATGCCGTCTGCTACACGCCGTTTACGACCATGGCGGCACAATTTCCCGACGAGGGAGCGGCTTACAGCAATCTATTCCTCTACTGCCCCAGTATAAGGGACAAAGCCTCTTTCAAAGAGTTGGAGCAACGAGTACGCCAGACCTTGGCGTTGGTCAAAGGGTTCTCTCCCGAAGATGACTGGGCGGTTAGCATGTCTAACGATATGCTCGAAACCTCGGGCATGATGCACAAAGTATTCTTAGGCTTAGATATTTTCCTCTGGTTCATCGGGCTCTCGATACTTGCCATAGGTGTGGTGGGCGTGAGCAACATTATGCTGGTATCGGTGCAGGAGCGTATGCGAGAGTTCGGCATACGTAAGGCGTTGGGAGCGCACCCACGGCACATCGTGGGCATGGTACTCACGGAGGCGATTTTCGTGACCATCATTTCGGGGCTTATCGGCCTCACCCTTGCAGTAGTCCTCCTCTTTGGAGCAGACTATTACCTCAATACCTCGGGGCTCGGCTCACGGCAGATCATGGAGGGGATGACCTTTATCTTCTTCCAAAACCCTGTAATCCCCGTATGGGTTGCAGTGGCTTCCCTTACAGTGATGGTGGTAGCAGGAGCCTTAGCAGGTTATATGCCAGCACGCAAAGCGGTACGTATACCCGCCATAGAGGCTATGAGAGAGCAGTAACAGTGTATATAAGGAGAGAGACGAAAAGGTATGAAAAAGCTATTCGACAGTGATACGTGGAGGGAAGTTTTCACCACGCTAAAGAGCAATCGCAGGCGTACGGTAGTTACCGCCATGGGGCTCTTCTGGGGTATTTTTCTACTGGTTATCTTGCTCAGCGTAGGTTATGGCTTCAACAACTCCATGCAGCGCGAGTTGAGGGGAATAGCCCATAATACGCTAACGACTATACCTACTACAACAACTCAAGCCTACAAAGGTTTTGCCAAAGGGCGTGTATGGTCGTTTACTAAAGCCGACATCGAGACACTCCGCCAACGCCACAGCGAGATTACCTGTATCACACCTGTCAATTTCAACTCGGGACGCGAAGAGACCCTTATACATGCCGACAGGCGCGTACCCGTACACAACGTTTTGGGCGTACATACCGACTACTTCAAGATACTATCCCTTAGAGTACTGGAGGGGCGACTGCTCAACGAAATAGATGAGCGAGAAGAGCGTAACCACTGCCTCATAGGACAGGAAATCAGAGAACAACTCTTCGGTTCAGAGCCTGCCATAGGCCAGCAGGTAGAGTACAAAGGGAGCAGTTACACGGTAGTAGGTGTGGTAAAGCAAGCCTCGGAGAACATAAACATGTTCGGCTCTACCAACCGTATGATGTTGCTAACCAATGAAGCCATACGACACAAAAATGGAGATGGAGAGCTCATAGATGCCCTTGTCTTCTCAGTTTCACCTCATATACAAGATACCCAAAGGGTACTCGACCGTGTGAACCACACTCTAAGGATGCTTCACGACGTTGCCCCCGACGATACGGGAGCGATGATGAGCTTCGACCTTTCTCAATTTTTCCAAATGATGGATATGCTCCTTATATCTATCTACTTTTTGGTTTGGTTCGTAGGTATCGGCACCATCATATCGGGGATTGTGGGGGTAAGTAACATCATGCTCGTAACGATACGAGAGCGTACGCGAGAGATAGGTGTAAGGCGTGCCCTCGGTGCCCGCCCGAGAGACATCATTTGGCAAATACTCTTAGAGTCGGTTACTCTTAGCACACTGGCAGGTATGGCAGGTTTCATACCGAGTATACTGCTTATGATAGGAGTAAACAGTCTGCTTGAGAGTAGCCCCAGTTCCTTTATCTATCATCCTATTATTCCCTTTGAGGTGGCACTCTTGGCGGTATTTATTGTGGTGGTGAGCGGTATTTTAGGGGGCTTACTTCCCGTAACACGCGCTATTAAGATTAAAGCCATTGAGGCACTCCGTGATGAATAAAAAACAATAAGACAGATACAAATACGATGAAAAAGTTTTTCAAAATCTTAGGATGGTCCCTCTTTGCCGTGGTTATAGTGGCTGTTTTCGTCTTCCTCTTCCAGAAGTCTCGCAAGCAACCCGACCGCTATGCCATCGAGGAGGTGCGACAAACCGATACTATCGAGAATAAGTCCGTACTTACAGGACGTATAGAACCTCGCAATGAGGTACTGCTCAAACCCCAACTCTCGGGTATCGTGGCAGAGATTATGCACGAGGCAGGCGACATTGTACAGAAAGGAGATATTATAGCCCGCATAGCCGTTGTGCCCGAAATGATGCAGGTAACAAGTGCCGAGAGCCGTGTGCGACTGGCAGAGATTGCCTACAAAAAGGCAAACGAACAGTACCAACGTGGCAAAGTACTGCTCGACAAAGAGGTAATCGCACGGGAAGAATTCGAGAGCATAGAAGCAACTTATCGACAAGCGCAAGAGGAGGTAACCTCCTCGCAAGAGGCGTTGCAAATCGTTCTCACGGGTAAATCGACAGGTACCGCCTCTACCTCTACCACTCTGGTACGTGCCACCATCTCGGGTATGATACTCGACATCCCCCTCAAGGTAGGAAACTCGGTGATTCAAGCCAACACTTTCAATGACGGTACTACGGTGGCAAGCATCGCCGATATGAACGATATCCTCTTCACGGGCAAAGTCGATGAGACTGTGATAGGGAAGCTCCGCCTCGGTATGCCAGCTTACATCACCATAGGAGCCCTTGGCAAAGAGCGTTTCAAAGCGCAAATAGAATACATCGCCCCTAAGGGAACCGACAATATGGGTACCAACTTCTACGAAATCAAAGCCAACGTACAGCTTCCCGAGGGTAAAGCAATACGAGCAGGGTACAGTGCCAATGCAGAGGTTATACTCAATGCCAGCTACAAAGTGCTCTCCGTACCCGAGGCTTGCCTACAGTTCGAGGGCGAGAAAACATTTGTCGAGGTAGTTCTCGAGGAGGCTCCCAAGCTCCGCACCGAACGGAGAGAAATCGAAACAGGGGTCTCTGACGGCATCAACATCGAAGTGAAGAAAGGACTCAAAGCAGGCGAGAAAGTGCGTGGTGTAAAGCTAAATGATTAGTAGTACCTTCGTGGTCACTTTCTTTTTAGATACAATCATTTTTGATAAACTTCCTATATGAAGCATTGTAAATACCTACTCTTACTCGGCATTATGCTCTTCACTGCCCCTCGCATGGCAGCACAGCAATTGGAAACCATATATGAGTCGCTCCACCGACCTATGTCTTACGAAGAGTGTGTAGCGCGTAGTGTTTTCTTCGATAGTAATGTGGGCAGACAGCTTATAGACAGTGCTATGATGCGCCTCAACTTAGATAAAGCCAAGAGTGCTTACCTACCCTCGTTGCAAGCCTCGGTACAGGAAAATTGGGAGCTCGGAAGAGCGCAAGACAATACAGGTATCTATCAGGAACGCTCATCGGCCAATTCATCCATAACCATAGCAACTTCATACGATCTCTTTACGGGGTTACGTCGCCCCTCTGCCCTTAAAATGGCTCGTTTACGTGAGGCACAATCGGACGCTGCTCTGGCAGGATTGCGTGAGCGTGCGGAACTCCGCGTGGCAGGCTTCTTCTACAATCTTCTATTGCAAGAGGAGATCATACGCGTTGCTCGCCTGCGCATTGCTCAAACCGAGCGTACATTGGCACAAACACGCGCTTTTGTAGAGGGAGGTAAGTGGCCTTCTTCGAAGATAAGCGAGGTAGAGGCACAACTCGAAGCAGATAAGGCATCGCTCATCGAAGCCGAGAATGCTGCAGCTATTATACGGGTAGATCTATCGGTAGCAGTAGAGTACTACGGCGAAGCCCCTCTACAGATCATCACCCCCGACATAGAGCAACTCATCCAAGAGGCACGTAGCAAAATCATTCCCCCTGCCTCCATCTATCAGGAGGCACTTGCCCGTCGCCCCGAAATCAAAGCTACCGACTTTGGCATCGCCGCTGCCGAAGAGCGCATACGTACGGCTCGCACTGGATATTGGCCTCAACTCTCGCTCAATGCAGGCTATAGCAACGCCTACTTCCGTCTGCTCGGGAAAAATCAAGGAGCTATGAATCAATCGCTTGCAGAGCAACTCAAACACAACGGACGCTTCTTCCTCGGGGTAACGCTCTCAATACCTATTTTCGATGCCTTCGCCACCTCGCAGGCTATTCGTCAGGCCAAAATCGACTTAATATCTGCCAAAACCGACAAGATAGATGCCGATTTGGGGCTTTACAAAGAGATTTTCAAAGCTCACGCCAATGCAGTAGCCGCAGAGCGCACTATCGTAGCATCGGGCAATGCCGAGCGGGCAGCCCGTTCGTCGGCAGAAGCGGTACGCATATCCTTTGAAGAGGGACGCAGTACAACTTACGAACTGGAACAAGCAGAGAATAAACTTCTCATGGCACAAATAGATGCCTTGCGGGCGAAGTACGACTTTGTATTGAAGACTATATTCCTCGATCTTTATCGCAGATAAGGTCTCCACTTTTATACCGCTACATACGTCCGTTGCATAGGCTCCTAAAAAGTCTTTTACAACGGACTTTTTTGCGAAACACAGGAAGTATTGCCACGGGACAGTATCGATACTTTTTCGGCACAATCTTCTTTTTATTTCAATAAAATCGTAATCCTTGCAGTTTGCATAGGAGAGAAGAAAAGTTTGCACAGATAGAAACTAAAGTTTGCATATATGGGAAGTGAAGTTTGCATATATGGAAACTTTTTACAAGGTTCGAGGAGGGAAAAACAGGTACAAAAGAAAGAATTTTAAGGTTGTGTACACTTTGGAAGAGACGCTCTGTAGCGTAGAAGAGCATTGCACTTGATACTGGAATCTACAGAGTGCCCAAAAGCAAGCAATTCATTGTCATTTGTGTAATTATTAACTATATTTGCGCTCAAACACCCATTGAAATTAAGTTAATACACAAACACAATGAAAAAATTTAGTCGAAAGGCACTCGGTTGCGCCTTAACCCTTGCCCTCAGTGGCACAGTAGTATTGCAAGCCCAAGAGGCAAGTTCTTTTTCCCATCAAGCCATCTCTACATCGGGTAACAAGATGAGTATGCGCTCCAAGGAGGCTCCTTCCGAGGCAACGAGAGGTAGCGGTACCTTTCTTACCTTACGCCCATTTACCTTTATCTTAGGGCCTAATATCGGTTTCGAGCAGGCTTTGAGCAACAAATGGAGTATCTCGGGAGAGGTTACAAGTAATCTTTGGCTTGTTTCTACCCCTACGATTGCCCTTAGAACGCATATGAAGTACTATTTACTCGGGAGAGTGGGCAAAGGTCTCTATGGACGCCTCACCGCTACAGGCGGTCATTTTTGGGCGGAAAGTGCTGTGGACGGTCGTCCTTACTATGCAGGAGGAGGCATTGGCATAGGGGGTATGGTTCCCCTCTCCCGTAAGGAGAAATGGCATATCTCGATAGATGGCGGACTAAAGTTTGTTCCTCTCTTTGGAAAGAAAGGAGCTACAATGCAAGAACCCCAAGCAACCAACCACCTTGCTTACTACTCTCTCTTTAGTCCTGGCTCACTTATTGACCTCTCAATCGGTATAGCCTACCGATTCTAAGCTACCCGATACGACCCAAAGCCCAAACAATAGCTTTCAGATACTAAAGAAAACGATATGAATGCAAAGCCTCAAAAGGAAACCCACAAAAGGTACTACCTGCGACGCAGTATAAAAAATCGGCAGATAGCTATTGTTTTGGCTTGTTTATATGCTATAGCCTTAGGCATTTTTACAGTGCTTATCGCTATCCATACACCAGCTCCGTGGTGGACGCTTATACCTCCCGTGGGCATGATTCCCGTAGGGATTATCTACTTTTTCCGTCAAAACACCTACTACTCCATAGACCACGAAGCCTATCTCCTTATGGCGGGCAACGATTATGGTCGCAAACTACACCCCGTAGCACGCCTCACCGAACTGCAAGAGGTACGTTATCTCCCCTATACGCAGGAGGTGAAAATAAGGAAAGGCGACGGAACAGAATACCTAAAACTCCAAGAGGGCGAAGAGTTTGTAAAGAGCTTAGAACAACTTTTCGAGGAGATTTATCCCACTGGAGAAGGAGAGTAGGCCCCTCTTAATCTAACTCTATCATGCGCATAACGCTCTCTCCCTCTCCCGATCTTCTATCACTATACCAACCTCCTCTGGAGGCTTTGCTCGTAGTTACAGATGTATTCCGCGCCTCGGCTACGATCCTCTCGGCACTCTATCACGGCGCACGCTCTGTACGCCCCGTAGCAACCGAAGAGGAAGCACAAAGCTATCTCAACCAACCCCAATACCTTGTGGCTGCCGAGCGCAATGCTTTGCGATGCGACTTTGCACCCTTGGGCAATGACCCCGAAGAGTACACTCCCGAAATCGTCCGAGGCAAACACGTCGTACTTACCACGACCAACGGCACACGTTCGATAGATATGGCCCTTCAGTTGGGGTATCGCAACCTCTGTGTAGGCTCATTCGGCAATCTCTCTCGGCTCGTTCGGCATATTCTATCGAAAGATTACCCCGAAGTAATGGTTATCGCAGCGGGATGGAAAGGTACCGTTTGTGCCGAAGATACCCTTTTTGCCGCCGCTCTCTACGAACGCATTGCAAAAGAATGTACAGTTTCTTCTTCTGAAAATATCGCTACCGAACCAGATTGCCCCTTAACGTACAACGATGCCCTACTCTTCCCCTTAGAGGCTTACCGACTACATAGGGATGATTTGTGTAGCTACACAAGTCGCTTTGAGCATTACCAACGATTGGAACGCTTGGGACGTTTGGCCACTATACCAGTATGCCTTGAGGAGGATCGCTACCCTGTGCTTCCCTACTGGCACGCAAGCGGAGTGCTACAATCTCTATAATCTTGCGCTTGGGTTATGCTGTACTCTGGTTGTTTTGAGACAATACACCCTACCCTTCTCCATATCACAACTGCTCCATCGACGCATTTAAATGCTTCTTTCAGAAGCTCCCAAGCCCTCTCACCCACTAAAATTTATCCTTTATGAAGCCTCGTATATTGGTTATCCACAGAGCCTTAGCACCCTATCGCATAGACTTCTTCAACGATTTCTATCAACGTTATCAGCCCGACATATACTTCGAGTACCCCTCGATGCAGGAGCAAACGCTCGATGCCTCGCACTGGGAGCAACGCATACGCTTTCCCTACAAGGTGCTCAAAGCAGGACCTAACCTACTACCGAACTGGCGAGAGGAACTCTGGAATATATGCCGACGGGGACAATATGATATCGTTTTTATGAGCGAGGTAAATCTAATTACCGCGACGCTCTGGGCTTACAAAGCCTTTTCCTCACATCCGATGCGCCTTGTAGTGGTCTGCGACGACAGTTACCCCATAGCGCAAGAGCTAATACGAGACAGCTGGAGCCTCAAAAAACAGGTCATAAACTATGCCAACATAGACGGTTGGATGCTCTGCGACAAACGTACCGAACAGCTCTATCGGGAGCATTTCCCCAGAAGCAACCGCTTCTTTACGATGCCCATCATACAAAATGAAGCCTTCCTTCGTGAGCAATATGCTCTTGTGCAAGGAGAGGCGAGAGCCCTACGTGATATATTCTGTCAAAAAGCAGGCGAAAGGAGCAAACTACTCCTCTTTGTAGGTAGATTGGCTCCCGAGAAGAATTTGATGCGCCTGCTCATCGCTTTTGAGCGCACCTTTAGCCATTCGCCCGAGGTGCAGCTACTCCTCGTGGGCGAGGGACACGAGGCCGAGACTTTACAGAAGTATGCGTCGCAAAGTAGTGTCGCACGGCAGATTTTCTTCTGTGGTAAACAAGAGGGGCGAGAGCTCTACAAACACTATGCGGCGGCAGATGCTTTCGTACTTCCCAGCACGTTGGAGCGGTTCGGAGCTGTAGCCAACGAAGCCCTAATCATGGGACTACCGACCGCCGTGAGCCGTCAATCGGGTATTGCCTCCATAGCCCAAGAGGGGGGGAGCATAGCTCTCTTCGATGCCTACAATGTAGAGGAGATAGGGCAAACCCTGCAACAGATGGTGGCTCGTCTACCTATGTGGCACAGCCAACGCCCATCGCTCATGCCGATTACCTTTGGGGAGGCTGTTGAGGAGGTCTACCGCAATATCGAGTACCTAATCGGCTAACTTGCCGCCACTCCCGAGAGAGGGATACGTCGGCTTTTAGGCTCGTGGGGTGGTATCGAGAGCCGTAATGCCCAAGCGCACGATGCGTTGATTACAACGACGCCAAAAATAGGGTATTTTATAAAGTGCCCGAAAGAGGATTGGATAGCGATTTTCGCAATAATCACTCATGTAATACTCCTTTTCCAGCTTAATTTTCTCGTGCCAAGTCTCCATCTCACGGCTCTCTAATAATGACCATTTGAACTCAACATCGGGACTCACCTTCGAGAGCGAGTCGTGCTGTTTCGCGCGCCCCACCAGAGCATAAGCGAGCATATCAAAAAGTATCGTCGCATTATCCAAGTGGGTACAGAGATTTTGGAAAAAGGCTTTCACCTCCGCGGGGGCAAAGTACATCAGCACTCCCTCTATGACAACGAGTGTAGGCTTATTATGCGCACGCACTTGCTCCATCCACTCAGTATCGAAAAGAGAGGCCGAAAGGAACGTATTGCGCTCACTCTCGGCAAGTAGGGTACGGCGCAATTGGGTCGCCTCGTCCAAGTCTAAATCGTACCAGTGGGTAACTTCGGGGCATCCCAAACGTTCGTAACGGGCATCAAGCCCAGCTCCTAACTGTATCACCACAGCATCGGGGTGAAGCGACAAGAAACGCTCTATCTCGGCATCGATAAGTCGAGCGCGCACTACACACCCAGCTTGAGAGAACTTCGCCTTTTTGAACTTAGAAAAATCGTACTCTATCTTCCGCATCAGTTCCAGTGCTTTCCAATCTCTAAGCAAGGCATCTGTACGGTTGGTCTCTATCGCTTTAGCCCAGAGGGTTATGAGCATGGTCTCGGGCACGTTGCTCAATCTTGTTTCTATCTTTTGCATCTACTGTTTAAGCTACGAGTTACTCGGTTACTTCTCCCGCTAATGCTCGATAACTATCGGGCAAGGGAATGCACACCCCCTACGAGGAGGTGCGAGTGATAAGAAGTAACAACGGGAGCAAAAGTATTGAGTAGTAAGAGGATAGACAATCCCCACTTGTTATGATTATAGTGCCTTTTTATCCCCTTTTTTGAGATGGGTTAGGGATTTTTCCAGTAGTTTTTTCCAGGCAAAAAGCCCTTTACGTTTCGATGCCATGGGTTCTATCTTTTGTAAGCACGTCTGTTGTACAACGTTTGCACGAGTATTAAGCGAAGTTTGCATAGGTCTAAACGAAAGTTCCCTCGTATGGTAACTCAAGTTTGCACAGGAGGAAACTCGAGTTCGCTCGTATGCAAACTTTTAGGCTCTCGTACAGCATCATAACGCACCTATAATCAACCTCATAGAGCATTCATCAAAATGCGCCTCACACCTCCCCTTTGAGGCATTATAAAAAGACTGCCGTAGGGACATAAAGAAGTAGGAAAGCAGCTATTAGAAGCGGCAAACCGCCTGCGATATGCCCCTGCACGCTATGGGGAGGTTATATATAGACAAAAAAACTCCGACAAGAGAGATTCCCTCATCGGAGCTTCTGTGTAATTCAAAACTTGTAAGGTATTGTAAACCTTTATCCTTTAATCGAAATAAGGCTCGAAGTCACTCTTCTCTGCACCACACACGGGGCAAGACCAATCGTCTGGAATGGCTTCAAATGGTGTTCCTGGAGCGATACCGCTATCTGGATCTCCTTCAGCTGGGTCATAAATATAACCACATGGCTCACAAATATACTTTTGCATACTCATATCTTTACTTCCTTTTTTATTTTTCTAAGCAGTGGCAAAGGTATATAATTACTCACCATAAGACATTAAGATAGCATCTATTTAGCTATAGAATTTACCTATATGTAACGATTTCAAGCCTCGTTGGGGTACTTGGGAGCTACTCCATATCTATTGACACCTCTCACACTATCTTTGCAGAAGAGAATCAGCAGGAATATCCATCCAACAAGGGGGATTAGCCCTAAAAGAAGGTACCACCCAGAGTAACCCGCATCGTGCAGTCGGCGCACAGCCACTGCCAGTAAAGGTATCAGCAGAAGGAGAGACACCAACATCAAGATAGCATCTAAGAAAGTTAGAGCCGAGAAACCCATCCACGAAAAGAAAGTCTCAAGAAAACCGTTCAATCGTGCCATCATATCCGAGAAAAAGCCCTCTATTCTCGCGTTCCATGTATGAAATCGAGGGAAGCAAAAGATAGATCTTCCCGTACACCACACTCCTCTGCCCAAGAAAGAAAAGAAACGAGAGAAGATATAATAGAAAAGGACAAAGCCCCAGAACTCACTGCGGCGAGCGCGCCCCGAGAAAGAGGCAAAACGCTCCGTGAAGCCACGAGTAAAGTAGTGCCACAAAGAGTCTGCTTTGACACCACGCGCCGAAGGAGGCACCTCTCCAAAGAGCCCTTGTGAGCTCTCTCTGTGACTATGAAAAGAGGGATCTATCGGAGGGGGTTCATTGCCCTGCTCTCGCTGGCTCTCTCCGTCTGTTTGAGATGTACTTGGGGTAGCTCTTTCCGAGGAGAAACGCTCTTTGATACGCCGTAACTCCTCGATCTTATCAACCTCCACCCACGAGGGCATACCTTTTTTCCACACCAAGGTTGCTTGCTGTAACAAATGAGGCTGGCGCTCCAACTCCTCAAGCGAAAAAGAGCCCAGACGTTCGGTAAGCGTAGAGAGGAAATAGGGGTCTGCCCCACTCTGCAGGGAGGCAAGTTCCATTTCCAAAGCCTCTTTCACCGAGGCAAAGGGTTGCCATTGCGCCCAATCTTGGCACCAAACGAGCGTTTCATCGGGCAGATTACGCTCTAAGACCTCTTGCAAAGAGAGCGGACCCTCTTGCTGATGGCCAACAAGAATGTAAAAAAGTTTCATAACAAGTGTTCGGGTTTAGATGTTTTGTTTCCTACTTTTTCGCAGGAGCAGGTGTAGCCTCAGGGGTTGCCTCTTGGGTATAGCCCTCGTTCAGGCCAGCTATTACCGCTCCCGTGATGTCTAAATCGGGGTTGCCATAGAGCATATTGTCGGCACGTACGTTGGTGAGGATCAAATCATACCCCCACTCTTTATTGAGCTCGGCAATACGTTCCTTTATGGTATTGTAGAGTTTCTCCTCAGCAGCCTGTTGCTCTTTGAGCATTTGTTCCGAGAGAGTAGCGTTGAGTTTCTGCACTTCCTGCTCCATTTTCATAAGGCGATTCTGCTCTGCCTCTGCTGCTTCACGGGTTAGGAACTGATTGTTTTGCAGTTTCTGTTGAAAGTCTGCCCCCGCACGTTGCAAGGCATTCATCTTTGCCGTCAGTGAGGCACGACTATCATTGCCCTTCTTCTCGAGTCTCTGCTGCATATCTTTGTACTGTTGGTAATTATTGAGCACAGAGTCGAGCTGTACGTAAGCGACTTTAAGAGCAGTGGGTGCCACGGTAGCCTCCTGTGTAACGGCTCCTTTTGCCCCAGCAGGAGTATCGTTCTTCCCGCCCTGAGAGCAAGAGGGAGCGAGGAAAATAAGAAAAGTACCCAAGAGAGTGCCAGATAATTTGAGAGAGAATTTTTGCATACTATACTTCGTTGAATTAGGGTCTTACGACCAGTGTTAGTTTTTAAGAAATCTTATTCGTCCATACGATCAAAGAGATTGCGCCGATGGGTAGCATCTTCCAACTGTTTGTTGGCGCATCCGATCCCTTTCTTTTGTAAAGCTTTGCTCGACTCGATATGCGTATCGGGGAAAGAACCCCCGCGCACGAAAAAAACGCGTACCCCCAAAAGGAGGAGTGCGATACCGACTATCAAGAGCGTAATAAGGAGCAATATCATCATTTTGTCTTATATTTGCACAAGGCAAAGTTAGTATATTACTCCCATAAGACAAAGGGAATGAATTAGAAGAATTGAACTAAAATTTATATAACAAAGCAATGAACATTACGGACCTAAAACCTGAACTTGTCTGGCGTTACTTCCACGAAATCACTCAGGTACCACGCCCCTCTAAGAAAGAAGAAAAGATTTTGGCATACCTCAAGAAGTTTGCCGAAGATCGTAAACTCGATTACAGCCAAGATGAAGCTGGCAACATCGTAATTAGGAAGGCGGCAACTCCCGGATACGAAAATCTTAAGACCGTAGTACTCCAAAGCCATGTGGACATGGTATGCGAGAAAAACAACGATACAGTACACAACTTCGACACAGACCCTATACGCACCGTAATCGACGGAGAGTGGGTACGTGCAGAAGGAACCACACTCGGAGCCGATAACGGTATCGGTGTAGCGGCAGAGTTGGCACTGCTCGACGACGACAGCTTAGAGCATGGACCTATCGAGTGTCTATTCACAGTAGACGAAGAGACAGGTCTTACGGGAGCGATGAACTTGGCCCCTGGATTCATCAAAGGTACCATTTTGCTCAACCTCGATAGTGAGGATGAGGGCGAAATGTTTATCGGTTGCGCAGGAGGTATGGGTACAACTGCTACTTTCAACTACACAACCGAGGCTACGCCTGCCGACTACTTCTACGGAAAGATTAACGTAAGCGGGCTTAAAGGCGGACACTCAGGCGGCGATATCCACGTAGGTTTAGGCTCTGCCAACAAGATTCTCAACCGTGCCCTCTATGCCATCCGCGAAAAGATGCCTTTGGTATTGGCACAGATAGACGGAGGTAACCTCCACAACGCTATTGCTCGTGAAGCGATGGCTCTTATCGGAGTACCTATGAATCGTAAGGAAGAATTGGCTATCCTTATCAACGAATTGGATGCAGATGTACGTACCGAGCTGGAAGTAGTAGATCCTAACGTAAAGGTTACACTCTCTTCTGTAGAGAATCCTACACGTATCATCGACAGAGATACTACACAACGCCTCATCTCGGCACTCTACGCATGCCCCCACGGCGTTATGGGTATGAGCCACGCTATCGAAGGACTTGTAGAGACCTCTACCAACCTTGCCTCTATCAAGATGAAAGAGAACAACAAAATTGTTGTAGAGACCAGCCAAAGATCGTCCAGCGAATCACTCAAAGCAGACGTAGGTAACACGGTTAAGAGTGTGTTTGACCTTGCAGGTGCAGAGGTAGAAGTACGTGATGGCTACCCAGGTTGGAGCCCTAACCCCAACTCTCCTATCCTACAAGTAACGATCGATGCGTACAAGAAGCTCTTCGGTAAGGAACCAGCTGTTAAAGCAATTCACGCAGGACTTGAGTGCGGTCTTTTCCTCTCTAAGTATCCTTACCTCGATATGGTTTCTTTCGGACCTACACTTAGAGATGTACACTCTCCTGTAGAGCGTATGGAAATCGCTACGGTAGATCTCTTCTGGCGTCACTTACTCGAAGTCTTGAAGAACATTCCTAAGGCATAAAAATGTCTTTCTCTTGAGCTAAAGAATAGAGCTCAAAATAACAAACTCCCCCAAAGATTCTCGCACTAAGAGAGTTTTTGGGGGAGCTTTTTTGTATCTATATGCCATAGAGTGTATTTGCTTTCTCTTGCAAAGTAAAAACCTCGAGCAAGAAACGACTTAACGAAAGAGAGAAAGCATGAAAAGAGAGTATCGCTCACGCTCATTCGTTACAAGAAGAGAGCCTGCAAGTAGGGCTTTAAGAACGGAAAATTAGGCAACATCTCAACGCAACACATTTTCCAGAAACTCGCAAAAATTAAATAAAAGCATTTCCCCAAACCAATAAAAAAGACTAATTTCGGAGCATTAACAAAAAACTACGGAAAAACTCGCCTAAAGAGGTTCTGCGAGAGAACTGTGGCAAGAGAGATTTATAGAACCTCCTGTAATCATTTTTAAGTTATTCAATCGAGATGAAAAAAGTTACTACTGCATTTTTGTTTGTATGCTTGGCTCTATTCGCTTCATTGAGGCTCTGCGCTCAGGAGAGTCAGAACTGGAGTTACGATTTTGAAGATGCCAAGAAAGCTATTGGAGATCAACACAAAAAGTTAGAACTAACCCTCAACGGCTTGAAGTGGGTAAGCTATTCGCTCCGATGCAATGGAGATGCCGACGACTATGTAGACGGAAAAGGCTCGGCACGTATTTATGGAGAGAAGTCCTACATGAAAGAAATGCCCTACCTGCAACTAAAAGAGAATAAACCAGGGGGGATAGGCACCGTATCTTTTGACTACCGTGCCTACAAGAAACATGCGCAAAAGCAAATCGCTTGGATTCTGGAAGTATCGGAAGATGGGGGAACTACGTGGTCTCCCGTGGGTAACTCCTTTACTCCCAGTATGGAAGTGAGCCAATTCAGCCGACGTGTCAATGTTACCGAGGGATTGGTACGCATCATCCGTGCCGACTACTCCTCTTTTGATCTGAAGAATGGCAAGAAATTCCAATCGGCTTTCAACATCGACAACCTCGCCATTAGCGACTACGAAGAGGAAGAGCCTACACAACCCGTACTAAAATTCAACGAACCAGAAATAGTCTTCGGAGAGATGCACAAGGGAGAAAGCAAAACCTTAAAGGCAGCTCTAACCTACAAGAACCTCGTAAATCAGGCTATTACCATTAACATTGCAGAGGCGGGTAAAGCGTTCTTTTCGGTTCAACCGACCACCTTTACTCCAGAAGAGCCTGCTGGCGTTTTGGAGTTGGAGATAACCTGTTCCCCCTCCTCTCTGGGAGAAATTAAGTCGTCCCTTGCAGTGGTCTGCGGCGAGCTTTCTGCCGAACTACAACTTAGTGCCAAGGTAGTTCGCGAAAAAGGGGTTTATATCTTTGGTGGGGGAGATGGTACTCAAGAGTCGCCCTACCTGATTAGTGCCCCAGAGCACTTGTGGGAGTTATCCACTGGTGTCGATGAGGATAAGAACACCTTCGCTGGAAAATACTTCAAGCAAACAGCCGATATAGACATGTCGAACTACAAAAATATGACACCTATCGGCACCAACTTTGGAGTGCAGGGAACCAACAACCGCTACTTCAGTGGCCACTACGATGGAGGAGGGCACAAAGTAAGCAAATTGACCCTCGAATTCAACGGAAAGAATTACATCGGTGTAGCTTTGTTTGGCTCCTTGAAAAATGCTCGCATCGAGCACCTAACTCTATCGGACAGTAGAATCAAAGCCGACGCCATAGTGGGTGGTATTACAGCAGCTATCATTGGCTCTCATATTTCAGACTGCCATGTCGAGAAAGATGTAACTATAACTGCTACCAAGCACTCTTATGCAGGAGGTATTGCCTGTGGAGCTTTTGGGGAACCCTCGACCATAGAAAAGTGTACTTCTGCTGCTACCATACAGGTAACAAGCTCTATGGGGGCTGGGGGTATACTTGCTGTAAACAGCGTGCAAGGCTCTTCCATTTCTAAGTGCGTGAATATGGGCTCCATCTACACAAGAAGTGGTCAGATAGCTGGTATTGTCGGCTACATAGAAGATGGTCCTATAACCATACAAGACTGTGCCAATACGGGTAAAATTTCGAGTGAAGGCTCTGTGGCCTGTGGAATTGCAGGACTACTACAACCTGGCATTCCCTCTACGGTAAACATTGCCTACTGCTATAATGCAGCTATCGTAGAAGGCACCGACGAAGTATTCCCCATCACGGTAGGGGCGGTGGACGACTCTCAAACATTCAACCTTAAGAACAATTACTACAATGGCGACGTTTACAAGATCACATCCGACAAACCCTTGTATGGAGAGGCTATGACTGCCGCAGAGATGAAGAGTGAAACGCTCTTAAAGAAACTCAATCTCGGGAGAGACTTCTATCCATGGGAGATATTCGAGGGTAAGAATGATGGCTTCCCGCTACCTTTCGGGGACGGCTCATGGCAACCGACTGCTACCAAGGCTATCGAGGTCGTAGAGGCTCTATTCTGCGTAGTGAACGGCAAACTGATTGTACCCGAAGGCATGCATTCGGTAGCTGTATATGCTATGGATGGAACTTCTTGTTCTCCCGAGCAACTGACCCAAGGAGCTTGCTACATCGTAAGAGCAATCAATAGCAAAGGTGAAAGCGTGGCGCAAAAAATTGTAATACCCCTATTCTAATTACTCCAATAGTATGAAAAAATATATTCTTAAGACCCTCATAACCGTATTATTCCTCGGTTTCTCTTGCTCCATTGCTACGGCACAAGAACAGGATAAGGAGCGTATCGTTCTCTTAAAGGAGCGTTGCGAAATCCCCGTAAACTATCTCTATCGTATGCCTATTAAGGAGTACAGCCCCAAAATGGTTGAGCATGTAGCAGGCAAAAATCGTTATGTAATCCGCTACAAGAGCGACAATGAGAGTGTGGTTCGCTCTAACGGAAACACGTTCATCGCCAAGTCTGTCGGAACGGCTCAAGTAACCATGAATGCCTACAAAGCAGTACCTGGAACTACAGACCAAGCCGATCTGAACTCCCCACTCGGGCAAGCAACCTTTACCGTAGAGGTCAAGCAAGATGTTCCCTTTGTAATGGCTCCGGTAGATATCCCTTGGGGACATTCGCGCGAGGCTGCTACTGCGATTTTGGAACAGCACGGATTGAAGCACTTTACCTCTACTTACTGGGATATGCACCCCAACGTACCCGAGGAGTCTCGTGTCGGTTTAGAGGCGTACTTGAGCGACAATCTTGACTTCCCCGTCTCGCTCTTGATGTTCAACTCAAAGAATCAACTTTACCGTAAAACGCTCATAGCTTCCTCTTGGGAACGAGTGAAGATACCTAAGATTTGTGCCGTTTGGAAGTGGCTCAAAGAGCATGGATTTGAAGATAAAGGAATCGACACCAACACCAATATGTGGAAGATGTACCAAGCATCTACAAAAACCAACGTAACGGTGGGGTATCTTGCTTTTCAGTCTACTCTCTATATGTATGTAGACTTTCTGTACGAAGATGCCATTGTGGATAGCGTTGAGAAGATTGCAGGCAACCCCGATATAACGCCAGAGATCTCTCAAAGAGGACGAGACCTAACCCTCCGCCACCCACATAACAGCGAGGGGAGTGTGGTCGTGTACAATACCACAGGTGAGCGAGTAGGCGAAGAAAAGCTCGTGAACGGCGAGTGCGAATTAAAAAACCTCCCCTCTGGTCTGCTGTTCATAACCGCTTCAGGGGCAAAGACTGTTAAGGTTATGATTCCCCATCTTTAAGAGCTAACACTACCATAATTGACTTTCTTCCCCCTTGCCTCATCTTGACTTAGTTGGGATTGAAGCAAGGGGATGTTATATAAAAGGAGGGCTATATGGGTAGTTTCCGAAAAAATGTGTGCAAGTTCCTGCCCCCTCCCCCTTAGCGTTAGAGGAGAAAAAAGAGAGAAAAAAGAAAGAGCCATAGGTAAACTTTTCTCTGCATAGGCACTATTTTAATACTTTTATCACGCAGACTTTCTCTTTTCAACACACACAATTCTCTATATTAAGATTGAATATACATATACGCAAGTTGAATATATATAAACGTAATCTAAATATACATATACGTAGATTGCAAATAGAAAAAAACCACGTAAAGAAAGCAACTTTTACACCTGTAAAATGGGCTTTCTGAAAAGGTTCAATGAAGTTATTCCCCCTTATCAAAGAGACAACCTAAGAGCGACGCACATAGTAACGCAGGGCTCCATCTTCCGAGCGAGCCGCTCTACTTACCTGAAAGCCTTGTCCCAACAAGATCTCTATCACAGGCAGAGGCGGAAAAGAGGCGATCAACTCCAAGACATCACTATACCCCATCTCTTTTACCCGCTCCATAAGTTGCGTTTTGGGATACTCCCCTCGCTCCAATAGAGGACGTATATCAAAACGTAGCGTAACCTCTGGCGAGCCCAACTCCATGGGTAAACGCATAAGAAGTTCCTCCTCGGCAGCCTTAAAGCTCTCACTTTCCAAGAGAGGCTCACCAACCGCCCGACGTAATGTATTGACCATATCCACAGCATTCAGCCCAGCCACTTGTGCAGCCCTCTGGAGGGTTGTAATACGTGCTACCGTACGCCTTAGGATAGGGTTCTTGAGCTTAGCAAAGGCAGGTGATAGCTCCAAGAGCCTTTGCTCCAGTCCAGGGTAGTGCTCCAAGAGCTCTGCCACGGTAGTTTCGGGGGTGATAAATAACTTTTGTTCTGACATAATCTAAAAGAAAACTCCCACCTCTCGACAGCTACATAGGGTCGTAGAGGTGGGATCGGTTTAGCGTATTACTTTTGGGTATAGGAGAGCAGACGCTGATCGCCCTCCAGTTTTCTTAGTTCGGTTAGGTCTTGTGTAACTTCTACCACACCGAGATATTCCCCCTCGGGCGAGCGTACGGCAGAGTACTCGATATAGACAAAGCGTCCTTGGAAGTTGCTCAGCCAGAAAGCCGCCTTATGCTCACGACCGCTCTTAAAGTCCTCAATAATCTGCTCTACGATATGAACGCTACCAGGGGGATGGCACATACGCACATCACGACCGATGATAGAGCGATTGCGCTCGAAAACACGCTTGGGACTGTGCGAGAAGAAACGCACCTTATCATCCTTGTCGACAAAGGTTATATCTATCGGCAAGTGGACAAAAAGTGCCTCCAACTCTTTGACACTAAAGGCTCCCGAAGAGAGTCGGATAGCATCGCTCTGAATATATTGTGCCTCTTGAAGCGGCTCTTCCTTGGGCTCCCACTCGTCGGTAGGGTCGATGAGACAGTAGCCAAAATCCATAGTTTCTTCGTACACCTTAGCCCAGTCAGACTCTGAAAGCGTATCTAAAGACATCGGGAAGAGGATATTTTCCTCCTTGAATATCATGCCTCCTATCTGCTCTACGGCAGGATCAAAGACCAACTCCATAAGCCCAACAAGCTCTTCCTGCGCGGGACAACCAGCATGGATAGCCTCAAAAACACTTTTAAGCAGCGCACGCACCTCGTCATGCTTACCCCACATCACCTTGGGGGGACCTGTGATGCCCCTCTGCTCCAAGTAAGGGAAGAGCAAAAACTCCTTACGTTTGTAATGTTTGTCGACGTCTGCCAAGTTGTTAAACACCTTATGAATTTGCAGAAAGAGAGCTGACAACTCCTCCTGTGAGAGGGTTTCGGACTGTACCCGTGTGCGCAAAGCCTCGTAACGCTCTATCTCCTGCTGCAAAGCGGCGTTCTCCTTCTTAAAAGTATCTACGGGGTGGCCTGCTGGCACCTGCTTTGCCTCGGTTTGGTCGATAGCTCCCTCAAGAGCTTGCGTGTGCAGGTCGCAGAAGTGGAGTATCTCCTCCTCCTTTAGCTCCTTACTATTGATCAGTTCCTGCTCTACCTCTACGACTTCATTGTAAGGTATGGCACGCAAACGCTCTATAAGCTGTTGGCGCAAAGCCTCTGGATTGTCTCCTTTATGCAACTGCAGAATGAGGTGCTTGAGCATCTCTTTTCTCTGCGAAGAATTATTAATAAACTCGCTCATAACGATGGTTGGGGGTTCAATCTTTATACTATTCGTTCACTTATTTGTATTTCAGAGCAAAAATAAGCAAAAGCGATGCTTTAGAAATAACTGTTAGAATTATTTAGCATACACTACCCCCCTCTCTTTCAGAGCGACACAAAGAAGCTAAAGAAATAACCCTCTTGCCCCCATCTGCCTACAAAAAATCTTGTGCATATATACAAAAAAAAGAGTGCCGAAATAACTTCGACACTCTCCCCCCTATCTCTAAGACTCAAAAAACGTAGCGAGACCCGGGATTGAACCGGGGACCTCATGATTATGAATCATGCGCTCTAACCAGCTGAGCTATCTCGCCATTTGAAACAATCTGTTCCAAAACGCACGACAAAAGTACTACATTTTTTCAATCTAACAAGATATTCGGCAAAAATAAGCCTCACTTCGTCGCTTTGAAGCATTATTTCTCCTCTTGAGGATAGCTCATTGCCCCGTACGGCAAAGAGCTTCTGCCATGCTTACCTCCCATACTCGCTCCAGATACGCCAATTCTCATTGGCTTGAATCAAAAGCATATCGATACCATTTTTAGTAACTGCTCCCTGCAGACGCGCATGACGTAAAAAACGAGTCTCCTCGGGAGCATAGATAAGGTCGTAACAGAGATGATCGGGCGTCAAAGCCTCGTAAGGAATAAGAGGCATGTCTAAGATGTGAGGGCTCATACCCACGGGCGTAGCATTTACGACTATGGGGCACTTAGCCAACAAATCGGGCGTAAGTTGGTCGTACCCTATCGTACCCTGCACTCCCACTCTTCGGCTCGCCATCAGTGCCATAATACCCAATTTCTTAAAGGCTCTCTCTACGGCAAGGGCAGCCCCACCCGTACCTAAGATAAGTGCTTGGTTGTAATGGGGCTTCATAATAGAGAGCATAGATTGGTAGAAACCCTCCACATCGGTATTGAACCCAATAAGATGCCTCCTGCCCCAAAAACGCCTTTGTACCACCACAGTATTGACAGCCCCTACATAGTTTGCCTCGAGGTCTAACTCCTGCAGATAGGGAACAATAGCTCTTTTGAAGGGACTGGTTACGTTAAAACCACACAAATGAGGGTGTAATAAGAGAAAACGCTTCAGACGGTTCAGGCTCTCTAAATCGACGTTTATGTACTGCGCATCAATACCCTCAAGACGGAACTTCTCGTTGAAAAAATCCTTAGACTTGGAATGCTCGACTGGATGTCCTATAAGTGCATATTCTTTCATTTGACAGCTTGGTATAAAGTGGCTATACCCCCCGAGAGAGGCGTAAAAGAGACATTGCGATAACCCACCTGACTAAGCAGCGAAGTAAAAGCCTCGTACTGGGGCATAGCTACCACCGAACGGGGTAAGTAGTGATAAGCCTCTCTATTGTGCGCCACAAACGAACCGACAAAAGGAACGAACGTATGCGTCCAAAAGGTATATCCCATACGGAGCAATGAGTTGCGCGGAATAGAGAGCTCCAATATAACAATATGCCCCCCCTCTACGGTAACTCGGTGCATCTCGGTGAGAGATTGCTCCAGACGCTCAAAGTTACGTACTCCAAAAGCACATGTAACGGCATCGAAAGACCCCTCTGCAAAGGGCAAAGCCTCGCAATTAGCCTCCATAAGAGTTATAGGGGTTGTAAAGTTGCTCTTAGCCACTTTCTCCTCTCCCTTCTCGAGCATCTCCTTAGAAATGTCTACCCCTACAATCGACTGCAAAGAGGAAATCTTCTGGGCTATTTGGAGCGAGAGATCGGCCGTACCTACCGCCACATCGAGTAGCGTAGAGGGTTGTACCTCTTCCAACAGGGAGACAGCATCGTTGCGCCAAGAGCGATCTACCCCAAAGGTCATAAGTTTATTCAACAAGTCATACCGTGTGGCAATATCGTTGAACATAGTGCGCACACGCTCGGTTTTAGACGTTGTTTGAGTAAGCATAAATTAGAAACAGAAAACGATGGAGCACCTCTTCCCGACCCTACTGTAAAGACGGATAGGAAGAGTATGCCCTCCGATAAATAAATCTATACTGAAAACCGTTAAGGTTGACGTTTATCGACGTTGCTCAAGAAAGCGAAGTATATTCTGCTCGATACGCTCCGAGAGATGGGATTGCTCCGTACGCTCAAAAGGCTTGCCTGTTACATGCTCATAGAGCTCGATATAACGGTCGGAAACACTCTTGCAATACTCGGGGGTCATCTCGGGAATCTGCTCTCCAGCACGACCCATAAAGCCGTTTTCGGTAAGCCAGCGACGCACAAACTCCTTAGACAACTGACGTTGGGGTTCGCCCTTTTGGAAGCGTTCTTCAAACCCTTCGGCATAAAAATAGCGAGAGGAATCGGGGGTATGAATCTCATCAATCAGGTAAATCTTGCCATCCTTCTTACCAAACTCATACTTCGTATCGACCAGTATAAGCCCCTTTTCACGTGCCAACTCTGTACCACGTGCAAAAAGAGCCTGCGTATATTGCTCCAAAAGGATATAATCTTCCTCGGAGACGATACCTTGACGAATGATTTCTTCGCGAGATATGTTTTCATCGTGCCCCTCGTCGGCTTTGGTTGTAGGGGTTATAATGGGCTGGTCGAAGCGTTGGTTTTCGCGCAAGCCGTCGGGGAGGTTAATACCGCAAATAGTACGTTCGCCCTCGCTATAGGCACGCCATGCACTACCCGTAATATAGCCACGGATAACCATTTCTACCTTAAAGGGTTCGCATCGATGACCTATGGTAACCATAGGATCTGGAGTTGCTATCTTCCAGTTGGGTACAATATCGGCGGTAGCGTCTAACTGCCCAGCGGCAATTTGGTTCAGCACCTGACCTTTGTAGGGTATACCCTCGGGCAAAACAACATCGAATGCCGAGATGCGGTCTGTAGCAATCATCGCTACAAGATCTCCCTCTAAAAAATACACATCACGTACCTTACCATGGTAAACGCTCTGCTGCCCAGGGAAATGATAATCTGTGCGGAGTAATGTCTCTAACTTCATAACGCGCCTTCATTTATAGTATTTATATTCTCTTCTTTCGTTCTCTCTTTGCGCTCCTCGGCTCTACGGATATCGTCCTTATCGTAAGCCTCGACAATCTGCTGTACCAAAGGATGGCGTACGATATCGCCCTGCTCAAACTCGATATGGGCTATCGAATTAATGCCACCCAAGACTTGCTGTGCATGCTTCAATCCCGAGCGCACGCCGTACGGGAGGTCTATCTGGGTAACATCGCCCGTAATAATCATTTTGGAGTAGTACCCCATACGAGTGAGAAACATCTTCATCTGATGCACCGTCGTATTCTGCGCTTCGTCCAATATGATTACGGCATCGTTGAGCGTACGCCCACGCATATAGGCCAGCGGGGCTATCTGTATAGTCCCTAACTCGATATAATCTTTGAGACGAGGCTGCGGAATCATCTCCTCCAAAGCATCGTACAACGGTTGCAAATAGGGGTCTAACTTATCTTTCATCTCCCCAGGCAAGAAGCCCAACTTTTCGCCCGCTTCGACTGCAGGACGAGAGAGGATTATGCGACGAATGCGACGCTCTTTCAAAGCCTTTACAGCCAAAGAGATGGCTATAAACGTTTTACCCGTACCAGCAGGACCCACCGCAAAGATCATATCTTTCGTATTGAAAGCCTCTACCATGCGTTGCTGATTCTTGCCCCTTGCGGCAATACTCTTGCCCTTAGTGCCATAGAGTATATGGTAGGCAGGCTCGGGGGTAGAGGCATCTTCGCCTCGGGCGATGCGTCGGATAGCCTCTTCGTTGAGCTGATTGTACTTCTGTGTGTGTGCCACCAAAGCATCCAGTACTAATACAAACTGATCTATGGCAGAAGCCTCGCCCAAAATCTTCAAAGCCCCATCGGCCACTAAGAGCCGTATCTTGGGGAAGAGGGTACGCAATAAAATCAAGTGCTCTCTATTGACCCCATAAAAGACTCCCAAATCAACATCTTCGGGAATATAAATTCGTTCGGTCACTACCACTCTTTTTCTACTAATAAGTTACGCACAAAAGTACAAAAGATAATAGAGAAATAAAGAGCACCCCATAGGGTTTTGCAAAAAGAATATAGGAGCTCTCAAAAATAGCAAGAGGGGGCGACAAAATTGCTTTTGCCCCACCCTCATTACTACGTATCACAAAGATACTTTTATATAGAGTGCTTAGAGATTTATTACCGTATGTCTTTTGGTACTGTTGTGATGCTCTTCTGCCTGCTCGATAGCCATCAAAATGCCATTGTTGAAGACGAATACGTGATTAACCGTCGTTTCGTCGGACGACCAAGCATCGTCCCAAATCTTCTCCTTATAGAAGTACTCCTCCTGCAAGTTATTGGCAGGGTCTCGCCGTGCACTCTGTTTATAGGGCTTACCGCAGATCTTTACCACCTCTTGCTGGGTCATGCCCAACGCTACCTTGCTCGACAAAACAGCCCTCGTCTTGCACGAAGAGAATACCATTAGCGAAGCCACCATAAAAAAGCATATCACCCTTGAGGTGATACGACCTCTTGCGCCACCGAATCTTACCATAGCTTTCAATCTTTTTGGAATAATAGTTCTACTGCTGGGTCCCCTACTGCCTACTCCTCGCCAAGTAATTCCTACCTGAAAGGAATAATCCGTAAAGCATCATAGTCTCTTGCACGCAAAAATATAGAATTAAAGCATACGAAACACTCCGCAGTAGCATTCTTAAAGACAAACAGCAGATAATAATTTTGAAAATATTACATACCACAAGAATCATATTTTACATATATATATATTTGCGGTGCGATATATATATAACTCTAAATTTTACGAGATGCTTGACAGATTATCATTAAACTAACAACAAAAAGACTCTAATAATATGGAATACAAAAAAGGATTATACCTACTTTTATCCATAGGATTGTCTTTATTGACTCTAGCGTCATGTCAAGGCAATAAAAATGGTATCAAACCGAATCTTAAAGAGACTCAAATAAAAGAGACTCAACTTGGGAAGGTTATCACTGATGGAATGGAAAAATACCCTACTGAAAGCTTTTATATCTTGTATAGTGCCTCATCAAAGGGGTATACAACCTTAACTCAAGAGGATTATATAGTATCAACAGCTTTCGCCAATCTTTTAGTAAGACAAAATAACGAACTAAGAGCCGATAACCCTCCAAAAGATGAAGGATGGGTGCTCGGGGGCAAAGGAAAGCTCGATGCCGTTAGAATAGCATACGAAATAGCAGATAAAATCAAAGAAAGTAAAGACTTTGAAATACACGTTGAGTACGAAAAGGACGGTTCTTTTACTGTCTGGTACCGAATGGTAGAATAGTAGCAAGTGCCGTCTCATAAGAAATGCAAGGCTGTGTCATCATCCATTATGGCCAGCCTCTTTTTTGAGCAGTTCATTCCACAAGTACAACTTAAGAGCATGGCACGAGTGCTTATTTACCACACGTGCAAGGGAAAGTTGTCACAGAAGGAAACTCGAGTTATCATAGGTGGAAACTTAAGTTTCTATAGGAGGAAACTTTTCAAGAGATTATAGGCTTTTTCAAGTAACACCCCTACCCCCCCAAAAAAAGAGACATAGCCTTTGGATACCGAAGCCCTGCCTCAAACCCTCTTTCCTCTCCTACCTCAAAAGCAGAAGACTTGATCAACGGAAAAAACGACCCTCTTCCAACTAAACATAATTAGAGAGCTGTAGAAGAAATTCTATACCCCCAAGGCTTAGAGAGGCAATAAAAAGGGATTTTCACACAAAGCAAACAATCCGAAAATTGCACTTAATAAATTGATAATAAGAACTATAACCAATAAATTAATAACCCTCCACAAGGGTAACAACTAACGGCAATGGTCTCTATTTAGGGTACCATCAAGCCAAAAGAGTTTTTAGAGCCGATGCAACGGTCTCAATAAAAGGTAAATAACTAATTTTGCTTTGATAATAACCATTGCTCCAAGGAGAAGAAAATGACGCATACATTCGATTACGATATTATAGTAGTAGGGGGTGGACACGCAGGGTGCGAGGCAGCAGCAGCAGCGGCAACCATGGGTTCGCATGTACTCCTCATAACCCTCGATATGAACAAAATAGCCCAAATGAGCTGTAACCCCGCCATGGGAGGTATAGCCAAAGGGCAAATTGTACGGGAGATAGATGCCCTCGGGGGCTTGTCAGGCATTGTTTCCGATGCTTCTTCCATTCAGTTCCGTATGCTCAACCGTAGCAAAGGGCCTGCTATGTGGAGCCCTCGCGCCCAGATAGATCGCATGCGTTTCATGGAGCAGTGGCGGCAAAAGCTCGATGCAATCGAAAAGCTCGATATATGGCAAGATAACGTTACACAGCTCATCTTCGACGGAGATAGCATAGTGGGCGTAGAAACATCGCTGAAGAAAAAATTTTATGCTCCCAAAGTTATCCTCACCGTAGGTACCTTCTTGGGCGGTCTCATGCACTTCGGTGCTACCATGCTGCCAGGAGGACGTATAAGTGAACCCGCCTCTTACGGCATAACCGACCAATTAACCCGCCTCGGTTTCTCGGCAGGACGTATGAAAACGGGTACCCCCGCACGTATCGACGGCCGTAGCGTAGACTGGAGTCTCACGAGCTTGCAAGAGGGAGATGAGGAGTTCCACGCCTTTTCCTTTCTTACGACCCCATCGACCACACGTATGCCCCAACTGCCCTGTCACATCCTCTACACCAATGAGGAGTGCCATGAAGTGCTAAGAGGTTCGCTGGATGAATCGCCCCTTTATAATGGTCAGATTGACAGCATAGGGCCTCGCTACTGCCCCAGTATCGAAACGAAGATTGTTACCTTTGCCGATAAGACGGCACACCAACTGTTCCTCGAACCTGAGGGAGCGCAAACCAACGAATACTACCTGAATGGATTCTCCTCTTCGCTCCCAGTAGAGACGCAAATCAATGCCCTCAAAACAATTCCCGCTCTACGTAATGTGCGCATCTATCGCCCAGGATATGCTATCGAATACGACTATTTCGACCCCACGCAACTACAACATTCATTGGAGACCAAACAGATATCAGGGCTCTATTTTGCAGGGCAAATCAACGGAACTACGGGATACGAAGAAGCGGCAGCACAGGGGCTTTTGGCAGGTATCAATGCGCACAACGCGCTGAATGGTAAAGAGCCTCTTATCTTAGGACGCAACGAAGCCTACATAGGGGTGCTCATCGACGACCTTGTAACGAAAGGGGTGGACGAACCCTACCGCATGTTTACCTCACGAGCAGAGTTCCGCACGCTCCTTCGTCAAGACAATGCCGATGAAAGGCTCACCCCGAAAGCTATCGAACTGGGGTTAGCTTCGCCCGAGAGGATTGCTCTCTTCACCCAAAAACAGGCAGCGATCAAAGAGTTATTGGCCTTTACAAGTAGCTATTCGGTCAAACCCGAGCTCGTAAACAGCACACTGGAAGAGATCGGAGAGCAACCCCTAAAGCATGCTATCAAACTAAGAGAGTTTTTGTTGCGTACGAAGGTAACCTTCGCCCTTGCTCTGCAACTACTTCCTAAGGTTAAAGAGCGCACCGATGCTATGACGACTTCTCGTAGCGAAGTTATCGAGGCTACCGAAATTGCCATTAAATATGCAGGCTATATAGAGCGTGAAAAGATGCAGGCCGATAAGATGGTGCGCCTCGAAAACATAAAACTGGGCGATCGTTTTGATTACCTCAAAATAGAGAGTCTATCGACAGAAGCACGACAAAAATTAGACAAGATACGCCCCATCACCATAGGACAAGCGGCACGCATCCCTGGTGTTTCGCCACACGACATCAGTATTCTCATTGTTTTGTGTCAAAAGTAACGCTACTTTTGTTTCACGTGAAAAGAGAAAAAGACTCCCAAAAAGATGACTCTTGAGGAAATAAAAAAGATAATCCCCACGATACCAGAGCTCCCAGGATGCTACCAGTACTTCGATGAAAACGATACTATCATTTATGTCGGTAAGGCCAAAAACCTCAGAAGACGTGTGGCAAGCTACTTTACCAAAGAGCATACCGACCGCAAAACAAGGCTCTTGGTAGCCTCCATACGAGAGATAAAGTACATTGTGGTAGAAGATGAGAGCGAAGCACTCCTGCTCGAAAATAGCCTTATCAAGACCCATAAGCCCAAATACAACATACTTCTCAAGGACGACAAGTCGTACCCCAGTATCGTGGTTACCAAGGAAGAGTTCCCCCGTATATTAGTTACCCGCAACAGAGTACAGAACTATGGCACATTCTTTGGCCCCTACACCAATGTCGGGAATGCACATAAAATGGTGCAACTCATACGGGAACTCTACAAGACACGCACCTGTCGCCTCAAATTGACCCAAGAAAACATCCAAAAAGGAGCCTTCCAAACTTGCCTTCAATATCACATCAAACGATGCGAAGCCCCCTGCGTAGGGAAAATATCGTGGGCAGAATACAACAAAAAGATACAAGAAGCTACCGAGCTACTCAAAGGCAATTTGAAGCAACTTATACAGGCAACAAGCGACAAGATGTATGCCTATGCCGAAAAAGAACTCTACGAAGCAGCGGCAGCAGAGAAAGACCAACTCGACATGCTCCAAAACTACACCAACAAACACACTGTAGCCCCCCAAATACAGCACGATGTAGATGTCTTTAGCTATGACGAAGAGGACAGCAAGGCCTATATAAATATGATGCAGGTACACGAGGGAGCCATTGTCCGCGCTATGACTTTGGAGTGGAAAAAGCCCATCGACGAGAGCCGAGAAGACCTCCTAACCACAGCTATCATAGAGCTACGCCAACGTTTTCAGAGCGAGGCAGAGGAGATCATACTACCCTATCCCATAGAATGGCAACCCAACAAACGGTGCAAGCTTACCATACCCAAACAGGGAGAAAAGAAGCATTTGCTCGATCTCTCCTACAACAATGTACGTCAGTACAAGTTAGACCAATTAAAACGTGCCGAGAAACTCAACCCCGAGCAACGGGCTCTGCAACTGATGCAGCACATGAAAGAGGATTTGCGCCTGAAGAAATACCCCAGACTTATAGAGTGTTTCGACAACTCCAATATACAAGGCACGCATCCCGTAGCAGCCTGCGTCGTCTTTTACAACGGCAAGCCGCGCAAGTCTTCCTACCGAAAGTTCCACGTGAAAAGTGTAATTGGACCCAACGACTATGCCTCTATGCAGGAAATCATTACACGTCGCTACAGCAGAGTACTGAGCCAAGAGGAGCCACTACCCGACCTCATCGTCATAGACGGTGGTAAGGGACAGCTCGGGGTAGCGGTAGAAACGCTACGAGAACTGGGTATCCTGGAACAAGTAGAGGTAATAGGACTCGCCGAACGGCTCGAAGAAGTCTTCTACCCCGATAACCCGATTCCTCTTTTCCTCAAAAGAGGATCCGACACGCTCCGCACACTACAACATATTCGTGACGAAGCCCACCGATTTGGCATCACATTCCACCGCACATTACGCAGTAAGGGACAAACCGTTTCAGAGTTGGACAACATCAAAGGCATCGGTAGCAAACTGCGAGAAACGCTCCTCAAAGAGTACAAAAGTGTTGCTCGACTCAAAAAAGCGAGTAGGGAGGAACTTATGCAATCGATAGGAGCTCAACGGGGTAAACTTCTCTTTGAAGCCCTCCACCCCTCCGAAGAAAACAGAACAACAACAGACGAAAAGAAGAGTAACAGATCATAGAAAACAACCATGAAACTGGTAATACAAAGAGTACGCAAAGCCTCCGTAGAGATAGAGGGCCAACTATTCTCCTCGATACAACGAGGACTAATGATTTTGGTAGGCATTACAGAGAATGATGGCGATAGAGAAATAGAGTACCTTTGCAAGAAAGTAGCCGCTCTGCGTATATTCGACGACGAAGAAGGGGTTATGAATCGCTCCGTGATGGACGTAGAGGGAGAGGTGCTTATGGTAAGCCAATTCACCCTTATGGCCAACACCAAAAAGGGGAATAGACCCAGCTATATAAAAGCGGCCAAAGGAGCTATCAGCGAACCTCTTTACGACCGTTTCTGCTCTCTTATGGAGCAAACACTCGGCAAAAGTATCGCTCGAGGTAAATTTGGTGCAGATATGCAAGTTTCTCTCATCAATGATGGACCCGTAACTATCGTTATAGACACCGAAGAAAACATATAAACAGTTGATTGTCAAACAAATAAACAAAAAAAAATGACACTCAAAGAGCTACAAAACGATGTAGATAAATGGATTAAAGAGTATGGCGTTCGCTACTTCTCGGAACTGACCAACATGGCAATCCTATGTGAGGAAGTAGGCGAAGTGGCAAGGATTATGGCGCGTACCTACGGAGAGCAGAGCTCTAAAGAAGGAGACAAAAAGAAAGAGCTCGCCGATGAAATAGCCGATGTGCTATGGGTACTCACCTGCATTGCCAACCAAACTGGCATCGATTTAGAGGAGGCTATCCAAAAGAACATAGCCAAAAAGACAGAGAGAGACCAACAAAGACACAAAAACAATCCTAAACTAAATAGTTAGTACACTATGGAAAAGAAGAAATATACCGATACATTTGAGCTGTTTGCCCCTGCCCTTCCACAAGAAAAGATTACGGCACAAGTGGAAGAAATTATAACAAAAAACTACGATAAGGCATACCAAAAAGAGGTGTTACACTTCCTGCACAGTACGATAGACCTTACCTCTCTCTCGGCAACCGACACAGAGCAGAGCATCAAACAATTGGTGGATAATACCAATCAACTGGAGGGAAACTCTGAGGGATTGCCTAATGTAGCAGCGATATGTGTGTACCCTCTGCAAGTGCCCGTGGTGAAGAAGTACCTCAAAGCTCTCAACGTACATATTGCGGCAGTAAGTGGAGGCTTCCCCACTTCGCAGACTTTTGAAGAGATTAAGTATGCCGAAACGGCACTTACTGTGGCCTCAGGGGCTAATGAGATAGACATTGTGCTCAATTTGAATCACTTTTTAAGCAAAGAGTATGCACCCGTTGCCGTGGAAATAGAGGAGCAAAAAGCCTCTTGTCGCGGAGCTCTGCTCAAAGTTATATTGGAGACAGGAGCACTAAAGGAACCCGAATTGATTCGACAAGCCTCTATCCTCTCACTCTTTAGTGGTGCCGATTTCATCAAAACCTCTACGGGCAAAGAGTTTCCTGGGGCTACCTTAGAGGCTGTTTACACCATGTGTCACGTGATAAAAGAGTATTACCAACGCTACAATAAACGTATAGGAATAAAAGTTTCGGGCGGGGTGCGCACGGCAGAAGATGCTGTAAAGTACTATTGTGTCGTATCGGAAATACTCGGCAAAGAGTGGCTTACGCCCTCCCTCTTCCGCATAGGAGCGAGCAGCTTGGTAAGCAACCTACAGAAAGCTATTAAGGAGCTCAATTAAGCCTCCCTACCTAATAAAAGAGAAAGTCTCACCCTGCGTCTCTATCAGAGAGCAAAGGATGAGACTTTTTTCGTATTCAATCGTCTCAGAAGCTCCGAAAAGAGCCTATACAAACCCTAAGTCCAATTCCCTTACAAGGGCTTATTGGGGTATTTCAAGAGGATAATATCACCCAAAAGTCGGTATTAAAAGAGCCTTACCGATATACCCAAATTGGCAACGGGTAAAATCTGCATGCGATAGAGTGCTACCTGCGCCTCTTTTGAATAGTCCAAAAGGCTATTTAGGTCTCCTCTTACCACGTTGGGAGAGTAGAGTCTTGGCTTCCCTGCTACTACGAAACCCAAATCCCAAACAAAGGATATAGGCGTTTTAGGTACACTATATCCTCCACCAATCCCTAAGTAAGGTTGAAAAATACGCCCAAAATTGAGAGTCAACTCCAAAGATGGTTTTTCTTCGACCTTAAAAACAATCTCTCTGCTACTATCCGAATCATCCTGCAGGATTATAGTACCATTGCTTGCTGGATCAAAGATTTCGTTGTCTAAACTTATAGGTTCCTTCGTTTTGTGGTCTATCAAAGTGATATTGGACTTGAACTTCATGCGCCCGAGAAAGAACCCTCCCGTTAATCGAAACCAATTTTTAAAGGGATGATAATCTACTAAAAAAAGCCCTTGGAAGTTGCTAAACTTAACCGAAGTTCTAAGGTCGAGGAGGTTATCTGGTTCGGGTTGGTTTTCACTCTTGTGGTGAATTTCTTGCCATGCAATGTCTCGATTGAAAAGAGCGATAGAGAAAAAACTAAAACCAGCACGTGCCGTCAATTCGGGTAGAAGAGAAAAAGCGGTGGAAAACTGTATTCCATTGGGAAAAGCCATTCGAAAGCCCAATGCCCCGTGTATATCCAGCGAGTTCATTTTGCCCGTTACAGGAGCACTTTGAAGGGTTGTTTCCCAAGGATTATGGCTATCCATCGTCTGCAAAGAGAGAGAAGAATTGGCCGTATCATCTATGGAAAAACTCCCTACCCCCTCTGCCAATGGCTCCTGAGCCCTAAGAGAAGAGAGAGTAAAAAGAGCTAAAAAAGCGAAGAAAATAATCCTTTTATTCATGCCTATTACAAGTATTTACTTGATGATTTACTTCATTATCTTGATCTTACCCTTGAAAGAAATCTTCAGCACCAATTTTTCTACCATAGGAACGGCAACTTTTTGAGTAGTTACAAGTTTGATAGCAAGCTCATTGTTCTTTAACAACTTAAGGATATCCCTATCTTGGATGGTGAAAGTGATTTGATTTTGATCATTACTATCATCACTTTGAGCAAAAAGGTTGAGAGGTTTGCCCGATAAGATGGTGAGCTTTCTGAAGAAACCTACGTTATAATCGGCAGGTATGTGCGATTTGATAGTTACTTCCTCTACTTCAAATTGCTTCAAATTTTCTATTTGAAAGCCTGCTTTCTCGCATATCTCTTTCAAGTTCCACTGCAAAGTACCCTCAAATAAAATGCGCTCTGCCTCGGCTCTCAACACAGAGTTTTGAGCTGTTTGATTAAAGGTTGCCAAGTCTATCTCCAGAGGAAAGTCTTTCTTAACCTCAAGAGAAACAGATGGTTTGAGATTATTGGGGTCTTTAGGTCTCTTCAAACCTTCGCAACCTGTAAGTAGTACCCCACAAAGCAAGGTACATAAAAGAGCTAATGATAAGCTAATTTTTTTCATACGCTATATGTATCAAAAGTGAACACTAATAACAAACAATACAAAACAATAGAAAATAATCCCTTTCTGCAAAGATAGTTAAAATAACAACTACTTATTGCAAAAAGGGAAAATTTTGTAGTGTTTACATAAATTCTCTCTAAACCAAATTTTGCCAATAGGTATTTAGTGCAGTAACACGGCCATAGGATACGAATCGCTTCTCGTAGTTCTTACGCCCCGTGAAATTCTCCCAAACAATTCCTCTTGAGGAACTATGCATCATGTAGATGATACCATCTTTGATTTCTACTACCATTGCAACGTGCCCTACCCCATTGGGTCTGTGGTTGCGAGTTCCCTTGAAAAAAATCAAATCGCCTACTCTTGGTTGCTCTATCTTCTTACACTCCGAGTGCATCGCATAGCTGGTACGAGCCAAAGAGATCCCTTGATTGCCGTAGATAAAGTATAGAAATCCAGAGCAATCAAGGGGCCACTTAGCGATGCCTCTACACTTGTAGGGCTTACCCAAGTATTTGCGACCGTCGGAAATGATATTGCGCACTATTTCGGGGATGCGATCTTCTTTGGAGGTTAGTTTAGCCCCTTGGGCTATGGAGGTGAGAGTATCTATCAACTCTCTCTGGTCTTTTAGGATTAGTTGCAGTAGACTATGCTCTTTCATAGAGGAAGGATTGCTTGCAATCTGTCCCTTCACTCCCCAGGAGAGAAAGCTACAGAAAAAGAGAAGCACTGCCACCTTGCAATATTTACTCATAATTTCAATGTTCTAAAATAAAAAACTACATTAGAAAACAAACTACGAGAAACAAAGATAAAGAATAAATCAAACAGTACAAAATATTGATACTTAGACCATAACGCTAATACTCTACCGTGTATAGGGTTCTATCTTGCCGAAAAAATAGGCTTTTGAGCGTCTTAAAAAGAGATCTTCTAACCCCTTTTTGCCAAGAATAGAAAGCGCATAAAGGGCAATCCTTTCCGTCGAAAAGATTAGAAAAGTGAAAGAGAAATGAGATATAGAATCAGTAGTTACGCTCCACTAAGAAGTCTACCAACTGTAACATGGATTGTCGATAGAGAGAGTCTGGAAAACGTAGTATAGCCTCTCGTGCCTTTTCGGTGTACAGTGAGAGTTTTTCGTGCGCCAGCGACACAGCATCAAACTTGTGTACTATCTCTATTAATTCGGTTACAGCCTCTCCCTCGCTTTGAGCCCTTTTTATGCAATGACGCATGGTCTCTTGCTCCTCTTCAGAAGCTTTTTGATAGGCACAGATAAGGGGCAGGGTTATTTTTCCCTCGAGAATATCATTTCCCGTCGGTTTTCCAATCTCTTTCGAGGGAGTATAATCGAATATATCATCCTTGATTTGGAAAGCATAACCAAGATTTTTCCCAATAGAGGAGCATAGCAGAAGCTGTTCACTTGAGGCATCTACACTGCGAGCACCTAAGAAAGCAAAAGCTTCAAAGAGTGCCGCCGTCTTTTTCTCTATAATCTCCATGTATTGCTCTTCGGTCGTAACATCGCTGCGCTGCGCTGCTTCTATTTGCCTCAACTCTCCTTCTGAGAGTGCTTTCCCAACAGAAGAGGCGATAGACATAAGCTCTTTATTGCCCGAATCGGTAGCCCTCATAAAAGCAACCGATAGCAAATAATCGCCCACTAAGACCGCTACATGGTTGCTGTACATAGCATTGAGCGTCAAAGCTCCCCTACGACGGGGCGACTGATCTATCACATCATCATGAATCAAAGAAGCAGAGTGTAGTAGCTCTAAAAGAACGGCAGCATCTACACTCCCCTCCGAAGGTGTGCTCCCGCACATTCCTGCACATAAACCAAGTAATAAAGGGCGGATATGCTTACCTGTAGTACCATTTACATGGTTCAAAGCCTCTTGCACCAGTCCAGAGGTACTTTGGAAAGAGTCTGCAAAAGAGACCTCAAAGGCTCGACGAAAAGCCTCTATCGGTTTTGCTATTTCTCTTAATACATCCATCTTGTAGCCTTTTATTCTCTAACAAGCAAAAGTACAATAAAGTTGCAGAGCTACACAAAAGCATCGCAAAAAAAGAGCAAATTGCAGATTTTGGTATCAAGTACAACGCAGTTGCAGATTATCGAGAAGTTCAAAAGGGCGATAGAAGGTTTAACTTGCTTGAGAACTTTTGTCTCAATGCTTCTTTATAATCTTGAGTTTGGCTATATTGACAAAAGAAAATCCCAACTCAATGCACCTTCACACACAGCACCTATTCACCGCCTTTTTCCACTTTCTCCTCAACAATTATCCGAAAGAATACCCTTGCAACTCGCTCCTCTCGGTCTAAAAATCAGTATCTCTCTGGGAGAAAGTTCTTTTCCTCCAGAGATAAAGTTGTTTTGGTTTATGGATAAAGTTTATACGCAACTATTATGGGAAAGGGTATTAGGGAGAGGATGAGAGGTAAGTAAATGGAAATGAGAGGGATTTGCGCCATATCTCGGTGGTTTGCTCAGAGAGATAAAGTGCAGAAGATGTGGATTTGTGCAGAAGTTCCGTTACCAAATCGTTAGTTCATTCTCCGATTGGTAACGAAGAGGCAGGAGAAGGTAACCGACAGAAGAGTGTTCGGTAACTCACCTTTCTGTCGTTGCGATGCTTATGCTTTGTATCACAATGTTTTGCGTAGCTGAAAACGCTTTGGTAACGGGTAACTTTGCCCATAAAAAAGAAGCGTATGCAAACAGACAAATTCAAGGTGTTGCTCTACCTCAAAAAGAGCGGATTGGACAAATCGGGACAAGCTCCGATAATGGGGCGTATAACCTATGGGCGAACTATCGCCCAATTCAGTTGTAAACTATCGTGCGACCCGAAGTTGTGGAATGCTCGTGAGAGCAGGTTGAACGGAAAGAGCCGTGAAGCAGTAGCAACGAATGGCAAGTTGGAACGTTTGCTTCTCTCGGTGCAGTCGGCTTATCGACTCCTTTGCGAGCGAGGTGCGGTGTTCACGGCAACAGACATCAAGGAGCAGTTTCAAGGCAGTATGCAGAGCCAGACAACCTTCTTGGCGTGCTATGACCTGATGTTGGAAGAGTTGGAGATGCGTGTAGGGATTGACCTAAAGCCTGTATCAATGAGAATTTATCATTCGGCTCGTCAGCACTTTGTGGCGTTCATTCATCGACAATTCAGAACAGACGATATAACCTTCGGTCAAATCACGGAGGATTTTCTTCTTCTCTTTGAGCAGTATATAAAAGGCGAATTAGGTTTCTCACAAAGCTATTTCTATACCCTCTCCATCTGTTTGAAGAAGGCTTGTCGTTTGGCATATCGTAAAGGATTTGCCGACAGACTTCTTTTCGAGAACAACAAGGTGGAACGGGGGAATAAGAAATTGCCTCGGGCTTTGGATAGGGCTTCATTGGATAAGTTGCTGGGCTTGACCTTTGAGCCGTATGAGGTGGAGTTGGAGACCGCTCGCAATCTCTTTCTCTTCTCCTGTTATACAGGCGTTGCCTATTGCGATATGATTGCCCTGAATCGGGAACACCTCTTTACGGATGATGAAGGGGCATTGTGGTTGAAGTTCCGCAGACAGAAAACCAATACCCTTTGTCGTGTAAAGCTCCTATCCGAAGCGGTGCGTTTGATAGAGCGGTATCAATCGGAGGAACGCAACACTCTTTTTGCTTCCATAGCCTATTCGGCTTACCTTATCCAACTCAAAGCCCTACAACTTAGGGCTGGTATATCCATTCCCCTTTCGGCACACGTCGGTCGCCACACTTTTGCCACCTTGATTACTTTGGAACGAGGTGTTCCCATCGAAACGGTAAGCCGAATGTTGGGGCATAGCAACATCCAAACGACCGAGCGATATGCCCACGTTACTCCGAAGAAACTCTTTGATGAGTTCGAGCGATTTCTTTCTTTCACTGAAAACCTGACCTTAACCTTGTAGGACTTATGCGCAGTACATTCAAAATCCTATTCTATATCAACAAGAATAAAGTCAAAGCAGATGGCACAACGGCAATCCTTTGTCGTATCACCATTGACGGAGCGAACGTGGTGATAACCACAGGCGAAAGCACTACTCCCCACGATTGGTGTGTGAGGCGAGGGGAGACAACGGACAAGAAGACCAACCAACGCCTGCAAACCTTTCGGGGAGAAATCAAACAGGGGTACAATACATTGCTCTACAAATATGGAGTAGTGAGTGCCGAGCTTCTGAAGAACCACCTGCAAGGCATCGGGAGAACTCCGACAACTCTTCTTGCCCTTAGTGCAGAAGAACTCAGAGTCCAACGGGAAAGCAAGAGAGAGGGGACGTATAGCAATAATCGAAGTTCCGACAGACAACTTAACTCCTTTGTGCGAAGTCGTGGAGAGGATGATATTTCCCTAACGACTCTTACGATAGACTTCTTTGATGATTATCGCTTCCATTTGAAAAAGGAGGGCTATGCTCCTGCAACGATAAACAGACATCTCTGCTGGTTGAGTCGGCTGATGTATCGAGCCGTCAGTCAGGGAACAATACGTTTCAATCCGTTTGAGGAAGCAAAGTACGAAGCGGTGGAGCGCAAACCTCGTTTCCTGAGCAAGGGCGATGTGGCAAAGCTCTTGGCTTTCCCGTTGCAGGACGAAGGGGCAGAACTAAGCCGAAGAATGTTTCTTTTCTCTGTCTTTACGAGTTTGGCATTTGCCGACTTACAGAGTTTGAGAGTTTCGCAAATCGAAACGAACAACGAGGGGAAGCGATATATCCGCAAGGCAAGACAGAAAACGGAGGTAGAGAGTTTGATACCCCTGCATCCGATAGCGGAGCAGATACTCGCCCTTTACACGAAAGAGAAGAGCAAGGGGGATTACAAGGTATTTCCCGATACGATAAGTAAAGGCAAATTATCCACTTACCTCAAAACGATTGGTTTGGCTTGTGGTATTCGCACTCCGCTAACTTGGCACATGGCACGACATAGCTTCGGCACACTGACTTTAGAGGCAGGTATTCCGATGGAGAGCATTGCCAAAATGATGGGGCATTCCTCTATTGCCAGCACACAAATCTATGCTCAAATCACGGACAGCAAGATTTCAAAGGATATGGAGAAACTCACACAAAAAAGGAGAGGTTAAGACTAAACAGAAAGGACTTGCTTCGTTTTATGGAGCAAGTCCTTTCTACGACTAATATCGTGTAATTTCACCATTGAAAGCCTGCGCTTTTTCCCACAACGGCCCTTTTGCTTCCATTGTGAAAGCGATATTGCTACTTCTGATAGCCAATAATTCAGAATGGACTTGCAATCTTAATGCCTTCATCAATTCAGGGGTTAGGCTGATCATTCCTCCTTCTCCTATTGGCACCCAAGTATAACCCCTTCCTTTATAGGTTATCAGTTTGCCCATTGGTAGCGTCTGTTCCCTTAGTTGAGGACAATTTGTCAATATATGACACAGTTTTGAAGAAGAAAGAAGTGGATAGGTCGTTATACAGAAGCCTCCCGTCGCTTTACTTTCTGTAATCAGAATGATGTTTTCAATATCAGCAAGAGCATATTCATGGATAGCTTGTTTGGGTATCTGAATTGTCAAATCTTCCCGAATATGAGAGATTCCGAAGATAAACTTTCCTCCTTTGGTTATTTGTGGCATAGCTTTTTTATTTTCAGATAAAATCTATGGTCATATTCTTTTCAAAGTCTGCCTTAAATCCCTGACATATCTGACTTGCATGTACTTCAAATATATCTTTACAAGCGGTTTGGGAAACCATTTCTTAGGTTCTATGTACTCCGTGAAATCAATCGAGGCTGTTTTTTCATTTCCACTGAAAACACCAACCCAATGCCCTCTCATATTGTCATTCTCCAAATCAAATTCCCATCGACAACAAGGTTCTTGTCTTGTTATCGTGAAAGTTGTCTTATATCCACTCTTCGTTATTTCTACAAATTGCGTGTCTGATATGATCTCTATCTTTTCAACATCACTTCTCCACGAATAGTCTGTTAGCGATGTTACAACTTGCCAAACGCTCTGTAAATTGCATGGAAACGTGGCTCTTATGTTTGACGTTACGAACGTAAAGTTTAGTATCTCAGAAAAATAACTTTATCTCACGAAACCATTTTTATAGAAATCGTACCAAGCCTCTATCTGCTCGGGATTGTTGGCTTTCAGCAATAGAAGCATCTCACGAGTGAATTCCAAATGCCCTACACCATTTGCCGTAACAATATTCTTGTCACTAACGGCTTGTGCTTCCACATAATTCTCCGCATTAGTGTAACCGGAACCGCCCCATTTTTTGAGTTGGTCGAGACCGTTGCCTGTGTGTTTTACGTTGTTCAAGAAACCATGTGAACATAGGAATGAAGCACCATTGCATATTGCCCCGACAATTTTACCTTTATCCAAAGTCTTCTGTACCAAAGGTATGACAAGTTTCGCTTCGGGCGAGGTCCAACGGTTGCCACCGATAAGCACTAAGGCGGCATAATCTTTCGGCATATTCTCGAAAGAATAATCGGGTAAAGTTCTGAAACCTCCGATTGAACGGACAGCGTCCGATGTCGGTGCAACGGTATGCACTTCGTATTTTATTTCACCGCCCGGTATCACACCCACGTGAAGAGCCGTGGAGAGAAAAGCTCCCTCCCAATCGGTATATTCATTCAATAAGATAAATAAGACTTTCTGTTTCATCATCAGTTCATTTATTTTGTTTTCTCTCTGCCGTTACTTTCGCCACGGTTTGCCACTCGCCGTTTTCGTTTATTCGCTCTTTTCTCCACAGAAAAGAAGAAGTCGCAGTATCAGAGAATACATACCTCATTTTTTCCGTCGTGTTTTCGGTCAGGATAATTTCTTCGCCGACCTTTCGGGCTGTCAGTCGGATAGCCTCGCCCATACAACCGTAGAATATATCCCACGCCATTGTCTTGGGATTGAAAATACGGAGTGTCGTTCCGTATTCGGCATCGAGTTGTTTATCTATCAGGCGTTCCTTGCGAGAGGGAACGATAAAGAGGTCTTGAACTGCCGTACCGTCCAATACTCGGGAAAATATCCATTCGCCCTTTACTTTTCGTGGTTCGGCATCTTCCAAATGGTCGTTCCACATGATGTTCCATTCACCTATCAAGCAGCCAAAGAAGTCGTGTTCTTCGGGAATTCGTTCATTCCTTGCATTGCTACATAGAGCATTGATAAAATCATTCATAAGCTTCATTGGTTTATTTGCCATAATTCAGTAGTGTTTCCCCCTTTGGTCCCTCTTCCGAAGTCGGAGGATTTCGCTTGCGGAAGATGTTGCTTTGTCCTGATAACGCAAATATACTCGATTTATTGCGAAAAAGATACCGAGCAATCCCCAAAAAATACCGAGCGATTGCGAGATTGCTCGGTATCTTTGGGGTGACCATTCGGAATGTTCTTTCTATGTGGTTGCCAAACGGCAGGGGAACATTCCTTACAAGAGGCTCTATCTCCTATAATTCTCTTGCAGCAGTCGGTTGATGTCGGAAAGTTTGTAGAGTATTTTCCCTGCAATCTGCGTGTAGGGAATAATGCCCTTGTCCCGATAGTCTTGCAAGGTGCGAGGACTGACGAAAAGGCGTTCGCAGACCTCTCGCCCCGTGAGGTAGATTTCTCCCCCGAAGAGCGGACGGTGCGTTTGGGCAATTTCCCGAATACGTTTACTTACTTCCCTAATGCCTGAGATGAGTTCTTTCATCTCGGGTGTTTCTTTGTTTACGATTTCGTGTTCCATAGTCATTGTATCTTTCGGTTCGACTTTTCGAGGAGTGCTTCCACATCCTCACGTTTGTAATAGCA
>NZ_FUXE01000005.1:123095-137900 GCF_900167105.1 Porphyromonas circumdentaria | reverse complement strand
ACAAGAAGTACGAATTTGGCAATAAGGTATCCATCATACGTTCGGTTACAGGTATTATCCTTGGAGCCCAATCTTTTCGTAATGAATATGATGGTCACACGATAGAAGCCTCTTTAGCACAAGTGGAACGTCTTACACGAAGAAAGATCAAAATACTTGCGGGCGACAGAGGTTATCGGGGCAAGAAAGAGATTAACGGGACTCAGGTTTTAATTCCAGATACCCCCAAACCCTCAGATAGTAGGTATCAGAAGCGCAAGAAACACAAACTATTCTGCAAGCGAGCAGGCATAGAAGCCACGATTGGACACTTGAAATCAGATCATCGTTTAGGTCGCAACTTTTACAAGGGATTGATAGGGGATGCTATAAACATCCTGCTAGCAGCGGCGGCTTATAACTTCAAAAGAGCTATGAAAGCTCTTTTACACCTGCTCAAAATAATAAGCGAGAAGCCATGGATGGATGACTTCTCGCTTATCAATGCTTTTTAAGGGACGACTAGATAGTTGATTTAGATATCGCCAAGAGTTACTATTACGTTCAGAGGTGTTATTGCTATCGTAATACGTAACCTTACCACCTAAGGTTGAGGCGGCGAAAGAGTTGCTTAGTCTGGCTATAAGTGTGACAACCTCTCGTGTTATATTTTCTTGGAACTGTTCCCCAATATCCTATCGAGGCGTTACAGTTAGCATGAACTTCGTAAGGATACCATTTCCCCTTTAAGGGGAAGTCGTTTTTGGGGAGGGATAGGGGGAGTAGGAAAGAGATTTTCAGAGCTTACCGTTATGGTAAGCGCGGATAAGGCTATCGGCTCTTTGCACGGAAAGTGAGTCGGCAGCATTGATGTTGTATTCTTGTGCCGCAGGTAAACGTAGTCTTGTGCCAATCGAAATATTGTCTGGATTGCGGATTATGGATTTGTTGGCGATATAGATGTAAATCCAGAACTTTTTGTTCCCATAAGTTTTACGGGCATAATCCACTAATCTTTTGCCCCGTTCTATTTCGATATACTGCTCTTCGATGGGCTTTATTGCAGGTTCCGACGGAGAAGTGCTAATCGTATCGGAGGAGGAGAAGACTGTTGTTTGTGCACTGTCAATGGATACAGCTACGACTTTTTCTTGATGGGAAGAGATTTTGGGTTCTACCTTGTGAGGAGATGGAGCTAACCATTGGTAGAGCAATAGTACTCCTCCAGCGATAATGAACATGCCGATGAAAGCGTACAGCCACACGCGTTGTTGGGTTTTCATCGGAGAAGCTTTCTCTTCTACAGATGTAGTTGTAGGGGAAAGTTCTTTTCCCATAGCTATTTCCTCTGTTGTATGGAGGGGAATTGTCGAATCCATTTTTTCTAAGGATTCGGAGGCATTGGGAAGAGGAGGAAGAGAGGGGAGGGGTGGTGGAGTAGTATCTGTTCCCTCGGGAGCAACTGTCGCAGTTTCTTCCTGAAGATGTCTCGTTGCTTGAGGGGCAGTGGAAGGAGTTTCTGCCTCTTCTTGTAGCTGATCCTCTGTGTTTCCTTCCTGCTCTGCTTCAGGGGTATCCCAAAGAAGAGTATGTGTAACAGGAGTATGTAGAAAGTCTTCGCTGGGAATGGCTCTCTCGACAATGTCTTCCCATGTCTTTCCCTCGGGAAGATGTGTTACGGGAAAGGACTTAAAGGGTTTATTTACCTTATTGATGAGTTCTAAAGCAGGCGTGTAGTTAAAGCCCGTACCCTCTTCGTTGGGGGTAAAGCATCCTAATTGCTCTAACTCCAATTCATGTTTTTTGAGAATGTGCTCTCGGAAGAGAGTTCCCATAGTTTGCATGAAAGAGTGTACAGCCTCGGGCGTGGCATCGGCTGTTTCTATGAGGAGTTTGGTTATCGAGTTGGCACTCTGACCTCGTGAGAAAGTGCTTGCTGCGATTTCGATGTGTGGAGGAACGAGTAGACGTTCTCCGTTTGGAAGCAGGGCTACATACTCAAGTTCTTTCTGTGGAGACAGGGTGAATAGTCCCTCTATCGTGGTCGTAGCCCCTGCAGTAAGTCGGTTGCCGAGCAATTCAATCAACAACTTCCAAAGCTGTTTACAGGTAGCCTCGTTTAGTCCACTTTTTAAGGCAATTTGTGCCAACCACTGTGCTGTTTGAATCATGCGTTGACTTTCTTTTTATTAAAGGGATGAGCAAGAAGGTCAAAGCCCTCTGTACCTACAATCTGCATCGGATAGTACCCACCCACATGTAAACTGCGGTGTGCTTCTGAAAGGGGAATCAAAACTTCGGGATCGACCTCGGGCGAGTCGTATTGCGTGCGACCGATTAGATAATTCTCTTCACGGCGGTCGATAACAACTTCCTGTACGCTACCCACGAGAGATTGGCTAAACTGTTCGGCAATAGACTCCTGTACGGCCATCAATTCCTCCAAACGGTTCAGTTTAACCTCCTCGGCTATTTCATCTTGATAGTACTGCTCGGCATAGGTGTCTTTTTCGTGCGAGTAGGCAAAAGCCCCCATACGCTCAAACTTCATGCGCTCTACAAAGTCTATAAGAGCCTTAAACTCCTCTTCTGTTTCGCCAGGGTGCCCAACCATAAGGGTAGTACGTAGTACGATACCAGGAACTTCCGTGCGAATACGCTCCAAGAGTGTCTCTGTTTCTTGTTGAGAAATACCCCTTCTCATCTTGCGAAGCATACTGTCTGTAGCATGCTGAAGGGCGATGTCGAGGTAGTTACAGATATTCTCTCGCTCTCTCATAAGAGGGAGTATCTCGTAGGGGAAGTGGGCCGGATAGGCATAGTGCAGGCGCAAACGACGTACACCCTCCATAGCAGAGAGAGTATCCAACAAATCGGCAAGGTGATTTTTCCCGTCTAAATCTCGCCCGTAATAGGTGAGATCTTGTGCGATGAGCTGAAATTCGGTACACCCTTCTGAGAGGAGTTGGCTCACCTCTTCTTTTAAGGAAGCTATAGTACGGGATTTATGCCGTCCCGTAATGATGGGGATAGCACAGTAGGAGCAGGTGCGGTTGCATCCCTCGGATATTTTCAAGTAAGCGTAGTGCTTGGGGGTTGTAATGAGGCGGCTCTCCTCTGCCACGGGAGCGAAAGAGCGTCCGAGGTCTTGTACCAGTTGCTTCCAGTCAAACTTGCCGTATATGCCGTCTACTTCGGGTAGTTCCTCTTTTAGATCGCCTCTAAAGCGTTCGCTCAAACAACCCATTACAAAGACTTTGCTGATACGTCCGTCTTGTTTGGCGCGTATAAAGCTAAGAATGGTATTGATAGACTCTTCTTGTGCCGCTCCTATGAAGCCACAGGTGTTAATAACGACAATTTCTCCTGTAATTCGCTGCGGATCATGCCGTACCGTGTAACCCGATGCGGAGAAAAGTCGCATGAGACGCTCCGAATCGACCAGATTCTTGGAACATCCTAACGTAACAACATTGACTTCGTTTTTTCTCATTCGCCGAATAGTGAAGCTACAAACTCTTGTTTACGGAATATTTGCAGGTCTTCGATCTTCTCTCCCAAGCCGATGTATTTCACAGGGATGTTGAATTGATCCGATATACCTACAACTACTCCACCCTTGGCCGTTCCATCCAATTTGGTAATAGCAAGAGCGTTTACTTCGGTAGCGGCGGTGAATTGTTTCGCTTGTTCGAAAGCATTCTGCCCCGTAGAGCCATCTAAAACAAGCAGAACTTCTTGCGGAGCATTGGGTACTACCTTCTGCATTACACGTTTGATTTTGCTCAACTCGTTCATAAGTCCCACCTTGTTGTGCAGACGACCCGCTGTATCTATAAGTACTACGTCTGCTTTGTGTGCTACCGCAGAAGCTACCGTATCGTACGCCACCGAGGCAGGGTCTGCACCCATTTTTTGTTTTACCATGGGAACGCCCACTCGGTCTGCCCAGACACTTAGCTGGTCTATGGCAGCTGCTCTGAAGGTATCGGCTGCACCAATCATAACCGATTTGCCAGCTTGCTTAAATTGGTAGGCAAGTTTTCCGATAGTCGTGGTCTTGCCGACACCGTTTACACCTACTACCATGATTACATAGGGAGTCTCTGTGTCGGGTATCTCGAAACTATCTCCATCTATCGTACCACTCTCTGTGAGAAGAGCTTCGACCTCTTCACGTAAGATTGTATTGAGTTCGCTTGTGGAGACATATTTATCTCTTGCAACGCGCGCCTCTATGCGCTGTATAATCTTAAGGGTTGTATCTACCCCCACATCACTGGAGATGAGTATCTCCTCCAAGTTGTCTAAAACTTCATCGTCTACTTTGCTCTTACCAACAACGGCACGAGAGATTTTCGATAGTACAGACTCTTTAGTTTTAGCAAGACCTGTGTCTAAAGTTTCTTTCTTCTTCTTTGAAAACAGTCCGAATAGTCCCATAATTCTCGGGGTTAATTTGTTGTTACCGTGTGCGGAGGTTAATCCATTCTTTGTTTATAATCTTCGTAGTCAAAAGAGCGTAGTAGCTCTTCGGTTCCATTGGAGCGTCGCATGACCAATGCGGGGTGCGCGATGCCGTTGAACATATTGGTCTTTACGGTTGTGTAGTGAATCATATCCTCGAATATGATTTCGTCGCCCACCTTTAGCAGTTCTTCAAAGCTCCAGTCGCCCATATAATCGCCACTAAGGCAACTGTTGCCCCCCAATCGGTAGGTCGGCTTTCCCTCTATGGGGGTACTACTCGCCCCACGTACTGTGGGCTGGTAGGGCATCTCTAAGCAGTCGGGCATATGGCAGGTGAAGGAGACATCTAAAATAGCTGTTTTAATGCCGTCATGCTCGACGATGTCTACTATATGGCTACGCAAAAATCCTGTTTGCCACGCAAAAGCACTCCCTGGCTCCAGTATGACATGGAGGTGGGGGTGACGCTGACGAAAGGCTTTGAGCACAGCTATCAAGTGGTCTACATTGTACTCTTTGTGGGTCATAAGATGCCCGCCTCCAAGGTTTAACCACTTAGCCTCTCGCAGGGGAGATGCAAAATCATGCTCGATGATAGAGAGTAGTTTTTCCAACTGGAAGCTATTACCCTCACAGAGTACATGACAGTGTAGCCCCTCTATGCCCTTGGGAAGATGCAATCCCAACTCTTGTGCCGAGACACCGAAACGCGACCCAGGCTTTGCGGGGTTGTATAGGTCGGTCTCTACGGGCGAATATTTGGGATTAATACGTAATCCATACGAAACTTTCTCTCGTGAGGGAGTACCCAGCACGCCGTATTGCGAGAGAGAGTTGTAGGTAATGTGGCTACAAAACTCCATCCATTGCGGTAACTCTTTGCTTTGATAGGCAGGAGAGAAAGCATGTGCCCTCTGCTGGAGCTCTTCATACCCCAGCTGTGCCTCCCATAGCGAACTTGCCGTACTGGCAAAGTTGTATTCTCGAAATAGAGAGAAGGTTTTCCATAGGGCAAAGGCCTTAAAAGCTACGATAATCTCCACCCCTGTAGCCTCGGCTACGGATCGAATGAGCGCAAGATTGCGACGGAGCAAGTTCTCCTCTACCACATAGCAGGGCTGCTCCTTATTCCAAATGGTCGTTTTCACACGGCAAAGGTACGCTTTTTTGCTTACCTATCGTTAGCCAAGTGTCTATAAAGTCCACACTTAGCTCTTGAGAAAACTACTCGGGAAGAAGGTAGAGCCTACTCGGGGTAGTGCGTCGTAAGGTTTCCAAGTTCAAGTCTTGTTCTAAAGAGATGCCAGCGGCAAGTAGCTCCTGTTCAAAAGTTTTGTAGCAGAGTTCTGGGTGGTTGTTCTCATGGCTCAGGTGGCAGAGCCATACATGCTGCATCTCGTCATGATATACGGTTTGGAGCATCTGAGCCGATTCTATATTGCTCAAATGCCCTCGGGGACCTGCAACGCGCGCTTTGAGTATAGCCGAGTAACGCCCCAAACGAAGCATGGTAGGGTCGTAGTTGGCCTCCAAGACAAGATATTTCGCCTTGCGCGCATAGTGGTACATCGCCTCTGTGATGTGTCCTGCATCTGTAATGAGGGTAAAGGCAAATTCGCCTCGATAGATGTGATACCCCATATTGCAGGCACTATCGTGAGGTACGCAGAAAGGTTCTATAGTAAAACCTGCCACTGTGAAAGGGGTAAACTGTTCTATGGTTATTTGCTTGGCACCGTCGAGCATATAGCCATGATACGAAGAGTTTCGTATGGCATCTAATGTAGGTTCAGACGCAAAAACGGGCAGATGATGGGCTTTGAGCAATTTGCCCAATCCTTTGATGTGGTCGGCATGCTCGTGCGTGAGCAATACACCCATAACGTGCCCTGCGAGGGCAATACCTTCAGTCGATAAAGTCTTGGTAAGGGAGCGGAGCGATACCCCTGCATCTATGATAATCCCTCCATCGTCACAGCCCAAGTAGTAGCAGTTGCCACTACTACCACTTGCCATACAGATAAAGCGAATCACTTGTGGGTAGTGGTATTGGGGGTAAGGGTTAGTTCGCCGCAGATAGGACGCTGCATTTGTTGGGCAATCTCTTCGTAGCAGAGACCTTTACCTAAAAGGAACATTAACTTGGTAAGAGCACACTCGGTAGTCATGTCCGCTCCAGAGATGACGCCTATCTGTCCTAAACGAATACCCGTATCGTAGCGAGACATATCGACGGTTCCCGAGAGACATTGGGTTACGTTTACGATAATGATACCTCTTTTGATCGCTTGTGCCAGTAGATCTAAAAACCAAGGCTCCGTCGTGGCATTGCCACTTCCGTAAGTCTCTAAAATAACACCATGCAACGAGGGAATGGCAAGAATAGTCTGCACCACCTCTTGAGGAATACCTGGGAAAAGACGTAAAACGACTACGTTGGGATCCATCGTTTTGCTAACCCTCAGCTTCTTCTGTGCATCTTGTGACGTGCGGTGGATATACATCTCTTGATAATTGATATGTATACCTGCGTTGGCAAGTGAAGGGTAGTTGTAAGAGGCAAAGGCTTCAAAGAGGTCGGCACTACACTTGATGGTGCGGTTGGCACGTAGCAAATGGGTGTCGAAATAGATGCAAACTTCGGGGACCATAGGTAGCCCCTCAGGGGTGCGTTCAGCTGCTATTTGTACGGCTGTTATGAGGTTTTCTTTTCCGTCGGTGCGCAAGCGGCCGATAGGTAATTGACTTCCCGTGAAGATGACAGGTTTGTCCAATCCCTCAAGTAGAAAACTCAACGCAGAGGCTGTATAGGCCATTGTGTCGGTGCCATGTAGCACTACGAAACCATCGTAAGTATTGTAGTGTTCTTCGATGGTCGAAGCGAGTTGCAACCATATATCCAGAGTGATGGCAGAGGAGTCGATGGGAGGGTCGAACTGTATTGAAGAGATTTCGAACCCGAAGCGTTGCAACTCGGGTATTTGATCTAAAAGATAGGTGAAATCAAAAGCTCTTAAAGCCCCCGTTAGAGGGTCTTCGATCATACCAATCGTTCCACCTGTATAAATGAGTAGGATTTTGGGAGATCCTTGTTCCGTGGTACCGTGCTTCATTCGTTTAACCTGCTTTGAGGGAAAAGATGCGTTTGTTATATATGTGGGGACAAAGGTAAGGAGAAAAAGCCATTCTATTTTCTCTCCCTCGGGTACTGAAAAATTATTCTTTGTAGCAGTACAATTCAAGGGTATAATCTCATCAAAAGTTGAGACCTTTTATAGCTTGAGTTTCCATAGGTCTAAAGTGAAGTTTCCTATAGTCAAAACGAGAGTTTGCACGAGTGGAAACTTAAGATTAGACAGGTGGTTTTGAAGGGGTACAAAAAAAGGGCAAGCCTGATGCTAATCAGGTGCCCTTTTTATATAGGTTATATGAGAAGTACGTTTTTTATCGGATTAGAGGAATTACGCGATCAATACCTTCGATAGCCACTAATACCTCTTTTGCGGGTGTAGTTATAGTCAATTCGCCTGCTCCTGCTACTTCGAAGAGGAGTTCTCCAGCCAAGGAGTATACTTTAGCCTTCTGGAGAGCTACCTCTTTGAAAGAAAGTTTCCATCCGTATTCAAGAGTTGCAATTTCCATTTTCTCCTTGATAAGTTCTTGGATAGCTATAGGCTCTCCCTTGTAAGGCGTAGTCATTCCTTCGTAATTCATAGAGCAGACGTTCCAGCCACGTTCGATAGCTTTCTCTACGTCTTTTGTGGTCATCGTATTTGTGTTCTTCTCTATGGTTCCATCTTCTTGGATATAGACGGCAATAACTACTCGGTCGCTGAGAGCGGCATCGCCAGCGGTGGGTAACTGTTCCACAAGCTGTGTCATCAGTCCGTCTTTGAATTGATTGCCATAGATAGAGAGGGTGAGTAGGTTTTTTACAGGAGCAAGATTCAAACGAGAGAATTTGTTTTTGCTGATGTAAAGGTGTTGTAACTCGGGTACACCACTAAGATTGAGTTGAGTGAGAGCATTGTGCGATAAAGTGAGTTGACGGAGTGCTTTGCTGGAAGGAGCTATAACAGTTTCTAACTCATTGTGAGCGACGTTGATTTCTGTAGCCGCTGTAAATGCTCCAAGGTCTAACGTGGTGAGTTTATTATGAGAAAGATTCACCATTTTGGCCATACTACAGTCTACTGGAAAGAAGGCTTTTTCAAGTTGGTTGTTCTCAAAATTAATGTTTTCTATATACTCACATCTGGTAAGATTTATGTTGGTCAGCTGGTTGTTCTGAGCCTCCACTTCTTTGAGTAGAGAAGTTGAAGCAAAAGAGAGATCTGTAAGTTTGTTGTTGGGTACGGAGAGCTGTTCCAAGTTAGCGGCGTACAACAAATCTAAGGATATAAGCATGTTAGAGCCTGCATTGAGTGATTTGAGGGCTGGTTTATCTCCCAAGATTAAGGCCGCTATTTTATTGGAGGGTACAGCAATGCTTGTCAGTTTTGGGTAGTCCGATAGGTCTAAGGTTCCTGTTAAAGCATTTTCTGACAAATCTATTTTGACTAATGCCTGCTTCTCTTTGGGCAAAGTTATGTTGGTAAGTGTGCTATTCTTTTGGCAAATAATAGCTGTTATTGAAGAGGCAAGAGATAGATCTAAGGCAGAGATAGCACATTCGTTGATTTCTAACGAAGTAATCTTTTTCCCAAGGATGTAAAAAGGTTCGAGCCCACTGGGGGTTTTAATCGTATTTTCACCAGCCGTAAGGCTTTCGTCGCTCCCTTTATTACCATCTCTGTTAAGGTCTATCCAAAGTTCTTCACCAGAAACGTTCGCTTTGAAAAGGTTGGGCGTTGCTGCTGTAGGTGTAATGGCAATTTTTTCGTAGGGATTTTCGTAGGGGGTTTCGTTACCCTCTTCAGTTCCCTCATAGGGTTCAAAGTCATAATCGAACGTAGACCATTTCTTTTCAGTGGCAATGGCAACATCTTTTTTTAGGCACACATTTTTTTCTTTGATTGTTTCATTCGTATTTGTGTGCATAACTATAAAAGTTTTACTATCTCCTACTTCAGGGTCTTTACTGTTGAGAGATTGGATTAGGTTATGCATGGCTTGGGCCCCGATTTGATTTCCCGCAATACTTAAATAAGTCATGTTGGTGGCTTTAGAGAGGTCGAGGTCTATTAGACTGTTGTCTTGCAATACAAGATAGTTTAGTTGAGAGCACTCTTTCAAATCAATTTTTTCCAATCCACATTTTGCAAGGTGTACATCGGTAAGAGGATTGTTCTGGCGCATTTTTATACTCTTAAGCTGTGCGTTTTTACGGCAATCCAACCAAACTAAAGAAGGGTTTGAAGATATATCCAAAGAGGTTAAGAGATTGTCTGAAAGGTCAAGAAAAGTAAGACTTTGGGCTTTCGTTACATCGATACTTGTAATCTTCGCGTTAGGAATTTTTAGTTTAGTGATTCCGTCTCCGTAGATGAAAACTTCTTTTTTCTTTCCCCATATTAGACTGTTCCCATCGCCAAAAGAGTCGAGTTCGAAACTTTCACCATCGTCTTTTTGCTTATTCCCATTTAAATCAATGTAGCAAGAAGACAGAGAGGGAGCATTTACTGTAATACTAAAGGACGCATGCTCCTGAAGATCCGAAACAATCTTAATGCAAGCATTAGAAGAGACAGAAGATCTTTTTGCAGAAACAGGTGCAGAAGTCTTGGAGGAAACCTTTCCACTCTCAGAAAAGGAGCAAAGAGAGAAGAAAATACTTCCTAATAGAAGAATGTTAAACATCCTAATAAAGGTAATTTTGCGCATACTTATTTGTGATTAATTTGTGAATAGTTTCTTCGGTTATGCCATGAGAAAAAAACAAATAAACTGCCTGCAAAGACAATAGCTATTAGAAAATTCTCAAATAAAACAGTGCAAACGTACAGCTATTCACTCGAACTGAAAATACTCAATTATTGGTATTCTTTCGATAAAATAAGTATAAAAAGGTAGGTAAAAGGTAGAAAAAGGGGAAAGAGTTGTGTTGTGTATCCCCTCAATAGAGTATTGTCTAACCCTTAGAGAGGATAAGAGAGTCGGGAAATTCCCTTGATTTTTAGTAGAAGTCGGTATGAGAGTGCCCGTATGGGGTATCAAAAAAATACGGGAAGAGCACGTCACACACTTTGATATACTCCTTTCGATGTCTTTCGTATCAATACAAAACCAAGCTCGTCTCTATAAGACGAACCGACACTTTTGGGGCATTGCTACTACCCAAAGGTGTCGGTTCTTGCTCAAAAGGATATATGAGTTTTATTTTTCTTGCTGGATTATCCCAAGAAGCTCTTGAGTTGCCCACACTTATTGCTGGCGCGGAGGCGACGAATAGCTTTTTCCTTAATCTGGCGTACGCGTTCCCTTGTTAAGCCAAACTTGTCTCCAATCTCCTCCAAAGTCATCTCTGGACCTCCGCCGATACCAAAGAAGAGAGCGATAATCTCCGCTTCTCGCTCCGAGAGTGTGCTGAGTACTCGATCAATCTCTTTACGTAAAGACTCATTCATCAAGTAACGATCGGCACTTGGAGCATCTTCATTTACCAAAACATCCAAAAGGTTGTTATCTTCTCCCTCAACAAAAGGAGCATCTATAGAGATGTGTTTGCTAAATGATTTGAGCGTTACGGCTACTTTCTCTTCGGTCTGATCGAGCATATTAGCTAACTCGGGAATAGAAGGACGACGCTCATTCTCTTGTTCAAATCGCTCTATCGCCTTACGAATTTTAGCCTGTGCTCCCACTTGGTTTAGAGGAAGGCGAACGATGCGTGATTGCTCCGCCAAGGCTTGCAGGATAGATTGACGAATCCACCATACTGCATAAGAAATGAACTTAAAGCCTCTCGTCTCGTCAAACTTCTCGGCAGCTTTGATCAATCCTAAGTTCCCCTCGTCAATAAGGTCTGGAAGGCTGAGTCCCTGATTTTGGTACTGTTTGGCTACGGATACTACGAAGCGTAAGTTAGCGCGCGTAAGACGCTCTAAAGCTCTGCGGTCCCCCTTTCTAATAGCTTGTGCAAGTTCTACCTCTTCTTCTACAGAAATCAATTCCTCTCGTCCTATTTCCTGTAAGTACTTATCTAATGATGCACTTTCTCGATTGGTGATTGACTTGGTGATCTTTAATTGCCTCATTGCTTATCTTAATATATTGCTTAATTAGTTAGTCTTACTTCTTACGCAAAACCTCTTAGCCCTGCATCGTGTCAGAGCTAAGAGATTGGCACGGAGATATATATCCTGCAGAGGAATACAATCTCGATACATCGGAAAAGCCTGATGTATCTCGTTAAGAGAGGTCTATTACATAATACTTCATCCGCCCATTGGGATAAAAGCCTTTTATAACCACAGCTTTATCGTTTTTGGAGGATTGCGCCTGTGCTACCCGACGGCGTACGTCGGCGATAGAGCGTACGGGTGCGTTGTTAAGAGTGAGTATAATAAAACCTTCCTTTATGCCTACTTCTCGGAATTTACCGTTACTAACTTTTTGTACCGATATACCATAAGAAACACCGTAAGAGCGTTTTTGTTCATTACTTAGCTCTTTGAGCGTTGCTCCCAGGATATCTTGAGGGTTGTCGCGTACCATTGATTCGCTTCCCTCTACATTTTTCAGCGTAACAGTGATGTTCTTGGTGGCTCCTTTTCTATTTATCGTTAGGCGCACCTTGTCTCCAGGGCGTTTCATATTAATAATCTCTTGTAGGGCGGTCATACTCTTAATGGTACGTCCATCTATAGAGACGATAACATCTTCTTTGTCGACTCCTGCCGAGTAAGCAGCACTTCTTTCAGAGAAGTCCGATACAAAAACTCCCTCGTTTACGTCGAGATTGTATTTTTCTTTTATTTCACTGGTTACGTTGCCTCCGATGATACCGAGCACGGCTCTCTGTACTGTTCCGTACTTTTTAATATCCGAAACAACTTTTGCAGCGGTGTTTACAGGTACGGCAAAGGAGTATCCCGTGAAATTCCCCGTTTGTGAATAAATCATCGTGTTGATGCCCACTAACTCTCCAGAGGCATTTACCAGAGCTCCTCCACTATTGCCTGAGTTGACGGCTGCGTCGGTTTGAATAAAGCCTCCTATTTTATTGTTGTCTCCTCCATTGGCTCCTACGGGGCGAGCCTTGGCACTAACAATTCCTGCTGTTACCGTACTCGTTAGGTTGAATGGATTGCCGACAGCCAAAACCCACTCCCCAACTTTCAGAGCATCGGAGTCTCCAAATGGTATTGTTGGAAGATCTTTCGCCTCTATCTTGAGGAGTGCTATGTCGGTAGCAGGGTCTGAGCCAATCATTGTGGCTTTGAAAGTGCGGTTGTCATTGAGGGTTACCTCGATTTTGTTTGCATTATCAATCACGTGGTTATTAGTTATAATGTAACCATCTGTGCTGATAATTACTCCCGACCCATATCCTACTATTGGGCGAGACGATGGGCGGTCGAAGCCACTACCGCCTCCAAAGAAAAATTCGAATGGGTCTATGTAACGTTGATCAACTTGTTGTTCTCCCTCGATTTTAACGTGTACAACCGAGTGTACAGAGGCTTCTGCTGCGGGGATTAAGTCGGGGGCGGTTCCCACACCCCTGTTAGAGGTCAATGCAAAAGAGGTGTTCTGAAAGGTGCCATCATCAATTCCTCTTCGGATGTTTGTAGAGGTTGCTTGCTCTCTATTGCTTAGAACGGTGTACGTTCCTGTTGTTACTGCGATGCTTAGGAGAGTTACTCCCAGAATCGTTGAGCCAATTTTCCAGACTTTCTTCATAACATTGGTTATTAATCTATGTGTTTTGCTTTTTTCGTTTACATAGTGTTAGACGAATAACCTATTCTAATGTTGCATTAACAGATTACCCTTTTAGGAAAAACTATTTTGGCAGGCATTTGAGAGATGTTTTGAAGCCAGTAGGTTTCAATAATTTTCTTTGTGTTATGCAGCCGTTGCGGAAGACAAGTTCTTAAAAAGAAAACTGGAGACGACTCTTTGGAAAATTATCCCTCTTATGTTGTCGTGAAGTGCAATCTGTCTGCAAAAATAAGCACCCTCTATACATTAGTAGACCAATGCATAGGAGGATGTTTTGATAATGCTCCTCTAAAACTTTTCGAATTAAAAATATGCTCTCCTCTTCTAACTTCTAATTAGAAGTTTACTGGAAGAGTTTAGGAATAGTTTTAGAGGTAGAGAATTTTTACTTTTTGCGGTTGCCGTAGCGGTTCATGAACTTATCAACACGTCCAGCGGTATCTACCAACTTAGCTTTACCTGTAAAGAAGGGGTGCGAAGTATTGGAGATTTCCACTTTAACGAGAGGATAAGTCTCCCCATCGATTTCGATGGTTTCTTTCGCTTGAATAGTAGACTTCGTGATAAAGATATCGTCGTTAGACATGTCCTTAAAAACCACGGGACGATATGTTTCGGGGTGCAATCCTTTCTTCATTGCTTTGTATTTTGTACTTGTTTATACTGACTATCTCGGTTCGCTCTTAATCTTTTTGCCTCCAAAATGTACGTGGTGTTTCACTCTTTTCAGAGGTATTCGGGCAGCAAAGGTACTACTTTTTTCTGAATAACAAACACCTTTCTTTCAATTCGGTATAATGCAGATTCCAGTCTCAAGTGCAACGTTATTGCAAACATATACAGCAAACAGTCCTATCGGGGATTGAAAGTTGGGCTTTTTCTGTGTTTAACGCAAATATAATCTTTACTGCCCATCCCCTCTATGGATATTCTTTCTATTTGCGTTGTTCTTGCTACTGGAAAATACAACCTCACAGAAGGACAGGAAGTAGAAAAAGCAATCCCTGCCACTGCCAACGAGGGCTTTCGCAGGGATTGTTGTTTAAGGGGATCCTATTCTACATCAAGTAGAGTGGGATGCAGGGAGATTAGTGCACGACGATGAGGGGGTAGCTCTTCGCTCCGATCTTAACGAGATAAGCACCCTCTGCTAAGCCTTCGACATGGATACGAGCCTTACCCTCGGCATCCGTCTCCGTCAGGAGGAGACATACACCCTCTAGAGAATAGATCGCCACAGGAGCGTAAGCCATCCCCCCCCGTCAAGATCACCACGTCCTTAGCTGGATTGGGGTAAAGGACGATCTGCTCGGTCGCAACCTCTTCGAGAGCAGTATCCTTCTTAAACTCGGCTTGTACGGTTGTAGCCTCCTTAACTTCAAAGCTCTTGGCATCGGTAATATCTTGGCCATTTGCCGTGATCTTGTGGAGCGTGTAACCCTCGTCTGGTGTTGCCGTAACCGTAAGGCG
>NZ_FUXE01000005.1:0-122330 GCF_900167105.1 Porphyromonas circumdentaria | reverse complement strand
TAAGGCGTGTGCCATAGGGCACTGCCGTTAGGTCGTCATAGCCAGATACTGTCACCTTGCCGTTGGGGGATTCTGCCACCGTGACTGGAAAGGTCTTGGCGACAAAGGTTGTCTTCACGATAACTTCAGCCTCACCTACCGTTGTTTCAAATACGGTGCGCCCTGTGTAGACGGAGAGCTCTATCTCTTCTGAGCCCAACAACCACTTATCGACATTATAACCAGCATCGGGGTGAGCCGTAATCACAAGTTTATCATTCTTACGTGCAAGACTACCCGAGGTAAAGGGTTCGCCGTTTTTCGTCGCCGTGAGGTGTCCATGCCCTGTCGAAGTAAAGCGCACCACATACTCGGGTATCTGCGTAAAGGTAGCCACCACCTCGGCAGAGAAGGTCATCGGCTCGGTAAGCGTGAGGTCATAACGATTGATACTCCCCATGTTTGCTCCATTGAAGAAGAACTTCTTAAGGAGCTTACCCGACTCCAATTGGGCGTAGATGGTAAGTTTCGTACCAATGGGAAGGGAGCTGCCACTGGGGATCTCCTGCTCGCCATTTTTCACAACAATGGTACATCCTGCCACTTGAGTGATCGTAACGGTTGCCTCTGTGGCACTGCTCTCCATGGCATAATAGGTGTAATTATCATAAGCAAAGGAGTAAGCAGATTCGTAATGATCTCTATTCTTGTACTCCTCTAAGAGAGGTGCAGGCACATAGACATCCAGAGTCTTACGAGGATCACGAGAACCTTGAGGGGCGCAGATCCTGTACTGCGCCTTTACGGGGGCGTGCAGGATGAGCTTTTGGGGAGCTGTGGGTTTTTCGTAGGGCTGGCTATGCCCCCAGAACAAATTACACGTTACAATGGTACTCCCCATACTCACCTCATTGAGGGCATCGCACCCATCGAAGAGGAAATTAGGTACTGACCCGATACTTGCTTCAATAGAGGCAGAGGTCAGAGAGGAACAGTGAGCAAAGGCTTTTTCGCCCAAGAGTGTTACGGAAGAGGGGACATTGAGAGCCCCTGCAAGAGAGGTACAACGCAAGAAAGCTCCTGGGTGGATCTCCGTAATACCCGTTCTGGAGAAGGCATACTGCCCGATGCGACGAAGAGAACTGGGGAATTGAAGAGCTGTAACAGCCGTTTGACCTCGATAGGCATTGACGGCAATGAACTCCACACCATCGGGGATTATCACGGTGCCCGTTGCCTTGCGGTCGAGCCAGATACCCTGTGGCGATTTTACCTCTTGGAGCTTGGGCAATCCTGCCAAAAGGGATTGCCTTGTGTATGCTGAAGGGCAGGCAATGTAACCTTAGCAAGCTCCGAGCAATCGAGGAATGCTCGAGCATAGATGGCAGTAACTCCCATAGCCTCCAGCTCGGTCATCTGCTTACATCCATCAAAAGCTCCATAAGAGATTGTCTTGATGGAGGGATCTAAAGTTACCTTGCCCACGGCTTTGCTTTTAGAATAGTAGAAGAGGATGCCATCCGCTCCGACAACGGTCTCCAAGAGAGGACACGAGGTAAATGCAATGGTAGGTAGGGACCCATTGGGATTACCAGCAACCTCTGTGGAGAAGTAGGCTCCTCCCTTAAGAATCATCTCCTCATCAGATGATGTATATCCAGGATGCGTATCCAAATGACGAGCCGATAACCAGGTGTGGCGAAGTTTGGGGAAGTCCACCTTTGTGAGTTTGTCACACTGAGTGATGCCGTAACATTCCTCGACATTCTCTCCCTTAATGGAGGTGATTGTGGGGTTATTGACAAAAGCCTCTTTACTGATTACACGGATGCTTGCAGGTAGCTCTACATCGCCCGTTGCGTTGTTCCAACTCACAAGGGTATCGGCTTTGACAATCATACTGGTCATTTCCTGACCATTGAGGTCGTAAAACTTCCAGTTCTTCTCCCGTGCAATACTCAAATCGCTGGCGTAGGCATTGTTGTCCTGCTCGGTCGTAGCAATCTTTGACAGGAGGGTCAATTTACCAGCCGTAGTCTCTTCTTTGAGGTCGGGGAGGGCGGTGTAGAGGCGATTAAGCTCACTCTCTTGGATGCGGTTACTCGCAATAGCGACGGAGCGTACCCCTTGGAATGCCTCTCGGGTGGTGGGGGTATGGATCGCCTTGAGTTGGTTGCGGCTACATTTCAGATCCGTAAGAAGCGGATTATCGATGGTCAGCTCTGTGAGTTGGTTGCTCGAGAGGTCTACTTCTTTCAGATGCTTCGCTCCACTGAGGTTCAGTGTACCTCCAAGGGCATTATAGGAGAGATTCAGCTCCTTCACCGAGGCGAGGGGAGCCTCGTCGATTTGTGTCAACTTCTTACAGCGTGTAATCGAGAGACGCTCTAGCCCCGAGGGAGGGAGTATGACAGCTTGAAGTGTATCACAAGAGCTAATCTCAAGCCCTTTTAGGGGGGTATGGGAGAGGTCGAGCCGCTCCAAACCCGAGATTTTTGAGAGGGAGAGTCGCTCGAGATTGGGGTAAGAGGCGAGGTCGGGGAGTAGCGACTGAGGAATATATAGAAGGTCTATTTTTTTGAGTTGTGTTGCTCTCAAGAGATCAAGTTGGGTAACCACTGCCCAAGGCGAACGGAAGCAATCGAAATCGGTTCCGTAAATTTTAATCTCGGGATCTGCCACGGCACTTCGGAGCCACTGCATACTCCTGGCCCCGTAGTAGGAGGGTTCGTTACTGCTATATCTTAAGGAGGAGAGGGCGAGGAGACGGATCTTGCCATCGCCCACGTCCATGCCCACTACGCGCCCCTCGGCATAGCTCCCAATGCCAGGGAGAATCCTTTCTATATCCTTACCTTGGGCTGCCCTAATCTGCACGGAGGCAATGGGCGTTGAGCGGTCTATCTGGACAACTCGAGTAAAGATACGAGCGGGAAATGTTGTGGGCATCTTCGCCAGTACCGCCTCATTCGCGACAAATATGTAGCACTGGTCATCTCCCCATGGCGAGGCAAAAGGGAAAGCATCGGGGGCTATTGTTTTGAGGTTTACCGCCTCCGAAAGGTCTACCGACCAAGGAGCACTCTTAGAGAAAGCCCCTGCACCGATCTCTTCCACTCGAGGGAGGGTGTAAACCTTAGGTTTCCAGATTTATAGAGAGCTGAGTCCTCCAGCACCTCCACCTGAGGAGCCGAGAAGTCTACAATAGATCCCATCTCTCGACAGGCATTTTTGCCCACTTTGCCCACCTTATTAAGGTGCAGAGCTGTTACTCTGTTATTTTTTAGAAATACATTGGGAGCAATCTCCGTAACCTCATCGGGGATCGTAATCTCCCCCGATGCGCCACTCCAGGAGGTCAGCACCCCATTCACCACGATGGGGCCTGCCTCCTGTGCTCTCGCAGTACTCCACCCCACCAGGGAGAGTAGGCAAAGTAGCGACACATAGTGTAGTAATTTAGTCATACGTTTATCATTTATTGAATTAAAGTTTCTGTACTGCTGCGACACGATAGGGCATCCCCTCTGCCCCACACGCCCCATAATTATAAAAGAGCATGAGACAGCCCAACCCTTCTTGTTGCTTGGGGCAACAGACTGGGGAGTGGACCGCATACGCGACATAGATAATCTGATGCAAAAAAATGCCAATCCTGCAGCAAATTGATCTATAATATATTTTTTTAAATTATTACGCTACAAAAGCAATTCTTTTGAATGAAAATCCAAATAATTTTGGTGACAAGGCAGCGGTGACAGGTTAAAAACAGTTTTTAAGTGCTTTTGTAGTCGTTAAAACTCCGTTGGTTGTATATCATTCTCTATACTCAATCCCTCATATTCAAAAGAAACTTGCTCGAAAGAACCCATAACAACTAATGATAATGCGACTTTAATGCGTCAGTCCTGATACGTGGGATGTAATCTTTTCTCTCAAAGGAGGTTATTCGGGCTTTTGTTTTGATAGGAGCAAACTTTACTTTGCATAGGTCTAAACTTTAGTTATCATATATGCAAACTCCCGTTTATACATATGCAAACTCCTGAGAGCTTCTGGACTATTCGTTGGATAGTTGGGTAAAATACATTTACTTTGCATTCCATAGCGTGTTTAGATATACTATAAATTATACGAGAAGTAAAAAGAGGGCATGCAAAAACTGAATAGAGTATTACTTAAACTCAGTGGGGAGTCGCTCGCTGGAGGTATGGGGCAGGGTATTAGCTCAGAGCGATTGAATAATTACATAGAAGAGATTGCCCAAGTAGTTCAGAGAGGGGTACAAGTAGCTATCGTAATAGGTGGCGGTAACATATTTCGCGGACTAAGCGGTACGGCTAAGGGGGTGGAGCGTGTTACAGGAGACCAAATGGGAATGCTTGCAACCGTAATTAACTCTTTGGCTCTTAGAGCAGCTTTTCAAGCTCATGGCTGTAAGGCCGAAGTCTTTACTTCCATACGTATGGAACCCGTTGGAAAGCTCTATTCTTCTATGGAAGTGCGCCAAAAGCTCGACGAAGGGTATATCACAATTATTGCTGGAGGGACAGGCAATCCCTATTTTACAACAGACACTGCATCGGCTCTGCGTGCTGTAGAGATCGGGGCAGATGCTCTTCTCAAGGGAACACGAGTGGACGGTGTCTATACGGCCGATCCAGAAAAGGATGCCACCGCAACACGTTTTGATAGAATCTCTTTTGACGAAGTGTATAGGAGAGGGCTCTCCGTAATGGATTTAACGGCTATGACGCTTTGTCGAGAAAACAACCTGCCGATAATGGTTTTTGATATGGATACTAAGGGTAATCTGCTCAAACTAATATCTGGAGAGAATATTGCTACTCTTGTAAGCAATGATGAAGTGTAATTTTTGTTCGTAAGAAATCAAATAACTAACCCATAACAGACAGAATATGGCAGATACGAAGCAATATACCGATGCAGCAGAGGCTGGAATGAAGAGTGCCATTGAGTATCTCGATGAAAAATTGGCACACATTCGTGCCGGTAAGGCAAATCCTAAGATATTAGATGATATCATGGTCTCTTATTATGGCACTATGACACCTCTAAATCAGGTGGGAACTGTTACTGTACCCGATGCACGTACCATAGTGATAACCCCTTGGGAAAAGAAGATTATTAAGGATATCGAGAAAGCTATTATAGACTCTCCTTTGGGTATTATGCCCGAAAATAATGGAGAGCTCATTCGTATTGCTATACCTCCTCTTACAGAAGAGCGACGCAAACAGCTTGTAAAGCAGGTTAAGGGAGAAGTGGAAGAGGCTAAAATCAGTATCCGTAATGCTCGCCGTGATGCGATAGATGCAGTAAAAAAGAGTGTCAAAGCAGAAGGAACTCCCGAAGATGTGGCTAAGGATATTGAGGCTTTGGTGCAAAAGTTGCACGACAAATATGTAGCTCAATGCGAAGAACTTTTTGCTGCAAAGGAGAAAGAGATATTAACTGTTTAAGGAGAGAAAAATCCTTGCACAGCAATGCCGCTGCAAACTTTAGCACACGTTTATGACTTTGATGCAGGGACTTGTGCTTCGTTGTGTGGGCAATAACTGTTTAGTACGCCTAAATGATGGTAGCCTGTGCGAGGCTACCGTCAAAGGAAATCTTCGATTGAAGGGAATTCGATCGACCAATCCTGTCGCCGTAGGAGATTCGGTCTCCATCAAAAAGCAGGATACTATTTACTATATCACCTCCATTCTTCCTCGGCGCAATTATATAATTCGTCGCGCTGCCAATCTTTCTAAAGAGTCGCACATATTAGCTGCCAATATAGATGTAGTACTGCTCTTTGTTACACTTCAAAGTCCCGAGACAAGTTTCACCTTTGTAGATCGCTTTTTATCCACCGCAGAGGCATACGATGTGCCTGTCGTTCTCCTGTTTAATAAGATGGATTTGTACGACGAGGCGCAGCTCTTTCGCCTAAAAGAGTGGGAGGATATTTATGCCCCATTAGGGTATCCGATTCTGAAGATATCGGCACTCGAAAAAAGAGGGCTGGACGAACTGTATGACTATATAAGGGGAAAGATAGTTTTGCTTAGTGGGCACTCAGGAGTGGGTAAGAGTAGTTTAATCAATGCTTTACTGCCTAATATGAATTTGCGTACGCAGGAAGTTAGTGTAGCCCATGGAACGGGAATGCACACTACTACACTGAGTGAAATGCATCCGTTGGACGAGGCAAAAGGAGGAGGCTATCTTATAGACTCTCCTGGTATAAAGGGGTTTGGAACTCTGGAAATGAATAAATACAATACGGCAGACTACTTCCGAGAGTTTTTTATTATAGGTCAAGGGTGTCGTTTTAATAATTGTACGCATACGAATGAGCCTGGATGTGCCGTTTTACAGGCTCTGAAGGAAGGGCGTATTGCCGAGAGTAGGTATATTAGCTATCTGGGAATCCTTGGGGACGAAGATGAGGGGAAATACCGTTTGGATTAAAGAAGAAAGAGAATGAAAAAGAAAGCGTCCGTTAAGGGAAAAACAAAGAAAAATGTTCGTAATACTACCCTGCCTAAAAGGCAAACGAGAGCTCGTACTACAGGACGAGAGTTTGTGGATCGAGTGCTTTCGCTTTTTTCTCAGAACAAAGGCGCCATTTTAAATTATCGACAGGTGTCTCAAAATGTGGGGGCGCGTACTACTCCAGAGAAGCAACTGGTGACAAGGATTTTGGAAACCTTAATGGAAGAGGGGCTTTTACGAGAGATCGAAAAAGGACGTTATACCTATAATGGTTCTAATCAACCCTCTTTTATAGGCTCCTTCGAGCGTCGACGCAGTGGTTTTAATATCTTCATTCCCGAAGATGGTAGTGCAGAGGTGCTTATTGCTGAGCGTAACTCTCTTTATGCCATGCAGGGAGATAAGGTGCGTGTACAACTTTTTGCCCGCCGTAAGGGACATACTCGAGAGGGCGAAGTGGTAGAGATTATAGAAAGAAAGAAAGAAACGTTTGTCGGACGTCTGCAAGTGCGTGGAGATTTCGCTTTTCTTTTAACAGACGATCGAGAGCTTTCAAACGACATTCTTCTGCCTCAAGGAACTTTCGAGGGGGCTAAAAATGATGATAAGGTCGTTGTAAAGATTACCGAATGGCCATTGATGGGAAAGAATCCTATCGGCAAGATGGTGCGTAATTTAGGACCTTCGGGCAATAATAATACTGAGATGCACGCTATTTTGGCAGAGTTTGACTTGCCCGATAGTTATCCTCAAGAGGTCGAAGATTTTGCGCAGCAAATCTCCCCCGAAATTCCGCAAGAGGAGTATAAGCAGCGAGAGGATTTTCGATCTGTACTCACTTTGACCATAGATCCCGACACTGCTAAAGACTTCGATGATGCTTTGTCATGGAGACCTCTCGAAGAGGGTAGGTATGAAGTCGGAGTGCATATTGCAGATGTTAGCTACTTTGTACCGCAGGGCGGTATTATAGATAAGGAGGCCTATAGTAGGGCGACAAGTATCTACCTGGTAGATAGAACCATCCCGATGCTTCCCGAGTGTCTCTGTAATGATTTGTGTTCTCTGAAACCCAACGAGGAGCGTTTAGCTTATTCTTGTATTTTCGTGCTTGATGCCGAGGCCAAAGTTTTGGAGTCGCGTATTGTGCGGACTATAATAGAGAGCAATAGACGCTATACCTATGAAGAGGCACAACGGGTTATTGATACTCAAGAGGGAGATAATGTAGAGGCAATTCTTTCGCTTCATCATTTGGCGCAGCAGCTCCGAAAAAAACGTTTTGCGGCAGGAGCGATAAATTTTCAAACTCAGGAGGTTGCTTTTAGTTTAGATGAAGAAGGTAGACCGATCGATGTGGTGCAAAAGGAGCATGGTACAGCCAATGAGTTGATAGAGGAGTTTATGCTTCTTGCCAACAGGACTGTAGCAGAGAGGTTTGGTCGAGTTACGGGGGGGCAAAAGGATAAGACTAAGACATTTATCTACCGTGTCCATGATGAACCTAATGCTGATAAATTGCTTGTAATGCAAGATTTTATAGTTCGATTTGGTTATAATGCAAAGTTGCTAGCTGGCAAAACGGATGTGCGTAAGGGGATAACTAAGATAATAGAGCAGAGTATAGGGCGTCCCGAAGAGTCTCTGATTCAGATGATTACAGTTCGATCCATGGCAAAGGCAGAGTATGGTACAGATAATATAGGTCATTATGGATTGGCTTTCCCTTACTACACCCATTTTACCTCTCCCATTCGTCGCTACCCTGATTTAATGGTACACCGTATGATAACGCACTACTTTTCGGGAGGGGCATCTTTACCTCAAGAGGAGTACGAAGGCTATGCGCAGCACTGTTCCAACCAAGAACAAGTGGCGGCAAAGGCCGAGCGAGAGTCTATTAAATACAAGCAGGTGGAATATATGAGTGCTCGTTTGGGAAAGGTTTTCGACGGTGTTGTTTCTCATGTAACCGAGCGGGGGCTTTATGTAGAGCTGAATCACTCCCATTGCGAGGGGCTTTTGTCCATACGGTCATTGGACGACGACTATTACGAGTATGACGAAAAGAATTTTATGCTTGTGGGACGTCGTTATGGGCGTCGCTTTACCCTGGGCGACCCTATTAGAGTTCGTGCTGTACGTACAGATTTAGATCGTCGTCAGCTGACTTTCGAGCTTGCAGAATAAGGCGTTGGTAGATGGAAGAAAGAGAAGAAAAAGAGTTGAAAGTGCTTCTGGGAATGCTCCCCGAAGAACTTACAGAATGGGCTACTACACTCGGATTGCCACACTATGCTGGAAAGCAACTCTCCGATTGGATCTATAAGAAAAAGGTCTCCTCTTTTGAAGAGATGACCAACCTCTCTCTAAAGCATCGAGCTTTACTAGCATCTTGCGCAGTGGTAGGTGCTTTGGCTCCCATAAGTTTTTTTGCTTCTAAGGATGGTACTAAGAAATATCTTTTTGCAACTACTACAGATAAGTATATAGAGGCCGTTTTTATTCCCGATGGAGATAGGGCTACACTCTGTATATCTTCTCAAATAGGCTGTAAGATGAATTGCCTCTTTTGCATGACAGGGAAGCAGGGGTTTAATGGTCATCTTTCCGAAGCGGAGATATTAAATCAACTTTTTTCGATCCCAGAGCGAGATCTTATTACGAATATTGTCTATATGGGAATGGGAGAGCCTCTTGATAATGTAAATGCCGTACTGAAGAGCATTCATTGCTTAACTCATAAAGATGCTTGGGCAATGAGCCCGAAACGTATTACGCTTTCTACGGTAGGCGTAGAGCCAGGTTTAACTCGTTTCTTAAAAGAGACCACGTGTAATTTGGCGATTAGTCTCCATAGTCCTTATCCCGAGGAGCGTCTCTCTTTGATGCCAGTAGAGAAAGGTATGCCGATAAGGGAGACTTTGAACACACTGAAACAATACGATTTCTCAGGGCAGCGACGCCTGACTTTTGAATACATCGTCTTTGGGGGGCTCAACGATGATGTAGAGCATGCACGAGCCTTGGTGGCATTGGTTAAACCTTTCGATTGTCACATTAACCTTATTCGCTATCATAAAATACCTAACGTTTCGCTGCCCTCTTCTGAGGAAAAACAGCTCCAAAGATTTTGCGATTTTTTGAATCGTTCGGGTATTCCAACTACTATACGAGCCTCTCGAGGGGAAGATATTGCTGCGGCTTGTGGTATGCTCTCCTCTCTCTATAAAGATGTATCTAATGGGTAGGAGATAGATTGGATTTTGTTTGTTTTGTCGAAAAGATATATCTTTGCAGGCGATATAGTGGTGCCTGCGGTAATAGCTCAGTTGGTAGAGCATCAGCTTCCCAAGCTGAGGGTCGCGAGTTCGAATCTCGTTTACCGCTCTTGTTTTGCGTGATAAGGCCTTGCCTTTTGTTCGAAATATTTTTAGTTTTAGAATAGCATAAGAAATAAAAAGAGATAAAGTAAAAACGTTAGGGTATGATTATAGTTCCAATCAAAGAGGGTGACAATATTGAACGCGCTCTTAAACGCTACAAAAAGAAATTTGATAAAACAGGTGCTATCCGTGAGTTGAGAAGACGCCAAGCTTTTATGAAGCCCTCTGAAGTTAAGCGTAAGAAGAGGGATAAAGCTATTTATGTACAGTCTCTCCGTCAAGCTGAAGAGGCGAATGCATAAAGCATAAGGTCTTTTATATGCGTTAAGGTAAAGAAAGGTGTCTTTTGGCGTCTTTCTTTTTTTTATTTATAGGAGTTATTTTATGGAGTGGTTGCAGGATTTCTTGAGTTTTTTGCGTTATGAGCGTAATCAGTCGGAGAAAACAATTGAAAGTTACGAGGCCGATTTAAGGCAGTTTTTTCTTTTTTGTTCTTTTCTTGCGAAAGAAGATTGTCTGCCATCCGACTTGGACAAAGATTTAATCCGCTCTTGGCTTTCCTCTCTTGTTGAAGAGGGGTATAAGCCTTCCTCTGTACAAAGGAAATTGAGTGCTGTGAAGTCTTTCTATCGATATCTCTTGAAGGTGGAAGTAATTAAGAAAAATCCTGCCGTTCACCTTCGTGCCCCCAAAGCGGTAAAACCTCTTCCTGCAGTCTTGGATGAGAAGGATATGCGAGTACTCCTTGAGCAGAACGATTTTGATCCAACGGATTTCTTGCAGGTGAGAAATCAGCTTATCTTGGAAATGCTTTTTGATACAGGATTGCGACGCTCTGAGCTTGTATCGCTTTTGGTCGTGAATGTTGACTTGCAAAAGATGACCCTTAAAATTTTGGGAAAAGGAAACAAGGAGCGTTTCGTGCCGTTTGGCCCTCTTTTGAAGCAAAGAATAGAGCAGTATTTGTGTCTTCGAAGGGAAAAAGTTGGAATGTCTGAATATTTTTTTGTTTCTTTGAGGAATAAAACTCTAACGGGGGCGGATGTGTATGAGGTAGTCCATCACAAGTTGAGTCTCTTTCCTGAACTTGCTCGTCAGAGCCCGCATGTGTTGCGACACACATTTGCAACCGTGATGTTGAATCGGGGGGCCGATCTGATGGCTGTTAAGGAGCTGTTGGGGCATTCAAAAGTTGCTACTACTGTTCGTTATACGCACACCTCACTGGCAGAGTTGAAAAAGGTATATGATGCTCATCCAAGGGCAATAAAAGGAAAAAGTATGAACGTAAGAGTTAAAGCTGTACATTTTACGTTGAGCCAAGAATTAGAGGCTTTTGTACAGAGAAAGTTAGATCGTTTGGATCGATTGCACGATGGTATATTGGGTGCAGAAGTTACTTTGAAGTTGGAACCTAAGGGGGATGGAGAGTCAAATAAGGTTGCTTCTATTCGCCTTCAGGTGGCTGGTCCAGATTTGTTTGCGGAGAAGAGCTCTTCTACTTTTGAGGAGGCTGTAGATCTCTCAGTAGATGCTATTAAACGACAAATAGAACGTTTAAAGTAGATACTCTTTGCCCTCTTTCTCCCTTGATTATTTCGAGGAGTATTTGGTAGGTTCGGATTTTGTTTCTACCTTTGCGCCTGATATTGCCTCAGCCTCTAGCTATGGAGGTTGTCGGTGGAAAAGAGAGAGGGCGGCCTGTTTCTTAAGAAGGAGTCTCTTTCCTCTGTTTCTTGCGTGGCGTCAATTGCCTATGTAGCTCAGCGGTAGAGCACTTCCTTGGTAAGGAAGAGGTCTCGGGTTCAAGTCCCGACATAGGCTCTTTAGTGAGGATGCGCTTTTTTTGTAAGTGCTCTTTGCTTTGGAAAAAGAAATATTTTAAGATTATAGAGATTATAGATTGCTATGGCAAAAGAACATTTTAACAAAACGAAGCCGCACGTAAATATCGGTACCATTGGTCACGTGGATCATGGTAAGACTACTCTTACTGCGGCTATTACTAAGGTTCTGGCTGACGCTGGTCTTTCAGAAGCTCGTTCATTCGACTCTATTGACAATGCTCCAGAAGAAAAAGAGCGCGGTATTACTATCAATACATCTCACGTAGAGTACGAAACAAAGAATCGTCACTATGCACACGTTGACTGTCCTGGTCACGCCGATTACGTTAAGAACATGGTTACAGGTGCTGCTCAGATGGACGGTGCCATTATCGTGGTGGCTGCAACAGATGGTCCTATGCCTCAAACACGTGAGCACATTCTTCTTGCTCGTCAGGTAAACGTGCCTCGTATTGTTGTGTTTATGAATAAGTGTGACCTTGTTGAAGATGAAGAAATGCTTGAGCTTGTTGAGATGGATATGCGCGAGCTTCTCAGCTTCTATCAATATGATGGCGATAATACTCCTGTTATCCGTGGTTCTGCTCTTGGTGCATTGAACGGAGATCCTCAGTGGGTTGCTAAGGTTATGGAATTGATGGATGCGGTAGATGAGTGGATTCTTCTCCCACCCCGTGATGTTGATAAGCCATTCCTTATGCCAGTTGAAGACGTGTTCTCTATTACAGGTCGTGGTACTGTTGCTACAGGTCGTATCGAAACTGGGCGTATTCATGTTAATGATGAAGTTCAGCTTATAGGGCTCGGTGCAGAAGGTCGTAAGACTGTTGTTACTGGTGTGGAAATGTTCCGCAAGCTTCTTGATGAAGGGGAGGCTGGTGATAACGTAGGTCTCCTTCTCCGTGGTATTGATAAGGATGAAATTAAGCGTGGTATGGTATTGGCTCATCCTGGTCAGGTTAAGCCTCACAGCCACTTCAAGGCAGAGGTTTATATCTTGAAGAAAGAAGAAGGCGGTCGTCATACTCCATTTATGCGTCACTATCGTCCTCAATTCTACATCCGTACACTTGACGTTACGGGAGAAATTGATCTTCCAGAAGGAACTGAAATGGTAATGCCTGGTGATAACGTAACTATCGATGTTAAGTTGATTACTCCTGTTGCTTGTAGTGTAGGTCTCCGTTTTGCTATCCGTGAGGGTGGACGTACTGTAGGTGCAGGTCAGATTACAGAACTTATCGAAGATTGATTATAAAAAATAGAGGGGTGTAAACCTACACCTCTCTACATACGGGTTTAGCTCAGTTGGTAGAGCATCGGTCTCCAAAACCGAGTGTCGGGAGTTCGAGTCTCTCAACCCGTGCAATATAGATGGAACTATGAATTTTTTTGCAAGAATAGGTAAGAGTATAAAGGATTCTTATGTGGAATTGATGCATAAGGTTTCTTGGCCAACTCGCAAAGAGTTGACAAATAGTGCAGTGGTGGTTATGGTGGCTTCTGTAATTATTGCATTGTGTATTTTTGTCGTTGATACTGTCTTTGAGGCTGGCATGAATCTTATCTATAGCTGGATAATTTAAGCCCTCTCTTCAGATTTGAAGCGATTTAGAGCTCTTCGTATTTCTATTGATGTTTATGGAAAACAATATAAAGTCTGAGAGGCGTTTTTATGTTCTTCGAACTCTTTCTGGGAAAGAGAAGAAGGTGAAGGAGGCCTTAGAGCGAGAAATTTCAAGGTCTGGTTCTTCTCTCTTTGCGGAGAGGCTTTTTCAAATTATAGTTCCTACCGAGAAAGTAATGACTCAAAGAGGCTCTAAAAAGGTTATTATAGAGCGTCCTTATATGCCTGGTTATGTTTTAATTGAGGCGATTTTGAATCCTGAACTGCAAGACGAATTGCGTCGTTATCCAGATGTAGTCGGCTTTCTCGGGAATAGCACTCCAGAACCATTGAGTACCGCAGATGTGAATAAATTGTTGCGTCGGGTTGATTTGGAAAGCGAGCAGGAAGGTACTTATGATGTTTCTTTCATGGTCGGGGAGAGCGTTAAGATTGTAGATGGTCCTTTTGTAGGATTTTCTGCTGTGATAGAAGAAATTTATGAAGATAAGAAAAAGCTCAAGGTGATGGTGAAGATTTTTGGAAGAAAGTCTCCACTAGAGCTTGCTTATATACAGGTTGAGAAGGAATAGTGTTGTTACGGATGCTTTCTTGAGAGTTTCCCTTTTGCTTCTTTTTTAATAGAGGGAGATTTTTTCGACTATGTGTATCAATGTTTTGTTCATTATATAATGACTAAAAGAAATGGCTAAAGAAATTGCTGGACAGATTAAATTACAGATAAAAGGTGGAGCTGCAAACCCTTCACCTCCAGTTGGCCCCGCTCTCGGAGCTAAAGGGATTAACATCATGGAGTTTTGCAAGCAATTCAATGCCAGGACACAAGACAAGGCTGGTAAGGTACTCCCTGTTGTGATTACTTACTATGCCGATAAGTCTTTTGACTTTATTGTAAAAACTCCACCTGTGGCTATTCAATTACTTGAAGTGACGAAGGCAAAGAGTGGTTCTGCAGAACCTAATAGAAATAAGATTGCCGAGATTACTTGGGAACAAGTAAAGACAATAGCTCAGGATAAAATGTCAGACCTAAACTGTTTTTCTGTCGAGGCTGCTATGAAAATGGTAGCTGGTACAGCTCGCAGTATGGGTATTGCTGTTAAAGGAGAATTTCCGGAATAAATAAATTTTCAAAGACATGAGTAAACTAACAAAAAAACAGAAGTTAGCTGCAGAAAAGATTGAACCCGGAAAGTTTTATTCTCTAGAGGAAGCATCCTCTTTGGTTAAGGAGATCTCTTTTACGACTTTCAATGCTTCTGTAGATATTGATATTCGTTTGGGAGTCGATCCTCGTAAAGCCAATCAGATGGTTCGTGGAGTTGTTACCTTACCCCATGGAACAGGTAAGGAAGTACGTGTTCTCGCATTGTGTACCCCAGATAAGGAGGCAGAGGCTAAAGAAGCAGGAGCTGATTATGTGGGAATGGATGAGTATATTGAGAAAATCAAAGGTGGGTGGACAGATATCGATGTAATTATTACAATGCCGTCTGTCATGGGTAAAATCGGAGCCCTGGGACGTGTTTTAGGACCTCGTGGTTTGATGCCTAACCCTAAGAGTGGTACAGTTACCAATGAGGTAGGTAATGCTGTTCGAGAAGTGAAGTCTGGTAAAATAGATTTCAAGGTCGATAAAACAGGTATTATTCATACATCTATTGGTAAGGTTTCTTTCGATCCTAAGCAAATTCAGGAAAACGCAAGAGAGTTTATCAATACGATTATTCGTTTGAAACCTTCTTCTGCAAAAGGAACCTATCTTAAGAGTATTCACATCTCAAGCACTATGAGTGCAGGTATTAAAATAGATCCAAAATCTGTAGATTTCTAATTAGATTTTTATCATGAGAAAGGAAGTTAAAAATACCGTAGTTGAGAAAATCTCTAACTATATTGCTCAATATCCTCATTTCTACCTCGTAGATATTGAGGCGATGGATGCAGTAAAAACAGCAGAACTTCGCCGAGATTGCAATAAGCAGGGAGTGAAATTGGTTGTCGTAAAAAATACTCTTTTCCGTAAGGCTTTGTCAAATAGCGATACAGACTATTCTGAGCTTTACCAATCATTAAAGGGCAATACGGCAGTTATGTTCTGTGAGGTCGCTAATGCTCCAGCTAAAATTATTAAGGAGTTTACAAAGGCGAACAAAGAACTTGGAAAACCTGCATTGAAAGCTGTGTATGCTCAAGAAAGCTTTTATGTTGGGCCTCAACATCTTGATGCTCTTATTTCTATCAAGAGCAAAGAGGAACTTGTTGCCGATGTACTTGCTCTTCTTCAATCTCCTGCTAAGAATGTCTTATCGGCTCTTCAGTCAGCAGGACAGACCATTCATGGTGTTTTGAAAACACTGGAAGAAAGATAATTATCCAAGAATTTAAACGATTAAATCATACAAAACAATGGCAGATATTAAAGCTATCGCTGAACAACTCGTAAATCTTACCGTTAAAGAAGTAAGTGAATTGGCTACCATCCTTAAGGAAGAATATGGAATTGAACCTGCAGCAGCTGCTGTCGCAGTAGCTGCCGCTCCAGGTGCAGCCGCTGCTGCTGAAGCTGAAGAAAAAACATCTTTTGATGTAGTACTCAAGAGCTTTGGTTCAGCTAAGTTGCAGGTAGTAAAAGCTGTTAAGGAACACTGTGGTCTTGGTTTGAAAGAAGCTAAAGATATTGTAGATGCTGTTCCTGCTACACTTAAAGAAGGTGTAGATAAAGCGACTGCCGATGCAATGAAGGCTGCATTGGAAGAAGCTGGTGCAGAAGTAGAACTTAAATAAATTCTTTCCACCTGTTAATCAGGTGTTTACGGTTGAGAACTCTATTTAATAGAGTTCTTAACCTTTTCGTGTCTTTTTCCCTCTCGTTGTATTTAACTAACTGCCTAATAGATGGACAACTCTATCTTAATTAATAGAGAGAGCTTCTCTAAGATAAAGAGCTCGCTTCCTTATCCCGATTTTCTGGAAGTACAACTAAAATCGTTTCAAGACTTTTTTCAGCTTGATACGCCTGCTGAGAGCCGTAAACAAGAAGGCTTATACAAAGTTTTCTCTGAGAACTTCCCAATAAAAGATACTCGAAATAGTTTTACTTTAGAGTTTATAGACTATTATGTAGATCCTCCTAAGTATTCTGTTGAAGAATGTATTAGCAGAGGACTTACCTATAGTGTCCCATTAAAAGCCAAATTAAAACTTTCTTGTAATGATCCTGAGCATACAGATTTTGAGGATCTTGTTCAAGAGGTTTATTTAGGGGCTATACCCTATATGACGGCAAGTGGGACTTTTGTCATTAATGGGGCAGAGCGCGTTGTCGTTTCTCAACTTCATAGATCTCCTGGAGTGTTTTTTAGCTCTACAACTCTGGCAACAGGGGTTCGCAGCTATTCTGCACGTATAATTCCTTTTAAGGGAGCCTGGATTGAGTTTGCTACAGATGCCAGTGATGTTTTATATGCATACATTGATCGTAAGAAAAAACTCCCTATAACAACACTTTTGCGTGCTGTAGGTTGTGTATCGGACTATGACATATTAAAGGCTCTTTCTTTGGCAGAAGAGATTGAGGTAGATCCTAATACCATTTATCAGTATAAAGGGCGCCGTTTGGCTCAGCGAGTAATGGATAATTTTTATGAGGATGTAAGTATAGATGCTTCTGCGGGAGAAGTTGCTTCTACTCTTCGTTACAATGTCCTTTTAGAACGTGATACTGAGCTAAATGAGGAGACTATCCCTGTTATTTTAGAAAAGGGAGAGAAGACATTGATGCTGCATCAGGAGGGAGATGCCTCTGCTGCAAGCGTTATGATTTCTAATACTCTTCGTCGAGATAGTTGTAGCTCTGATATTGAGGCGTGGAAGTATATTTATCAATTGCAGAGAACCACAGAGGCTCCAGATGAGGAGTCTGCAAAAGAGGCTTTTAACAATCTCTTTTTCTCTGATAGACGCTACGACCTTGGAGATGTTGGTCGTTATCGTATTAACAATAAACTTGGTTTAGATATTGACTTGTCTGTTAAGGTTTTAACCAAGGAAGATATTATTGCTATTGTACGCTACTTAATAGATTTAGTGGGCTCAAGTGCTGTTGTGGACGATATTGACCATTTGTCTAACCGTCGTGTGCGTACTGTAGGAGAGCAGTTGTATGCTCAGTTTGGGGTTGGATTGGCTCGTATGGCTCGAACTGTTCGAGAAAGAATGAATGTTCGAGACAATGAAGTTTTTACACCTATTGATTTGGTGAATGCAAAAACAATATCATCAGTGGTAAGTTCTTTCTTTGGAACGAACCAGTTGTCTCAATTCATGGATCAGACCAACCCGCTTGCAGAAATAACTCATAAGAGACGTTTGTCTGCTTTAGGTCCTGGAGGATTGACTCGAGAACGTGCTGGTTTTGCCGTGCGAGACGTACACTATACTCACTACGGACGTCTTTGTCCTATTGAAACTCCTGAAGGACCAAATATTGGATTGATTTCTTCTCTTTGTGTTTACGCAAAGATTAATGATATGGGGTTCATTGAAACTCCTTACCGTCGTGTCGAAAACGGTCGTGTTGATTTCTCGGATGAGGCTTTGAAATACTACACTGCCGACGATGAGGAAGAGATGAACGTAGCTCAAGGAAACGCCCCTATTACTGATGACGGTTACTTCATAAGAGACCGTGTAAAGGCTCGTTTTGCTGCAGATTTCCCTGTAATTGCTCCTAATAAGGTGAATCTTATGGATGTATCGCCTTCTCAGATTGCATCTATCGCGGCATCTTTGATTCCTTTCTTGGAGCATGACGATGCTAACCGTGCTTTGATGGGATCTAACATGATGCGTCAAGCTGTTCCTTTGATACAGCCAGAGGCTCCGATTGTAGGAACTGGTATTGAGCGTAAGCTGGTAAAGGATTCGCGTACTCAGATTATGGCAGAAGGCAGTGGAGAGGTTGTTTACGTAGACGCTATCTGCATAAAGGTACGCTATGACAATACCGAAGAGGAACAATTTGTTTCCTTCGAAGATCCTATTGTAACCTATACCCTTCCTAAGTATAGAAAGACCAATCAGAGTACGACAATAGACTTGAAGCCTATTTGTCGTGTCGGAGAGCGTGTTGAGGCTGGACAAGTTTTAACAGAGGGTTATGCAACTCAGGGAGGGGAGTTAGCTCTTGGTAGAAATATTCTTGTGGCTTACATGCCTTGGAAGGGCTATAACTATGAGGATGCGATAGTTTTGAATGAGCGTATTGTTCGTGAAGACTTCTTTACCTCTGTTCATGTGGATGAATACATTCTTGAAGTAAGGGAGACGAAACGAGGGCTCGAAGAGTTGACCAGTGATATTCCTAATGTTAGTGAAGATGCTACTAAGGACTTAGGACCTAATGGTGTTGTTCGTATCGGGGCGCACATCGTTCCAGACGATATATTGGTAGGAAAGATTACTCCTAAGGGAGAGACAGATCCTACCCCAGAAGAGCGTCTATTACGTGCCATCTTTGGAGACAAAGCAGGAGATGTAAAGGATGCTTCTTTGAGAGCACATCCATCATTGAAGGGAGTAGTAATTGACACGAAGCTTTTCTCAAAAAGCATGGTTGCAAAGTCTCGCAAGGATGTCAAGGAAATCACAGAAAGATTGGATGCAGAGTTTGGTCTCAAACAGGCTAAATTGAGAGCTATTTGCGATGAGAAGTTGTTGCATCTAACAAAAGGACAAAAGGCCAATCAAGTATGTAACTATACAGGAGAGATTTACATTAAACCTGGTACAGACTTTTCTAAGCAAATTATTGAGACTCTAAATCTTACAGAAGTCGTTCCTTCGAACTGGACAGAAGATGAGAGTAAGAATGTTTTGATCTCTCGATTGTTGAGAAACTATATTCGCAAGTATAAAGAAATAGAAGCCGATTTAAGACGTCGTAAACAAGACGAAACAATCGGTGATGAGCTCCCAAGTGGCATTGTACAAATGGCGAAAGTGTATATTGCCAAAAAACGTAAAATACAAGTGGGAGATAAGATGGCGGGACGTCACGGAAATAAGGGGATTGTTTCTAAGATTGTTCGCCAAGAAGATATGCCATTCCTTGAAGATGGTACGCCTGTAGACATTTGTCTTAACCCCTTAGGTGTACCCTCTCGTATGAACTTGGGACAGCTATTCGAGGCTATTTTGGCTCGTGCAGGTCGAAAGTTGAACAAGCGTTATGCTTCGCCTATTTTTGATGGGGTTAAGTTAGAGGATATAGAAAAAGAATTAGAGGCTGCTGGGCTACCTAAAAGTGGTAAAACTGTTTTGTATGATGGTGGTACTGGTGAGCGTTTTGATCAGGAGGCGACAGTTGGGGTTACCTACTTCTTGAAGTTAGGGCACATGGTTGACGATAAGATGCATGCTCGCTCTATTGGTCCTTACTCGTTAGTAACACAACAACCTCTTGGAGGTAAAGCTCATTTCGGAGGTCAACGTTTCGGGGAAATGGAAGTTTGGGCTCTGGAAGCTTTTGGAGCCGCGCACATACTCCAAGAAATATTGACTATAAAGAGTGATGATACAATTGGACGTTCTAAGGCTTACGAGGCTATTGTCAAGGGGCTTCCTATGCCGACTCCAGGCGTCCCCGAATCTCTAAACGTACTTATCCACGAGCTGAAAGGTTTAGGTCTCAGTCTCAAGTTAGATTAACAAAAAGTTCAAGTCAGCTTACTTTTATATGGCTTTTAAAAAGGATAATAAGATAAATAGTAATTTCTCCAAGATCAAGATATCTTTAGCCTCTCCAGAAGAGATTATAGAGAATTCTTACGGAGAAGTTACCAAGCATGAGACGGTAAGTTATCGTACCCTCAAACCAGAGCGTGATGGCCTTTACTGTGAACGTATTTTTGGACCTGTAAAGGACTACGAGTGTCATTGTGGAAAATACAAAGGCAACAAGTATAGGGGGATAACTTGTGACCGCTGTGGGGTGGAGGTAACTCAAAAGATGGTGCGTAGGGAGCGTATGGGTCATATCGCCTTGCAGGTGCCTGTGGTACATGTGTGGTATTCTCGCTCTACTCCTAATAAGATTGCCTATTTGTTGGGACTTTCTTCGAAGAGCTTGGACTCAATCATTTATTATGATTCTTACGTCGTTTTGCAACCAGGAGTTTTTCAATGCCCTGAGGGTATAGATCCTGCAGCAAAAGACGAATCTAATAGACCTCTTTATGTCTCCAAGGGAGATTTGATTTCCAATGATGTTTATGAGAATTTTGTTTCTCGTCTCTATGACAAACATGCTGGAAATGAATCGTTGGATAATTCTGACCCTAATAAGTTTATTGCAAAATCTGGGGCTGAGGCTATTTATGATATGCTGGCAAATTTAGATCTTGATGCTTTGGCAGATGAACTTCGTCACAAGGCTCAAACTGAAACCTCTCAACAGCGTCGTGCTGATGCTCTTAAGAGATTGCCCGTTGTCGAGGCTTTTCGTGCATCCAAAGATGTGAATCGTCCAGAGTGGATGGTTTTGAAAGTAGTGCCTGTAATTCCTCCCGATTTGCGACCTCTTATGCCTTTGGATGGAGGGCGTTTTGCAACATCAGATTTGAACGACCTCTATATCCGTGTTATTACGAGAAATAATCGTTTAGCTCGAATGATTGAGGCAGATGCTCCAGAGGTTATCAAACGTAATGAAAAGCGTATGCTTCAGGAGGCTGTAGATGCTCTATTTGACAACTCTCGAAAGGCAAGTGCTTTGAAGAGTGATAGTGGACGAGCACTGAAATCTCTTTCAGACAGTTTGAAGGGTAAACAAGGACGTTTCCGTCAAAACCTTTTAGGAAAGCGTGTCGACTATTCTGCTCGTTCTGTGATTGTCGTTGGTCCCGAACTTAAAATGAATGAGTGTGGGTTGCCAAAAGATATGGCAGCAGAGCTTTACAAACCTTTTGTGATGCGCAAGCTTATCGAACGTGGTATTGTAAAAACGGAAAAGAGTGCAAAGAAGATGGTCGATCGTCGTCAGGATGCGATGGTCTGGGAAATCCTCGAAAATGTTATAAAAGGGCACCCTGTACTATTAAACCGTGCTCCTACACTTCACCGTTTGGGTATTCAGGCCTTCCAGCCAAAGCTGATTGAGGGCAAAGCGATTCAATTACCTCCTCTTTCATGTGCAGCGTTTAATGCCGACTTTGACGGAGACCAAATGGCAGTGCATCTCCCATTGGGTAATGAGGCCATCACTGAGGCTCAATTGTTGATGTTGGCTTCTCACAATATTCTTAACCCTGCAAGTGGAGAGCCTATTACTGTGCCTTCTCAAGACATGGTACTTGGTTTGTATTATATCTCTAAATTCCGTAGCCTTGATGAAAAAGAGCTTGCTATAGCCAAAAAGGTAGCCGAGAAGAAGCGTATAGAGACTGTTTATTATAGTTCAGAAGAGGCATATATTGCCTATGACAATGGATGTATAGACATACATAAGCCTATCAAGGTTTATGTGCCTAATGCTACGGTAGAGAATGGAGAACCTCAACGGGGACTTGTTGAAACTTCGGTAGGTCGTCTAATGTTTAATGACTTAGTACCTTTAGAGGTAGGTTTTGTCAATGAGTTGTTGGGTAAGGGCTCTCTTAAGAAGATTATTAAGAAGGTTTTGAAGGTTTGTGGTGTGGCACGTACTGCTCAATTTCTCGATGATATAAAGAACTTGGGTTATCGTATGGCTTTCTTGGGAGGCTTGTCTTTCAACTTACAAGATGTACTTGTACCCGAAGAAAAGGAAACGATTATTAGGGAAACTACCGAAAAAGCGGACGAGATCGTCTTCGAAAATCTTAGCGGGGCTTTGGATAATCAGACTCGTTACCATAAAATTGTAGAGCTTTGGTCTAAAACTACAGACTATCTGTCCAGCCTCGTGATGGAGCGTTTCAAAACAGACAAGGACGGCTTCAATAGTATTTATATGATGCTCGACTCTGGGGCGCGTGGTTCTAAGGAACAGATTCGTCAGTTGGCTGCCTTGCGTGGTTTGATGGCTAAACCTCAAAAGAGTGGTTCTGAGGGAGGTGCCGTTATTGAAAACCCAATTACCTCGAACTTCCTTGAGGGACTTTCTGTTTTGGAGTACTTTATTTCAACCCACGGTGCTCGTAAGGGGCTTGCTGATACCGCTTTGAAGACTGCCGATGCAGGATACTTGACACGTCGTTTGGTAGATGTTTCCCATGATGTAATTATCAATGAAGTAGACTGCGGAACTTTGAGAGGGATCGAGGTGTCGGAAGTTGTAGATGAAAACGACGTTGTTGTTGCATCTCTTTCCAGCCGTATTGTTGGTCGCACTTCTTTGCGTGATATCTATACAACTACCGATTTGCGTGATCCTAATAGACGTCTTATTGTTGCAGCGGGTGAAGAAATTCGTGAAAAACAAGCAGAAGAAATTGAAGCGGCTCACATTAAGAATGTAGAAATACGTTCTGTGTTGACCTGTGATTCTAAGACTGGTGTTTGTGCCAAATGTTATGGTCGTAACTTGGCAACCAATCGTTTGGTTCAGCAGGGCGAAGTTGTAGGAGTTATTGCAGCTCAATCCATTGGAGAGCCTGGTACACAGTTAACACTTCGTACATTCCATGCAGGGGGGGTTGCAAGTAGTGAGAACACCAACCGAGAAATCGTAGTAAAAGAGGGCACAGGTGTTATCGATTACAGCTTTGACCTTCGCGTTGTGGAACTTGTAGAGAAAGGTCACTCAGTCGTAACAAGTCGCGAGTCTGAAATCTACATTCTTAACGAAGAGACGGGACAAATTATCAAGAAGTACTCTTTGCCTTACGGTTCTATTATCTATTACAAGAAGGGAGATACGGTAAAAGAAGGCGATAAGTTAGCTGAGTGGGATTCTTTTAACACGGTGTTTATTGCCGAGAAGGATGGTCGTCTCGTCTTTGAGGGATTGGAAGAAAATATCTCTTACAAGACTACGGTTGATGCCATGTCTGGTTACCAAGATATTATGGTTACCGAGTCCAAGGATCACCGTTTAGTTCCTACCCTTACTATTAAAGATGAAGAGGGCAATACGTTACGCTCTTACTCTTTGCCTACTAACTGTCACTTAATGCATGACCCTAAGAAAAAGGATATAATGGTGAGACAGGGAGATCACCTTTATAAGATACCACGCGTTTTGGCGAGTGCTGGTGATATTACGGGAGGTCTTCCTCGTGTGCAAGAGCTTTTCGAGGCTCGTAATCCTTCCAATCCTGCCATCCTATCAGAGATTGACGGTATAGTTACTATTGGTAAACTAAAGCGTAATAATAGAGAGGTAATCGTTACTACACGACTGGGAGAGGAACGCAAGTATTTAGTCCCTATTACTAAACACCTTCTTGTACAGGACGAAGATATGGTACGTGCAGGAACTCCTCTCTGTGACGGTGCTATTACTCCTGCCGATATTTTGGCGATTAAGGGACCTACGGCTCTGCAAGAATACATTGTAAATGAAATTCAGGGAGTGTATCGCAAGCAGAATGTAACGATTAACGATAAACACTTTGAGGTGATTGTTCGTCAGATGATGAGAAAGGTTGAGATTTTGGATCCTGGTGATTCTCTCTTCCTTGAGCGTCAGATGGTCGATAAACAGGATGTGGCCGAAGAGAATGATCGTTTGTGGGGTAAGCAAGTTATATTGGATGCAGGAGACTCTACCACTTATCGGCCTGGTGCTATCTTAACAGCCCCTCAGGTACGCGACGAGAACAGTTCTCTTGTTCGCCGAGGCTTACAGCCGATGCAGGTGCGCGATACAATTCCCGCTACAAGCTGTCAGGTGCTTCAAGGTATTACTCGTGCGGCTCTTCAGACCAAGAGCTTTATGTCTGCGGCTTCATTCCAAGAAACGACAAAAGTGCTTAATGATGCTGCGATAAATGGTAAGGTCGATTACCTCTTAGGTTTGAAAGAGAACGTAATTTGCGGACACCTTATTCCTGCTGGTACTGGTATGCGTAAGTTTGACCATATGGTTGTTATGCCCAGAGAGGTTTATGAATCAAGCCAAAAGGAAAAAGAACAAACTGGACATGATGCCGAGTATATGGCACAAAATGTAACGAAAGAAGAGGCTTTTACTGAATGAATGAGGCAAAAGATTTTGCTTAGAATATGAGAGAAAGGGGGTGAGATAAATCACCCCCTTTTTTATTGGACACTATTTTAGGTGTTTGATTTTAGATGGTTTTTCTCCGTAGTATTGAGCTCTCAGTAAAGTTGCATAGTATTCAATGCTCTTTTCTTTGGGGATGAGTTCTTGTAGGATTTCTGTAAGCTGTGGATTAGAAATCATCTTATAACAAAAATCACAGATAGACCCACTTACGATACGTTGAGGAAGTTTTTCCTTATAGCCGTGTTTTTCAAATAGTAGAGAGATACCTGCAAAACCAATTGTTCGTATCGTTTGTAATAGGATATTTTTTTCAGCTCTATCAAAAATATCTTTTACAGATTCTTTGCGGAGGTTGCCCAGCATTAAGGCGTGGTCTTCTGATAGTGTCATTAAAGGGCCAACACAGGGACTTATTTTACCAGAGGGCAAAATTACAGGGAAGCTTGCCATTCTGCAAGGAACATTCAAAACCTCCGAGGTCGTATCCCAATTGTCCATTCTTATCTCGGAGGCTGCACGGCCTACGGGAATGGTGATTGCTTCGTTGACATTTTCCTTAGATATGAATGAATATACTTCTTCTAATAGCTTTTTATACTCGATGGATTCTTTGTTTTCTGTAGCTAATGAAACTTCTATATGAAGATCTATTTGTTGGGCAGCTTTTACGGCATTGCGAATATACTCTATGGGAATAAATGGTAAATGGTATTGATCGGTACTTACGGCTAATACATCTATTGAAGGGAGTTTTTGTAAAACTTCTAATGCTTTTTCTTCAGAAGAAGCCCAAAAAGCGTTGCTCACAACGGTTACAATAAAACCTAACTCGTGAGCATACGAAGAAACTGACTGGAGTAAGGCGAAATCGTAAAAAGGTTCTCCTCCTGTTATAGCAATAAGCTCGATATGCCCGTTACGATACTCTCTTAGTTCCTTTAACCAAGTTTTAACATCCTCTTCTTTCATCCATTCTTTACGATGAGGACTCGCTTGTACTAAACAATGAGCGCAAGAGACATTACAGCGATAGGTGAGCAATAATCCTACTCCTTTTAGAAAGGAGGGATTGAAAAATCTTATTTTTCTCTTAGATTTGTTTTTTTGCATTTAGGTAGTTTTTTTGCGGTGAAAGGAAAATCAGACCTTTCTCCTTTCGAATATCAGGTCGATACAAGAGACGAGGTATAATTATGCCCCATGGGAAATAAGGATCAATATCTATATTTGGGCGAGGTCCTATGAGATCAGCTAATTTTTCGTCGAATTTGTCCTTAAAAGTATCTTTGCCTTTTGGGAAATAAATCCCTACAACCCACTTTTCTGAAAAAGGCTTGATATAGGATTTGTTTTTTCTATTTCTAATGTGTTTCTCATTTATTATGATAGAAGTAAGTAGATTCTTTTCGATTCCTTCTATTGCCTTTAGGTAAAACCACCCTCCAAAAATAAGAGGTGGATTTTTTATCTTCTTGTTGGGATAAAAGATTTCCCGCCACCTTCTTCTTCCTGAGACCCATTCAACACGAGGATAAATTCTTTTCAACTCAGGATAACCGCAAACTTTTATGGAAGCAAGACCCTTATTTTCCCCTAATCTAAAATGAACCTTACAGTCTCTTTCACGACGAAGACTTCTTTGAGAGTTTATTTTCTGTACCATAATTATTTTTTCTATTAATGTTGATAATATAATTCTCTAATATTCAGGAGTATTCCCTTGAGTTTATTGGTATTACTAAGACAAGATTTACAAGGAAATTACCTCTTGTTTTTGCAAATATATAAATAAATATCAATTATTGTGCGTTTTGTTTGTTGTTCATTGCGGGATTTTTTTTTTGTTTTCTTAATTTGATAGTGGAATAAGGGATTATAGTGTGGGTCGTTTGTTTTTATTATACCCTTAATCCTTAATTAATAATCTGATTTTTTTCTTTTTAATTTCGTTTTAGTCCTATTTTGCTTTAGGGAATTTAATGTTTACTTTCGTCACCGATGAAGAGGAAAATAGAGAGAAGAGCTTTCTATTTGTCTCGTAGTGAAAAAAAACATAATTCTATGTATCATGAAAAAAAATTTACTGTTTTCACTGCTGACATTATTTGCATTTGTCACAGTTTTAGCACAGTCGCCACAAGATGTGCTTGCATTCCGTTTTAAGACTTCTATTGCTTCTAAACAGATGCTTTACTTTGAGGTAAGCTCTCCCAATGGGGAGTTTTACGTCGATTGGGGGAGCGGTATTAAGAAGAAATACACGGCAGGGACTTACACCTATCCTAATCCTGTTTACAGCACCGATCACAAGGAAGAGGTAAGGATATATGGGACAAATATACAGGGGATAAAGTTCGACAAAGCCCAGTTGACAGAACTCGAAGTGCTGGATGCTACCGAACTGCTCTCTCTTGACTGTTCCAATGGAGCACTTAAGACGTTGGATTTGACAGAGGCTTCTAAGTTGACGTCTCTTAATGCGTCAAATAATCAGCTTACATCGATTGACTTAAGTAAGGGGAGAAAGTTGGGCAGTGTTCTTCTTTCAAATAATCAGCTTACGAGTATAGATCTCTCAAACTGTTTTGTACTCACAGAAATTTCTCTTGATGATAACCTGTTGGCAGGGAACTTTGCCCCTGACAATACGGCTTTGAAAAATCTATCGATTGCCAATAACAAACTTACTTCTATTGACCTTAGTGCTCTCGTGGAGCTTTCAAGCGTTACTGCGAGGAAGAATTTGTTGACAGAGCTAAAGATTACGGGGTTGCAGAAACTTATTTCGATAGACTTGGTTAACAATCGCCTCCAAGAGTTGGAATTAAAAGATATGGGGGTACTTCAAAACGTCAGTGTGGGAAGCAATCAACTTAAAAAACTCACTCTTGTAAATTGTCCTGCCCTGCTAGCCCTCTCTGCAAATGATAATTTGCTTACAGAACTTAACCTTGAGGGCTTTGCAGAAATAGCTTCTCTTGCTGTAGAAAACAATGAACTTACTTCTCTTGGTTTGGCTGGACTTGTTAAACTGGGAAAACTTGAATGCCAAAATAATAAGCTCACTACACTTGATCTTAGTTCCAATGTAGCCCTTCGAGACCTTCGTGCCCATGACAACTTGCTCACAAGTTTACTCCTTCCCACAAACTGCAAAGCACTCTATGCCTGTCATATCCAGCATAACAATATCCCTGTTGCTCAGATAAATAGTATCATCGAAAAACTACCTAACGTAACAGAGGTACATGTATTGGATTTTGAAAAAGCATGGAAGAAAAAGTTTTTAGTAGAGGGTAATCCTAACGTCGCTACGGCACACCTCAAAGAGGCTATTGCTAAGGGGTGGATTCTCGACGTTGGGCCTGTCGATGTAAAGCCTCGCTTTGTAATGAAAATAGGCGCAGAGGCGGGAAGCAATGTATTGCTACGTCTTGCTGGGGTCGAAGATAAAATAACGATTGCTATCGGAGAGGAGGAACCCAAAAAGTATACGGTCTCTAAAGAGCTTACGAAACTAACACCGATAAGTCTTAAAACAACGGCAAAAGACCAATTTATAACCATAGAAGGGGGCCTGCTGGCCATCGATTGTAAGAGTAATAAGATTACGACGATTGATTGCTCTTCTGCCGATAAAATAGAGTTGCTCGACTGTAGTCAGAACAAGCTTACACAACTCGATGTGGCAGGTTGTAACGAGCTGAGATACCTTTATTTCATGGAGAACGAGATTACTAATTTTATCCTCGGAGAACTCCCCAAACTAGAGGAGTTAAATGCTTCGTTCAATGGATTGTCTACCATTAGTCTGGCTAAAGCTCCTGCCCTCAAAGCACTCTCTGTCGATCAAAACAGTCTTACTTCCTTGCACCTTTCGGAGAATGCAAATATAGAGAAGCTCTACTGTAAGCGCAATAGACTACAAACATTGGAGCTTGCTAAACTGACTAAACTGATCGAACTGAGTGCATCTGACAATAGATTTTCCTCTATTGATTTATCTAAAAATAGCGAACTTAAGGAGCTAGATCTTAAGGAAAACTCTCTGGAAGAAATTAACCTCTCGGAAAATAAGAAGTTGGAAAGTATTAACCTTAGCATCAATAAGTTAAAGGCTTTGAATGTAACCATGTGCCCCAATCTTAAAGAGCTCTACTGTTTTACCAACGAGATGGGACAAATAGATCTCTCTCATACTCCAGAGCTTAATGTTTTGAGTTGTGGAGATAATAAACTCTCTCTGCTCGACCTTTCTCAGCTTAAAAAGTTGGAGTCTGTTTCTGCTGCTTTTAATGCATTAACCACGGTTAAGACCTCTGGTTGCCAACTTTTGCAGGGTATTGACCTTAATCACAATAATATTGAGCAACTTGATTTTACGGGCTGTAATAGTTTGAGACTTGTCGATATATCATTCAATAAATTCTCCGTAGAAAAGGCTCTGAAAATGATTGAGACACTCCCAACCGCAACGGCAGATGAAAAGGGAATGATTGTCTATACCAATAAGGCCGACTTCCCCAATGAAGAGGAGACAAATAAATATGCTCCAGAGCTTAGTGTCAAGGCTAATGCTAAACAGTGGATTATGACCGATGGAGAAAAGGATCTTCCGACGGTAGAGGTCTTAGCAAGAGAGGAGAGGATATTGGTTTATCCGACAGTTGCCGATAGGGTGGTATATATTGATGGTAATTATTTAGAGGCTTTTGTTTTTACTCTAAATGGAGATTTTGTTTGTCAACTTCAAGGGCTCTCCTCTATTGATACATCTAATTGGGTAGAAGGCTCTTATGTTATCAAGGCAAAAGTAGAGCGTGGAGAGTATATTTCTAAGTTTCTCGTAAAACATTGATTAGGAGAAGAGCTGTAAATAGGTAGTTGATACGTTTTGTAGCGTTTGCCCCTATTCTATATTATTATAGAGTAGGGGCAATGTTGTTATGAGACCTCTCCATAATTCCCCATCTATTCTTTCCTTTCGAGACTTGGACTTGCTCAATACACTGGTGTATTTTAATGTTTTTGTACCACGAATTTTCTTTTTGATCGTGTATAATTCTTTATATTCAGATTGAATATACATATATGCAATCTGGATATATATAAACGCAATCTAAATATACATATATGTAGATTGAAAATAGAAAATTGCTCACGATAAAAGCCACTTTTTTAGCTGTAAAATGCAGTTTCTAAAGAGGTAGAATGGGGGTTTTACTCCCTTATTGAACTGATATAAGAGAGCAGAGAGGATAAGTTTTTCTCAATAGGAAAAGAAAGAATTGTCGGGCAGGCATACTCTTTATCTTTGAGATGGCAAGACTTCTATGCTGCGTATTCTTAGCAAGAGGAAAGAGTTTCGAGTCGCTTTTTGTCCATAGGGAGGCTTTTCTCCCTTTGTGCTTCGAGGCGGTGTCGCTTAGTTTTTCGTTAGGGGGAGTTTTATTCGAAACGTTGTACCCACGTCAAGTTCACTTCGCAGCACCATGATTTTACCATGGTGATAAACCTCTACGATGCGGCGTGCTAAGGATAAACCAAGCCCCCAGCCATGTTTCTTGGTCGTAAAGCCAGGATGAAATATCTTCCGGCGGTATCTCGGAGGGATTCCTTTCCCCGTATCCGTGATGTCTATTAAAGCATAACGCCCTCTTTGCTCTAAAGTTATGGTGATCTCCCCCTTTCCCTTCATCGCATCGACGGCATTCTTTATGAGGTTTTCTATGACCCAACTCCACAAAGAGGGAATTAGTTTGATGAGGATAACCCCCTTTTGAGGAACATCTAAAAATATGCTCACCTCTTTACTGATGCGCTGTTCCATGTATTGGGTTATTTGCACGATTTCTTGCGTGAGGTTGCGCTCTTCGTACTGAGGGGCGGAGCCGATTTTCTGGAAGCGGTGGGCTATCGTTTTTAATCGCTCGATGTCTTTGTTCATCTCCTCCAGAGGGGTGCCGTCTTGGAGTTCGCCCTGAAGCAGTTCTGTCCAAGCCATGAGAGAGGAAATAGGAGTGCCCAGTTGATGAGCTGTCTCCTTAGAAAGTCCTATCCAAAGTCTATTCTGAGCGTTCTTTTGCGCCAGATACCAAGCGACAATAAGGATGAGAACAAAGAAGACGAAGATAAAGATCTGAATGGTGGGAAAGATGAAAAGTTCTTTCAGCGTAGAGCTGTCTGAGTAGTAAAGATACTGTTTGCCCGCCTCTCCCAAGTCTATAACGATAGGGGGATAGCGTTTTTTGAAATTCTCTAATGTATAGGTGAGTTTTTGGAGCGTATCGATGCCCTCTTTCAGCTCGATGTTGTTATAGGAGAGAATAGAGTCTTCTTTATTACAGAGAATAACGGGGATTGTTTTATTCGAGCGTATAATAGAGAGGAGTACATTGAGCGAAGCATCTGCTTCATTGCTTGCCAGTGCTTCGGTCGAGGATGCCCAGAGTTCCATCTTGGCACGTTCCTCATAAACCATCTTTTTGTGCAGTTTTTGCGAGAGCAAGATGGGTACTGTAGCAACGATAAGAGCCGCAATAGCCAAGAGTATGTTTAGAGGGCGTCGTAGCCTTTCTGAATAGAGTTTATCATTCATACTTGTATCGTATCATGGCAAGAAAAGTATCGAAAGACTTGGAGAAAACAGGCAACGGCCTCCACGATATGCTATCGCTCTTGTTAGGAGAAGTTACGGAGCAGTTTTTCCCTTCTTCTCTTTGGACTTTCCTCCTTTTTCTTTCTCTTCTTTCTCTTCCGCTTTTTGTGCTTTTTCCTCTGCTCGTGTCGGGAGTCCTAATATCTTACGGTCTCTATTGGAGGGATTCCATTTATCACCATAACGCTCTCTCATGCGCTGGATATACTCCTCGTTCAGATTCTTCTCTCGCCGTCCTTGTTGATTGTTTTTTACCTCTCCGAAAGGGCTTTCCATACCTGAGGGACGCTGTTTCTCAAGAGGGAGTTTATTGAAGAGCCAAACCTCTTCGGAGGTAAATTTGGCTTGTACCGATAGGGCTTGCGGATAGAAATAGACAGGTTCTGCCCTTCTCTTAGGGTAAGAGGCAGGGTCCCAAACATGATTGTCGTTGAGGTCTATCCACATACGAGCAAAGTAGGAAGCTGGGGGAAGATCGCTGATTTGTAAGATGCTATCCTTTAATTGAAACGTTGCGAGGGTTTCATTCTTGGAGGTCAATAGGTCTATATAAACAATCCCCTCCAGAGGAAGCTCGGGGAATGAGAGTTGGACAGCTCCGAACTTGTCTTCACTCTGTATAGAAAAAGGTATTTCACTTTTACTGTTAATGCCCGAGTAGATACTCTCAATAGCGGCAGAGTCGACTACCAGTTTATACTCTATGCCGTAGTTGTAGTTGGTTATAAGTTCTACACCACAAGGATTGAGGGGTATCTTTCTTAGCGAGAAGGGCTCGGGAGTTTCTATACTGTCTTTTACCGAGTAGAGGTGTATCCGGGTCGTGTCGATACGATCTATCGGTTCGTTTACGGCAAATTGTATTGTATCTCGAGGGGAGTCTTTATACCATCTCTTACTCTTTTTTTGCTCAACGGTTAGGGTGTGTATCGGGGAGGTTTCCGTATCTTTTTGTAGCGAATCGGGAGAAGAGTTTTGTGAATCTCTATTGATCCCTTTGAGAAGAGATCGGTTGCGAACTTCCTTTTTGCGATGTATGAGCGATAGTGTATCCGTTTGCATATAGGTCTGTTCTAAAGAGTCTATCGCATTATACCTGATCTGCACGTTTAACGTATCTCTTTGGTATAGGGTAGGATCGGCTATCCAATAGGTAGCTTCGGTTCGTTCTTCGTTGAGTTGTAGTAGGGATAGTTCCTTTGTTTCGGTCGTCAAATCGAGCAGGGAAGCCTTGGGTAATGAATCTATCGGAGCGTTGAAGTTAAAAACAAGACGTAAGGAATCGGGGCGATGACCCTTTTGTAAGAATTGTTTTTTGGGTACATCTACAGAGTAGAGGAGTAGATTCAAATGGGCATCTTCTTGTTGCAGGGCGATTGAGTCTTTTTGTGCGATAGAGTCGGTACGAATGCTATCTGTCATTGATGGAGTGGGTAGGCTCATTTCCTTTGTCGCAGGGAGTGTATCCGTTGCCGATTCGACTTCTTGCACTCTGGTTTCGACCTCTTCTCGCTTTTGTACTAAAGGGGAGACTGCAGTAACGAGTTGCTCTGCTACACCGAATCCCTCACTCCTTTGACTATAGCTAAAGGAGTGGTCTAAATCGTTGAGCGCAAAAAGTCGGTAACTCCCAGGTGCAAGATGCGTTATGGTAAAACCTCCCTCTCCATCGGTTTGAGCTACTCTTACGAAAGGCCGTTTTTGGAAAAGGGTGTCGCTCCCGTCGGGGTGTACCCCTACAAGAATGTTCGGAACTGGGGCTAAGCTCTGCGCATCGATAACTTTACCTCGTATCTGCATTGTATCGATGGAAGAACCCGTTGAGAAAGCAAAGACAAACCCCTCTAAAGGATTGTTTTCGTTAAGGTCGACAATAGCATCGGTGAAGTTGATTGTATAGGTTGTGTGCGGCTTCAAGTCGTCTTCGTAAATCACGGTTATAGTTTTGCCTGTGCCCTGTAAAATACGTGGAGGGGTCTGTTGTGGAGGAGAGAAGAAGACCTTTTCGTTTTGCTTCTCTACTTTCACATTTTCATTGAAGCGGAGTTTTATCTTTTTAGAAGTAATGTTGGTTGCCTCGTTTACGGGTACACTTCGTACAAGCTTCGGAGGAATCATATCGTAGGGACCGCCCTCGGGAGAGGCTTGTCTTGCACATCCGATGATAATACCCATCAATAGGGCAACAAACAGCAGGTAAGAAATATATGTAAAGGTAGGTTTCATAGGTTATTTGTAGGGTTATAAAAGAGAAGAAAAACCTATTTGAGCCTCTCGAACAATCTCTTCTTCTCCCTCTGTAAGTCGGATAATAGAGGTGTATCCTCCCTCGCTAATTCCTCCATCAACTACCGTGTACACATCTTTGCCATAACACTCATCGATAAGCTCTGGGTTGGTAAGGTACTCAACCTCTTCGTGACGAATGGGAAGGGAGGCGGTAAGTAGCGGAGAACCCAACGCCTCTAAGAGTAATGTCGTAACGGGATGTTGTGAGAGGCGCACCCCTATCTCGTGATTGTTTTGTAAGATTTTGGGGAGTTCCGATTTGGCGGGCAAGATATAGGTTATCGGCTCTCTTTCGTGGGCTTTCATGTATTGGAATACACGGTTATCTACCTTGGCATACTCTGGTATAGAGTTGATCGAAGGGCACATGACAGCCAAGCGATGTTTACGCCAGTCTACCCCTTTTAGGGCGCATACCTTTTCGATAGCCCTCTGCTTCAAAGCAGAGCATCCATAGGCATATCCGATACCTGTGGGGTATATGATAAGGTTGCCTTCTAAGAGTTGAGCTACTATTTGGTCGATGGTGTGCCAGTTGGGAGTATCGGGATAGATTTTTGTTAGCATAGCTTTTTGATAAAAGGGTTAGAATGAAAAGTAGTGACTAAGTCTTATGCTGTCTTCTACGGTAAATTCCGATAGGTTTTTGAGTTGTTGCCAGTTCTCGATACTGCCGTCTCTGTAGAGAATGCGCTCCAAAGCAGCCCTTTGCAGATAGTTGAGGTAGGGATGTCGAGGAATAGCGTGGTAGGAAATCGTGTCCCACAAGATAGGTTGGGGAGCGGAAGCTATCGAGAAATAGGGCTTGATTTCATCATACCTCTCTTGTGTCATTCCATACACTTCTTGTAGTTGTAGTACCGTGTAATAGCCTCCTAAACGCTCGCGGTAGGCTACTATGCGACGTGCAAAGGTGGGACCTATGCCTGGTATTTGAGTGAGCGTAGTTGAGTCGATCGTATTAAGATCTAAGATAACCCCTTTGGGGATACGTTTCTTAGGTTTATAGGTAAGAGGCTCGGGAGGCCCTACATAGTGATCGTTGGTTTCGAGGGTATCGTTTTTTGTCCCTTTATGAATTACTGGGTCGGGTTGAGTATCGCACTCTTGCTGCGTAAGGAGAGTTCTTGTAGTACTGCTTTGAGCCGAAGATAGCTTGTCGGCTTTCCCCTGTGAGGAGAAGAGAAAGAGGAAAATTCCCCCGAGGAAAAGGAGAGAAAGCAGTAGTAGTACCATCCTATCCCCTCTGTTGAAATGGAAAAAGTTATAGCTCATGCAGAGAAGAGGTTATGGAGACAATCGTTCCATCTACGAGTTCTATACGTCGGTCTGTTAGATGGGATAGATGTTCGTCGTGTGTAACGATGACGATGGTTTGTTGTAATTCTTCTCGTAATTGAAAGAAGAGTTGGTGCAATTCCTCTTTATTATTGCTATCCAAGCTACCCGAGGGTTCATCTGCCAGTAGCACATCGGGTCGGTTAATGAGTGCGCGCGCTACGGCTACACGCTGTTTTTCTCCCCCCGACAGTTCTCGTGGTTTATGCTTTAACCGCTCTTTTAGCCCCATTCTTATAAGCATCTCTTCGGCATCTTTCATGGCCTCTTTGTGCTTCACTCCTGCAAGCATTGCGGGAATAGCTATATTCTCTTGGGCGGAAAACTCGGGTAGTAACTCGTGAAACTGAAACACAAAACCGATTTTTCTATTGCGGAAAAGAGCTTGTTTCTTCTCGGGTAGCGTGTGCGGATTTATACCGTTAATCCAAACTTCTCCCGAGGTAGGGGCATCAAGGGTGCCTAATATCTGCAAAAGCGTTGTCTTTCCAGCTCCGCTTGGTCCTACGATGGATACGATTTCTCCCTTACTAATGGATAAGTTGACCCCTTTTAGCACTTCCAGAGTGTCAAAGTTTTTGCGGAGGTCTTTTATCGAGATAAAATCCTCTGGGGAGCAATGAGTAGGGGTATAGAGAGTAGTCATTTTATGTGCCAGATAGAGTTCTAAGGATATAGCCTGCCATAAACCCGCCGAAGAGGTTGGGGAGATAAGAAATAGTTCCTACGGTAGAGCGTTTCCCTTTATCACCCGAAGTTCCGAGGGTAGCCCCTTCGATGGCTGTTTCGGAAGAGAATACTACGGGTATCCCTCGATTGATGCCACGGGTGCGGAGTGCTTTGCGCACGGCTTTAGCTAAAGCACAGGTATGCGTTTTGCTGATATCGGCTATTTGCAGGGCTGTTGGGTCTATTTTGGCACCTGCTCCCAGTGCAGAGATGATAGGGATAGAGTGGTTGTGACAGTAGGCTATAAGCTCTGTCTTAGGGGCCAACGTGTCTATGGCATCTGCCACAAAAGCGTATTCGGAGGTTGAAAAGAGAGAGGGGATATCTTCTGCTTCTAAATAAGCAGTGTGCAGTGTGAGTTTTAGATTGGGGTTAATGCGCAAGAGTTCTTGTGCAAGGGCCTCGGTTTTATACATACCAACGGTATCTTGATAGGCTACCATCTGTCGATTCAAGTTGCTATAAGCGACCTTGTCCCCGTCTACCAACGTTAAAGCTCCTATTCCCGCCCGTACCAACATGTGTGCCACTGCACCACCCACACCGCCTACACCTACCAGTAGAACGTGAGCTTTTTGGAACTGCTCCATACCAGAGGTTCCTACCAGTAGTCGGGTGCGGCTTTGTATTTCTTCCCAAGATATGTGGTCGGGTGCGTTAGGGATCATTTTATATTGTTTCTGTCAAGTTCTTTTTGATAGAGACGAGCATTTCTCAAGTGCTCTTCAAAGGTAGAGGCAAAGGTATGAAAGCCCGAGAAATCTGCTTTTGCGCACATAAATATATAGTCATGCTCGGCATAGTTCAGTACGCTGTCGATGGTACTTTGTTGCGGATAGCATATAGGACCAGGAGGAAGTCCACTTACGATATAAGTATTGTAGGGCGAGACGAAGCGGATATGATGCTTGCCGATACGTTTTACGGTGAAGTCGCCCACCGCATAGCGAGCTGTTGGATCTGCCTGTAGTTTCATACCCTTGCGTAGTCGGTTGATATAGAGCCCCGCAATAAGAGGGTGCTCCTGCTTTTTGTTGGATTCCTCCTGTACGATAGAGGCAATGATACTAATTTCAACGGGAGTAAACCCTTCTTTTTGCGCTTTCTCTTTACGTTGTGAAGTCCAAAAGGCATCGTATCTTTTTTTGAAGTGATAGATCAAAGAGTCGGCAGAGGTATTCCAATAGAGAGGAGTCTCTGAGCTCTGTGCCCCTCCTTCCGCATCGGGCATAAAGAGGCAGCGTATGGTAATAGTGTCGAACCCTAAGGCGGAGCAGAAAGAGGGGTCTTCCAGTCGTTGAGCTACCTCCGAAGGTGTTATTTGTAGGTTTTCTGTCAAAGCCGAGATGAGCTCTTGCTGCGTGCGGGCACCCTTGAGTTGTACCCTTACGGGCACTTGCTCTCCATACTTAATTTCTCGGATGATTTGGAGCATATTTTGCGAGGGAGAGAGTTTGTATTTTCCAGGTCTTATACCCTCTTCTATGCGCCAAAGGTGTGCTACTTGTCTGAAAATGCGTGGATTGCGGAGCACCAACCCCTTTTCTACCTGTTGGAAAACTCGAGCCAGAGAGGTCGTATCCGTTACGTAGAGGTAAGCTTCTTTCTCGGCAACCCCTGCGGGGCGGAGCAGAAGAAATAGACCTCCACCTATGGAGATGAAAAGAAGGAGGAGCAGAAAAAGGAAAAATCCTCGAACGGCACTTTTACCTTTCTTTTTTCTTCTCTTCGAAGAGGTGTAATTCCACTGAGGGGTATAGTAGTTATGACGCTTCTTTTTCATCTCGAGTAACAAGTTTTATTTGCGTTGTTTGATAGGTTGGTCGCCTTTTCTTACCGACCAACCGAAGTAACCTATAAAGTCGCCCAGCCCAAAGTACTCGCCATGGGCGTAGGAGAGCAGGTGTGCTTTGGAGAGATCTAACTTGCCCGTCTCGGGGTTGATATACTCATCTTCTACCACAACATTTACAATTTCGGCCAAAAACATATCGTGGGTACCTAAGGATTGTATGCTACGTACTCTGCACTCCAAGCTAACTGGGCTCTCTGCCACAAGAGGGGCTTGAATGATTTTGGCGGGTATGGGCGTAAGTCCAGAGCCTTTCCATTTGTCCTCTTTTCTGCCACTTACAATGCCTACCCAGTCGGTCGCTTTGGCCATTTCTACTGTGGTCAGGTTTAGAGCAAACTCCATACTCTCTTTTACCATAGCGTGCGAGTAACGTTCGGGGCGGATGCTTACATAACAGAGGGCGGGATCGCTACAGACTATCCCCGTCCACGAAGCAGTGAAGAGATTGCTCTTTCCCGCACGATCTGCACAGGTTACAATCAAGGCAGGTAGAGGGCTAATCATAGTGCCAGGTTTCCAATGCTGTTTCATAGAAGTTCTATTTGTTCACTTTTTATTTTACGTCCGCAGTAAGAGCACGCGATGGTTGTCTCTTCTTGGTTACTATTACTCCTAAATCTCGTAGCCATAGGCTCGTGATTGGTTATACATTTGGGGTTGGGACAGCGTACTATACCTATAATTTCCTCGGGTAGTTGTACGCATTTTTTCTCAACTACTTGGTAGTTGCGTATGATATTGAGATGTACATTGGGGGCTATCAAGGCTATTCGGTTTAGAATGTCGTCAGAGACAAATTGGTCTGAAATTTTGATAATCCCTTTTCTCCCCAATAGCTTGCTTGGAAAGTTGTTCCCAATCGTTATGGGTTGAGCTGCCGTTTCTAAGTGTAGGAGAGAGGCTACCTTAAAGAGTTTGGACGATGGGATATGGTCAATAACCGTGCCGTTACATATGGTAGCTACGGGCATGGTTTCAAAATTTTGCTTTGTATTCTTCTCTTCCATGGGAGTAAGGTTTTTATTCTTTGATTTCTATATCCAATACCTCACACAAAATCGATTGGCGCACGAAAAGACCGTTCAGAGCCTGCTGAAAGTAGTAAGCCGAGGGGTGTAGATCTACCTCCTGTGCTATCTCGTGTACACGAGGAAGCGGGTGGAGAATACGTAGATTGGGTTTAGCTTTTTCAAGCAGAGTATTGTCGAGTACGTACACGTTTTTCACCCTTTCGTACTCCTCGATATCGGAAAAACGCTCCCGTTGTACACGGGTCATATAGAGTATGTCTGCCTCGCCAACCACCTCGGGTGTGAACTCGCTCACTTCCTCAAAAGGGATGTTGTGCTTCGCGCAGTAGGAGCGATACTCTTCGGGAAGAGCCAACTCGGGCGGAGCTACAAAAAGAAAACGGGGCGAGAAAGGTTTCATGCCCTCTATCAGAGAGTGTATGGTGCGTCCGTACTTCAGGTCGCCTACCATAACGATTGTTTTCCCCTCCAGTGTACCCTGCGTTTGACGGATAGAGTAGAGATCCAATAAAGTCTGCGTAGGATGTTGGTTAGAGCCATCGCCTGCATTGATGATAGGGCGGTCGGTAATTTCTGTGGCATACTGCGCCGCCCCCTCAAGGAAGTGTCGCATCACGATAACGTCTGCGTAGTTTGAGACGATACGAATCGTGTCTTTGAGTGTTTCCCCTTTTGTAGAGCTCGAGGTTGCCGCATCGGAAAAGCCGATAACCTTGCCTCCCAAGCGACAAACGGCTGTCTCGAAACTGAGTCGAGTGCGTGTCGAGGGCTCAAAGAAGAGCGTTGCAATTACATTTTTTTCTAAATAGTTGCGGTTGGGGTTTCGTTCGAAAATGGAAGCCCTGTCGAGGATACGGAGTATATCCTCAGGAGAGCATTGACTGATGGATACTAAATTTCTCATCTTTTTAGAAGACTCTTTGTTTGGGAGTTATACCGCAGAGAAAAGGCGCCCAAGATGAAGGCACTGCTTTCTCGTGACCTTCTCTTAAAAGTATATTTACACTCCGTTACAAAGATAATGAGAATAGACTAATAGAGAATGTAGTATACCTTCAATATCCGTAAATAAAATAGGAGAGAGGAGATTTTTTGCAGAGGTTTTTCTTGCCGCTGCCGTGATGGAGGGGTATAGCCTTTCTCTGAATATGTGACAGAGTATGATAGGGTCGCTTTATTTCAATCTTGATACGCTTATAAAGAAAAGTCTCTAAGCACTCGAATAAAAGTTGTTTTTCTCTCTTGTTTTTTCTTTATATTCAATCTGAATATATGTATTTTCAGATTGCATATATGTATATTTAAGTTGAATATATATATACTTAGATTGCAAATATAGAATTCCTCCTCTCTTTTCCTCTTTTTGCTTATGAGTAAATGCTTTATTTTCTGTTTTTAATTCTTTTTTTACGGAGAAGTTACTCTATGTGTATGAGAGGATATCTTTGCGGCTCCTTGGCTTTTGTAGTCCAACCCTCCATAGTAATGAGTAGGAAGTGTGGGTTAAAAATCATCATTTTAAGGTATTGTTTTAGTTTTTAGATATGGTGAACTTTGCACTCCGAGAGTTGAAGTCGCAAATCTAATGCAAGCAACCAAAGATTATACACGCCAATTATTACTCGATACGGCACGAGAGGCCTTTTTTAAAAAGGGCTATAAGGCTGTTTCTATGCGAGAAATCTCGCAAATGTCGGGCGTTGGCTTGAGCAATATCTACAACTATTACGAGAATAAAGATAGTCTGCTTGCAGAGGTGTTGCGCCCTCTTCTCGATGCCATGAATGCCATTCTCTATAGGCATAATACCCCCGAATATGTAACGATAGATGTATTCACTTCGGAAGAGATCTATGGCGAGTGGTTCAAAGATACCTTTGCCATAGTCTCTCACTATCGAGAAGAGCTAAAACTTCTTTTTTCGGCCTCTCATAGCCCACGCTTTGCCAATTTTACCGACGAGTGGATTGATAAAAGCTCGGCTATCGGTATGGAGTATATAAGGCTTATGAAGGAGCACTATCCGCAACTTTACACAAATATCTCTCCTTTCTATATTCGTTTTGCCTCTTCTTTGTGGGTGAGTGTGATGAAAGAAGTCGTACAGCACGAAGAACTCTCGCTCGAGGATACCGAACGCTTTATCGGGGAGTATATACGTTTTAGTACGGGCGGATGGGAAAAGTTGATGTATTTGCACGAAAAGAAAGAGGAGCTCCCTCAAGAGGTGGTATTGACCTCGGAGTGTACGAATCCTTGCTTGGTATGAAACAAAGATTTTTTTATACGATAGTTTTTTTCAGAGCGAACCACCCCTCCTGGGTGGTTCGCTCTTTTTTTGAGAACAAATAGATGTTTTGTTCTTTTTTTGGGACTCCTTGCGCAAGAGCCGTTCCTTTGATAGACGATAATAGATTAGAAATAGATAAACGATGAAAATAGAACGAATTAACCGATGGTTTGTCCATCGTGGTGAGTGGATTATCCGAAAGCGTTGGTGGGTATTGGTGGCCTTTGTACTTCTTCTGGTACTCGGTTTGGGGGGCTTGAGATATATGAATATCAGTACCTCGTGGAACGATTACTTCCTCGAGAACGACCCCATGCTCGTGCAGACGGAGCAGTTTAAGGAGATTTTTGGTAACGATAACTATGCGGCGGTACTTACCACTTGCGACAACACCTTTACAAAGGAGAATTTGCAACTGATACGTCGCCTCTCCAACGAGATGTTGGATAGCCTTTCCTATGCCGATAAAATCACTTCTCTTACCGATGTAGAGTTCATGGTCGGTAATGAACAGGGTATGGAGATAGAACAAATTGTACCCGAGGATATTCCCGATGATCGTGACGAACTGGAAGAAATCAGACGTAGAGCCTTTATGAAACCCTACATTGCCAATCGTTTGGTTTCAAAAGATGGTAAACAGACGTGGATTCTGCTCAAGTTACGCCCTTTTCCAGAGGACTCGGTGTGGAAAGCACAGGGGGTTATTTCGCCTTCTATGAGTACGGGGCAAGAGTTGCACAAGATTATTATGAAGCCAGAGTATGCTCCTTTGCATCCCAAAGGATCGGGTATGCCCTATCTTACCGAGAGGAAGATGGACTTTGTCAATAGAGAAATGCCTCGAGTGATGGGTATTGCCATGCTTTTGGCAATATTGGTGCTGGCACTTGCTACCCGTTCGTTGAGGGGGGTAATTGTGCCTTTGGTAACGGCAGCAAGTTCTATTGTCATGGCATACGGGCTGGTCGGCTATATAGGTATGACCATCGATAGCGGTATGATGATGATACCGATGCTCTTGGCATTTGCCATAGCGGTGGCATACAACATACACATACACTCCTATTTCAAACGGCAAATGCTACAGCATGGTAAGCGTAAGCAGGCGGCGATAGAGACCATTGGAGAGATGGGTTGGCCTGTGCTTTTTAGTGCACTGACCACATTTGCCGCTTTACTTTCATTCTTGGCCATTCCTATGGTGCCGATGCACTTTGTCGGTGTAACGACCTCGACAAGTGTTATGCTCACTTTCTTGATAGCGGTTAGTATAATGCCTATTATGCTTAGCTTCGGTAAGGACAAAGTGCCCCAACCCGCAGAGGAACGAAAAGAGGGGCTTTGGTTAGACCGTAGGTTGGAGCGACTTGGTGAGTGGGTGATTAAGTGGAGAAGAGGCGTGTGGGTGGTCTTTTTCCTCCTGACGGGATTTCTGCTTTTCCAATTCACCAAGATAGAAACGGTCTTTGATGTAGAGCGTACCATGGGGAGGCGAGTTCCCTATGTCAATGATATTCTTAACGTGGCCGAGAGTGAGCTGGGTGCCATGTATTCCTACGACGTGCTGATAGATCTGCAGCAAGATGGTGCCGCCAAGCAACCCAAGCACTTAAGGGCTCTGGACTCCTTGGCGCGTGTGGTCGATGCTTACCCTCTTACGAGGCGTACTACCAGTATTTTGAATATTCTCAAAGACTTGAATCGTACTCTTCACTCCAACGATGAGGCCTATTATACCGTACCCGAAACAGCTGAGGAGGTGGCTCAACAGATGCTTCTTTACGAGGGAGCAGGAGGAAGCGAGGCGGAGTATTGGATCGACTACGATTATAGACGTTTACGCTTGAAGGTCGATTTGAGCCGATACAACTCGGGGGTGGCAGAGCAGGAAATGCAAGAAATCACGGAGCTTGCACAGCGACTTTTTCCTCAAGCGATTATTTCTCCCGTGGGTTCTTTGCCCCAGTTTACTACCATGATGCAGTACCTTGTACGAGGGCAAATCGTCTCTTTCTTCATAGCTCTTTGCGTGATTGGCATATTGATGATGTTGGTTTTCGGTAGCGTTAAAACAGGGCTTGTGGGGCTTATCCCTAACGTTATGCCAGCCATTGTGGTCGGGGGGCTTATGGGGTGGATGAATTATCCCCTTGATATGATGACGGCTACTATTATGCCTATGGTATTGGGGTTGGCGGTAGACGATACGATACACTTTATCAATCATGGGCATTTAGAGTTCGACCGTCAGCGTAGCTACAAGAAAGCGATACTACGCACGTTCCGCATTGTCGGCACACCTATCATTCTAACGAGTATTATCATATCGGCCAACTTTGCCGCTTATACGATCTCCTCGGCTGTTTCCTTTATCCATATGGGTATTCTTGCCGTAGCGGGTATGTTGGCAGCTCTACTTGCAGACCTCAGTATTACCCCTCTATTGTTCCGTAAGTTCAAAATCTTTGGAGAAGAGAAAGCGTCCGTATGACAAATGGATCCTTTTGATTTTTTAGAAATCAAGAAACCTATAAACTGATTACTCATATTTCATAGTTAAATAGAATTTATGTCTGAAGAGAAAAAACAAAAGAAAAAAGCGGTTCTAAAACGCTTGCTTCCCTATGCGGGTAGGAAGTCTTATTTGCTTTACTTAGCGATGTTGTTTTCTGCCTTGTCGGGCATTGCTGTACTTATGCCTATGGTGTATATCCATCGGATTGTAAGTGGTATTATTTTGAGTGGGAGCGTAGATGCAGTCAGTATACGCCAAGAGGCTATTTGGGCTACCGTTTTTGCGGTAGGAGGTATATTGCTCTATTTTCTATCTCTTTTGGTTTCGCACATTTTTGCTTTTGAAGTAGAGCAAAATATCGTAAAGATTTGCGTGAAAAAAATGATAGAAAAGCCCTTGGGATTCTTTACGCATCGAGAGAGCGGTAATCTTCGTAAGGTAATAGTCGATGGGGCAGCCGAAACGCATAATATGTTGGCGCATCAATTACCCGACTTGGCTATGACTTTCGTTAGCCCCCTTGTATTGCTTGTTTTCTTGTTTCTTTTTGATGCAAGGTTAGGTTGGATTTGTATTGTGCCTCTCCTTATCGGTATGCTGCTTATGGGTACCATGGTTACCAAGAATAATAAGAAGTTACGCGACGAGTACTATGCTGGTTTGGCGCATCTCTCTTCCGAAGCTGTCGAGTATGTACGAGGTATACCAGTCGTGAAGACTTTTGCCCAGAGTGTAGAGAGTTTTGAGCGTTTGTATTCGCTCATTATAGAGATGAAAAACTTGGTTGTAAAGTGGAGTATGAGTTTTAGAAGCAAAATGTCGCTGTATGAAGCGGTGGTTGGCTCTACGGCTTTTTTTCTGGTGCCTATTGCTATCCTGCTTATTACAAGTGGAGGTAATGTAAGAGAGGTTTTGGGTAACAGTGTTATCTACCTGCTTATAGGACCTGTTTTCGGCATCTTTGTAATGCGCAGTGCCACGATTAAGAACTTTACCTATTTCGCCGAGCTTGCTTTGGATAAGATAGATGCAGCCTTGGAGTATGAACCGCTTTCGTACGGAACCCAAACGACACTGGGCGAGGGAATAGAATTTAGAAACGTCTCTTTCTCTTATGGTGCAGAAAAGGTTTTGGATGCTATCTCTTTTAAGGTAAATAAGGGCGAAACGGTCGCTTTGGTAGGTTCTTCTGGAGGAGGTAAAACCACTATTGCCCGCCTTGCTTCTCGCTTTTATGATGTCGATGAGGGCGAAATCTTGATAGGTGGTACCAACATAAAGGAGTATGATAAGTCGACTTTAATGAGGAGTATCGCCTTTGTATTTCAAAACTCGAGGCTCTTTAAGATGAGTTTAAGAGAAAATCTGCTCTTAGCGCGACCCGATGCGAGTGAGCAAGATTTAGAGAGTGCTCTCGTTCGCTCGGGGGCTAAGGAGATAGTCGAGAGGCTTGAACAGGGGCTTGATACTGTTTATGGTAGCAAGGGTACCTATTTTTCGGGAGGTGAAGCACAGCGACTCTCTATTGCAAGGGCTTTACTCAAAAATGCCGAATTTGTCATCTTAGACGAGGCAACCGCTTTTGCCGACCCAGAAAACGAACATATCATACAAGCCTCTTTTAAGGAACTATCGAGGGATAAAACTACACTGATGATTGCTCATAGACTTTCGACCGTGGTGAATGCCGATAGAATCCTTGTCGTAGAAAAAGGGCAAATTGTCGAGAGCGGAACGCATCAAGAATTACTAACTAAAGAGGGTACTTATAAAAATCTATGGGATGAGTACCAAAAATCAATCCACTGGAAGATAGGAGGTGAAAGATGAAAAAGTATTTCAAAGAAAGATATGCAATGTCGGATAAGGGGGCGAGAAATTTGCAGAAGTCGATCTTCTCACATACGCTTCTCAATCTGACTAAAATGTTTCCCCCTCTTATCGGATTCCTGTTTTTATTTCAGTATTTGGGGGGTATAGAGGGGATTCCCGCAGCTGTGGAGCTTAGACTTGTTGATTATATCGTGATTGGTCTTGTATTGCTGGCTGTGATGTTTTTGGTAGCTCGGTGGGATTACATCCGCCTTTATGACAATGTTTATAATGAAAGTGCCAATATGAGGATCGATATTGCCAACCGACTGAAAAGCCTTCCTCTCTCCTATTTCGGAAAAAGAGATATAGCCGATCTCTCGGCCACGATGATGAGCGATTTGTCGATCTATGAGCAGATCTTTTCGCACGCATTACCTCATATCTATGCTACTTCTATCTCTACTATTATTATCTCCATTATGATACTCGCCTATGATTGGCGGTTGGGTGTGGCTGCTCTATGGGTTATCCCCGTTGCGCTACTTATAGCTTTTCTCTCCAAAAGATGGCAACGAAAAAGGGTCGACGATTGGGTGAAAAGCAGTCGAGAGGTAATTGATGATTTGCAAGAGAGCATTGATCAGATACAGGAGATTAAATCGTATAATCTGGAAGAGAAAACGTTGAAAACGTTTTACGAAAAAATGGATCACTGCACTCAAACAAAAGTAAGAGCAGAGCTCGTCTCGGGTATTGCTACCTCTTTTACGGGCATACTATTGAAGTTGGGTATTGTAACCGTTGCGGTCTTTGGGGCTCATCTTTTGATTGCAGGAGAGGTTAATATATTGGCATACGTTGCCTATCTGATGCTTACGATGAGTATCTATCTGCCTATAGAGAGCTTGCTCTCTTTTATGTCAATGATTGTTTTGCTCGACGGCGTTGTGGCACGTATAAAAGAGATTAAAACGATACCTATCCAAACGGGAGAAAAGCAGATAGCGGTGCAGAATTACGATATAGAGTTTAAGGATGTTGAGTTTGGCTATGAAGAGTATTCTGTAATCAATGGGGTAAGTTTTACAGCCCAACAAGGTCAGGTGACAGCACTTATCGGTCCCTCGGGGTGTGGTAAAACGACGCTCGCTAAATTGGCAGCTCGCTTTTGGGATATACAGAAGGGTAAGGTCTTACTTGGGGGGCAAGACATTAGCAAGATAGATCCCGAGGTGCTTCTTCAAAACTATTCGATTGTATTCCAAGATGTCGTTCTTTTCAATGCGAGTATAAAGGATAATATTCGCATTGGGAAAAAGGGAGCTACCGATGAAGAGATAGAGCATGCCGCTCGTATAGCACGCTGTGAAGATTTTATCGAGAGAATGCCACAGGGTATCGACTCAATTATCGGAGAGAATGGAGAGCGACTCTCGGGCGGGGAGCGTCAGCGCATTTCCATTGCAAGAGCCCTCCTTAAGGATGCTCCTATTATTCTATTGGACGAGGCTACCGCCTCTCTTGATGTTGAGAATGAGAGCCTTATACAGGCGGCTCTTTCTGAACTTATCAAAGATAAAACGGTCATTGTCATAGCTCACCGTATGCGAACCATCAGAAACGCAGATAAAATTATTCTCTTGGAAGCGGGACGAATTAAAGCCGTTGGCACAGATCGAGAACTACGGGAAACCTCGCCCGAATATCTGAAAATGTTGCAGAGCCAATCCGAAATGCTTTGAGAGATGGTATAGCAACAAATACAGACCTATAAAATGAAGAGAAATATGAAAAGATGGATTTGTACAATTACCGCAAGTGTAACTCTTGCGATGGTATCTTTTGCCCAAACAGGACGAGAGATTGCACAGAAAGTGAAGGATCGACCCGATGGAGATACGAGGCAGTCAGAGCTAGTTATGCAACTCATAAATAAACGGGGGAGTGTGCGTGAACGTAAGATTACTTCCTATGCAATCGATGTAGGAAAAGATAAAAAGGATAGGAAGAGTGTGATGTTTTTTCAGTATCCCAATGATGTAAAGGGAACAGGGTTTCTTACATGGGATTATAACAGTGCCGATAAAGAAGACGACAAATGGCTTTATCTGCCTGCTATGAAGAAGACACGCCGTATCAGTGGATCTTCTGCCAAGACGGAATACTTCATGGGAAGCGATTTTACTTACGACGATATGGGGCAGCGAGATGTCGATGAAGATGTGCATAAACTCTTGGGAGAAGAGACGCTTGAGGGACATAAATGCTGGAAGTTGGAGTCGGTACCCGTAGACAAACGTAGTATTTTCAGCAAAAAGATAGCGTGGATACGGCAGGATTGTCTCTTACCCGTGAAAGTTGAGTATTACGATAAGATGGGTAAACTACACCGTCTGTTGCAGCTGTCGCTTATTACTCAAGTGCAGGGGTATTGGGTGGCTCAAAAGTTACATATGACCAATGTGCAGACGGGGCATCAGACAATTTTGGAAATAAAGAATCCGAAATACAACCTCCCTATGGAAGAGGGAAAGTTTAATGTAACCACGCTCGAAAAAGGGAGGTTTTGATGAGAAAGATAGGGATATATGCTCGCTATCTCAGCCTCCTCTTTTTCCTATGGATGGGGCTACAGGCTGCCGAGGCACAGGAGGAGAGTAGTTCGTCGTGGCAACTGAAAGGTTTTGTAGATACCTACCATGCACTACAAGTGCAGCACCCCAACGACTTTATTGCCTCTCGTACGCGTGTGCGGGCAGAGGTGGAGAAAACGTTTGGAGCCTCTTCTCTTTTCGTCTCTTTCAACGCTACCCACAATGCCCTTTTGAAAGAGCGCACGGGGTTTGACTTGCGAGAGGCTTATTTGGATCATAGAGAGAAGCACTGGGGCTTTCGTTTGGGGCGTCAGTTGGTTATATGGGGTATGGCAGATGGAGTGCGTATCACGGACTTGGTATCTCCGATGGATATGGTCGAGTTTTTGGCACAAGATTATGATGATATCCGTATGTCGGTCAATGCGCTACGCTTTTTTACGTTCAATGACAAGATGAAACTGGAGTTGCTTCTTGTACCCACTTTTCAGGGGTATAAGCTACCGACCAGTGCCGATAATCCTTGGAGCATCTTGCCTCGGGAGAAAAATTTGCCTATCGTTTGGGACGAGAGTGAGAGTAATCCTGCTTTCAAACTCTCCAATGTGGAGTATGGCGGTCGCCTTAGTTTTACCCTGCCAGGTGTCGACTTCTCTTTGTCGGGGTTGTACACATGGAATAAAATGCCTGTTTTAAGCTATAAACTATCGCCCGAAGGACTTGTCGTCTCTCCTAACTATTATCGTATGGGTTTCTTGGGGGGCGATATTTCCAAACCCTTAGGTCAGTTGGTGCTTCGAGGAGAGGCTGCTTTCAATGTAGATAAGCACTTCAACTACAAACCAGGGCAGACAGCTTTCCCTCAAAAGGGTTTTAATACGCTTAACTGGTTGGTGGGAGTGGATTGGTACGCTCCTCGTGAGTGGATACTTATGGCGCAGTTCTCCAGCGAAAGTATTTTTAAGTACGAACCGCAAATAGCACAGCGGGAGCACAGTGCTCTCTTAACGCTCAGCATATCGAAAAAACTTTTGGAGAGTACGTTACAGATCTCCAATTTTACCTATTACGATTTGATGCATAAAGGTTGGTTTAGCCGATTTTCTGCCGATTACGCCCTTAATGACCAGATGCGTCTGGTGGTTGGGTGCGATTGGTTGGGCGGAAAAGAGGGGATATTCAGCAATTATAAAAGGAACTTAGAAGTCTGGATGAAGGCCAAATACAGCTTCTAAAAAGAACTTTATAGTTAAAAGAGAAAAGGTATAATCCTAAAGTATTAGGGTTATACCTTTTCAAGTATTGGGTTATAGCTTTTGCGCTACCTCTTATGTTTTAGCGGGATGCAAGATTTGTTGGTAGCGTTTGGGGTTCGCAAGGAGCTCTCGTACCGACTTCAACTGCTTGTCTTGAGGTAGTATGTAGCGGTAGTAGCCCTCTCGGTAGTAGGCTATCCGTACGATTTGCCCCTCGATATACTGTTTAATATCTTCCTTAAAGAGCGTTGCGTCTCGGCGCACATCTGATGCAATCTTTTTACGAAGGGCCTCTATCTCAGTCTCTGCCACAGCGTAGAGACGCTCTCTGCGGATGAGCTCTTCCACCTTGTCCAGATAGAAAGTACTGCCCGTTTTATAGGAGAATTTATTCTTCTCTAAGTGACGGATAAACTCTTCATACTCGGCATCGGAAAGGCGAAAACGGTCTGCTTGTACCATCTTGGGGTGGGTGCGTACGTAATCGGTTACATAGTCTGCCACAAGCGTATCGATAGCAAAAAAGGTAACTACACCTGCTAATGTATCTGCCGAGAGGTCTACATCGGGCGTTATGCCTCCCGAAGCATACACCTTACGCCCGCCTAAGGTTTGGAAGGGAATACCTACTGTATCGGTTTTAATGAGCTCTGTACTTCCCAGATGATTGTAATTGATTTTCTGAATGGAACGTCCGCTCGGTATATAGTAGTGGGCGGTTGTTAGTTTTAGAAGGCCGTTACCAGGAGTAACCAGCGTGGATTGTACCAATCCCTTACCAAAGCTTTTTTCGCCTACGATGACCGCACGGTCATGATCTTGGAGAGCCCCTGCTACAATCTCAGAGGCAGAGGCAGACTCATCGTTGATCATAACGACCAATGGGACATCCTCTACCATGGGAGTATCTGTCGTAGAGTAGGAGGCATTGGTAGAGATGTTACGCCCTTTTACATCAAGTACTTTAGACCCTTTGGGAAGGAATAATCCCAGTATCTCTACGGCACTCTGGAGGACCCCTCCGCCATTGCTTCGTAAGTCGAGGATGAGACTTTTTAGAAGAGCTTTCTCTTTGAGATTCTTTATAGCCTGTTTGACATCTTTACCCGAGTCTTGTGTGAAAGAAGAGAGGGCAATATATCCCATTCCATCCTCAATGAAATCTGCAAAAGCAACAGAGTTTACCGATATTCTTTTGCGTTCAAATGTGAAGGTGCGAGGAGTTTGTTCGCCTCGGCGTAATACTTTTACTGTTATGGTAGTGCCATCCTCGCCTCTTAGTGCCTTGCTTACAACCGTAGAGGTAGATTTACGGAAGTCTTTTCCATCGATTTCTAAGATGCGGTCGCCTGTTTTCAAGCCCGCTTTATCGGCAGGTTGCCCCTGCATCGGTTCGTTGATGACTACTACACTATCGGGGCGTTGGTTTATAATAGCTCCGATACCTGCATAGCTCCCCGATGTCGCTTCACGAAAGGCTTTGGCCTCCTCGGGTGTCATGTATTCCGTGTAGGGGTCTAAACGTTGGAGCATAGCATTCATCCCCAGAGCGTGTACCTTGGGGAGGGCTATTGTGTCTACAAAATAGTTTTGTACCCCCGAAAGGATAGTACCTGTTACTTGTAGTGCCTCGTAGTACTCTTTACGTTCACGCTGCTCTTTGTTTTCAGACTGAGCCAGAGCCGTTGGGGCGATATATAATGATAAAAAAAACGTAACCAAAAGGGTTACAGGAAGATTATTTCTTTTCATGCTCACAAAGGTAACGATTATGGTAGTTCCAGCGTAAAATCTATGGCAATATCGATTAAGTGCTTCTGTTGAGAGGCTTATCCAATCTTTCCCCATTGTTGATCTCTGGGGTAGAGCTTCTCTAATTGTTGGAGGAATAGTTGATGCTCTTTCAGCTCTAAAAGAGGGTCTTTGCTCAAAAGGCTTGCAACGGTTTCTATTACCGCTTGTAGCAAACCGATGTCTCGAGTTGGTTCTGCGATTTTCAGTCCAGGGAAGTCTCCACTTTGTCGCGTTCCCTCTATGTCTCCTGCTCCTCTTAGGCGCATATCCTCCTCGGCTATTTTGAAGCCGTCGTTGGTGGCGCACATTACTTCTATTCGTTGCTGAGCAGGGAAAGAGATTTTTCTCTTACTCATCAGTACACAGTAACTCTGCTCTCTTCCTCTACCGACACGCCCTCTTAGCTGATGTAGTTGTGCTAACCCGAAACGGTCGGAATTTTCAATAATCATTAGGGTTGCATTGGGGACATTGACTCCTACTTCTATCACGGTTGTGGAGAGGAGAATGGGTACCTTACCCGAAACAAACTCCTCCATACGGAGTTGTTTCTCTTGAGGTTTTAGTTTTCCATGTAACCATGTTACATTATGGAAGCCATACATCTCGACGAATTGATTGTAGCCCGTTTCGAGATTTTTGTAGTCAGATTCTTCTGTTCCCTCGATCATAGGATAGACTACGTAAGCTTGCTGCCCTGATTGAATATGTTCTTTCAGAAAATGATGCACACGATGGGCTTCGTCATCGTAACAGTGGTAGGTTTTAATCGGCTTGCGACCTGGAGGTAGCTGATCAATAATGGAGACATCCAAATCACCATAGAGTGTCATCGCCAATGTGCGAGGGATAGGCGTTGCACTCATTATAAGAATGTGGGGGAGCAGCAGGGGGCTTTTTTCCCACAGGCGGGCTCTTTGCATTACGCCGAAACGGTGCTGTTCGTCAATAACGGCAAGCCCCAAGTGGGCGAAGACGACTTTCTCTTCGATTAAAGCGTGGGTACCTATCAGCAGAGAGAGCTGTCCCGACTGCAGGTCGGAAAGAATTTGTTGGCGATCGGAACGAGAGGAACTGCCCGTGAGCACAGCTATAGATATGCCTAAGGGAGAGACAAAAGAGTGTAAAGACTCAAAATGTTGTCGAGCCAAAATCTCCGTTGGAGCCATCATACAAGCCTGCAAACCGTTATCTACAGCCAGAAGCATGGCAAAAAGGGCTACCAGAGTTTTTCCGCTACCCACGTCTCCCTGTACCAATCGGCTCATCTGTAGGCCTGTGCGGGTGTCTTGCCGTATCTCTCTCAATACTCGTTTTTGGGCGTCGGTAAGTTCGTAGGGAAGAGATTGGTATAATTGGGTGAAAAGAGGGCCGACGGAATGTAACTCATAACCTTTGAATCGAGCTTTTCTCTCACTCTTAGTAAGCTGTAACGAGAGTTGCAGGTAAAAGAGTTCGTCGAACTTCAGACGCTCTTTGGCTTTATTGAGAGTGTAAGTGTTTTTAGGAAAATGAATTTCTACTAAAGCTTGAGATAATGGAACAAGAGAATAATGCTCTATAATCACGGGTAGCAGGGTCTCTTTTACGTACAAATGAGCTACACTACAAATGCGGGCTAAGGCTGTACGAATAGCGTCCGAATCAAGATAGGATTTTTTCATCTTTTCAGTCGTACGGTACATGGGCATCAGCCCTCCCGTAACCGTGTGAGCTTGCTCTATGGGAGTTATTTCTGGGTGGACTATAGTGTAACTTTGTCCAAAGCGTTTGAACTTACCGAATACGATGTATTCCTTATCCTCGGGATAGTGGTTGATAAAGTACTGCGTATTACGAAACCAAACCAGTTCTACACTCCCTGTTGCATCTGTCAAGTAGGCTTTTAGTCGCGCCTTACGTCCTATTCCCTCGCGTACGTAGTGGGTTAGAACTCCCTTAATCTGTATCTCGGGCAGATCATCTCGTAGCTCTCCTATGGTGTAAATACGAGTGCGATCAATATATCGATAGGGAAAGTAGTAAAGAAGATCCTCGTAAGTATGCAGAAAAAGCTCCGAGTAAAGAAGTTGAGCTTTCTTCTCTCCGATACCAGGCAAATAGAGAAGAGGGGTGTCGAAATACTCAGAAGACATAGTTAGTATTGCTAATGAAAGCCTCCCTTACCTTTTGCACGGCTCAAGAGGAACTCCATCCAAAGTGCATCTATTGGTCGGGTTATTTTAATGTTCTCTATATTCCCCTCGACAAGAGCAGGGGGGGTAAAAAAATGGCTTTCGTACACGGAGGCATCATCTGTAAATAGGGTGTCTGAAGCAGCATTGTAGGCCTCTATTAAGAGATCAGATTGAAACACTTGAGGAGTTTGCACCTGTATCAGTGTAGATCTATCTACAGCTTCGGAACCCTGTTCGTTAAATCTTCTTACCGAATCTATCAGTCTTGTGTAGGGTAGAGCAGCTCTCGCTTTGCAGGCTGTTTCCAGAAGTTCTGATATTGTGTTAGGATCTATTAGGGGGCGTACCGCATCATGTACGGCAACCAATACTCCTTTGGGGACTCTTTTTAGAGCATTGCGCACAGACTCAAAGCGAGTAGCTCCTCCTGCTACCACTTCGTGAGGTACGGTAAAATTGTATTGTTCGCAGAGCTCCTGCCAATAGTCAAAGTAGTCGCTTGAGAGGGCTAATATAATCTGTGAGGCAAAAGGTCGAATGCGCTCCAACGTGTACATGATGAGAGGCTTCCCAAAAATGAGCAAGAACTGTTTGGGAATTTCCCCACCGAAACGAATTCCTTTGCCTCCTGCAGGGATTACAAAATAACAAGGAACAGACATAGTACTATTACAAAAGAGAATGAACGCCCCGTAAAGCGTTCATTGGATGGCTTATTTTTCTCGAATAAAAATATTAATAGGAATACCCGAGAAGTCCCAGTTTTCTCGAATTTTGTTTTCAAGAAAACGTTTGTAGGGTTCCTTCACCCACTGGGGGAGGTTGGCATAAAAAGCAAAGGAGGGTACGGCAGTGGGTAACTGAGCTACATACTTAATCTTGATATATTTCCCTTTCCACGAAGGTGGAGGAGTTGCCTCTATAATAGGCAGAAGCACTTCGTTTAGTTTGTGTGTAGGAATACGTTTAGAGCGACGTTCGTATACGGCATTAGCCGTTTCTAAGACTTTGAAAATGCGTTGTTTGGTGAGGGCACTTATAAAGATGATAGGAAAATCAGAAAAAGGAGCTAAGCGAGAGCGAATAGCCTCTTCAAAAACACGTATGGCTTGATTGCTTTTTTCCTGAACAAGGTCCCACTTATTTACACAAACAACAAGTCCTTTACTGTTCCGCATAACCAGAGATAAGATATTGACATCTTGGCTTTCTATACCTCGAGTGGCATCAATGAGTGCGATACAGACGTCGCTATTCTCGATAGCTCTGATAGAGCGGATGACGGAGTAGTACTCCAAGTCTTCCTGCACCTTACCCTTTTTGCGGATTCCAGCCGTGTCTACCAAGTAAAAGTTCAGTCCAAATTTGTTGTACTCTGTGTATATAGAATCTCTCGTCGTACCTGCTTGATTGGTTACGATATTGCGTTCCTCTCCAATGAAGGCATTTATAAGGGAAGATTTACCTGCATTGGGGCGCCCTATTATGGCAAATCGGGGCAGTTCTTTCAACCCAATAGCAGAGTCCTCTGGAGGGAGGGCATTTACGATAGCATCCAACAGGTCTCCTGTCCCAGAGCCATTCATCGCCGATATACTGTAAGGTTCTCCTAAACCCAGAGCATAAAATTCGGCAGATTGATATCCAATCTCAAAAGTGTCTGCTTTGTTGGCTACGAGTAAAATAGGTTTCTTAGAGCGTCGTAGTAGGTTGGCTACTTCACGATCTAAATCTACCATGCCATTCATGACATCTACCACGAAAAGGATAACATTAGCCTCTTCGATAGCGATTTCTACTTGTTTGTTTATTTCAGTCTCAAAAATATCGTCGCTACCAGAAACCCATCCTCCCGTGTCTACGATAGAAAAGTCCCTTCCTGTCCAGCTCGTATGGCCGTACTGGCGGTCTCGGGTTGTACCTGCTATCTCGGTAACAATAGCCTGTCTGCTACCAATAAGGCGGTTAAAAAGGGTGCTTTTCCCTACATTCGGACGCCCTACTATGGCTACTAAACTACTCATATATATGTTTCGATGTCTAACTCTATTTTTTTTAGTAGGAAAATGGATATTTTCTTTTTCTCATAATCTCCTCAAAGAGAAGTCTTCTTTCTCTTTTCGAGATTGGTATTATCTTCAATTCGTGTGCATTTATTCCAAGGAGTAGCCAAAGTTGGTCAAATTCTTTTCGTTATGTCGCCAATCTTTTTCTACACGAACGATAAGTTCGAGTCGTATATGTTTGCGGAAAAACTGCTCCAGAGGACGACGGGCTGCTATACCCAAATTCTTGATAGCAATTCCCTTATGCCCGATGATTATGCCCTTTTGGCTTTCACGCTCTACGAGTATTATGGCACGTATGTTTATTCGGTTGCGTTCCTCATGGAATTCCTCTACAACCACTTCCACAGCGTAGGGAACTTCTTTGGTATAGTAGAGCAAAATCTTCTCTCGGATAATTTCTGAAACGAAGAAACGAGCAGGGCGATCGGTCAAAGCATCCTTTTCAAAGTAAGGTGGAGAGACAGGAAGTAGCTCCTCTATTCTGCGTTTTAGAGGTGCCAGATTAAATTTGTTTGTGGCTGATATGGGGATAATTTCTGCCTTGGGAAGGAGTGTGTGCCAAGTAGCTACCAGATCTTCTAAATGCTTCTGGTCTGTTAGATCCACTTTGTTTATTGCTACCAAAACAGGGCACTCCATCTTGGCTACTAAGGAGAGGAAGTCACTATTTTTCGTCGCCTGTTCAACGGTGTCTGTTACGTACAAGAGAATATCGGCATCTTTCAACGCTTGTTCAGAGAATGCTCTCATTCTCTCTTGTAGCTTATAGCCTGGCTTTAGCACTCCAGGGGTGTCTGAGTAGACAATTTGTAAATCGGGCGTGTTGACGATGCCCAAAATACGGTGTCTTGTCGTTTGTGCTTTAGAGGTTATAATAGAAAGCCGCTCCCCAACTAAATAGTTGAGGAGTGTTGACTTACCCACGTTGGGGTTCCCTACTATGTTTACAAATCCCGAGCGGTAAGGACGGTGAGTTTGTTGTTCAGAATTTTGTTCTTCGGTCATTCGATTTTTTCTTACTTAGGGTCATAACCCCATTTGAGATATACGGCACCCCAGGTGTAGCCTGCTCCAAATGAAGTGAGGATAAGGTTATCTCCTTTGCGAAGTTTTTTCTCCCACTCCCATAGACAGATAGGTATAGTAGCAGAGCTTGTATTGCCATACTTCTCGATGTTAATCATAACCTTTTCGTGGGGCACTTTCAGAGTGCGACCTACCATGTCTATGATGCGGAGGTTAGCTTGGTGAGGTACTACCCAAGTTATATCTTCCTGTGTCAAGTTATTGCGTTTCATAACGGTACGACAGGCATCTGCCATACCTGTTACGGCATATTTGAATACGTGCGTTCCCTCTTGGTATACGAAGTGTTCTCTGCGCTCTACAGTTTCTTTAGAAGCGGGGCTTGCAGAGCCTCCCGACTTCATGATGAGGTGTTCTTTGCCTACTCCATCCGTGCGGAAGAGAGCATCCATAACTCCATAAGGTTTCTCTGTCGCTTCAACCAAGGCGCAACCAGAACCGTCCCCAAATAGAACGCAAGTTTGTCTGTCGGTATAGTCAATCGCTGCAGACATCTTCTCAGTTGCTACTACAACGATTTTTTTGTATCGACCAGAGCGAATATAATTGGCTGCTGTTTCCAAGGCATAGAGCCAACTGGGGCAAGCAGAATTGATGTCAAAGGTAAAAGCATTACTGCAACCTGTTTCAAATGCAACGATTGAAGAGGTAGAGGGGAAGTGATAATCTGCTGTATTGGTAGCAAGGATAACAGCCTCTACCGTTAGAGGATCTATTTGGTAATGCTCAAACATTCCTTTTACTGCTTGTGTGGCAAGGTAGGAAGCTCCTAAATTTGGTTGCTTAAGGATACGACGCTCTTTAATACCTACGCGCGTCATAATCCACTCATCTGATGTCTCTACAATCTTTTCTAAGTCTGAATTGGTTAGCTTGTCCTCTGGTAAATAAGCTCCTACTGCAGTAATTGTTGCATTTATTGGGTTCATAATTATAGTTTCTGCGTTTTGTTTCGCTTGGTCTTTGTCCTCTATTCTTTGTATTGTTTTTTTGTGATGAAAGCTAAAGCTTTCCTAAACTGACCACTAAGATAATAAAAAACTGATATGCTCCAATATAAAATCCTTGTCTCTAACGAGAATAAGGCACAGGAGTTGTGGTAAATAAAACCCTGTTTAACGCCTTTTTCTAAACAGAGAAAAGGAGTATCTGTTCGGGCGAATGTGCGGAAAAGAGAGATTTAAAATGGAGAGGGTAAAAATAAAAAACTCAGCCGTATAAAAAAGGCTGAGTAGAATAATAGGAATGTCTTTACATGTACGCGAGATGAGATTTGAACTCATACACCTATACTGGCACTACCCCCTCAAAGTAGCGTGTCTACCAATTCCACCACTCGCGCAAAATAAATTTTGTACATATCATTTGTACTAAGAATAATCTCAAGTACCCAAGACAGGAATCGAACCTGCACGTCGTGAGACACTCGCACCTGAAACGAGCGCGTCTACCAATTCCGCCACTTGGGCTTACTTATAGTCACCTTTGAGAGATGTGACTTCCGTCGATTTCCTTCTTTCTTTATGATATAAGAAAGGACAGAGCCTCTGCTTTGTCCTGATACTTGCTCTTCATTAAGAGAGCGGTGCGGACGGGACTCGAACCCGCGACCCCCTGCGTGACAGGCAGGTATTCTAACCAACTGAACTACCGCACCAGTAGAAAACTTCCTAAACTCCTGTTAAAAGCTCTTCTCTAAGAACTCTGCTCCTCAAGCAGGCGTTATTCCTGAAAGCGATGCAAAGGTACTACTTTTTTTGAAACTTGCAAGACCTTTGCGAGGAAAATATTGAAGTTTTTTAGAGCCCCCTGTCTAACTGTTTGAGAAATAGTTAGTAATTGTCATGAGAATTAACCGTTAGAACAAGGGACTCTCATCTGTTTTTACTCCTTTTCTTGATCAGATTGATGGCTAATCTGCATCGGAGTAGCATTGAGCATCTTTTTACAGAAAGCACAAAGGTAGCTTACTGAGGAGAAATGATATTTTACAGCCAACTCACTTAGTGAGTGACGTTGCTCTCTAAGATCTCTATAAATGTAAGCTGCTTTCTGTTTGTGCATCCATTGAAGTGGGGCGCAGTTGAATTCAGCCTTAAAGGCTCGCTTGAAAGAGGATAAAGACATTTCTAAAAGTCCTGCCAACTCCTCTACGTTGCGGCATTCTAAATGGTGATTGTATACGAAAGCCCTAAAACCATGGTGCTTGCAGTGGAAAGAAGCGAGGAACATACTCAATTCTTCATTGCTGTAGAAGCGACGGAATATGTGGAATAGCTCTCTGAGCTTATACTCGTAGACGGGTAGCCCTGAATGCCCCTCAACTAAATAGTAAGCTACCAGTTCTGTCCAGCTGCGAACGGCAGGTTTCATGCTGAGCCTTTCTATTTCTGATCGCATGGGTAGCACGCCCTCTTCTTCCTCTTTTTTACTAGAGGAGCAACTTCCCTTTATTTTGGGGCAGATACCGACACAGAGTTGGATACTGGGGTGGAAAGTGATAAAAAGAAAACGGGCATTTTGTCCCGAAGACTTGACCGTTACCTCTGTATAGTAATTCAAGAGGAAAATCTCTTCAGACGAGGGGGCATGCTCCTCGTAAGGAGGTTCTTCCAGTATCACCTCTCCTTCAATTGGGATAAGAAAAGCATAGCAATCCTCTGTTGCGATTTTTCTCTTTTGTCCTTTTGATAGGTGTATTAAGAGTGGCTTGCCTTGTATAGCCCTCATTATATGATCAGTGTGAGCCATAGGATGATCCGCAAAGAGCAAATCTTCCTCTACATCCAAATGAGTTGTTGCGGGCATTGGTTCCTTTTCTTTCATGCAAATCGAACAGTGTCTAAGTCTTTTCTTCGTGTGTATTTTGGTTCTCGCGTTGATTAAATAATATAAATAATAGGATCGCGGATAGAATACAGTTCACGAAGATAAGGTTTTTCTCCTATTATCAGGACCAATCTTGGATAAAAAGCCTCTTTTTTACAATTATTACCTTAAAACGGGCTTTTTAGCTCTGTTTTTGGGGGCAAATGCCCTTTCTTGCCCTCTCAATGGATAGAGTAAATAAGAATTGTCTGCTAGCAACGAAAAGAAAAATAAGGAGAATGATTCTCTTATTTCTCTTTTTGTAATTATCGGATACCAATGAAAAAGAACACTCCTCTCTTGATAAAATTGCAAGAGAGGAGTGCCATCTATAAATGGTCTTTATTTATACTTTATACAAAGAGGAGAGTTATTCCTCATCTGCTTCCTGTTCGGCGTAAGCTTTAAGCAGTTTTTCCTGTACTTCCATAGGTACCAACTCATACGAAGCAAAGCGCATCGAGAAAGAAGCTCTACCACCAGTTATAGAACTTAGGGCTGTAGAATAGCTCATTAGTTCTTTTAGAGGTACCTTGGCAAGTAGTTGTTCGTACCCTTTCTTACTGTTCATACCCATAATGACGCCTCTTCTTCCCTGGAGGTCGCTCATTACATCGCCAATGTAATCGGTAGGTACTGCCACTTCTACATCGTAAATAGGTTCCAAAATCTTGGGCGCTGCCTCTTTGAATGCGGCACTGAAAGCGTTACGCCCTGCCAACATGAACGAGATTTCGTTACTATCTACGGGATGCATCTTACCATCGTAAACGATAACACACACATCGCGAGCATAAGAACCCGTTAGAGGTCCCTGCTCCATGCGTGCCATAATCCCTTTCAAAATAGCAGGCATAAAACGAGCATCAATGGCTCCACCTACGATGCTGTTGATGTAGAGCAACTTACCGCCCCATTCAAGAGGAATTTCCTGCTTGTCTCGAACCGTAATCTTAAACTCTTGCCCTCCGAACTTATAGGTCTCTGGAATGGGTTCTCCCTCTACATAGGGTTGGATAATCAGGTGTACCTCTCCAAATTGTCCTGCTCCCCCAGATTGTTTTTTATGGCGATAATCGGCCCGTGCAGCCTTAGTAATCGTTTCTCTGTAAGGGATGCGAGGTTCTGAGAACTCAATGTTGATTTTGTCATTGTGCTCTAAACGCCATTTGAGTGTGCGGAGGTGGAACTCTCCCTGACCTTTTACTAGCGTTTGGCGTAACTCTTTACTCTGCTCTATAATCCAAGTCGGATCTTCCTCACTCATGCGATGGAGTGCCTCGACCATTTTTTCTGCATCTGCCGTATTGACGGGTTTGATAGCCCTTATATACTTAGGTTCGGGAAAGTCAATGTCTGGGTAAGTCCAAGTGCAATCTTTTTCGTTGAGCGCATTGCCGCGTCGAACATCTTTTAGTTTCACAGTAGCCCCGATATCTCCCGCCTCTAAGGCATCTACTTTGGTACGCGTTTGACCCGCCACCATGAATAGCTGTCCTAAACGCTCTTTGGAGCCACGATTGGTATTGACTACATCCATACCCTCTCGTACAGTACCCGACATCACTTTGAAGTAAGAAACTTCTCCAATGTGTGGTTCTATTGTGGTCTTGAAAAAGAGCAAACTTAGAGGACCTTTAGCATCGGGGGTTACTTCTTCTCCCGAAGAGGTTACAGGGTGGGGAACTTCGGTAACGTGGGGAGCTACATCGCCCAAAAACTCCATAGTGCGGCGTACACACATATCTTTGGCTGCAGAAACACAGAACACGGGGTACATATCTCCTAAAACAATCCCCTTGCGCATCCCCTCGATGATTTCCTCTTCGGAAAGAGAACCCTGCTCAAAGAATCGGTCCATCAAGGTCTCTTCATGTTCGGCTGCAGATTCTATGAGTTGTTGGCGCATCTCTTCGGCTGTAGCCTTTTCCGATTCGGGTATCTCCAATACTTGAGGTTTTCCGCCTTCAGGTCCCCACTCGTACATTTTCATGCGGAGCAAATCGACTACTTGATTAAATCCTGCTCCGCAGCTTACAGGGTATTGGGTTACAACTACCTTACCACCATAACGCTCTTTAAGTTGGGCAATGGAGGCATGGAAGTCTGCTTTCTCATGATCTAATTGGTTGATGATAAAGAGTGCAGGTTTTTTCATTCGCTCGATATGGCGGAATTGATTGATTAAGCCTACCTCTACTCCGTATTGGGCATTGACTACCATTAGACAGCAGTCCGTAATGTGGAGTGCTGCAACGGCTGCTCCTGTAAAATCATCACTTCCAGGACAATCAATGAAGTTGAGTTTACGATCTGCCCACTCTACACTAAAAACGGTAGAGAAGACAGTATATCCATACTCTTTCTCTACCGGAAAATAATCGCACACGGTATTGGCGGAAGCAATATCTCCGCGTCGTTTTATAAGCCCACTCTCGAAAAGCATTGACTCGGCGAGAGTGGTTTTCCCAGCACCAGAACTTCCCAACAACGAGATGTTCCTGATCTCCTCTGTTTTGTATTGTCTCATAACGAAAGGGATTATTTAAGATTTAACATTTTGTTTTGGTAAAGAGACGTAGTACATTTGCCTGTCCCTGCAAAACGTTGCGCAATTTAGTTATAAAACCACAAATAACCAAGCGCAAAATGTAAATAAAAGACTTTGTATTCTTCCATATTCAATGCAAATATAATCTTTGGTGCCCACCCCCAGGGGGCTAGCTCCTCTGGGGATATTCTTTCTAATTGCGTTATACCTACTACTGGAAAATAATTATATTCTCCCTACTTCGTAAAGAGAATACGATGCCTCCTCTATACAATCCAGGGCAACCGCATCAAAATATAAGTGACTGATTATCAATCATAGTTTTGATACATTCTTTATCTTTGAGTATAATCTCCGAAATGCAATCATTTGAAAATTAGTAATTTGTAGTTTCTCGAATTTTTTGATGCGGTTGCCCTGCTATACAATCTGATTTATTGCTCTGTCAGGAAATTATAATCTATAAAGCATAGTCTCGTCATCTAAACGAATAAGGATTGTACTTTGCTTTGCAGCTGGAGGAAGTGCTACCGTAACGCTACCGACAAAAGATTCTTTACGAGCTATTAATTGTGCCGACATATCGTAGATAGATAATTGGTGGGGCATACCATCTTCTAAGGAAAGAGAAAGCTGCCCTTCGTGATAATAAATCTTCGCTTTATCTATCAGAGGAGTTTCTGCAGAACGGGGGACTTTATAGTTCACTTCACAACCTACATCGGAAAAACGTTCAAAGGTTCCTGATTTATCTGTAAAACACAATAATTCTTCGCAAGTACAATATCCTCCTGTGAGTCCTATAGCTTGAACCCCATATATATTTTGGTTAAATCCAATCCCTTCTATCCAAAAACCTGTAGTAAGATTAAAAATGGAGTGTCTTTCAAAAGGATCCCCCTTAATACAATCTTCTTCACGAAACATAAATTTACTATCGGGATATCCTTCTCCAAAAGCAAGTTGATATACCCTACGATTTATACCGTTAATGTTTTTGTTTGTAATAGAGATTACTTTCATTTGCATTTCTGTAGATTCTTCTATAGGATCCCTTTCTATACGGTACAAAACGCAGACATCTCCTTCTTTAAGGTTATAATCGAATATCTCTCTTTCTTTGCTTTCTGGATCAAGATTCCCTCGTGCATATACTTTACCCGTGTTTAGATCTTCCCGCATAAATAGACGGGGGGCGTTATCTTCCAATATTTCAAAGTACTTCTTGCCATCGAACTCTATCTCTCGTTGTATTGTATAATGATAAGTAGTTTTGTCTACTCCTATTTTATGGTGGGTTGGTTCTGTAGAAAGTACATCACATTCTTCGTAAGTATTCCACTTATTCCCAATAGCGAGCATCGGTATCATTTTTGCCTCTTGGGGACTATTGGAGCTATTCGTTACTACGTTCTCTGAGATTTCTTTTTGTGGAGCAAACGAGGCTACAGGCTGGCCTTTTGCCACTCCTACTACACTCAGTAGTAAAGGAAAGAATAAGACTAAAAATCTTTTTGCGTTCATATTATTATTGCAATATTAAATAGTTTGATAATGTGTTTTTTATAGAGGTAGATGTACAAAAACTTTTTGCTCCATCTTCCCCCCCCCCAGTCTATAAGTCGATATAAAAAGCACTAATTGTTTATTCTTATCGTTTTTTTTGAGCGAAAGTTACAAAAAAAATAGCTTTTTACAATAATAATTGACAAATAAATATAGATGCAGATCCCATTATCAAGTGCAACAACGTCACACTTAATAATGGAATCTGCACTTTTGGTAGAGTTTCTTCTCTTTTTAGGAAGTTAGGGGGATGCTCGAAGAAAGCCTTTTAACCCTCCTCTTCTTGCTCTTTTTGAGGGGGAAGAGAGCACCCTTTGCATCCACAGCAGGGGGATGAGGGGTCTTCTCCTTTTTTCCGTGGGCGTACTATGCGCCATAACCCCAATAGGGAGGCTATTATGGCGATAGCAACTATGATGTATACTGTGATACTTTGTAATAGGGAGTTCATGTTCTTGAGATTAATCTTTGCTCTTGCCTTATCCCCAGCCTAATAGACTTCCTGTTTGATAAACAATAAAGGATACAACCCAAGCCAATACACAGGTATATACCATTAGGAATAAGCCCCATTTGGGACTACCAGCCTCTCGACCTACGGCAATAACAGTAGCGATACAGGGGAAGTAGAGTAGGACGAATAGCATAAAGCTGAGGGCAATCAAGGGTGTGAAGGTTGGATCTCCCTGTTCGTTTCGATCCATTTTTATGCGTTCGGTAAGGCGAGAGGAGGCCTCTTCCGAGTCGTTACCATCTCCCGTATAGATAACTCCTAAAGTGCTTACTACCACTTCTTTGGCAGGAAGTCCTGATACGAGTGCAATACTCATCTTCCAGTCAAATCCCAAGGGAGAAAGTAGGGGTTCTATGCCTTTGCCCATCTTCCCTAAGTAGGAGTTTTCTTGTTGCTCTATTCTGCCCAATGTTTCTATCTCTTCGATTTGTTCTGCCAACTCTTCTTCGGAACCACTCCATTGAGAGCTTAGTGTTTCTATCTGTTGCTCGGTTTGTTGCACAATTTCTTCTCTTGGAAAGTATCCCAAGAACCAAATAATAATAGAGGCTGCGAGGATGATAGTTCCCATCTTTTGGAGGTACTCCTTGGCCTTCTCCCACATATGAATAAGTACCGATTTTGCAGTCGGCAAACGATAGGGGGGGAGCTCCATAACAAAAGGAACATCCTCGGTAGTGAAGAGTGCCTTGCGGAATAGACGTGCCAAAAGTACCGCAAGGAGGATGCCCACAAGGTATACCGAAAAGAGCACTACACCCGCATAAGCCCCGAAGAAAGCCCCTGCGATGAGAACATAAACTGGGAGGCGTGCGCTACAACTCATAAGCGGAGTAACCAGTATGGTGATGAGTCGGCTTTGTCGGCTCTCGATAGTGCGTGTGGCCATGATAGCAGGCACATTGCATCCGAAGCCCATGATGAGGGGAATGAAAGATTTGCCATGTAGCCCCATTTTGTGCATCAGTTTATCCATCATGAAAGCGGCACGTGCCATATAACCAGTGTCTTCCATTATAGAAATGAAGAGATACAGGATAAGGATTTGTGGCAGAAAGACAATGACGCCTCCCACTCCTTGTATCACCCCATCTGTAATGAGGTCTTTGAGCGGCCCTTCATGTAAGATGTTACCGACTCCACCTGCAATCCAGTCTACGAGCATCTCAATCCACTCTTGCGGATAGGCCCCGAGCATGAACGTACACTCAAACATAACCAGAAGGAAGAGTAGAAATATAGGGAAACCCCACTTGGGGTTGATGAGGGCATGATCGAGTTTGTCCGTTAAGGTGCGTAGCGTGCGTCGCTCTGGTTGATAAGTTTCTCGTAAGGCTCCCGCAATAAATCCGTAGCGTTGGTCGGTGATAAGAGTTTCTGTATCTGTGTTGCCAATCTGCTTGTCCAGATCTTCCCGCATCTTCTCGGCCTCTTTTACCATTTTAATTCCGTTGGGAAGGGAGTGTATATAATCGATGGTGGCTACATCTTTCTCGAGTAACTTGATGGCAATGTAGCGGTCGGGCAATTGGTTAGGCAGGTGTAAGCGCGTAGCAATGCTATGGGTTAGATTTTCGATGGCAGGTTCAAGCGTAGTGCCGTAGGGAACGCGTATATCCCTGTCGAAAGTAATTTTCTTTTCTGCTATGGCAATAACAGCATCGAACAGCTCCTTTATTCCTCTTGCCACTCTCCCCACTGTCGGAATCATCGGAGTGTCAAGAAGTTGTGAGAGTAGAGGAACGTTCAACTTAGACATACTTTTCTCAAACTCATCGAACATATTCAGAGCTACAACCAGTGGAAGGTTCATCTCTTTAATCTGGAGTGTGAGATAAAGATTGCGCTCCAAATTGCACGTGTCTATTACATCTATTACCACGTCTGGACGTGTGGCAGGGTCGGTCAGATAGTTGCGGATAAATAGTTCCTCGGGACTGTAGGGAGAAAGAGAGTAGCTACCAGGGAGGTCTACAATATCTATGCGACACCCTTTGTGTTTGAAGTAGGCTTCTTTGGCATCTACCGTTACCCCACTGTAGTTACCTACATGTTCGTGTGCACCACTTGCAAGGTTGAAAAGAGAGGTTTTTCCACAGTTGGGGTTTCCTACCAGTGCTACCTTTATCCGTCGTGGAGGGGTGTAGCTCTCCTTCTCTTCTGCAGGAAGAGAGGCTTCGGAGGTGTCTTGCATTTCTATTTCATTTGTAGAGGAGGGGGCTTTGTTGAGATGTAGATGCTCTCCTTCTTCCTCGGAAGAGTATAAACTCACCTCTATGAGGGCAGCATCTTTACGTCTAAGGGAGACATTGTAGTCCATTATCCTATAGTAAACGGGATCTTTGAAAGGTGCATTCTGCACCACCGTTACCACTTTTCCTTGGATGAACCCCATCTCTAAGATTCTCTTGCGAAAAGCCCCTTTCCCGCCTATCTTTTTTATGACGGCCTTTTGACCTGTAGCTACATCTGATAAATTCATAACTACAAAGTTACCGTACTATAATTGATGAAAGAGAGAAAAAGAATCATCACTTGTAGGTACTAAATTCTTTTTTTTGAGGGGAAAATAGAGATTCTTTATAGATGTATAGAGCGTTTATATACCTAAGAGGAGGAATGAAATAGTGTGCGGAGGATTTAAAAACTTTGTGTTATCACAAAATGTTTTTTCTACTTATAAGAAAAAAAGGTTTGTCTCCCGACAAACCCTTTCCATTAACCTTAAAATCTAATACCATGAAAAACACTTTGCAAAGGTAAATCTTTTTCGCAAATAAACAAGGGGTATCTGTTGTTTTGTTCTTTTTTAAGGGTGGCTTTATTAAAATATAGGTTATATCTCATGTGATTTGTTTGTTTATTCCATTTGTTTTGCTTATTTCTTTCTTTAATTCGTATTGTAAAAAGGGGGGAAGGATTGTATTTAGGGGAGTTTTGTAGCCCCAAATTTCCTAAGGTATTAGTGCTGTGGTGCGAGTTTCGAAGTATTTCTTAAATACTGATTTTGCCAGACTTTGTAGAGGCTACCATCGTCGAAAATCTTTAGATATGGGCTGCATATATACATCTCCTCTAAGACAAGGAGTTTGTGTTTTGGGGGGGGAGGGGATACTTTTCTCTTTTCTTGAGTCTGTATTTGTACCCACTGTCGAATGCTATAAAGGTGGTGTGAAAAGCTCTTCTTAGCCAGAGCTCGGAGGCTTGTGTGAGGCTCTTTTCAAGAGATTTTTCTTTCTCTCCTTGCAGAAAATATTGAAATAGAGGAGATAAAAAAGATTTTCTCTTGATAAATTCTTTATTTTTAGATTGAATATATGTATATTCAGATTAAATATACATATTCGCAAGTTGAAAATATATATACTTAGATTGCAAATAGAGAATTGGTTGTGTGCTAATGGATTTCTTGAAGGGTGGAAAACTCTTTTTAGATAGGTATTAATAGGTTTTCTCTCCTTTTTGCTTGGTTTTAATGATGTCGGGAAAATGCTCTGAGAGGCTATACTACAGCGTGCTGTACCTGCTGTTTTGTTTTTCTGTACTTGAGTTTACACTCAGCTCCTTACATGCACTTCTGTTCTCTGCTGTCTCAACGCTCTTAAGGCAGAGTTGTTTATTTCGGTAGGTTGAATTTCTCGCCTTACTTTCATCTTATGCAACTCTTACCATGGGATCTGCAGGCAAGTTGCGCAAGGCACTTCATTAAATAGACTTTAAAATGCTGGGCAGCAGTTGCTCGCAAGGGTATCGCTTCACCTTGAAACTCTTAGATCTTCTATGTGCGAGTGTTTATAAAAAGAAAACACCTCTCTACATTTAAGTAGAAAGGTGCTTTCGATGTTGTTCTAAAGGATTTTCTTATCCTTGGACAATTGCATCTGAAGGGCAAGCTCCTGCGCAAGAACCGCAGTCAATACAAGCCGCTGCATCAATTTTATAGATATCACCTTCTGAAATTGCTCCAACAGGGCATTCGTCGATACATGATCCACAGGCTACACAGCCATCAGTAATTACGTAAGCCATTTTCTTTCTCTTGTTTTAGTTTGTGTTCAATCTTATTTCTTATTACGGTGCAAAGGTATGTTTTTCTTTTGATAGTACCAATAAGTAGGTATGTGATTATTTCTTTTTTTCTCGTTTTTCTTTTTGTTGTAGTGTGTTGTATCGGGTAAAACTCAAATTTGAAACATCCTTTTTATCGGGGGGATTGGAATGTTTTGTTTGTAAGTTGTTGACAGATAGTTGATTTGTTTCGTGTGTGATTTCTAACTCTCAGCTTTAGGATTGCTTATAGCACTATAAGTATTTTATTAGATAATAGTTTTAATACAATACCTACAATCGTGTTTTTTGATGATTTACTATGAATGGAGAGACTAAGCGTACTCTCTTTTTGAGGGAATCATGGATTTTTGTGCCCTTTTTAGGTTACTCCCTACCTAAGTGCATCGGAGTGTTTGATAATAGGATATAATATATATAAACCGTAGAGTGAGCTGTGTGTGTAATTTAGGTCTATCGGATTTTCTACAGATAATGAGATGAGGCGGCTTATGGAGGTTATGTTTTTGTGTAGACTCAAAATCTTGTACCTATGAGATCTATTTTGCTCTATTCTGACTGTTTTTAAGGTCTAATCCAATAGATGTGCTTTTGTTATAGGAAATAATTTGTACCTTTGCGAGGATGTTTGTTTCTTGATTAGCTGTCGAGGAACTTTTGGTTTTTGTATGGCAATTCAAAAGGATCGCTTTTTTTTAGCGTTGAATACACTCCCAGAGGGAGAGTTCTCTGAACAATTTAATTTGGACAGAGCTTTTTTGGCGCAGGAAAATCCTTTTGGTCTTTTGGGAGGAGAGCTGTCTGTTACTGTAGAAGGAGTTCGTACAGGAGATAAGTTTCAGTTGCTTTTTATTGTGGAGGGCGAGGTAAATACGCTCTGTGATAGATGTAATACTCCATTTGTATTGGAGGTTAGCAACGAGTTCCCTCTCTCGGTGCAGTTGGTAAATGCAGAAACACAGGAGGATGAAGAGGAGATTTTAATTTCTCGTAATGAGCCTATACTCAATTTGGATAGTTTACTATTCGAGTTTGCTGTATTGACACTCCCTATGCGTAAAGCACATGAGGAGGGTGCTTGCCCCGAGGAGGTAGAATCTTTTTATCGTTCGCAGTTTCAAGAAAAGGAAGATGCTCGTTGGAGTGTCTTGAAGCAGCTAAATCTGGATACAGAAAATCAAGAATAAGTAGAGATTTAATTGAAGAATAAATAGATTATAAATATAGATAGAAAGGCTTAGTTTATATGGCACATCCTAAACGTAGACAATCAAAGTCAAGAACGCTTAAGCGCAGAACTCATGATAAGGCAGCAATGCCAACATTGACAAAATGCCCACAATGTGGCGAATGGCATATTTACCACACAGTATGTGGAGCCTGTGGGTATTATAGAGGTAAACTCGCTATTGAGAAACAAGCGTAAGCTTTTGAAGAAATTTTTTTTGTGACGATGGTAGAGATATTGCTTCTCTACCATTTTTTTTGTTTGTGGATAAGTCGCTACACTTATGAGAAAAGGTTCCCGATTTTGCTTCAGATAAAATTGGGGTAAGTTTTTATCGGATACCAATATTCTTTTCAAGGAATTCTTTTCTTTGAAAAACGAACTTTTTTTCAAAGCTCTTCTGATAATAATGTTTGACAAAAGGGGGGTGCAGACTTTTCTCTCTCTCTTTTTACAGCACAAAAAAAAGAACTGGATAATTATCCAGCTCTTTTTTTATTTTCAATACCTCTTCGCTTGCTGCTATCAAGAGAAGAAGTAGGCCTTTTTACTTGAAGAAGTCTTTTACAGCTTCGTTGAGTACCATCTCTTCTTGGAAGCAATATGCTCCAGTCTTAGGAGATTTTACCATCTTTATCACCTTGGAGTAGGCGCGACCATCTTTACTGCCACTTCTAAACGTTGCAACGGATTTCTTTGCCATTTCGTATTTCTCCTCTTTTATTATTTAATTTCTCTGTGAAGGGTGTAACGCTTAAGTACTGCGTTGTACTTCTTAAGCTCAAGACGTTGTGTCGTATTCTTACGATTTTTTGTCGTTATGTAGCGTGATGTACCTGGCATCCCGCTTTCTTTGTGCTCTGTACACTCGAGGATTACCTGTACTCGGTTACCTTTTACTTTCTTTGCCATAGCTTTATGTTATTTCTTTAAGCTTGATGATTATACCCCCAAGTATCCCTTTTCTGCTGCACGTTTGAGAGCAGCATCTAATCCAATCTTATTAATGAGGCGGAGCCCATCTGCAGACACTTTGAGACGAATCCAGCATTCCTGCTCTACCCAATAGAATTTCTTTTCGAATAAATTGACATTGAAAGTGCGTTTTGTACGATGATTAGAGTGAGAAACGTGGTTCCCTATCATCGCGCGCTTTCCTGTTATTTGACAAGCCTTAGACATCTCGTTATATTCGTTTTTATTTATAATACAATCATTATAGAGAAACTCTTTTTATCTCATGATATGGAGCTTAGCATCATCTGCCCGATATGTTTTGATAAGTATAGATACCTCTAATCGTCCTACAAAGTAACATCTTTTTTTTGACATCTACAAATTTGAACCCATTGCAGATTCCAGAGTCAAGTGCAACGTTGTTACAAATATATATCAAGCAGTTCCATAGGGGATTGAAAGTTTAGCTTTTTTCTGGGTCTATTGTTTAACAGGTTCTGTATTGTTTTGATTTGTAGTTTTCCCCCTTTGGGCAATGGTTCGATGATAGCATAATCTGTCTTTCTGTCGGTAAGTGTTAGGATAGCCTCTTGTTGTTTAGCTCCAATGATTAGGTCCATTTCGAAATCTCCGAAACGCTCTTCTTGATTGATGCATTGGGGTCTTTGGTCAATTCCCTTACGCTTTTCCCATTGGGATTTGAGCGGTTTAGCAAGGCTCTTTCGTCGATACTTCAAGTGATGCCTTGTTAGTTGGTAAAGGTCTCCTCCGAGTGCCTTATCCTCGTGGAGAAAAGTATATAGGGTGGTTTTCCCCACGATGGGGATTCCCTTGAGTCGAAAACGCCCCACGATTTGCTCAGGCGACCACTGTTTTTCTCTCAAAATTTGGACGACTTGTTCTCGCATTTTATCCGTGAATTTCCTCGGATACCAACGCCACTCCTTACGCTCTGTAGCATACATATGTGCTGTATGGCAGGGGTATCTCCCTCTTGCCGTTTTGTTGCGTTTTACTTCTCGGGAGACGGTGCTGGTCGACATTCCAATAGTTTGAGCAATGAAAGAATAAGATTTCTTTTGTTTGAGGAGCCGATCTATTGTGTATCCTTGCTCTCGGCTCAAATGGTTGTATTTTTTCATGTTTAACGCAAATATAATCTTTGACGCCCATCCCCAGAGGGGCTAGTCCCTCTGGGGGTATTCTTTCTATTTGCGTTGCACTTACTACTGGAAAATACATAAAAGAGAGATAGCTTTTTATTAGAGGAGTGGAATTATCTCAATAGGTTAAAAAGAGGCTTGTAGGGCAAGTGAAGCCTCCCAGCCCGTTCGGGTCATGTTCCCTTTATTGTAAGCAATGGGAGGGGAAGTGTAAGATATCTTTGCCTCTGTCGTAAAGATGTTGAAGAGTGGAATCTGAAAGAAAAAGTCGGCATAAATACCCTTTCCCCAGAATATTCCTGATCGATATTCCCAAGGAATTTGATGAATAGGAAGCCATAGACGACTGTCAAAATCGTCCGCTTGAAACCATGCGAATAGGAATCCGTAACGTCTTTGCTTTTGTGTCCTAAGGTCTACCTTAGCTCCTACGCTCCATCCTTTTGAGGGAAAGTCTAACTCTCTCAGGAGTGTTTTTTTGTGGCGTACAAACAAAGTATATTTTTCTGTTGGAGAGGGTCTGAATGTCATTTCTCCTCTCCAGAAGAGATAATAATTACTTGTTTTTTCTTTTTGGTAGCGCATGAGAGTGTATAACTGTACTTGTGTATGGAGTTTGTAGTTTCCCGCAAGTTCGAGTCTTACACCTTGGGTGTTTTGATCTTTGTGTAAACGAGGCTCTAAGGAACTGTAATAATCGATTGAAAAATGAGAATCCCATTTTCCAACGCGAGGGACTTCTCCTTCTAAAAGAATACCCCATTCGTTGCCTGGAGCTGAAAAATGAGAAAAACTACTGCCATATAGTGTGGCATAACGAGGAGTTAAATAACGACCTACTAAACGGTATTGTGCGCCAGAGAAGCTTTTCAATTCCCAAAGTCCAACTCCGGCCCAAGAATAATTGCTGCTCCAAGCTATTTCGCCTTTGGAACTAAAACGCCCCGAAGAAGAGTGATAGCGGTAGTTTAGGGAGAAATTACGCCATTCCTTTATTGGTTGGGTACTTGTGGCAGAGGAGTAGCGGGGGAGGGAGCGTAGTGTGTGATCTCCCCAAGAGGAGGTTATGGCATTTAGCCCTATGAGCCATCTTTCTTTTCTATAGTTTAAACTCCCTCCATAGGAAATCTCTTTCAGAGCTTCTCTATAACTCCATTCACGCTCGGTTCTGTGTAATCCGCCTAATACAAGTCCATAGTTGCCCTCTTGATCGTAGTTGGCATCTCTCATCTTGGAGGAGAAAAAGAGTATGGAGCGTAGACTCTCCCCTCCTATTTCCATTGCAAGTCCCCGTAGAGAGTTGGCTTCATCGTTGGTTAATGCCTCTTTAAGCCCTTGTTGGGTGCCAGAAAAAAGCCGATTAGTATAGAGACTGTTCATAAAGTGTTGGCGGACTGTAAGTCCCTCACCGAGGGCAAGTCTGTAGTCTCCCACTATAATACGTTGAATGTTTTTTCGAGGTAAAGAAAAAGAAGCATGGAAGCTGTAGCGATCAAAGAAAGGATAATCTTTTTGTAGTAAAGGTTCGAATAGGCTACTCGCACCCATCACTCCCAGAGAATAGGCTCTTTTTTGTTTGTAGAGAAGCTTGCCTCGTAGTGCATGGGGAGCACCTAAGGGAGCTTCTGAGCCAATATTTTCTCTGGACCTTGCTGCAGTCCAGCCCAAAAGGATGCGCCCTTGCCCTTTATTCTTCCAATCTTCCTGGAAGTCCTTTTTGAGAGGGTTTATGGTAATGTAGGGTAGCAATCTCCTGATGGATTGCATGTCCCATCCGTTGATAAGTTTGAGATCTGATAAAGAGTTGAATTGGCCTCCTCTCCTGTGGCGTTCCAAAAGAAAGTTTCTTATGGCTAAGGGAGAGAGTATCTCGAGGTCTTCCAATTCTTCCTGTGTAACGCTATTGATGTTTAGAGGGTTCTCTTTTCTTTGCTCTTTACTCTCTTGCCATTCATAGGCAACTTCTTCGTTGAAGTCTTCCTCGTCGGCATAATTTTCGATTAGGGCTATTTCCCAATCTTCGATTAGAATAGAGTCTTTCTTTACAAAGAAATTTTTTCGGGAATAGACACTGTCTCTTGATGAAGTATACGAAAGTTGCCCCCTGGATGGCAAACTCACACCACATGATAAAGTAAATATCATGAATGTAGTGAGAGAAAACCATTCGAGGGGGCAACCCCACAAACAAATAAAACGCATCTTTTTTGTCATAAACACTTTCTTGAGAAGACAAAGCTACAAAAGAGTCTCTCAATGCTTATGATACTACTGGGGATACAGTTCTCGAAATGCTTTTGAGTAACGGTATTCCTTTCTTTCTTTTGTCAAAAACGATGCGCTTTACCTAATTTATTAAGCTCTATCGATCTATATAAACAGGTGCATCTCTTTTCCTGTCCGCCTTGTTCCTTAGGGAGGGATCAAGGGATATACATTTTAATAGTTCTCTTTCATTGGTTCAAAGTAGGACTGAGGGTGTTGGCAAGCAGGGCACTTAGCAGGAGCTTTTTTAGATTTTGCTACGTAGCCACAGTTGCGACATTGCCAGGAAATTTCTTCTTCACGCTCAAATACTGTATTTGTATTTACTCTCTCCAAAAGAGTGCGGTAGCGACGCTCATGTTCCGCCTCTACTTTGGCAATTTGACGGAATGCCATAGCAATTTCCCTGAATCCTTCCTCTTCGGCGATCTTTGCTGCTTCTGGATACAATACAGTATGCTCTTCGTTTTCTCCCTCTGCCGCTGCCAAGAGGTTTTCTGCTGTGGTGCCAATAACTCCCGCGGGATAAGTTGCTGTAATTTCTACCATCCCACCTTCGAGAAATTTGAAGAAGCGTTTTGCATGTTCTTTTTCCTGCTCAGCTGTTTCCATAAACACAGCTGCAATATGTTCAAATCCCTCTTTCTTGGCGACACTAGCGTAGAATGTATAGCGAGAACGAGCCTGAGATTCTCCTGCAAATGAAGCAAGTAAATTCTTTTCTGTTTTTGTTCCTCTTATTGATGTAGTCATAGCGAAGTCTTTCACTTTAGAGTAATAATATACGCAAAAGTAGGTATATAAAATAATATATGCAATATTAAATACCTCGATATTGGTACTTCTGGCTTTTATTCTCTGATGTATACATGGCTGGGTGTGGTTTTGTATACTCTTGTTTTTATTTTACGTTATGCTTATTGTTTTTTTAGCGTTGTTGCATTCTTGTCTGTTTTTACGTTTGTTTGATTTCTTTAATTGTGTAGCATGTTGTTTTTTAAAAATACAATTATTAGATTTGCCAATGTTTTTCCAAATAGAGCCCTATTGTCGATGACTATTTTATAATGCACTCTCTCTCTGTAAAGAGTGTTAAGAAGGAAATAACATATGAATGGAATAAGTTTTTGTTAATTGTAATTTAATTAGAGTATGAAAAAGTGTACATTGTTTAGTCGGTATGCTATTGCTGTACTACTTGGTATTATGGGGTTGTTTGCCTCGGGGGTAGTAAGGGCTGAAGCAGGTCCAGGCTCCCTGAAAAAAGCTTTTTCTCTGAGAGATGGAGGTGAGGTTGTCATCAATGAGAGCTTTACACAAGGTCTTCCAGAGGGGTGGCTTGTTCGTGACCACGATGGTGATGGAAAAAGTTTTGAGCCTGTTAAAATGCAAAATCACGGAGAAGGTAGCGCGCCTGATACCTCTGGAGACGGTGGTTGTATGAGTTCTAGCTCATTTCCTGTACCTTCTAATCCTTTGAATAACTGGCTTATCACGCCTCGCCTAAATCTTCCTCAAGGCGGAAAGGTTTCTCTTTGGACAACTACTTATTCTTCTCAATATCCAGCGGAAAAGTACGATGTTTGTTACTCTACAACGGGTACACAGCCAGAAGACTTTACAGTCTTGATGACGGAGACTTTGACTAGGGAAAGAGCAATGTCTTGGAAGAATTTCGAGTTAGAGTTGCCTGTAGGAACAAAATATGTAGCTGTTCGTCACTATGATTCTGAAGGGGATGCTCTGAAAGTCGATGATATTAAGATTAGTGGGGTAGGTGCGAGCCTCGACAAACAAGGACTACCTGTTTATGCTCTTACATTACAACCTTCTGATAGAGGGGTAGTCGTGGTGAAAAACAAGGATGGAGGAGCTGTAAACAAACTGGATGCCATCTCTGAAGGAACGCAGTTAAAGATTTATGCTGTGGCTAATGAGGGCTTTAACTTTCACGGCTTAACGGTTAATGGTGTAACTGTAACAGGTATTTCTCCTGCTACTCCTTATGTGTTTAATATAGCTGAGAATGTGGTTGTTGGAGCCATATTTAAGAAGCCTACTTATGCAGTCGTTTTGCCGTGGGGGCTTGAAAATGGAACTGTAACTCTTGAAGGTCTTAATGGTCAAGAAACTTGGGCCGTGGAGGAAGGAACAGAGTTAACTATTGTACCTGTGCCTAATGAAGGTTATAGAGTTGCTTCTGTACTTTTAGATGGGGTGCCAATCGAGCCTCCCTATAAGTTTGTTGTTACGAAAAGAACCAAAATAGAGGTTACTTTCGAAAAAAATGATCAACCAGCTGTAGAAGTTACAGTTGTAGAGGAGAGCTTTACTAGTAAGGGACTTCCCGAAGGATGGGTTGCTCGCGATTTCGATGGTAATGCAAGAAGTTTTGAATGGACTAAATGGCAAAATCATGGAGAGGGTAGTGAGTGTGATTTCTCAGGAACAGGTGGCTCTTTGAATTCAGACTCTTTCAACTCAACTCCTAAACCTTTGAGTAATTGGTTAATTGCACCGCGTTTGAATCTTCCTCAAGGCGGAAAGGTTTCTCTTTGGACAACCACTTATTCTGGTCAATATCCTGCAGAAAAATATGATGTTTGTTACTCAACAACGGGTAATAACCCAGAAGACTTTAAGGTCTTGATGTCAGAAACTTTAACTGCAGAAAGAGTGATGGTTTGGCAGAACTTCACTTTAGAATTGCCCGCGGGTACAAAATATGTGGCTGTTCATCATTATGATTGTAAACAGAGTGCATTAAGTATCGATGATATTAAGATAACGGGTGTAAATGCTAGCCTCGACAAAGAACTCCCTTCTTATGCCATAACTTTAGAACCTTCCGATAGAGGTAACGTAGTAGTTAGAGATAAGGAAGGTGTTGTAGTAGAGGATCTTCAATCTATTAAGGAGGGGACTCCTTTGAAGGTTCATGCTGTAGCAAATGAAGGCTTTATCTTCAAATCATTAACCGTTAATGGTGTTGAAATGTACGGCTCTTCTGAAGAAAGTCCCTATCTCTTCAATGTTGGGGAGAATACTACTTTAGGGGCCATTTTCAAGAAGAGAACTTTTGGTATCAATTTGCCTTGGAATCTTCAGAATGGAACTATAAGGCTTGAAGGTCTTAATGGTCAAGAAACTTGGGCTGTAGAGGAAGGTACTGAAGTAACAATTGTTCCTATTCCGAATGAAGGTTACAAGGTAGGTGAGGTGCGTCTTGATGGAGAGATTTTACCAGCTCCTTACAAATTTATACTCAAGAAGCATGTGATTATATCCGTTACTTTCGTAGCTGATGTCGCTACCTATGAGGTGGTATTGAAGAATGTTGAAAATGGTACTATTGCTATTGAGGGTAAAACTGCAGAGGAGTTGAAAACTATCCTAGCTGGTACAGAGTTGACAGTGGTTGCTACACCTAACGAAAACTATGAGTTGAAAGAAGTTACTGTAAATGGACAGGCTATTGAAGCTCCTTACCGCTTTACTGTAAATGAAAGAAGTGAAGTGGGGGCTACTTTCCAGAAAAAAGTTGTTACCTATCCTGTAACTCTTCAAGTAGTAGGAGAGGGAACTGCTTCTGTTGAAAACTATACTGAAGATATGCTTAAGGCCGTTCCAGAAGGAGCAACTCTTAAGCTCAAGGTACAGCCCAAACAGGGTCACCTTCTCAAGAGTATTACCGTAAATGGAGAGCCTCTCTCTGCCAATGTGCTTTCATTCACTGTGAATAGCGCGACAACGGTAATAGTAACTTTCGAGAAAGAAGTAGTTACTTATCCTGTAACACTTCAGGTTGTTGGTGAGGGTACAGCTTCTATCAAGGATTATACCGAAGATGCATTGAAAGCTGTGCCAGAAGGTACACGTCTCGTGGTAAATGCTACCCCAGCTCAAGGACATTCTCTCAAGAGTATTGCAGTGAACGGACAAATGCTTCCTGCAAATACTACTGAGTTTGTAGTAAGTGCAGCTACTACCGTGGTAGTTACCTTTGAAAAGGATGTCGTTACTTATGCTGTAACGCTTGCTCCTACGACAAATGGTACTATTAGTATCAAGGGTAAGACGGCGGAAGACTTGAAGGCTGTTGTAGAAGGAACAGAGCTAACAGTGAAAGTAACTCCTGCAGATAAGTATGAGTTGAAAACACTTACTGCAAATGGGGCAGATATTAAGACTACTCGCACTTTCGTTGTAAATGCTAATGTTGAGGTGGTGGCTACTTTCCAGTTGGTCGATGCTGTTGATAGCGTTGATGGTAAATCTGTAGTTGTCTATCCAAATCCTGCACAAGACTTTGTAGTTGTAGAGGGGCTTGATGCTAATACATTGGTTCGTCTAACCTCTATTGATGGACACGTAGTGGCAGAAGCATTTGCAACAGAGCTTGGCGTAGCTCGTTTTGAAGTATCAACTCTTGCTCGTGGTAACTACTTAGTAGTTGTACAAGGTAAAGCGCAGGTAGTTGTCTTGCAATAGCTAAGCATGTATATAAACCCTCTCGCATTTGATGCGGAGGGTTTCTCTCCTTAAAATGGTGGGCGGGCGCATAGAGTGTCCGCTCATTTTTTTTATTCTCTTAGTTGTACCTATACAACAGCGTAGAGAGAGGGATATATGAGAGGTTGGGACAGCTCCTGTCTAAACTCCAGTTAGTATATATCTAAACTCCAGTTCTCTCGTATAGAAACTTTGGTTATGACTTGTCCTAACTTTTCGATGTATTTTACTTTCAGAGAAGGACTCTCTGTACAGTAGCTCACATAACACGCTTAGTATCGTCTTTCTTACATATATAGGTGCTCTTTTTCCCTATATCCCGTTGTTAATGAGGGGGGAATAGTTGTTGTGGAGCTTTGTAAACTTGATTTGTACAGCATGGGGATTTGTGCTACCTTTGTGCCTCGTACATTTGAGAAGTGCATTAGAATAAAAAGTATTTTACAATAGATATAAAAGATGAATAGTACGTTTGTAACAGAAGAACCCCGCAGAGGAGTTGTAACGATTTCTCTTGTAAAGGAAGATTATGCCTCTTCGGTAGAAAAGACCTTACGTAAACTGCGCCAAGAAATCAATATGCCAGGCTTCCGAAAAGGAATGGTGCCTGCTGCTCTCGTTGCACAGAAATATGGTGCTTCTGTCAAGGCAGAGGAGCTTAACAAACTTGTTGGCGACTCGCTCATCAAAACTCTTCAAGAGAATAAGGTGTCTTACATCGGTAATCCTGTTATGATGCCTCACAGCCAGGACGTAGAGAAAGATGAAAACTTCTCATACACTTTTCGTGTTGCTTTGGCCCCCGAGGTGAATATCGCCATTGATAAGTCTGTAAAACTTCCTTTCCATAAGGTGAAAGTAGATGATGCTTTGATTGATAAAGCAGACGAAGAGATGCGCCGACGCTATGGAAAAATGGAGCAGACAGAGAAGGCCTTGCCAGAAGACTCTTTGCGTGGTCTCCTTGTTGAGCTTGCAGAAGATGGTAATCCTTTGGAGGGGGGGCTTCGTGTAGAGGAGGTTTTGTTGCTCCCCAATACATTTAAATCCGAAGAAGAAAAGGCAAAGTTTGCGGATGCGAACTTGCATCAGGTAATTCGCTTTAATCCTTTCAAGGCAGATGGCGAAGAGATTGTTCTTTTAGCCAATCTGTTAAGACTTTCTAAAGAGGAAGCTGAGGCTCACAAGGGCGATTTCAACTTTGAAGTTACAGCTATCAATCACTTTGTGCCTGCAGAGCTGGGAGAGGATTTCTACAAAAAACTTTTTGGAGAAGATACAGAGATAAAAGATGAAAAAGCCTACCGTGAAGAGTTGGGCAAGAGACGCGAAGAGGAACTTAAACACGCTTCTCATAATCTTTTTGCAAATACACTGGTGAATTTCATCAAGGAGAAGATGGGGCAACCTGTTATCGATGATGAAACTTTCCGTCCTTTTGTGGCAGAAGTACAAAAGAATAATAAAGAGGAAGAGGTGACAGATGAGAGCTATAAAGCTATCGTCGATTATGTCGTTCTTACTACAGGAATTCGTGCTTTGGCAGATCAAGAAGGGGTAGCACTTACCGAAGAAGAAGTAATGGCAGAGATGCGTCGTTCTGTAGCTATGCGTATGGCAAGCTTTGGGTATGGAGATATTCCTGAAGAATTGCTTGGTGATATTGCTAAACGTCAGCTGGAAGAGGGTAATGTACGTGCCGAAGTTGAGTTGAATGCCTTGGTTCGTCTCCTAGCAGAGGATGTTCTGGAGAAAGTTACTCTTGAGGAAAAAGAAGTTTCGATGGACGAGTTTGATGCTTTGTTCCATTCCGATCGAGCATAATTCGGTAGAAAGATACTTTTTATACGATTTACTTGATGGTCATAAGGTAAACCTATCGCCTGAGGAGGCGGTGGGTTTATTTTTGAGGTCTATTCTGGATTCCTTTTGAAAGACTATTGCTTGGAGGAATTCGCTGTGCAATTTCCGAAAGTACCTTTTGGGTGGTTTTGTATGATCTTGTAGAGAGTGCTATTCTGATGGCTATGATTAGAATTGCATGAGTGAAGTTTTCTCTCCCTGCTGAAGAAGGAGATCAAAGTATTTTGTAGAAGAGCTTTGGGTATTGTGTAGGAGTGAAAGATGCTACAATATGAAGAGCTGTAGCATACAAGAATCTCTGTGTAGAAGGATTAAGAAGCAGGCCTTATATAAAACGAAAGACCTTTTTTCTATCGAAAAAAGATCTCATCAAAAGTGACCGCGATAGGATTCAAACCTATAACCTTCTGATCCGTAGTCAGATGCTCTATTCAGTTGAGCTACGCGGCCATCCTTAACGCTGTGACCGATAAAGGATTCAAACCTTTAACCTTCTGATCCGTAGTCAGATGCTCTATTCAGTTGAGCTAATCGGCCTCATTCAAAGTTGTTGTTACAACTTTTTTTGTGAACCGCCTGGGGCTCGAACCCAGGACCCCAACATTAAAAGTGTTGTGCTCTACCTGCTGAGCTAGCGATTCCCAAATGCTTTTAGAGCAATTCCCTTCTCGTAAAAAGCTCTGCAAAGGTACGACTTATTTTCAAATAAACAATACTTAGGGCGTTCATCCTTTACCGAAAAATAATTCTTCCTTATGAAGTTTTATTCTTCATTCTTGAATAAACAGTTGATTCTCTTTGTATTATTTCTTCTGTTGGAAGGTGGTAAAGATAGGAGTCATTATCTCGTTTTTTTGTGGAAAATATCTTTTTCTCTTCTCCTTGTTTATAGTGTGCGCTCTAATACTCGTAGGATATTTTTGTGGTTTTGTTTTATTTCTTCTTTTTATTACTCTAACAGCTTTTGATTAGGAAACCTTTCTCTCTTTCGTTATGGATTGTGAGGGGATAAGAAGTCTTTTTAGAGAGGAGGATTAAGAATTATCGTGATTTATTTTGATCAAGTACTTGTACAATCAAAAACTTGTTGTACCTTTGTCGTCGCAAAAGAGGAGAAAGTTATTTTACTCTCTTTCTCTCTGTTGCATTGATAGTGGCCCTTTCGTCTATCGGTTAGGACGCAAGGTTTTCATCCTTGAAAGAGGGGTTCGATTCCCCTAGGGGCTACTAAACCTGAGGAAAGATTGATTTTTAGATAACGAAACAACATATATTATATAGAGATGGCAAATCATAAATCATCATTAAAGAGAATACGCCAAGCTAGTGTACGTCGTTTGCATAATCGCTATTATGGTCGTTCTACACGTAACCAGATTAAGCGTTTTCGTATGTTGACCGATAAGGACGAGGCTAAGGCGATGCTCCCTAAGGTGTCTTCTATGATTGACAAATTGGCTCGTGAGCGTATTATTCACAAGAATAAAGCGGCTAATTTGAAGAGTAAGCTTGCTCGTCAGCTTAATAGAATGCTTGCTGCTTGAATAAATAGGAACTCTGATTAAGGCTCGAATAAGAGCAGGTTTTGCTAAGCGTAGCAATTTCAATTCAAAGTTTATTCCGCTGCTTTTGTTACTTCGTACTGTTGAAGTAGTTAGATAAAGCTTAGACCTATGGCCCTTTCGTCTATCGGTTAGGACGCAAGGTTTTCATCCTTGAAAGAGGGGTTCGATTCCCCTAGGGGCTACATAGATAAATGTTCTCATAATGAATAATGTTTGTAAGGAGAAGCGTTTAACTCGTTTCTCCTTATTTTTTTATGGCTTACTATCTTGCGACAGAATCTTTTTCTTCGGTTGAACACAATGAGAACTCCTCTCTCCAAATACTTTATAAATACGCACAAAAAAATTTCTTTGTAGAGATTGTCTAAGAAGAAGCAACAACCCCTTTTTTATAGAAATGACATTTGAAGAATTAAATATATCACAACCTCTCATCCGAGCTGTAGAGGATCTTGGTTTTGTTGAGCCAATGCCCGTACAGTCTGAGGTGATACCCTATCTCTTAGGAGAGAATTTAGATTTGATTGCTCTTGCGCAGACGGGCACAGGGAAAACGGCAGCTTATGGATTACCCCTTTTGGAGCGTTTAACTGTAGGAACAGAAAATCCGACTGCTCTGATCTTGTCGCCCACGAGAGAGCTTTGCTTGCAAATAGCAGATGATCTTGTAGCTTATGCAAAGTACTTACCCAAAATCCACATTGTTCCAGTCTATGGTGGTGTTTCGATAGATATGCAGATCAAGGCGTTGCGTCGAGGGGCTAATATTGTAGTGGCTACTCCTGGGCGTTTATTAGACTTGTTACGTCGAGGGGCTCTATCTTTGAAGGATATCGAAAGCGTAGTACTTGACGAAGCTGATGAGATGCTCAACATGGGCTTTAGTGAAGATTTAAAGGAGATTTTGACCCAAATTCCTGAGGAGCGTCGGTTGCTACTTTTCTCGGCAACGATGTCTTCCGAAATGAGTTCGATTGCTCGGGGGTATTTGAAGTCTCCTAAGGAAATCGTTGTAGGACGCAAAAACGAAGCGAATAACAATATATCTCATCTCTGTTGTTTAGTGCCTGCACGCCAGAAATACCTTGCATTAAAGAGAATTGTAGACTATTATCCTGCCATCTATGGAATTATATTCTGCCGTACTCGTATGGAGACGAAAGAAATTGCAGAGCAGCTGATCCGAGATGGTTATAATGCAGATGCTCTTCATGGAGATTTGAGCCAAGAGCAGAGAGATAGGGTAATGCAACGCTTTCGCATAGCTAACCTGCAACTTCTTGTCGCGACAGATGTGGCAGCAAGAGGGCTTGATGTTGATAATCTTACGCACGTGATTCATTATGGCCTCCCCGATGATGTAGAAAACTATACCCATAGAAGTGGGAGAACTGCTCGCGCAGGAAAAAAAGGGATATCTATTGCATTGTGCCATTTGCGCGAAAAGGGGCGTCTTCGCTCTATTGAGAAGCTGATAGGAGCAAAAGTAGAAAACATTGTTATTCCTACAGGAAAGGATATTTGTTCTAAGCAACTTTTTCATTTGGCAGACCGTTTGGAGCGTGTGAATACGGAGGACGGAGAGCAAGATATCGAAGCAATCCTGCCCGAAGTGTGTAGAAAGTTGGATTGGATTCCTAAGGAAGATCTTATACGTCGTCTTATGACTTTAGAGTTCCAACGTTTTTTTGAGTACTATCGCTCGGCGGAAGAGATTGAACAAACTGCTCTCGAGAAGGAACGCAAGAACGAACAGCGCGGTAAGCGTGCACCATTTGAAACGGAAGAGGGGATGACCCGCCTGTTCATTAACTTCGGAAAGTCGGATAGACTTTTCCCCAATAAGCTCATAGAGCTCATCAATCGCTGTGTGCCTGGAAGGGTAGCCATTGGAAAGATTGATTTAATGCAAAAATTTTCCTTCTTTGATGTAGATTCCGAAGAGGCAGGACGAGTAATCGAAGAGCTCTCTCAGTACGAAGTTGAGGGACGAAAGATAATTGTCGATTATGCCGATGCGGTTTCTGAGGCTGGAGCAAAGGAAAAGAAAAAAAGAGGAAAGTTTTCTTCTGCCATGACCAATCGGGATAAGAAAAGAACTTTCTCTTCAGAAGAGCCTAAGAGGAAGAAGAGTAGGAAGTCTGCAAGAGAGAGTTATCCCGAGCCTCGTAAGGGAAGATCTCGTAGGTAAACGTTTTACACAATAGAGAAAATCTTATAGAAAAAGGGAAGACTATTATGGGTCTTCCCTTTCTTTTTATATTCTGTTAGCTTCTTATATCCGTAGGAGAAGCTTTTTGAGTCTGCTCTTCTACTCGTCTTTTGCCTTTCTCTGCAAAGGGAGCAGTCTATGTGGGTTCGTTTAGATATTCATCTCAATACCGAAACTGAAGAGTTGGTTTATCTGTATCCGATAAGGATTTTCGGGGGTCTTAGGTACAGCGTCGTCGAAACGTAGGTGAACATTCAGACGAGTAGAGAAGTATTTCGACAGGGCAAATATGAATGCATTTTCCCACTCGGTTTCGATACGTTTGTAGCTTGTATTATAGAAAAGGCGAGAACGCCATGCAAAGGACTGTGTTATATCGAAGTCCAAGTTGGCTCTAAACATCGAACCTATTGCGCTGTAGAGCCGACTTCCTCCCTTGAATCCGTGACGCGTTAAGTCTATCGTATTGTTCAGCGTCCAACGGAAATCGTATGCCAGTGGAGCAAGGTTTATCTCCAACTTTACTTTGCGCCCATAGTAAGTGGGGGATTTGTACTCATAGATGTACTTCATACCAGCACCGACAGTGGTGATGACGGGCGAGAAAAGATCGGAAAGAATCTTTGTTTTGTTTTCCTCTCGCATTTTGAAGAACTGAGTACGTACCTCGGCGTCCAAAGTGTAGAAAAGATTTTTGAGTGGAGACTCCCAGCCAAGGTTGGAGCGCAGACGTAAGAGATCATCTGCTACACGATAGCGAGCTACGGTGTCGGCAGGACTTGTGAAGACGCTCAGACGCCACTCCAGTTCATTGTTCCAAGAGAGTAAGCCTTTTTTATAGTCGGCTTTGAATAGCTGTTTATTGTAGAGGTTAAAGTTGCTGTTACCCCCTTTGTGCCAGTTGGGCGATATGTAGGCTTGAGAGAATTGGAGGATGCTGTTCCATCCAAAAGACCAGTAACGACGGGGAAGTAGTATCTTTTTGATGCCCGTAAGAGGGTCTTGTACTGCAGGTATGGGGGTGTCGGGGATACTGATGTGTGCCTCGGTGGGGGCTACTACTACATGGTCTATTTTGTGAGCAATGAGCTCTGTTTCCGTTTCCTGAATTAAGTCGGGTCTGCTGTTTTGTAAACGTCGCAAAGCCTGAAGCTCCATCTCATTGCCCTCGACAAATTCGTCAAAGGAGCTTTTGCGTTTTGTCGATGTGTGCGACTGTAATGAAAGCTTGGGGATGGAAAAAAGAGGTTTCTCGGCACTTGTGATATCCATCATATAGGTAGAAAGGGGCATCGTTAGCCACATGGGAAGCCACGAAGTATAGGCTGTCGTATGAGATAGCGGTTGCCTAAGGTCTCTTAAACGCTCCAAAACAAGCTCGGTTTCTCTGTTTTCGACCATAGGAAGATCATAAAGAGTTGTATCTGCGAGTTCAGATGCTGACGAACTATAAGAGGGGGAGTAAACCTCTTTTTTTGTGCTCTGCTGTGAGCTTTCATTTGTGTTTGTTCCGCTCGGATACTGCCCGAATGCGCCGAAAGGAATGAACGCGAAAAGAACTCCTACAAGGGAAAAACGAATGGAAGAGCGTAAAAAGTTAATAGTATTCATAGACCAAGTAATTTTAAAATTAGCCCTATTATATGGGGAGCAAAGATACTTATTTCCCCTCTTAAGGTCAAATCTTAAAATAGAGCCTGTGTAATTGTCTTATTATGTAGGAGAGAAAAAGAGTTTATACCCATCTACAAACTTGTTAGAACGAGAGTAAAACTCTATTTGCAGGCTGGAAATATATATATTCAACTTAAATATATGCATATTCAATCTACGTATATATATATTCAGATTAGAGATAAAGAAATAGACTAGAGGAAAAAGGTTTTAGAGTGGACCTTTTAGACTTTTTATTCGAGTGCTAAGGGTTGATTGTTAGAGTGTTATATCCATTGCTCTTTGCTGTGTTATGCTTGATAGTATCAAGATCGTGTGTACTTCCTGCCGTGGCTTCAAAGACGTTGATAGAGGGGGCTTGGGAGGCTCTGCAAAGTCCCTTTTCAGCTCTTACCTCTTTTGTCATATAGAGATGGTTAGGTAAGGGGAGGGAAAAAGCGTATCTTTGTCTTGTAGATAAATCAATAAATGAATAAGCTATGAAACGTTTAGTATTGCTACGCCATGGAGAGAGCGTATGGAATAAGGAAAATAGGTTTACAGGGTGGACAGATGTAGATCTCTCTGAAAAGGGTGTTGAGGAAGCGCATAAGGCTGGGAAGTTACTTCGTGCCGAAGGATTTCATTTTGCCAAGGCCTATACTTCTTACCTCAAAAGAGCGGTGAAGACCCTCAATGTGGTACTGGACGAAATGGATTTAGATTGGATTCCCGTAGAGAAGTCTTGGAGACTAAACGAGAAGCATTACGGCGACTTGCAAGGCTTAAATAAGGCAGAGATGGCAGAAAAGTATGGAGATGAACAGGTACATATTTGGCGTCGTAGCTATGATGTTCCTCCTCATCCTATGCAAAAGGAAGATGCTCGCTCTCCCTTTTCCGATCCTCGCTATGCTGGAGTGGCAGCAGAGCATTTGCCATTGACGGAGTCTCTTAAGGATACCGTTTGTCGCATTCTTCCTTATTGGGAAGAGGTAATCCGTCCCGACCTCCAAAAGCAGGGCGAACTTATCATTGCAGCTCATGGTAATAGCTTGCGGGGTATTATTAAGGTGCTGAAAAATATTTCGGATGAAGATATTCCTGCTTTGAACCTTCCAACGGCAGTACCTTATCTTTTTGAGTTTGATGATGATATGAATTTGGTAGCAGACCGATTCCTCGGAGATCCTGACGAGATACGAGCTTTGCAGGAAGCGGTAGCCAACCAAGGGAAAAAGAAATAAAACAATCCAAATGCTATACGATGTAATTATAGTCGGCGGTGGTCCTGGAGGATACACTGCTGCAGAGCGTGCAGCTCGTAATGGACTGAACACTCTTTTGATAGAGAAAAAATCGCTGGGAGGAGTCTGCCTCAACGAGGGGTGTATACCCACAAAAACTCTTCTCTACTCCTCTAAGACATGGAGTAGCGTGCAGAGTGCGGCTAAATATGGAATTGAAGCAGAGGCTAAACAATTCCTTATGGACAAAGTGAGTGCACGCAAAGGGAAAGTAGTACGTAAGTTAGTGGCGGGTATAAAGGCCAAGATGACAGCGGCAGGTGTAACTGTGGTAACGGGAGAGGCTACAATTCTTGCTAAATCGGATGAGGGCTATCCCGTTCAGGTAGGAGAGGAAACTTATATGGCAAAGAACCTCATTCTTGCTACGGGTAGCGAAACCGCCATTCCCCCTATACCAGGTTTGGATAGTATACAATACTGGACCAGTCGAGAAGCGTTGGAGTGCAAGGAACTGCCCAAGTCGATTGCTATTATCGGAGGGGGTGTTATCGGCATGGAGTTTGCCGCTTTCTTTGCTAAGGTAGGTGTAGAGGTACATGTTATCGAGATGCTTCCCGAAATTTTGGGCGGTATGGATAGCGAAATGGGTGCCATGCTCCGCGAGGAATATGCTAAGTTGGGGGTTAAATTCTACCTCGAACACAAAGTAACAGCTATAGCTCCCGAGGGGGTTACAGTAGAGTTTGAGGGCAATAGTAGTTGTATCGCTACCGAAAAAGTATTGCTTAGTGTGGGCAGACGTCCTGTGGTACAGGCTGCCGATGCCTTACAGTTGGATATGGAGGGTAGAGGCGTTAAGGTGGATGCACAGATGCGTACCTCTCAACCTAATGTGTATGCTATTGGAGACGTTACAGGCTTCTCTCTACTGGCACATACCGCTGTGCGCGAGGGTGAAGTAGCCATAGATACCATATTGGGGAAGAAAGTGGCTATGAGTTATAAGGCAATCCCTGGTATCATCTATACGCAACCAGAAGTAGCAGGTGTAGGTAAAACAGAAGATCAACTTCGTAACGAGGGGGTTTCTTATCATAAACATCAGTTGCCTATGGCTTTTGCTGGTCGGTTTGTAGCTGAAAATGAGATGGCCAATGGGCTCTGCAAGATTCTTCTTGATGATGATGGCTATATCTTGGGAGCTCATATTATCGGAAACCCTGCAAGTGAGTTGATTGTTACTGTGGCTGTTGCCATAGAACATGGTATCAAGGCGCATGATTTAGCAGCAGTGGTATTTCCTCATCCTACAGTAGGGGAGATTATAAAAGAAGTAATCGAGTCTCCAGAGGTGAAATAAGTCCGAACTATTGGTCGTGAGCTTTCAAAAAGAGGGCTGTGGCAAAATAGGATTTGCCGCAGCCCTCTCTTTTCTCTTTAGGATTTTACTTACTTCTTAAACACTTTCACGCCATCTACGATATAGACCCCAGAAGGCAGTTGCTCAAACGGGATATTGAGTTTAATACCGAGTAGGTTGTATATGCCACGATAAGCAGGCTCTTCCAGACTAATGCGTTCAATAGCATCTGGGTCGCCAGGCTTTATGACAATCTTATTGGTGATGATATTTCCATTGGCATCACATACCGCGTGCGCACCTTCGTTAAACGCTGCCCCTGCTGGTTCGGTGATTTTACAGCCCTCGAGCGTAAGCGATGCCAAGTCGCGGATGGAGCCATCCGTACCTTCTGCGGTTACTGTTGCATTCTTGATGGTAAGATGCTCCCCCTCCTCTCCATCAACTCCCGCTATGCCCCATTTGCCTTTGGCTTCCACACGACAGCCATCAATAGTAAGAGGAGCTTGAAACAGGTAAATTCCACAATACGTGGCTGATGCCGCAGAAAACGTTCCTCCGCCTGTAATAGCTGTATTTTCATAAATGAAAACAGAAGCAGCATGGGACGAGAGACTGCATGTTCCTTTGACTACAATGGTAAGATTTTTTACTCTTGATTCGATGCATATTCCTTCTATCTCAATCATTGCATCCTTCAGCGTGAGGGTCTTACTACTCGGGTCGTACTCTACCGTTCCGCTCACTCCATCTATGACAGATAGGTCATCACAATTCTCCGACGTTACTTGAACCCCTGCTATCTCGAGGTCGTATTCGATAACTTCTTCTGTGGGCTTTATGACAATCTTACTTTTGATGACATTGCCATTGGCATCACATACGGCATGCGCACCTTTGTTAAACGCCGCCCCTGCTGGTTCGGTGATTTTACAGCCCTCGAGCGTAAGCGATGCCAAGTCGCAGATGGAGCCATCCGTACCTTCTGCAGTTACCGTTGCATTCTTGATGGTAAGATGCTCTCCACTCTCTCCATCCTCTCCTGCTATACCATATGCACCTTGGGCTTCTACACGACAGCCATCAATAGTAAGTCTAATCAGGTAAATTCCACAAGACTCGACTGATGCCGCGGAAAGCGTTCCTCCGCCCGTAATAGTTGTATTCCTTCTAAGATTAAGTGCAGACCAAGTGGTGGAAGAGAGTCTACATGTTCCTTCGACTACAATCGTAAGATTTTCTACTCTTGATTCGATGCAGTTTCTATCATCTCCTACCTCAATCCTTGCATCCTCCAGGGTGAGGGTATTAGTGTCTGGATTATACTCGACTGTTCCGCTAACGCCATCAATAACGGAAAGGTCGTCGCAATTCTCTGACGTTACTTGCACCCCTGCTATCTTGATGTATTCGGTAACTGCTTCTGTGGGCTTTATGACAATCTTACTTTTGATGACATTGCCATCGGCATCACATACGGCATGCCTACTTTCGTTAAATGCCGCCCCTACTGGTTCGGTGATTTTACAGCCCTCGAGCGTAAGCGATGCCAAGTCGCAGATGGAGCCCTCCGTACCTTCTGCGGTTACCGTTGCATTCTTGATGGTAAGATGCTCCCCGTTCTCTCCATTATATCCAGCTATGCCATATTCTCCTTTGGCTTCCACACGACAGCCATCAATAGTAAGAGGAGTTTTCATCAGGTAAATTCCACTGTCATCGGCTGATGCCAAGGAAAGCGTTCCTCCGCCTGTAATAGTTGTATTCCTCCAAAGATTAAGTGCAGCCCAAGTGGTGGAAGAGAGTCTACATGTTCCTTTGACTACAATTGTAAGAGGTGTACCTTTCTTTTCTGCGAAAATGCAGTTTTTACCATTTCCTACATCAATTGTTGCATTATCAAGGGTAAGCGTATTACTACTCGGGTCGTACTTAACTGTTCCTCTGACGCCATCAATAACGGAGAGGTCATCACAATTCTCTGACGTTACTTTAACCCCTGCTATCTTGAGGTTGTATTCGGTCTGCGCTTTTGCCATGAAAGGCATAGCAAACATTACAATAAACAGCGTAGCTATCGCCACGGACATCTTCCTTAGTGAAAGATTTTTCATTTTGTTGATTTGTTTCATTACTGTTTGTTATTAAAACCAGATTACCAGAAAAAAAGAACACAAGAGCTTCTTTCTTTTGCAAATCTACATATTTTTAGTTAAATACCAAAGTTTTACTTTTTTAAGGGAAAATTTCTCATAAACCGTAGAAGGGGCTGCGCCAAAAATGAATTTTGACACAGCCCCTTCCTTTCCTATGTATTTCTAAACTATGCTTTTTGGAATCTTCCTCCTACTTAGTCCTGCAATAGAGATTTGTTGAATCCGATTTTGGAGAGTAGGAAGTGTTATCTCGCCTCTTAACGCCAAGAGCTACTATGCATCACGAGTAGAGGCGTGCCTGCATGGAAGAGCATTCGGCGAGCCATACCCGGATTGAAGAAGCGGGCAAATAGATTACGCCTGTAAGTATTAACGACTACCAATCCAATCTCTTTCTCGGCAATAAAAGAGTTCAGAGCCTCAGAGAAGTCCCCATCATCCAGTTTTGAAAACTCGATGGTGCTGTTGGGATAATGTACTTTGTGGTACTCACTCATAGCCCTGAGCTCCAAATCGCTCCACTCTTTGGCCGAACGAGATATATTAAAAAGACGGTAGGTTGGTGTATTGGGCTTCATCAAGTGCATCATTCTATCGAATAACACAAAGTCTCTTTGATCAAAACTCGTTGCTACACCTACATTCTTTATTTTGGCAAGATCTGTTACTGGAGTCTCTTCTGGAACGATGAAGACAGGTACTTTAGCTCGGTCGATAACTTCTGCTGCAACAGATCCGATTAAGTCTTCGCTTCTTCGAGACTTTCCTCTTGTACCCATAACAATGGCAATCGGGGGAGCTTGGCGAGCAATGGAAAGGATTATATCTTCTGCTACGCCACTGCGTACCAATGTTTGGAAAGTAACCTTGGGTAATTCTCCCTTTTCGATACTTTCTTTAATCGCCTTTTCCAGTTGCTCCATTTTCTTGATAGAGCGTTCCAACTCTTTGTGGCTACTAAGCTCTCCCTTTGAAGGTATTGCCTGTACCTCTCCGAAGAACATAAGAGGAGAGGTAACCAGTTGTACATAGCAAGCATGTAGTAAGATTACCTCGAGGTTTCTACGAGCTGCAAAGTGGAACGCTACTGCAACTACATTGGGCGTAAAGTCACTAAAATCGACGGGTACCAGCACATAGGGTACGGCACCAATGGGTTTACCCTCTACATAGTGATCCAGAGTGTTGAGCTCTTCTTTTAGTTCTTGACGATTCCAATTACTATCCTCAATTAAGCCAAGAGCTTTGGGAAGATCGCTCTCTTTGATACGTACACGTACCCCTGCAGATACTACGGGTAAGAGTTGATTTACGTTTTGTAAATAAACCTCTATACCCTCTGTTTCTAACATCGTTTTGAGGATTTGGGCCTTCTCAAAAGTGTGAATAGCCAACGTAATTAGTTTCTCTTCGTGATTCGTTGAGGGTGTATTCATTCCCTCTTGTGCATCTTTTTTCATAGCCGATGTCTCCTTAGATTTTGTTGTTTGTATTAGTTCCCTTTGCTTGCAAGATTGAGGAGAATGTATTTCGAATAAATCTCGATACCCCTTGTTAGAATTTTTACTCTACCGATACCTTCTCTATCTCTGCTCCTTGCCGAGGAGGTTATTTGCAAAAAAAAGAGTTTCACAAACCCTCTCGATTGTAGGGGGAGTGGTGAAACTCTTTTTTCGATTTGCTTCGGAGCAAAATTAAGAACTGTGATTATTCGTTTTCGCTTTTACTCTCACAGCCCTCCATTTCTTTTATAATCTCCAGTGCTCTCTCCAATATAGTTGTATCATCAAGCTCCACGATACCCCCATCAGGACCAGGCTCTATGTGTATACCAGCACTGCGCCCATCTTCGTAATTGTCTCCTCCGAAATAATTGCGTACTGTTTCTACTCGCAGCCCCAACTCTTCTGCGATACGTTGTGTTGCTCCGTCAGGAAGTCTGTCTTTGATGCTTCTAAGTTCGTTGAATGTGATTGTCTTAGCCATAATTCCAATCGTTATTATAGGGTTTGTATTTAATACTTTTTTTTTGTTCGTGCCCCTAAGTTAGTCCAATTATCTGTATTCTCCAAACGGATAGATGTAAAAACTCTTTTTTATTTCTTTTTTTCAATCTTCTTTCTTTACATAATTCTATTCTCTGTTTATTTTTCTTGTTTATTTAAGATTGTTTTAATACCTTTGGCGTATAGTTTGTAAATAAATCATAGATTAATTGGGTATGAGAAGAACGTTTTTACATTTATTGTGGGGGCTATTACTTCTTTTGGTGACGGTCCCTCAGGTTTCTGCTAAAGGAAAAATCACCATGACCATAGGCAGAAGTGTCGGAGAGAAGATACAGATTAATATGAAGGCTGTGGGCGATGATGTATCAATGGTAGGAGTGAAAGAGCCTGCTAAAGTTGGCTATCGACTCTATACATTGACCTCTTCTACAGTTGTTGTCGAAGGGGATATAACATTTTTTGCCGCTAATGAAAATGATATTACGAATATCGATCTCTCCCTTTGTGAGAGCCTTGAAACTCTTCAACTCTCCTCAAACAGGATTGCATCATTAGATCTTAGCCATAACAAGAAGCTCAAAACCCTCTTCTGCTATGCAAATCAAATGAGTACTCTCACGCTGGGAGCATTACCTAATCTAACGGATTTGAGATGCCATACGAATAATATTGAAAGATTGGAGCTCGAGAAACTTCCTGCCCTCAAAAAGCTGTGGGTGTATCAAAATGCCATTTCAGAGTTGGATGTTTCTGGCAATCTCCTCCTCGAAGAACTTTTCTGTGAGGAAAATCCTTTGGAAACATTAGACTTATCCCATAATCTCGAGTTGAAGAATTTCTATTGCAGTAAAACAGGACGCCTAAAGTCTTTGAATATCGAAAAGAATAAAAAGTTAGTAGACTTCCACTGTTATGGTAATAAGTTGGAAGAGATAATTTTACCCGATGCTCCACATATAAAAAGAGTGGCTTGTTTTGAGAATAAAATTTCAGACGAGAATATGAAAAAGCTTGTTGAGGCTCTTCCCTCAAGAGAGGGGAAGAGTGCTGGGGTTTTCATTGTTGTAAGTATCGGTGGTGATGAAGAATTTAATGTTTGTTCCAGGGCTTCTGTCAAAATAGCAAAGGATAAAAATTGGAAAGTGCAGGCCTATGCCCAAAATGGGCAGTATACCGATTACGAAGGAAATGGTGGCGATGAGCCTACTGATAGTTCGTTTATTCGGTTCCGTACGGAAAAACCTGTGGGTTCCGAATTGATTTTTTATGGAAAACTCAATGGAGAGGATATATCTGTAGAGGGCGCGACTATCACTCTCGAGAAACCTACTACACTACGGGTAAAGTTGCAGAAACAAGAGGTATTAATAAAGGCAGATTTTTTCGCTTTTGCCGCCCAAAATGCAGAGATTACAGAGTTTGAGTTTAAGCAACCCCATTTGCTATCTCTGTATCTTGATAGAAATAAACTGAAAGAAATCAATTTGAGAGATCTTCCCTCTCTCATTGCTCTTAATGTGGAGAAGAATGAAATAGAGCAGTTAGATCTTTCAGAATTGACAGCTTTGGAAAAATTGATGTGTGGAAGTAATCAGATAAAGAACTTGCCTTTGCGTGCTAATATAAAGTTGGTGGAGTTGAAGTGTGAGAATAATCTAATTAAGCAATTGGACCTCTTTGGCAATACCTCAATAGGAAAAGTTGTTTGCCACAACAATAAAATCTCTAAGAGCCGTGCTGTGACTTTCTTTAGAAATTTACCCCATTTTGGTAATACGAACTACGCAAATAGTGGTCTTATAGTTTTTACGGATACAAAGTCTGCTACTGAAGAGAATAGGGCTTATAAAATCGATGTTTCTTCTACTATAGCAAAAGGGTATAAAGTTGCTGATTTTAGTGCTGGTCAAACCGATCAGGCGCATAATTTGCTTTTGCCCCCTTATGAAGGAGTAGAAGGTGGTGAAGAAGGTAGAGATTGGAAAATCTATGTTGGAGGTACACAGATTATGGCTGCCAATGCAGAAGACATACTCGAGGATGGAGGATCGGCCGTGTACGATCCTGAAAGTAGAGTTCTCACTTTAACCAATGTAAATGAAAATGCTGTTGGTGGGGCAGCCTTGGCTAATAGTGGAGTTGATGGTCTTACTGTTAAAGTTGTGGGAGAAAATGTTCTTCGTGCTTCTGATAACTATGTAGGCTTTGGAGTGAGCCGTACTACGCGTTTTATAGGTCCAGGTTCTTTAACGATTGAGAGTTTGAAAAGTGCGGGAGTTAACCTCAATAAGACTCAAATCACATTTGACAATTGTGATATTAATATCATAGGTAAAGTCGGGATTGCTGGTGTGAATGGTAAATCTGGAGAAAAGGTGACGGTGAAAAACTCAGATGTAGCAATAACAGGAGAGTTTGGAGCCTTTTTTATGGCAGATCTCGTATTGGAAGGGTGTGATTTCGAGCAGAAAGATGAGGTTTCCTATAGTGCTGTAGATAAGATGGTAGTAGGTAAAAACAAAAAACTCTTTCAAGGCACTTTTAAGATTAAGCGTACAGAAATCGATAGCATATCTACTATTGTCGATGATACTAATGATGTAATCGCTGCTATCTATAATTTACAAGGCTTCAGGTATGAAAATCTACAACCAGGTGTTAACATCCTGAGGTTGAAGAGTGGCAAAACGAAGAAAGTGATTGTGCGTCAATAGTATTTTCTTTATAGAATGCTGTTAAACGTCTCCAAGAAAAAATACATTATAGATGAAGGTTAGTCTGAAATAATACTTCAAGACAGAGTATTGTTAAGATAGGGGGATTTGCCTTGTGTGAGCTGAAATGTGTCGGCTCGGAGCAAATCCCTCTATTCTTCTTTAAGGGAGGAAGAGTATTTTTTTGTTTCTCCACAAGTTGGTAGAAGTATAATAACTCGTAAAATCTTTCTTTGGAAGGGATTTTTGGAGAAAAAAAGATGGATTTTAATGCAAAAAAGTACGTGTCGTTTTTGATATTAATTTTTGTAGGTCTTTTTGCAGAGTTTATTTTTTTCTTTGTATTCAATTCTTATTTGATTTTCTTAGAGCGAGAGGGAATGGAAGATTTATCGAGAGACAACTTTTTGAATTTTAGATGATATTGCCTTAATGGCAATACTATGGAAGCTATTCTTATTATAGGTTACAACTTTTTTAGATTGCCCTTTTTATCTGTCTTTTTAACGTTTTGGTGAATTGTTTATTGTGTTAAGTGGAAATGGAATTGTCTTTTTTCGATATAATGGGGTTTTATATGAGGCGAAAGTGTTTTGTGTAAAATCATTTATTCTTACTTTTGTCCCTGCTTAATGGAATAGAATATTTAAATATATGCTTCAAATTATAACCAAAACAGGATAATAGTCTTCTTTTGATAAGAGTTCTTTTAGAATCTTATATCTATAACCTTAACCAATATTGCAAATCTCTTTCTATACATCTCATATTATTTCTTTTGGAGGTAGTTGGAAGAAGATTCTCTTCAAGAAAAGTGTGATAAGGGGAGAGAACTAAAAGCAAGATGTTTTTAGTACTTGACTCTACCTGTTTTGATAGGTATTGTGTCAACAAAAATCTTGTTTCTCAGGTTAGGTATTGCAAATATTGACTTAGGAGATAGATTAGACGAATAACCAAGTGTGTTCTCAAGTGTATCCTTTTTGAATAAGAGGAGGATATTCTGGACCTTCTTTAATATAGAATGGATTTTTTATTTAACTAATAGCATAATAATATAACTGATGAATTTGAGAAATTTGATTGTTGCAGGAGTAGTTTTAATAAGCACTCTCTTCTCTTGCAGTAGAAAAGATGACAGAGTTGACTATAAGACTCACGGAGATACGTATGCTTCTATTTCTCTCTTTTTAGGAGGAGATGCTTTTCGTACAGAAGAAAATGATAATGAGGATTTTAATCATATCGGAGAGTGGGTTGGTAATGATGAGATAAAAACGGTTGATGTCTACTTGGTAGGACAGGCCGTTGGAGATATTGTCTCTTCAGGACAATATGATTTTAAGGATTTTTCGGTCGTTACAGGAGATGATTCTAACCAGACCAAACTAATCCCCAAAAAGGCTATCAAAACAACTGCAGGGGACAAAAAGGTATATGTATTGGTTAATGCTCCTCAGAAGATGCGTGAGAAGTTAGCTTTAACTGATAAAGCTGTTTTTGAAAGGGCTTGGACAGAGGCTTATACGGCTTATGAGGAGAAAGTATCTACTTCAGATAAGGATACTTATGCTCGAGTTGGGCAAGAGGGAATTGCTCAAATAGCTAAACAGAATGGAGAAAAGGATATTATCATGATGAGTAATAATCAGGATTATCTTCTCAAAGTTAAGCCTAATATTACTCAAGATGATGCTAAAAGTGGAGTTGATAATCAGGCTTTAGTTTATGTAAAGCGTGCAGCTGCTCGAGTTATCGTAACTACAGAAGCCTCTTCTTTTGAGATAAAAGATGGAGATCTGCTTTTAGGTACAGTTTCTGATGTTACTTATGCTGTCGCTCAAGGAGAGCGCAAGTTGTATATTCAGCAAAAAAGAGAGGGTGCTCCCTCGGTAGTAAAAACTCCTGCTTATGTAGTTAAGGAGACTACAATTGAAAATATGGACGAAAATTATGATTACTCCGATTTATATCGTACCAATCGATCTGCAGCCGTATCTGCTAAAGGATCGGCTACTGTAACCCCTGCTGAGGTAGGAGGGTTAACCTCTCCTGCCTTTATGTTGGAGGCGAATCATAAACGTAACACTACATCGGGTAATACTCCAGCCAATTATGATGGAGATTTTAGAGTAGGCAATACGCCTTATGTGCTTATTCGTGCTAAGTTCTCACCTGCGAGTGAGGCTTTGGCAGAAAATAATTCAATGACAGAGTTATCCACAGATGGGACATTCTATGTAGGTGCAGTAAATGGAAGAGTATATACAAAGAAAGAGTATGTAACTAATCCTGCAAAGGGTGGCATAGTAGGACAAAAGCATCGTACTTATAAAGCAGGAAAAGTACTCTACTATGCTTACGTCAATCCTGATCAAATAGATAAAAACAAGGTGTTGAATGCTCCTGTATTTCGTAATAATGTGTACCATATACATGTGTCGGGAATAAAGGCTATTGGTCATAACTGGAACCCTGTTTTTCCAGAAGATCCAGATACTCCAAATCCGAAAAATCCAGATCCTAAACCTAATGACCCGAATGAGGATCCTAATAAGCCTGTGGATCCAGATAAACCACTGCCCAACCAAGATACCTACATGAGCGTCTCTGTTAGCATTCTTAAATGGAATGTACACTCCTATAAGATTACATTGAACATATAATTATTAAGTAGAAAAACGGTAGGGTAGAGGAGATTTTTCTCCTCTACCTATCCCTTATTTTAGAAGAGTTACTATCAGTCATAGCAGTCTCTTTTCTCGTAGAGAGGCTGTCTTATAAACAAAATCAAATCTCTTTATGAAAATCTATACGCTGAGTGCAAAAACGCTCTTCTTCTCTTTGTTAACCATTGCTTTGTTGGCTTGCAATGGCATTTCAAAGAAAGAGATAGAGCAAGAGACGTTTGTTGCCTTTCAATTTGAAACGCTACGAGCTCATGGCGAAGATACTGAATCTGATGAACTAACTACTCCTAATACAGATGCACAACATAGTGAAGACCGTGTTTCGGAGTTAAGAGTTGTTCTTTTCCCTTCTGGTGTAAATGCTCCTATTTTTAATCATAAGTTCACTGCCAACGAACTTCTCAATGACAGAGTTGTCTTTAAACTAAAGGAGATGAAACACTACGACTTCTATTTCATTGCCAACGAATCTGCTTCTAATCAAACAGTTGCAGAGTTGGCATTTCTTTCTTCTCCGAGTCTTACTCGTGCAGAATTAGAAGAGTTTTCCAATGTGAAAATAAACGACTTGGTTCAGGCTAATACGCAGTTTACGGGAAAAGGAAATAACATAATGATGACGGCTTGTTATAAGCAGGTTCTGCTTTCGAAATCTCTCTCTGGTGCAGGAACACAATCTGACCCTTACATCATAGACTTTACCTCCTTCAATAGAGTACAACGTCCTTTAATCAAAATCTCTTCGCGTAAGGCTGCAGAGATGATGCGTTCTTTGGCCAAGTTGGAGATTACCTTTAAGAACATCGTGTGGGTTATTCCTACGGGTCGCAAGATGTATTGTTATAAATGGGCTCTTCCCTACGGCTTTAAAGATAATTCTCACTTAGAAGTTGCTATACTGAATATACCTCAGGCTTATACACTTTTTCCTCGCAATATACATACCGATATTGCTCAGGTAGGTAAGGTGCAGAAGTATACATTTGATTTTGCGAATGCTCCAGATAAGGCGAATGTAGTCTTTACAAAAACAAGTGAAAACTCTATTGGAGGTATTTTAGCAGGCGACTATAAGCTTACAGTTTATTTGCCAGAGTATTTGGCTAAGCCTACACTTGCCGAGACAGAACGCCCAGGCATCAATATTTCTTACTATACGCAAGATGCCGATACAAAGTTTAATCGTCTCTTTCCTATACAGAATGGGGGAAAGAATACCCATTATGAAGAGTTTTTGAAGGGCTTGACGGATAGACCCGATTGGAATGTGTATCGCAATCGCCTCTATAAGGTAACTGTAGATATCCCAGGGCGTGTTTATCCAGCTTCGAACTGAAGTTTATTCTATTCTTACATTAATGAGTACTATGTGTTTTAGATATAAAAATTTGACAGTGAAGAGATATATACTTCTTTCTTTTGTCTCTTTTTGGGCAGGAGTATCTCTTCTTTGGGGGCAGAGTGTCAATGATTTTTCTATTAGGGTAGAGACGACACCTTCCTCCTGTTTGCAAAATGGACAAGTTAAGATCATTGTTGCCAAAAAGGCAGGAGCTCCCACCTATACCTATAGAGCGTTGTATGATTTACTTAACTCAAAAAATATTTCTGTTACCAATACACACACTTTTGTAGATAATGATGTTATTGGTAATCTTCCCCCAGGAGTTTATAAGACACGAGTTAAGATAGAGAATACAGAGAATGGAAGCAGTATCGAATTGCCTTCTGTTTCTGCCACTATTACCTCTACCTATAGAGTGCCTTCATTAAAGCTTGTCGTAGAGAGAAAATCTCTGAATAACTATCGACCTAATGGCAGTACAGAACCTAAGCCTACTGGAATTATATCAGCAACGGTACAGGGAGGGAATCCTCCTTATACACTGACTATCGTAGATGGGCCTGATGCTTCTTTAAAAGGAAAGTCTTTTAACTTGGTTGCCAATCAAGCTTTATTCTTTTATGAAATAAGAAAAGGGACTTATACAATTAAAGTGTCTGATCAGTGTGGAGAATTGCCCCATCAAACTATTGTAATGACAAATGTTTCGAGAGACCTTCCTCAGAACTCGTTTTCTGATATCCCGTTCTCTTCTTCTTTGGAGATGAGTAGGGACATGCAAAAGAATCATTGCGGATGGGCAAGATTGCGATACAATTCTAACAATTCTTCTATCCCCTCTGCAGATTTACTCCCTTATTGGCGTTCGGGTATTGATACTCTTGCCAAATATTATGATTATGCATGGCAGACAACAACAGAGAAGAATAAAGGAACAGTACGCAACTATTATAGTTTTTTTGAACAACCTCCTTTTCAAGCACCTAACCATGGTTCTGACAAATCCACTGCTTCTGTGTACTATAAATTTCAAGATGGTATAACCTTTCAAGAAATTGCTCTAAAAGATCAATACTGGCCCCTTTTCTTTTTAAGAGTAAAAGGTTCTAACGAAGAAATGGAGGGGGCTAAGCCAAGTCATTATGGTTATACTGCAGCGGATCTATTTGTTGAACCTAAGGAAATTATAGAAGACAATCCGTGTGAACCATATACCTTGGAGGTATCTACCCATTCTTTTCGTTTGATGTGTTATCCCATAATTGTTAAGGTAGCTACCGCAGACAAAAAAGAAGAGCAAACACTTACTTTAGATGAACAGGGAGTTAAGCAATTCCCTCAGAAATTAGATAGAGGCAAAACTTATATTCTTACAACAACGGATGCGAGAGGGGACGTAAGAAGAATGACCCTGCGCCCCATCAGTTATACCAGTGCTGGATACCCATTAAAGGATTATTGTTTAGGATTATCAAAAGATCTTTTCTACGCATATACGGCTCGTTATGTGAGTGAAAACTCGGCCTATGGATTTTCTAAAGATTGGCGAGGGCATAAAATTCTTTTTAAGTCTGCCCCCGAAGGATTTATTCCGATAGAAGGAGCAATAAAAGTTGGGGAAGAATATACAATACCACAAGAAGACATTTTCTCAAAAGTTTCCAGTATCTACTTATTTGCTCCCAAGTCTCAGCTTACTAAAACTTTTTACTATACAAATCTTCCGAGCGGAACTTATGTTTTTGAAATCACAGATACATGCGGTAAAAAACATACAATTATCAAATCAAATACTTTTGTTCCCGTTCCTCGTTATACGGCAGATCCGACAGCTTTCAGCCCTAAGAGAGAAAAGTCGGAGTGCGGTCGCATCCGTATCTACCCTTTTGCCAATGGGTATGAAGGATTACTCAAAAAAGATGGAGTTTCTACAGAGCCTTTTTTTAAGGTAACCAAACTTCCTTCTAATATTACTTTTAAGGATGTCAGAACAAATGTTCCAGCCGATTACGTTTGGAGTAGTAACAGGATATTTTCTTCTAAATATCCAGCTCAAGGATTGAATAATCCTGCAGAGATTTATCTCGATTTTCCTGAGGCGGAAGGTAATGTTGAAATGCAGCTTTTAACAGGTTCTTCTTATGACAATTATCGTGTTGACAAGGGGGTTATTGACAACTTAGTGTGCATGCCCACTGTTGAATTCTCTCTACAGAATCTTCCTTTAACCTACGATAGAGATACTTATATAGGTTATTCCTGCCCCTCTGGGACTTCTGGAGAAATTCACATAACTCCTATTAATAATGTGGGAGATGCGACAGTCGATTTGTACGAAATGGATGGAACTCATCTCGGGAAACAGACTGTTCGAAAGGGAGCAGTGGCCAAATTTAATTTGAAGGGTACTCTTGAGAAAAGAATAGCGACACAGTATAGAGCGATTATAAAAGATTTACAGTGCCAGAATACCTCTGATGAAGTATTGATTGTGTACTCTCTTTCTTCGCCGAGTGTTATCCGCTCCAAAGGGCAGCAACGAAAGTTTTGTGAGGGCGAACGTATAGAGTTGGAAATTGTAAATCTTGGAGATTTAGTTTATCAGTGGAGGCTCCCCGATGGCTCGACTGTTAATGGTCGCAGTTTGGTTGTAGACAATGCGACTTTTGCCCACTCGGGTACTTATACGATGAGTATTGGAGCTGTTGTATGTGATGGTCATCAAACGACAGTAGAAATCCCATTTTTTGTCTCTGTAGCTCCAAAAGAGCTTTGGTGGAGAGAAGATGCAGTAGATGCCGATTGGCACAATCCGAATAACTGGGCTCTAAAATCGGGAACTCCTATTTCTGCAGTTCCTGCTCCCTGTACCGATGTACACTTGCCCGCTTATGTAATAAAGGCCTTTCCTGATCTCTCGGGAGGGGTTACATCAAGAGAGTTACTTGGTAGTCCTCAGTGTAATGACATCTACTTCCACTATGGTTCTCAGTTAGGAGCTCCTCAAGAACTTACTTATCATAAGGCTTATGTCGATTACAACTTTGGTAGAATGAATTCGGGTACGATAACAGCTTATGAAGAACCAGGACACAAAAAAGCCGATAGCAAGTTGCTTGCGAGAGATAGATGGTACATGGTCTCTACTCCTCTGCGTAATACAGTATCGGGAGACTTTGGGTTGGCGGGCTATCCCAAAACCTATCAACGCTATATATCAGAGGGTACTACCGCTTCTTTGACCGATATTTCTTTCAATGATCCCTTCCCCTCTCTTGTGGAGTCTTTGAACACTGCTCAATATCATGGTGCTTTGGCCCTCAAAGTGGCAGGGTGGCAAGCTGGAACAGTAGGGTACGATGACCATAAAAACTTGAATACAATAGAGGGTATCATTCGTTTGCCTTTCTTTGAGTTGCCCTATAAGCAGGGGGGATATCCCTTACATTCTTTTGATGCGATTACGCGTAAGAGTACCTTCCGTTACTATAATGAGGAAAATCTCAAGCCTATGGCACTTACCGATGAGTTCTCAAGAGGTAGTGGCATTTATCCTTATAGATTTGTATATGAGACCTACAACAGCACTCAGCCTGAAGCCAGTACCATAGGTACGATTAACGTGGGAGGGTCTATTATATCGGGGTACACAATGCCTTTGGGTACATTAGCTTCTAACCAGTATTTTATGTTGGGTAATCCTTTCATGACCCCGATAGACTTCGATAAGTTATTGCAAGCTAATAGTACACTCCTTCACCCCTATTACTATCTTTTCGAGAATAATACGTGGAAAGTGTATAGCCGAGAGACTTCACTTGTCTCTAATCACTCAAAAGAGATTGCTCCTTTGCAAGCTGTTGTATTGCGCATAAAGAATAATAGTGCTACTTCGGCTCTTCTGTTTCCTACTTCGGGGGAAAATAATGTGTTGCTTCCCCCCTGGCGTACGGCACAAGGGGGAACTCCTATCAATGTTCGTTCTCACAGACAGGAGGAGATAGCAAGCCCCTCACCAATTCTTATGGTACGTGTAGAGAATGCTCAGAAGGAGTCTTCCGAAGTCTTTTTAGGTTGGTCTCCAGAGGGAGATACTGCCCCTGCTCTTACCAATAAAGAATATCCCTCCGCTCCTACGCTCTTTATTGTAGAGCCTTCTACTCGTGAGAGCAGTGCTATTTGCTATCCCAAACGCAATGTCGGGGTATTGGACATGGGGGTTCACGCCGAATTAGGGGGAGAGATGACACTTTCTTTTGAAAATATCGACCGCTCTCTCTATGAAGAGTTGATTTTAGAAGATAAGGAGACACAGCAACGTCAAAACCTCTTGCAAGAGAGTACTTATAGATTTATGTATAAACCCTCTATGGCTAATCAGCGTTTCCGCCTTTTGCTACGACGTTATGGTGTGGAAAATGAGATTTTGCCCACCGAAGAAGAGTTTTCATTACAGCTTCGTGCACACCGAGGGGTGCTTCTTCTCTCTACTACTCACCCCCTGCAAACGATATCGTTGTACGATATGAGTGGAGAACAGGTTTATAGCTACAACAATATGGAAAGAGGCGTTTTACAGCATGAAATAAGTGTGGAGAAACTTCTCAATAGAGTAATTGTCGTAGAGGTGCGCTCTGTAACAGGCGAAAGAGAGGTGCGAAAGCTCCAGTTGTAAGCAGTGCTTAGCCACATAAAATGGGAAGGGCGATGCTCGTCAAAAGAGCATTGTCCTTTTTTTATGGATAAGGGATACGGGTTATCCTTCCAGAAGACAGTTTTCAATACTCTTAGGATTAAAGCTTTGCACACTCTTTAAAAGCCCAAAAGCTACTTGCTAAAACTATTTTCCTCTTGAGTATTTCTTTATTTCTAATCTGAATATATATATACGTAGATTGAATATAAATATATTCAAGTTGAAAATATATATATTTAATCTGCAAATAGAGAATTACTTCTGTCTAAATCTGTTTTTGAACAGAACTCTACTGTTTTTCTTACCGATCTGATGGAGTTTTTAGATTGTCTCAATCTAACGCAGAGCCTGTTCTTGAAGTCCTTTATAATTCTTATCGCTTTTTATGGGTACAAATCGATGTTGATAAATAGTATGTGCTTCTTTTGTTTTATTTTTGTGCGAAGTGTTGGTTAGATTCAGAGGAAAAAGAGTACTATGCTACGAGGGTTGGTAAAAGATACTGCCGTTTATGGCCTTTCGAGCATAATTGGCCGATTTCTTAACTGGGCGTTAGTGCCCCTTTATACCCGCATTCTACAAGATACAGGAGAGTTTGGCATTGTCACCAATCTCTATGCTTGGACTGCCCTTCTGCTTATCATACTAACCTATGGTATGGAAACAGGTTTTTTTCGTTACGTCAATAAAGAACCTAACCCTCAGCAGGTTTATTCGACCACTCTTATATCCATTGGTTTTACTTCTACTCTTTTTGTTGTAGTAAGTCTCCTTTTCTTGAATCCCTTAAGCGAATTGCTCTCCTATCCAGAGCATAAAGATTTGGTAACAATGCTGATTCTCATTGTTGCCAGCGATGCTTTTATGGCAATACCCTTTGCCTATCTGCGATACAAAAAGAAGCCTTGGCGTTTTGCGATTATAAAGCTCGTCTTTATTGCCGTGAATATAGGCCTCAATCTATTCTTTCTTTTGTTGGCTCCCTATTTGATGCAGAAAGCCCCTCGTCTGGTGGATTGGTTCTACAATCCCTCCTACTCCGTGGGCTATATATTTGTTTCCAATCTGATAGGTAACATTGTTATTTTTCTGTTGCTATTACCTTACGTCTTTACGGCAGGTCTGCACTTTTCGGCTCAGTTGTTAAGGAGGATGTTGAACTACTCTCTGCCAATACTTATCTTGGGGATAGCGGGTATTTTCAATCAAATGGCAGACAAAATCTTATTCCCTATGCTCTATGATGATGTCGATTATGCTCGACAGCAATTGGGCATCTATGGAGCTTGTTTCAAGATAGCCGTGGTAATGGTTATGTTTACCCAGGCTTTTCGATACGCCTACGAGCCAATCATATTCAATAAGAAAAAGGGTAACGACGGAGTAGAAAGAGCCTCTTATGCCTTGGCGATGAAATACTACATAGTCTCTGCGCTCCTTATATATATAGGGGTTATGGCCTATTTAGATATCATCAAGGTTTTCATCGGGCAGAACTATTATGCCGGTTTAAGTGTTGTTCCGATTGTAATGTGGGGGGAACTCATGATGGGCGTCTATTTTAATCTTTCTCTGTGGTACAAGTTGGTAGACAAGACTTGGTGGGGAGGCATTATATCTTTGGTGGGATGTCTTTTTACGGTTTTGATTATTGTCTTTGGCGTGCCTCGTTGGGGGTTTATGGCGTGTGCTTGGGCTTCTGCTATCAGCAATACGGTGATGGTGTTTATTTGTTACGTTTTGGGACAACGCTATTATCGGGTGAATTATGACTGGAAGAACGCCCTCTTTTATTTCTCCGTAGCGGCTATAATTGTAGGTGCGATTTTCATAACCGATTCGTACGCAGATTCTTTAGGTATGGTACGCTGGGTAATTAACACGCTTCTTACCCTCTCTTTTATCGCTTTAATTGTAAAGAAAGACTTTCCCCTATCTCTCATATTTAATAGTTTGAAAAGTAGATAATCTATGGAACAAGAACAGAAAAAAGATATTGATCAGCTCTTTCAAGATGAACCTAATGGTACTACTCCTACGGGTGAAACTGTAGATATAGATACACGTACTCGTTGGGAAAAGGTCTTGGAAGAGGTTAAGCGTATCTTGGATATTACTTCCGACAAGAATGACCCACATATAACCATAGATCAAGTACGTCAAGACGTAGATTTTAGAGGTACTAAGCTCTGGATTTTGATATGTGCTATCTTTGTGGCATCCTTGGGGCTCAATATGAACTCTACAGCAGTGATTATCGGTGCCATGCTTATATCTCCTCTCATGGGGCCAATCATCGGTTTCGGTACAGCTCTTGGAATTTATGACTTTGATTTGCTGAAGCGTTCTTTGCGTAACCTTGCACTAACGACCCTTTTCAGTATCATAACGGCTACCGTTTACTTTATTATAACTCCATTTACAGAGAATGGTAGCGAATTGCTGGGACGTACGACCCCCAATATTTATGACGTTTTGATAGCTCTTTTCGGTGGAGCGGCAGGCATGATTGCCAGTAGTACGAAGAGCAAAGGGCAGGTACTCCCAGGGGTGGCTATTGCTACCGCTTTGATGCCTCCTCTATGTACCGCAGGGTATGGTCTTGCAACAGCACAGTGGAGTTTCTTCTTTGGGGCTTTCTATCTCTACCTGATTAACTCCGTTTTTATTGCCCTTGCGACCTATCTTGTAGTTCGTTATCTCAAATTTCCCGAAAAGGTTTTTGTCAATGCATTGCGTAAGCAGAAAGTGCGTCGTATCATGCTCATCGTAGCTTTATCGACCCTTCTCCCCAGCGTTTATCTAAGTGTCGGTTTGGTGCAGGATAGTATTCGCAAACAGAATGCGAGAAGATTCGTAGAGCGAGAGATGAACTTTGCCGATGCGCAGGTAGTAAAGTACGATATTGAAAAGGAGAGAGGCCTTTGGTGTGTAGACGTCGTTATGGTGGGGCGTGCTCTGGAAAGAGAGCTTATAGATAGTTTGAATAAAAAATTACCAGACTATGTGCCTGGGGCTCTACTCAATGTGCATCAAGGATTTGAGGAGAAAACCGACTTAGGACAGCTAAAAACCGACCTACTTAAGGATCTCTACGAGAATAGCGATGCTATCATACAAAGACAAAGGTTAGAAATAGACTCGCTAAGAGGTCTATTGGAGCGGTATGGTCGTTATGGAGCAATGGAAAAATCGTTGGCTAAGGAGATGAAAGCTCTTTTCCCCGAAGTCGCAAACGTATATATAGCCTCGCCACTTGATTTGGCTCAAGGGGGAGACTCTGTACTACGGGTTGTACTGCAACCTGTCGAGAAAACAACTATTTCGGACACCTCTAAACAACGCTTAGAAAGTTGGCTAAAGACTCGTTCGGATAGTAAGTATGTAACAATAGTAATTGATAATTGTAAATAAATTAGTTAGTGTTTTTATGAAGTTGAAAAGCATTCTTCTGTCTGCAGCTCTCTTCTTTGGCTTGAGCTCTACTGCTTTGGCTGATAAGGGAATGTGGCTGCTTAATGAGCTCAATGAGCAAAACATGGAGCGCATGAAAGAGTTAGGTTTTACCCTAACAATGGATGAGCTGTATAATCCAGGTAATCCCTCGGTGGCAAGCGGCGTAGTTATTTTCGGTCGTGGTTGTACGGGTATTACGGTTTCTGACCAAGCACTTATTTTTACCAACCACCACTGTGGTTATGATGCTATCCAAAGCCAAAGTAGTGTAGACCACGACTACCTCCGTGATGGGTTCAGCGCAAAAACATTGCAGGATGAACTTCCTATTCCCGATCTCCAAATCCGTTATCTTAAGGAAATTGTAGACGTAACTCCTCGTATCGAAGAGGCTGTAAAAGGAATCACAGATGAGATGCAACGCATCCAAATTATCAAGGACTTGAGCCAAAAGATTGCGGCAGAGTACACCAAGGGAGATTTCGTAGAGGGTAAGGTGGTTTCTTACTACGCTGGCAACAAGTATTACGTTGTGGTTTACAACGTTTTCCGCGATGTGCGTATGGTTATGGCTCCTCCAAGTTCTGTAGGTAAGTTCGGTGGTGATACTGATAACTGGATGTGGACACGTCACACAGGAGACTTCTCTGTATTCCGTGTTTATGCAGATGCAAATAATCAGCCTGCGCATTATAATGCTTCTAACAAGCCTTATAAGCCAGTTTCTTTTGCTCCCGTATCTCTCGATGGCTATCGTGAAGGTAGCTACGCTATGACGATCGGCTTCCCAGGTTCTACATCACGCTACCTCACATCTTGGGGAGTAGAAGATGTTATCAACAACGAAAATAAACCTCGCATAGAAGTACGTGGTATCAAGCAAGCTATTTGGAAAGAAGCTATGGAAGCTGACCAAGCTACACGTATTATGTATGCAAGTAAGTATGCAAGCAGTTCTAACTACTGGAAGAATTCTATCGGTATGAACCGCGGTTTGAAAAATCTTGACGTAGTAGCACGTAAGCAAGCAGAAGAGCGTGCCTTTGAGGCTTGGGTACAGAAGACTTCGACACAGTCTACTTACGGACAGATTTTGCCTGCTATGAAAGAGGCTTATGCTCGTAGTGGCGAGACTAATAGAAAACTCAACTACCTTTATGAAGCACTCTTTGGAGGAACAGAGATTGTACGTTTGGCACTTCAAGCAGAGTCTTTGAAAGAGTTGCCCGAGGGATATGCCGAGACCGCAAAGGGTGCTTTGAAAGACATATATAAAGACTATTCTCCTGTTCTTGATGCTAAGGTTCTCCCTGCTATGCTTGATGTGGTGCGTAAGAATCTTCCTGCTAACGAATTGCCAGAAATCTACAAGACTATCGACAAGAAGTTCAAGGGAGATACCAAACTTTATGCCGAGTATGTATTCAAAAAGAGCTTTGTTCCTTATGCAGACCGTATGGAGGCTCTATTAAGTATGTCTGCTCAAAAGCGTAATAAGATGATTGATAAGGATCCTGCTATCCAATTGGCAAAGACCGTTCTTCCTACAGCTCAAGCATTGCAACAAAAAGCTGAAAAAGATTTCTTGGCAATCGAAAAGGGTAAGCGTGAGTATTTCGCTGCAACTCGCAAGATGGATCCCAATCGTCAAATGCCTTCCGATGCTAACTTCACGATGCGTATGAGCTATGGTTCTGTAAAGGGATATGCACCAAAGGATGGAGCTTGGTATAATTATTACACTACGGAGCGTGGTATCTTCGAGAAGGAAGATGCAACCAGTTCTGAGTTTTATGTTCAGCCAGAAATCCTTGAGCTTCTTCGTCGCAAGGACTTTGGAAACTATGGCGTGAATGGAGAGCTTCGTGTATGTTTCCTTTCAGACAACGATATCACAGGGGGGAACTCTGGTAGCCCTGTATTCGACGGAAGGGGTAACTTGATTGGTCTTGCTTTTGATGGAAACTGGGAAGCAATGAGTGGCGACATCGAGTTTGAACACGAACTGCAACGCACCATTAGCGTAGATATCCGTTACGTGCTCTTCATGATAGAAAAGTGGGCAAAGAACCCTCGCCTCATCCAAGAGCTTAAAATTGTAAAGGGGAAAGGTTGTTGTTCAGAGAAGGCTGGCTCTGAAGGATGTCCATCAAAGGGCATGGCTACTTGTCCCAAGGCAGGTAAAACGGGAGATGTTTGCCCTAAAGCAGGTAAGAAGGGTACGGATTGCAAGAAAGAAGATAAATCTTGCCCATCAAAGACTGTCGCTACTTGCCCAAAGACAGGTAAGAAGGGAACTACTTGTCCAAGAGATAAGAAGAAGTAAACTTCGATAAAGTACTATTGGAGCATTAGCTCCTCTACCTCTCTTCTTTTTGAAGGAGGGTAGATAGTGTAGGGAGAGTATCAAAAACTTGATGCTCTCCCTTTTCTTTGTATATCTACTGTGGAGTTGTTATAGGGGTTTCTGAAAGATGTAATCTATACGCTAAATTTTGTTTTAGTGGTGGGGGGGGAAAAATCTTTCCCAAGAATTGCTTCAAAGTGTAGTAATCTTGTTTTATTCATCGAGTAGAGGGGAGGAGAAACGAAGAGTTTCATAGAAGTGTAGGATATTTTCCCAAAAGGGCGTAATTTTGACTCTTGATAATAAGGAGCACATTTATTCTTTATAACGTATGAATCCGATTATATCTCCCTCCTTGCTCAGTGCGGACTTTTTACATCTGAAGCAATCCATCGAGTTGATAAATGATAGCACTGCCGATTGGCTACACATTGATGTTATGGATGGAGTTTTCGTGCCGAATCTTTCATTTGGTTTTCCCATTATAGAGGCTATTGCTCCCGTCTGTAAAAAGCCGTTGGATGTACACTTGATGGTGGTAGAGCCGATAAAGTTTCTTCCTCAACTAAAGAATTTGGGAGTGGCTGTTATGAACGTACACTATGAAGCTTCTCCCCACCTGCATCGATCCCTAACCGCAATCCGCTCCGCTGGAATGAAGTCTGGGGTTACATTAAATCCTCACACTCCTGTTGAGTTGCTCTGCGATATATTGGAGGAGTGCGACTTAGTATTATTGATGAGTGTCAATCCTGGTTTTGGAGGACAGAAGTTTATCCCCCAATCACTGGATAAAGTGCGTCGTCTGCGTCGGATGATTGATGAGCGAGGTCTCTCTACAATTATAGAGGTAGACGGTGGAGTAAATCAAGAAACAGGACGTAGGCTTGTAGAGGCAGGAGCAGATGCTTTGGTCGCAGGTAGCTATGTCTTTGGACATGCTCATCCGAAAGAAGCTATTGCAGGGCTAAAGGCACTATGTCGTCCCTAAATTATCTTGCACCGACTCTTCACTTTCTTCAAAATCCAGCTCTTAAGGCTGTACTCTTTTTTGCTTTAGGGTTGCTTTTAGGCTATGCCTATCCTACGACCCTATTTTACGCTCTGACAGCTCTTCCCCTTGTTTTCATGTTCCTTTGGGGGAGTTTATCTCCTGCAAATAATTGTCTAACTCGTTGGGCAAGTTATTTTGCTACGAGTATTCTTTTCGTCGCGGGTGCTTTTTACAGTTCTTGGAGTTATAACGGTTTAACAGAAAAAATAGCTCCCGATGGAGATACCTTAATATGGGAAGTAAAAGAAACACCTCGCCTGATAAAATCGGGAGTCCGTATAAAGGCTGTTGCACTGGAGCCACATTCCCTCTCTGAATATGCTGTATTGCTTTATACCCCCCGATCTCCTTTTACTATAAAAACAGGGGATACGATCTATACATCTTCTGTCAATTTGGATTTGTTGGAATGTTTACAGCGCAAAGGATATAAAAACTACCTCATAGCACAAGAATGTAGCGCGATAGGGTATGTAGATACGTTTTCTATTATCCCAAGAGAAGGGGCGCATAGTCTGGAGACTTTCGCTGTGGATGTACGCAAAAATCTCTTGGGGCGATTGGAGCAATTGACGCTGACACCATTGCAAAAAGAGATGTTGTCGGCAATGAGCTTGGGGTATAAGGCCGAGAGTATTACCGCCGAGACTCTTTTCCGGAAGAGTGGTGCTATACACATACTTTCTGTGAGTGGGTTTCATTTAGCTGTAGTTTGTTACTTTATTGCTCTTCTCTTGTTTCCCCTTCGTCGCTCACGAAGGTGGAGCTACGTAGCCATTGGGGTGCAAATCATCGTGGCATGGCTTTTTGTCGCTTTAACAGGCTTTTCTGCTCCAGCTATTCGTGCTGCTGTAATGTTGGCTTTCTATCAGTTTGCCCTGTTGTTGAAACGACCAGCCAATGGTATCAATATCATATCTTTCAGTGCATTGGTACTGTTACTTATTAAGCCGTCCTATATATTGGATATTGGTTTTCAATTGAGCTATTTGGCAGTCTTTTCAATAGCTCTTTTCTATCCTCTATTTATCCGAAGTATTCCCCAGATAGGCAACTTTGTATTACGATATTTATATCAGTCGATAGCCCTCTGTATCTCGGCGCAACTTCTTACGACTCCTCTCATATTGTATCATTTTGGTGAGTTTTCGTTGCTCTCGCTATGGAGCAACATCCCATTGATTTTTCTAAGTTCTGTTTTGATCCCTTTGAGCCTTATTTATATGCTATTTTCCCCATGGAGTTTGATAATATCTTTCCTGGGTAAGGGGGTGGAAATACTTGTAGCAATGGTCGAAAATGTAGTGACCCTCTTTGCTCCGCTCGAAGGGATAAGCGTGAAAGAATCGATCTCTGCGGGGCAATCTTTAGGGCTGTACTGTATTATCATCGCATTGTATATTGGTTGGAGTTATTGGATATACAGAAAAGAGGGAAAGCGTATCCCCGCATAGAGATATTTTGTTTGGCGCACTGTTTTTGCTCCGTTGTAATTGAGTTTAAGAGACATTTTTTTGTATCTTCGGGCTACATTTTATAAAGAGTTCGGCTCTTTTTACAAGGAGTAATCTCGGGAAGAAGCTCTTTTTCTCTTATTGTCGAGGAGAAAGGGTGAGCGTCATTTAGATGGATATGGTTTTCGGAATAGAGACTTTTATTTTAATATTTTCTGTTATTGTCTTTGTCGGTATTCTTATCGGTAAGGTGGGTGCTCGCTTGGGAATCCCAGCCCTATTGCTTTTCCTCTTCACTGGAATGCTTTTCGGAGTAGATGGCTTGGGGATACGTTTTGAGGATGCTAAGATGACACAGAATATAGGTATGGTAGCACTCTCTATTATCCTCTTTACGGGGGGGATGGACACCAAAATGAAAGAGATACGTCCTATTCTTCTGCCAGGGATTTGTCTATCTACCTTGGGCGTCTTGCTGACCACTCTTTTTACAGGTCTATTCATATACGGTGTAACAAACTATTTTTCGCCTTGGATTGGCGTGGTTTTTAGTTTACCACTGTCCCTTCTTTTGGCTGCGACTATGTCGAGTACCGACTCTGCCTCTGTCTTTGCGATTTTACGTTCGCAGAGGGTACAGTTAAAAGAGAATCTTAAGCCTATGCTGGAGCTAGAAAGTGGTAGTAATGACCCTATGGCCTATATGTTGACTATAGTTCTCATTGAGTATATCAATAACTCATCGCTCAATTTCGGCTATTTTCTTATACACTTCCTATCCCAATTTGTCGTCGGTGCGGGTGTAGGTATATTCTTGGGGTACTCTGCTGTTTGGTTCATCAATCGTATAAATATCTCTAATAGGATGCTCTATCCTATCTTGTTGTTGTCTCTGCTCTTTTTTACTTTCTCAATAGCTAATATCCTAAAGGGTAATGGTTATCTGGCAGTCTATATCGCAGGGATTATTGCAGGGAATACTCGTTTGCAGTACCGTAGTACGATTAATCACTTCTTTGATGGGATCACTTGGTTGGTGCAGATTATACTCTTCTTGATATTAGGTTTGTTAATAAATCCGCACGAGATGCCCGAGGTGCTCGTTCTCTCTATTCTTATAGCCCTATTTATGATGTTTTTGGGACGTCCTTTGGCTTGTCATCTCTCTTTGCTCCCTTTTCGCAAACTGTCGTTAAAAGGGAAGGCTTTTCTCTCTTGGGTAGGTTTAAGAGGGGCAGCTCCTATTATATTTGCTACCTATCCCGTTGTCAATGGAGTTTCAGAGGCCAATCATATATTTAGTATCGTTTTTATAATAACACTACTTTCCTTGCTTGTACAGGGTATGAGTATCACCCCAGTGGCTCGTTTCTTTAAGTTGGCCACTCCTGCTCCTCCAGAAGGGAACTTTATGGGGGTAGAGATGCCCGAGGAGATGGGAACTATTATGGAAGAGAGAGTAGTAGATGTTGAAATGCTTTCTGGTGGAGATGAACTAAAAAAACTGACGCTACACGAGGGAGAATTGGTAATCTTGGTGCGACGCAAGAACCGATTTATTGTCCCCAAGGGAGGTTTGAAACTGCACGTCGGAGATATTCTTTTGGTCGTTTCCCAACACGATTTACCCGATTCGCCTCCTACTCGCGCCACTCTTCTTATTGAGCGCATTCGTAAAAGTCTTATTCAAAACTCCTGATAGTGTACAGGAGAGCTTGCGATGCAGTCGCATAAAGTATTAAGAACTTCCTCTTTCTCATGTGGTTGTACACTCTGAAACTTGTGCGTACAAAAAAGTAATTGTACCTTTGCCCCTCGTCTGGACCGTATTATGTGTCTGGATAGAGAGTTATTATAGTATTGTTTCACATTTAAAAGAAAAACAGATGAGCAATCATCAACTTAGAGTGCCTAATCCAGATTTCGATTGGGATCAGTATGAAAAGGGTACTACCCTGTCTTCCGATGCTCGTGCAGAGCAAGAGCGTTTGTATGAAGAAACGCTCAGCAACATCAAAGAAAAAGAAGTGGTAATGGGCACTGTTAAAGAGATTGTATACAACGACAAGACTCCTCGTGAAGTCCTTGTAGATGTTGGTTACAAGTCTCTTGGAAGTATCCCCTACACAGAGTTTCGCTACAATAAGGATCTTAAAGTAGGTGATCAGGTAGAGGTTTTTGTAATCTCTCCAGAAGGTCCTATGGGACAACCCCTGCTTTCTCACTATTTAGCACGTGCAGAACGTTCTTGGGAGCGCGTTACAGAAGCACTCGAGAAGGACGAAGTTATCCTCGGTTACATCAAGAGCCGTACAAAGGGTGGTATGATTGTCGACGTATTTGGCATCGAAGCTTTCCTCCCAGGTTCTCAAATCGATGTACGTCCTATTCGTGACTACGATAGCTTGGTAGATAAGACAATGGAGTTCAAGATCGTGAAAGTAAATCATGAGCAGAAAAACATTGTGGTATCTCACAAGATTCTTATCGAAGCCGAGTTGGAACAACAGAAGCGTGATATTATTAGTAAGCTCGAGAAAGGACAAGTGCTCGAAGGTGTGGTTAAGAACCTTCTTAACTTCGGTGTCTTTGTTGACCTTGGTGGTGTAGACGGACTTATCCACATTACAGACCTTTCTTGGGAACGTGTTTCTCACCCAAGCGAAGTGGTACAGTTAGATCAAAAGATCAATGTGGTTATCCTTGATTTCGATGAAGAGAAAACTCGTATTGCTTTGGGTCTCAAGCAGCTTACTCCTAACCCATGGGATGCCTTGGATCCTAACCTCGCGCCTGGTGATATCCTCAAAGGTCGCGTAGAGTTAATTACAGATTACGGTGCTTTCGTAGAGGTAGCCCCAGGTATTGAAGGGCTTATCCACGTATCTGAAATGTCCTGGACACAACACCTCCGTAGCGCACAAGACTTCCTTAAGGTAGGAGATGAAGTGGAGGCTGTAATCCTTACTTTAGATCGTGAAGAGCGCAAGATGAGCTTGGGTATGAAGCAACTCAAGCCAGATCCATGGCAAGATATTGAAACTCGCTTCCCTGTTGGCTCTCGCCACACAGCAAAGGTTCGCAACTTCACCAACTTCGGTGTTTTTGTTGAAGTAGAAGAGGGTGTAGATGGTCTTATCCACTTGAGCGATTTGTCTTGGACTAAGAAGATTAAGCACCCCAGTGAAATCACAGAGATTGGTGCTCCTATCGAAGTAGAAGTACTTGAAATCGATAAGGATAATCGTCGTCTCAGCTTGGGGCACAAGCAAACAGAAGAAAATCCTTGGGATGTCTTCGAAACAGTATTCACAACAGGTTCCATCCACGAGGGTACAATTATCGAGTCTACCGATAAGGGAGCAATTATCGCTTTGCCTTATGGTGTAGAAGGATTTGCTACTCAGATGCACCTTGTTAAGGAAGATGGTTCTAAGGCTCAAATCGATGAGAAGTTAGAGTTCAAGGTGCTTGAGTTTAACAAGAATAAGCATCGTATCATTGTTTCTCATAGCCGTATCTTCGAAGATAAGCAGCGTGAAGCTGCTCGTGCAGAAAAGGAACAGAAGAAGCAAACTCGTGATGCTGCTTCACAAGCTACTGCTGCTCAAGCTCCTGCTGAAAAGGCAACTCTCGGAGATTTGGGTGAGTTGGCGGCTCTTCGTGAACGTCTTGATGACAAGAACTAATCCACAATTAAAGAGGGTTTCTTGAGAAAACTCTTTATTGTAAAGGCTCTGCTATCCATTCGGGTAGCAGAGCTTTTTCTTTTTACGGTCCTTGGGGCATGTTTCTCATCACCCCTTCAGAAGAGTAATGGTTTCTTTAAGAGATTCGTTCTCCATGTATGAAAAATATTTTGGAGGATGTTTTTTTTGTGGAGTTTTGTTGGAGTTTTAGTTTACACTTGTGAAAACTAAAGTTTCCTCCAGTGGAAACTCAAGTTATCATAGGTCTAAACTTAAGTTGTCTCGAGTGCAAACTTTTCTAAGGGTTTGTCCTAACTCTTTGATATATTTCATCTTTCTTTTGAGAGAGAATTATGGAGTTAGTTTGAAAGGGGGATAAAACTACTTTTCTTTTTTTGCTGTCATGAAGTAGGTAGGTAAGTACTTTGGTTTGAGAAGTAATAACTGTAAGTATTTAGAAGGGTATGGAGTAAATTTGTAACTTTGGAGCCTAAAAGGTACACTTTAATACAAAGGATATTTAGATGAAACAAAGGATAGAAAACGATAAAACTTCACAGTTCAAGAGGACCTTAATAACAAGCGCACTCCCTTATGCAAACGGTCCCGTACATATAGGACACTTGGCAGGGGTGTATGTACCAGCAGATATTTATGCTCGCTATAAAAGACTTTTGGGCGAGGAAGTATTGTTTATAGGAGGCTCCGATGAACATGGGGTACCTATATCTTTGAAGGCAAAAGCCGAGGGTTGTACTCCTCAAGAGGTCGTAGACCGCTACCACGAGTTAATAAAGAAGTCTTTCCAAGAGTTTGGTATATCCTTTGACATTTACTCTCGTACTACAAGTGCTATCCACAAAGAAACCGCTTCGGAGTTTTTTCGCACTTTGTACGACAAAAAGCATTTTGTAGAGCAGGAGTCTGAGCAATACTATGATCCCGAAGCTAATATGTTTTTGGCAGACCGTTATATTGTCGGTACCTGTCCTCACTGTCACAAAGAGGGGGCGTATGGAGACCAGTGCGAGGCTTGCGGAACCTCGCTCAGTGCCACGGATCTTATTGACCCGAAAAGCTCTATCAGCGGAGCGAAGCCAATATTAAAGAGTACCAAACATTGGTATCTACCTTTAGACAAAGATGAAGCGTGGTTACGCGAGTGGATATTGGAAGAACACAAAGAGTGGAAGCCTAATGTCTATGGACAGTGTAAGAGTTGGATTGATATGGGCTTGCAACCGCGGGCGGTAAGTCGCGACTTGGATTGGGGAGTGCCTGTGCCTGTAGAGGGGGCAGAGGGAAAAGTGCTCTATGTCTGGTTCGATGCTCCTATCGGTTATATCAGTAACACCAAAGAATTATGCCCCGACACTTGGGAGACTTGGTGGAAAGATGAGTCGACTCGTATGATTCATTTTATTGGTAAGGACAATATTGTCTTTCACTGTATCGTATTCCCTGCTATGCTTAAGGCAGAGGGAAGTTTCATTTTGCCCGATAATGTACCTGCCAATGAATTTCTCAATTTAGAAGGGGATAAAATATCTACCAGTCGTAACTGGGCGGTTTGGTTGCATGAATATCTCAAGGATTTCCCTGGCAAAGAGGACGTACTTCGGTATGTATTAACGGCGAATGCCCCTGAAACCAAGGATAATGATTTTACTTGGAAAGACTTCCAAGCGCGCAATAATAACGAACTTGTTGCAATATATGGCAACTTTGTCAATCGTACACTGGTCTTAACGCATAAGTATTTCGAGGGTAAAGTGCCAGCGTGTGGAGTCTTAACTGATTTCGATAGAGAGATTTTAGAGGAAATAGCAGCTATAGCTCCTCGTTTGTCGCAAAACTTAGAGAACTTTCACTTTCGAGAAGCACTCCGAGAAGCCATGATGATAGCACGCATCGGGAATAAATATCTTGCAGAAACTGAGCCGTGGAAGGTGGCAAAAACCAATATGGAGCGTGTGGCAACTATACTTCATATTTCGTTGCAGATAACAGCTAACCTAACCATAGCTTTTGCGCCCTTCCTTCCTTTTAGCACAGAAAAGCTTTTACAGATGTTGCAAGTAGTTCCTTTTGCTTGGGGAAAATTGGGCTCTTCTTCCTTAATGAAAGAGGGGCATGCTATCGGTAAGGCAGAGTTACTCTTCGAGAAAATAGAAGATGAAACTATTGACCAACAGATACAACGTTTGCAGGAAATCAAGAAAGCCAACGAAGCTGCACAACGTAAAGCAGTGCCTGTTTTGGAGGATACCACCTTTGATGAGTTTATGAAGATGGACCTCCGCGTAGGGCGTGTTCTCTCTTGTGAGCGAGTGCCGAAATCCGATAAATTGCTCCGCTTCCAGATAGATGACGGATTACAGGGACGTACCATCCTTTCGGGTATTGCCAAATTTTATCAACCAGAGGATTTAGTGGGCAAGAATATCTGTTTTATAGCCAATTTCCCTCCTCGTAAGATGATGGGGATTACCTCCGAAGGGATGATTCTCTCAGCAGAAGACTACAAAACGGGTGCACTCAAAGTGACCATTTTGAGTGATGATATTGCCCCAGGAAGTAAGATTGGATAACAAGAGTAAGAGCGTGTAAAATACTCAAGCCTAACAGCTATTTCCTTGAAGATAAGGGTGTGTTGTTAGGCTTTTGTGTGCTTTTAGGTAATGGCATTATTCCTACATTTATATTTCTCAAGCTTTTTTGAGTGGTAGAGCCGTTTTTTTCTATGCGTTTTCTGGATATATTAATGCTGATGGGTGTAGTGGCTGTGCTTTATTGGTTCAGTCGCAAAGGGAAAAAGAGAGCTACGCAAACGGAAGAAACAGCCTTTACGCCGAGTAATAAGATTGATGTTACCAGTTCTTCTCTATTTCATTTCCCTCAAGCTCCAATAGGGGCTAAACCTTATTACATTGTAATTGATACGGAAACGGTAGATTGGAATCCTCCTGTAGAGGAAGTGGGTGGAGAAGAAGCTCCTTTGGGAACTATTGTCCCCTCTTATTTGCCTCCTATTGTACAGCTCTCTTGGACACTTTTAGATGAACGTGCAGAAGTTATACGAGAGGAGAGTTATATCCTTAAGCAGGCTGTGTCGATTAGCCCGATAGCTGAGCAGATACACGGTATATCTAATGAAATGATGTGTCAAAAAGGTATTCCTCCTAAGGAGGTGTATCAACGCTTTTTACACGATCTTTCTCTTTGTCCCACTTTGGTTGCTCACAACCTCGATTTTCATCTCTCAGCCCTACAGCAAGATTTCGTAGCAAATGATGTTATAGCCCCCGATTGGAAAGCTTACAATTTGTTCTGCACTATGTTGCAGGGGGCAAATTTTCTCAAAAATCAATATGCTCTTACGAATAATACCATCTTGAAACTGGGCGAGCTATACGGGATGCTCTATTTTGGCAGAAGAGATTTGGTTATGACTTGTAAAGAAAAAAGTCGTAGAGATATTCTTTTGGTAATAGCCTGTTTGCGCTTTTTCCTTTAACAATGTGTAAAAACTACTATTTGCTATGGGTGAGTTTGCTTCTCTCTATTTTTCTAAAACCTTTCTCCCTTGTAATATAAGCAACTGAATTATAAAAGATTAAAAAGAAGATTGCATCTTACTCAAAGAGAAAGCTCAAGTCCTTTGGCAAAAACAATTCATTCAGGATAGCAATTAGATGACGAAAAAAGATTAGATTTGCGGTGCATTAGTAAAGGGCTTTTTAAGCAGAGGTCATCGTTAATCCATGATACTATAGTGGTAGAGTTGATGATTTCGAGGAGCTCTTGACGAGGAGAGGTGCTCGAGTGGTTGAAGAGGCACGCCTGGAAAGTGTGTAAACGCCAAAAGCGTTTCGCGGGTTCGAATCCCGCTCTCTCCGCTGTAACATTTGCTGTATGTGGAGTTTTGAAGTCCCCCCCCCCCAGGGTCAGAACGGCGGTGTGGAGATTGAGATTTTCCCCTTTATGGGTGTTGGATATTGAGTTGTGAGGATATTTTCCCAGATACAGCTTTTTTACAATAAAGAGAATAATAACAAATAATAGAAAAGTACTAATCTAAACAATTTCGAGATGAAAAGATTTTTTGCAACACTTGCCTGCACAGCTTTGCTGTCAGTGAGTATTTCCTCTACTATGTGGGCTCAAGATCAACCTGCAACAGGAACAACCGAAGCAGCTACTGAACAGGTGGAGGCTACAGAACAAACCGCTCTTGAAATGGAGACTACCGAAGAAGATGCAACAGAGATCGTTGCTCCTGCAGAGGATGCTGGTTTCCACCAAGCTCTTAAGACAAAGTTCATCGAAGGGGGTGCTGACTTTATGGCCGTTATCGTATTGGCTTTGATACTCGGTCTCGCACTTTGTTTGGAGCGTATTATTTACCTTAACCTCGCAGATACTAACAGCGAAAAGTTGCTCAAGCAAATTGAAGCTTCTTTGGCAAAGGGTAACGTAGAAGAGGCTAAGAATATCGCACGTAATACTCGTGGCCCTATTGCTTCAATTGCTTATCAAGGTCTTATGCGTATGGACGAGGGCTTAGATGTTGTAGAGCGTTCTATCACAGCTTACGGTGGTGTACAAGGAGGTCTTTTGGAAAAGAACCTTTCTTGGATTACCCTCTTTATCGCTATGGCTCCATCACTTGGTTTCTTGGGTACAGTAGTAGGGATGGTTATGGCATTCGATAAGATTGAGAAAGTGGGTGATATTAGCCCTACGGTTGTAGCAGGTGGTATGAAAGTGGCTCTTATTACAACCATTGCAGGTCTTATTGTAGCCCTTATTCTTCAACTCTTCTACAACTATATCCTTAGCAAAGTTGAGGCAATTCTTAACAGGATGGAAGACGCTTCTATCTCTCTCTTGGATTTGGTTATCAAGCACAACCTTAAAAACGCTAAGTAATTTCAACCATGGCAGTAACTAAAAGTCGCAGAATATCCAGTGGAGTTCTACTGCTTTTGTTGGCAATCTCTGTGGTTATGTTTGTCGCTCTTTTCATGGGTGGTTCACACGTGGAAGGCACAAATAAGATCTACGAGTTGACAGGAGCATACCTCTATTGGGCTTATATATTGGCAGGTATTACCCTGCTAACTACAGTGTGTTTTTCTTTTTCCAGTTTCTTCGCAGTATTTTCGCGCAATCCCAAAAAGGGAATTACTTCTCTTGTTTCAATCATCGCTTTATTTGTTCTCTTAGGTGTTACTTATGCTATGGGAGATGGTAATGCAGAAGCAATGCGCGGGGTAAACGAAGATTCTCAAAAGTATTTGACCGAGGGATGGCTCAAGACGAGTGACATGGTGCTTTACTCAAGCTATGTTCTTATCGTAGCGATTGTGTTGGCTATGATTTGGGGGGCTATTCGTAAGGCAGTTTCTAAAAAGTAATATCCTAAAAACCGAAGAGCAATGGCTAAAACAAAGAAAAAAGTACCTTCCATCAATGGATCGTCAATGGCCGATATCTCTTTCATTCTTCTGATATTCTTTTTGATAACTACTTCAATGGATACCGACAAGGGTATTAAGCGTCGCTTGCCGCCACTTGTACCCAAAGAAGAACAACGTCAGGATATTGAGATTAACGACCGCAACATTATGCAGTTGCTCGTTAACCGTAGAGACCAGATCGCCATATTGAAGAAAAGCAAGGCTGGTGATAGGACGATCATTGTTCACATAGATGAGCTGAAGAACCGTGTAAAGGAGTTCATTGTTAACCCAAGAAATAAACCCGAATTGCCTGAAAAGGAAGTTCGTAATATCGAGGGGTTAGGACGAATAGAGGTAACCACCTCAAGTTATGCGATATCTCTAAAGAATGAGGTAGAAACGAGTTATCAGATGTATATTAACGTACAGAATGAGATCCTCAAAGCATACAATGAAGTCTGGGATGAATTTGCAAGAGCTTATTTTCGCACTTCCTACAAAGAATTATCTGTAGAAAAGCAAAAATTGGTATTGGAGGCTTATCCTATGCACGTGTCAGAAATGCCTTTGTCAAACCTAAAATAAGAGGAGGAATAGATAATGGGAAAGTTTAATAAAAATGGAAGCAGAGTGATGCCCGAGTTGAATACCGCATCTCTCCCAGACCTTATCTTTGCATTCTTATTTTTCATCATGATGGTTACAAGCATACGCGAGGTAACTGCAAAGGTGGAATATCATAATCTTCCTCGTGCCACTGAGCTAACAAAATTAGAGGAGAAATCTCTTGTTTCTTATCTCTATGTTGGAAAGCCCGTAGCGGCATATCGAGACAAGTTTGGTAACAACTCTTGTATCCAAATCAATGATAAGATAGTTCAGAATCCAGAGTTGGTTTATGATTTCGTTAAGCAGGAAGAAGCTAAGATCAGAGACGAACGTAAAAAGCTCATGACAATCTCTATCAAAGCAGATGCAGATACAAAAATGAAGATTATATCAGATATCAAGTATCAATTACGTAGAGCTGATGCGCTTAATATTAGTTACTCTGCAAGAGATGTGATAAAGAATAATTGATCTAATCATTCATTCTAACTACTGATAAAAAGCCCTCGAAGAGTATTCTTTGAGGGCTTTGGTATTTTTTCTTTTACCCATAATTCAAAGGTAGGGGGCGTTGTGTGGGCTTAAAAGGTTTATTTTTAATCCTTTCTTGATTCAATTTTATGGAGGCTACAGTTTAGTTTAAGAGGCGGATGCTAGTTGGGAGCCTGTTTACTTTCAAGCCAAACTTGTAGAGCCTTGTTTTTTTCTCAATAATTGATTAGACTATTCTGTTGTGCCGATTTTTTTGAGGGTTTCTTGGGGCTACCTTTTTCCACGAGATTATCATGTTTTTCTTTGTTTTTTTGTTGCAGAAGGGTTGTTTGTCAAAATAATTTTGAGATGTAAGTCTTTGTTTTTTAGGGTATAGCTTCTTTTTAACGGTTTTTATGGTTGTATTTATTTGGATATATGGGATAAAAAGTAGTAGTTTTGCACTCGCAAAATAGGGGAGGCCAGCGGGTCTCTTTGAAAAGCGGTTGTTGCTTTGAGGTTTTTT
>NZ_FUXE01000007.1:98252-115013 GCF_900167105.1 Porphyromonas circumdentaria | reverse complement strand
ATTGTAGAGTAATTAATCGCGTAGATTCTTTAGAGGTTCGTGATTTTGATTGTTTTCTATTGTGTTTTACTGAATATGTCAAGCCTTATTAAGGTGGTTATAGCGTTGGGGTTCCACCTCTTCCCATTCCGAACAGAGAAGTTAAGCCCAACTACGCCGATGGTACTGCGTAACAGTGGGAGAGTAGGTAGCTGCCTTTTTTTTGAGAGAGTCCTTTGGATGGTATATCCAGAGGACTTTTTTTGTTATAGGAAGGAGAAGATAATGATCCTACATGGGATATAGGGTCAAAGAGGGATAAAGCTCAGATGAAGCAGGAGTTGGATGAGTTATTCCCTGTTCGAGATACAGGACTTACTCCCATGAAGTTTACTTGCTTCTACCCAATATTGTCCTAAACGTTTTGTAGGTCATAAGAAAAAGGAAGCAGAGCTAAGGAACAAAATGTTACCTTAATAAAGAGTGCCCAACTCCTCCACTTCCTTTATGACAGATATAACACTCTTTGCGCAAGCCATCGGTAAACTACCGAAAGAAAAGATTAGAAAGATTATTCGCCAGTCAGGTACAGACAAACATTGCAAGGGTTACGATACTTGGAGCCAGTTTGTTAGTATGATGTTCAGCCAATTCTCAAACTGCAACTCAGTGAGAGACATTTCCAATGGTCTTAACTTAGCCAACGGCAATCTCAACCACTTAGGACAATATTGGCTTCTAACACTGTATTTCTAAGAGAGTAAGAGGTCCATGAATGGAAATTCACGTCGCCTCCCAAGTATTAGGAAATAGTTTTGCTGAAAAGGTATAATGGTTTCATAAGAACCACTATACCTTTCAACCTAAAGAAGATAACAATACTCTGTTAACGTATAGCCTTTATTATGGTAGCACCCTGACGGATAAGAAGTAGCCCCTCTCCACGCTCAATAGGTAATACCAATGCCCCATAGGCATTAGTAGTCCCCTCTGCTAGTAAGAGCCCTGCTACATCGTATACTTGATAAGAAGCATTGGGCAATAAGCCCTCTGCATAGATCTCTTTTTCAGTGCAATGGATGGTAGCTCCCTGAACCACTTCTTCCAAAGCATCTTCTACAAGAAACTCCACTGTAACGGTCATATACTTATCCGCCTCAAAGCTATTCCCCTCAATGGGCATGTCGTTGAGCAGTACTCGAGCAATGTAATTGGGCTGATTGGGTTTAGCAGTAACCGTTACCCTATCGCCTTTGGTGATAGGTGTCCAAGAGGGAATGATCTTGCCGTCTACTTCTGTTGTGAACGTGCCTTTATCGACTGGTAAACAGAGCAAACGCACCGTAGAACAGCCCGTAGCATCGCCTTTGATATCTACTTTCCATCCTTTGTTCGTAAGCATTGCCGTCTCCGAAGTTGCTCCGCCCGTAGTTTTATTGATATAGGCGCGTGCTTCGTCTACCTCTTCAGCTTTGGGCAGTAGGAAGTAAATGTCATTCAGTGTGCAGGCATCTATCGGATTAGCTCTAAGGTCTAAGAGCCTTAAAGCTTTGTTTTGAGAAATATCTAACGCCGTTAATTGGTTGCCCTGCATATTGAGTTTGCTCAAACGAACGAGCGGAGTAACATCAATAGAGGGAAGCCCTGCCCCCTCCAAGTCCAACGATTTAAGCGCAGTATTCTGACTTAAATCCAAGGGATTTGTGTACTTATTAGCCCCTGCTGTTAGTACTTCAAGAGCTTTATTATGGCTCAAATCGAGAGCCGTAATGGCGGTATTGTAGCAGGTTAAGACTGTAAGTTTAGTATTCATATGGGTTTTAAGCTCGGGGTAGTTGTTCCAAGCTCCGTAAAACTCTTCCAAATTGGTCAAGCTACTAAGGTCAATAGCGGTGAGCTTATTGTCCGTTAGCCACAACTCTTTGAGAGCAGTCAACTCACTAAGGTCAATAGCCGTCAGTTTGTTTTGTGCCAAGCGGAGCACTTGTAGAGCAGGGGTCTTAGAGAAATGTGCCTCTGTAATGGTTTTGTTCCCTGTTGCGTCTAAGAGTGATAGTTCCCCGTAGATTTTGACAGTAGCCCCTCCGTCTATAGTTTCAGTAATGTTCGCTGGGTCTTTTGAACCTATCGTATAGTCTCTCTTCTCGCCATCTCCCCAGTCTATCTGTATGGCGGTTCCCTCTTTCAAAGCACCCAAGTGCAACTGTAGGGCTGTCTCGGTAATCTCTTCGTCATCGGCATCATACCCCAAGTCGTCGGTAATTTTCAGCGTTATATTGGCAGGAGCTTCTTCCTTTATAACGGGTTTTTGTTGCGATGTGGGTGTAGAAAGTGTGCTACCGAAGCTTTGCGCCCAAAGTATCTGCGCAGAGAGTAGCAATAGTGGTAATAATGATACGATTTTCTTCATCTTTTTCTTGTATTTCAGTGAAACATCTAATAGAATTTATGGTCAAGAGGGGGGTAAAGGCTCCGCTCCTATGCTGTATTACTCGGGGGAGCATCGCAGGATTTCTTGGGTTACTAACCTATTCGTAAACAGTAGCAAAAATACAATAATTATTAAAGAAAACTCACTATCCCAATTCTGAAAAAGGACATTAAAAAAGAAGGTGATACTCCTTGCTCTTAAGTGAATGGGAAGGGGCTTTCTTTGCCTATAGACAAGTGTCTTTTAGGTATCGTATCTTTGATGACACCAGGTTTATGGACGTCGATTAAAGGGTATTTTTAAGGGGCGACTACGTTAGAAAGAAGAGCAGAAAAATCCCGAGAGGAGGCAAATACTTCTCTCGGGATCAATGTTAACCGAATGGAGAACTGCAAAAAGTCCTCGACGGCTGTAAATTAGATTCGTATAACGGTCTCGAATTACTTGCGGCAGATTACTTCTATCTCTACCAAGCCATTCTTAGGAAGTGTCTTAACAGCCACTGCAGAACGAGCAGGGAAAGTGCCCGTGAAGTGCTTTTCGTACACAGCATTCATGGCTGCAAAGTCTCCCATATCAGCGAGGAAACAGGTAGTTTTGATGATGTTATCCATCGTATAACCTGCTTCGCTAAGTATAGCTTTGAGGTTGCGGAATACTTGCTCGGTTTGCTCAGCTACGCCACCCTCCACGAAATTGCCCGTAGTAGGGTCTAATCCGAGCTGGCCACTTGTGATGAGCATGCCGTCAAATTCGATGGCTTGGCTGTAAGGTCCAATAGCTGCAGGAGCATTGGAAGTATTGATTACTTTTTTCATAACACAAAATATTAATAACGGTATTCGTTCTTATCTCTTAATTCTTGCTGGCGTACAATCTCAAAGAGGAGTATTCCTCCTGCAACGGAAACATTCAAGGAACCTATGTCGCCTCGCAGAGGAATAGCCACTTCGTGCGATGCTAAACGGGCTACTTGTACACTTACCCCCTCATGCTCATTGCCGAGTACGAGTGCTATGGGGCCCGTGAGCTCGGTTTCATAATAGTTCTGATGTGCCTTTTCATTGGCAACAACTACACTTAGTCCGCTATCCTTAAGATAACCTACTGCTCCAGGGATAGAGGGAACACGGCAAACGGGTATACGCATCAATGCACCTGCAGAAGCCTTTACGGCATCGGCAGTAACGGAAACACTCCCCCGCTCGGGAATAACCAACGCGTGAGCTCCCGCACATTCGGCAGATCGGGCTATCGCTCCGAAGTTACGTGTATCGGTAATTCCATCCAAAACTACTACAAGAGGCTCTATTCCCTCTTCGTATAAATGAGGGATAAGCATCTCCAAACGAGTATAAGAGACCTGTGCAACCACAGCGACACACCCTTGATGTGCTCCTCGAGTAAAGCGATTTAACCGCTCTGTAGGCACCTCCATAACGGGAACACGAGCCTTGCGAGCTGCATTTTTTATCGCACGTATCTCTTCCGATGCAATGCCTCGACGGAGGTAAATCTTATCCAATTCCTGCCCCGCATCGAGTGCTTCCTGTACGGAGTGTATGCCAAATATAATTTTCTCTTTAATCATTGTTCAATAATTCTCTCGCTGCTACCCTTCCAGCTTCTGTTATAGTATCACCACTGATTAGGCGGGCAATCTCATCCTCACGTTGTTGGGGAGTAAGCAGGGTTAGTTCTGTGTGAGCTATGTTATCGTCATCGTAACGCTTGGCAATGCACATCTGCGCCTCACTGCGTGCTGCCATCTGCGGGAGGTGAGTAATAGCTATAACTTGCAGGTAGTGTCCCATATTCTGGAGTATCTTACCCATTCGGTCGGCTACACGTCCCGAAACACCTGTATCAATTTCGTCAAAGAGTATGGTGGGCAACTGGTCTCGCTCGGCGAGCATCGCTTTTACAGCCAACATTACTCGAGCTATCTCTCCCCCTGATGCTACCTCGCCAATCGGGTGTATATCTTTCTTGCCATTTGCTCCGAAAAGAAGGGTTATTTGGTCGTATCCCGAGGGAGTAGGTGCCGAAACGGGTGTTACGGCAACTTCTATATGAGCATGGGGCATCTCTAATTGATGCAGGTCTTCGGTGAGGCGAAGAGCAATTTTTGCGGCAGCCTCTTTACGCACATCGCTGAGGGAAGCGGCTGCTTGGTCCATACTTTTGCGCGCCTCGTTGAGACGTTGTTCTGCCTCTTGCAAAAGGATATCTTGCTCTTCGTGCTGTTGGAGTTGCGCCTTGAGGGTATCTCGCAACTGAATAAGCCCTTGTGTATTGGGCACTCTGTACTTTTGGATGAGCGTATTCAGCAGGTCTAAACGCTCGGTAACTTGTTCCAATAATAGTGGGTTCGCCTCGATATTGTCGGAGAAACTACCCAAATCCACACAAACATCTTTTAGTTCTATACGGCACGAGTGCAATCGTTCGGCATACTCTTCTAATGCACTTACCTTGCTTACTACAGACTGTAAAGTGCGCTCTGCCTGCAGTAAGAGAGAAATTGCGCCTCCATTATCACTATCAAGAAGAGATACTGCATCGAAAAGACCTGCCTTGATTTCATCGGCATGCGATAGTTGTTCCTCCTGTTCGGCCAGTTCTATCTCCTCTTTTTCTTTGAGATTGGCTTCGTTTAGCTCGTTGTATTTGAAAAGATTGTAGTCATACTCCTCTTTTCCCTTGCGTATCTCTTCGGTGAGTTGCTCCAAGGCTTTTTCTGCCTCTTTATACTCTTTGTAGGTCTTAGCATATGCCTCCAAAGGCACAAACGTAGATAGCATCTTGTCTACCATACGCATTTGGAACGAAGAGCCCGTAAGGCTTAGATTCTGATGTTGCGAGTGAATGTCGAGTAGCATCGCCCCCAACTCTGCCAACTGTGCCAGCGAGACGGGAGTATCATTGATAAAACAGCGGCCTCGCCCCGATACGGTCAATTCTCTCCGCAGCAGGCAAGGCTCTTCATCATCGTAAATAAGTTCATTGAGTATTAACCATTCGTGTGCCTGTTGAGGGATAGAAGAAAACTCTCCCTCTATAACAGATCTCGTAGCCCCCTGTTTGATCATGCCATTATCGGCACGCTTACCCAACAAGAGAGAGAGAGCTCCGACAAAAAGGCTCTTTCCTGCCCCAGTCTCTCCCGTTACAGAAGTATAACCTGGAGTAAACTCGACGGATAAATGGTCTATAAGAACAAAATTGGAGATTGTTAATCGGCTAAGCATAACATCTATTGCTCCTAAAAAGAGGGATTATCGTTTCAGTCCATCAAGTACATTCCCCTCGGTCGGATATATGCGAGTAAGGAGCTTGTAGGCCGTCTGTTTCTCCTCCGAAGTAGCCTCTTTGGCAATCTGTACGATCTCTTGTAATTTGGTTTGAGACACTACCATAAGCAGGGGCGAAAGGGAACTATTCTGCCAAGAAAGCTCCAAATCTTTCAAACTCTCAAGAAGAGAGGTGCGTCCGCGCTGTACGTTGGCGACTAATTCATCTAATCCCTTCCGGTGATATTCATACCAAAACTTGCGAAAAGGCTCTTGACGTGGGTCATTGAGTGCCTCTGCAATGGCATATCGATTATAGTCATTTTCAAAGGCTTTCCAACCTTTCCAGTCAGCATTGGTCTGACCTGCCGCATTGACCAACTGGCGCATTTCATTGCGTGCCACGTTGCCCCCTTGGAGAGAGAAACTATCAAAATCAAGAGCAAGTATAAAGTAAGCGTAGAAGACAACCGAGGCGACCAGATTACTTGATATTTGGGTACTGTTATACTCAATTACATCAAACGACTGATACTCAAAGTTTACATCACGGTCTCTGTAGACCAAAAGAGGCGATTGGTAGGAGGCATTGTAGACGGGACGCTGTGCTGTAATGTAGAGCTCTGCCTGATACTTTGTCTCTTCCTCTACGGAGATTAGGTTCAATGCAAAGTTGCATTCGATACGTTCATTGGGAGAGAAGACAGCATTCGTCCAACGTGTATTATTGAGCATATCCGACAACTGACGCTCCAACTCAGAAAATTGCTGTTTATCGACGGTACCCAATCGGTCTGTATTGACTGTTACCTTTGCTTTTAACTCCTGTGCCCAACCTCGAAAAGGTATAAACAAAAGGAGCAAAAGGATTATACCTTTTGAGAGTTTGCTCATATCCTTTCTATCTTTTCGATTATAGCCTCTACAATGTCTGTCGCTACCTCTTCTTTCGTCTTAAGAGGGAAATGCTTTGTACTGGTAGCAGAGAGTAGTGCAATCTTATTGGTAGCTCCGCCGAAACCAGCTCCTTGATCAGAGAGAGAGTTAAGTATCATCAAGTCCATATTCTTGACTTTCATCTTGCGAAGAGCCTCTTCCTCATTGCAAGTAGTCTCCAAAGCGAAGCCTACCAAGAGCTGTTGAGACCTCTTTTTATGGCCTAAAGTGGCAGCAATATCGGGATTTTTAGTAAAGCGTAATACTAATTCCTCTCCCAAAGCTTCACGTTTCATCTTTCCCTCAACGGGAGTGGCGGGACGATAATCGGCAACGGCTGCCGAGAAAATAGCAATATCTGACTGAGCAAAGACAGCTTCAGAAGCAGCCAACATATCGAGAGCCGACACCACACGCACGGTCTTAACTCCTACAGGGTCCGGCAAGGAGGTAGGGCCCGAAACGAGAGTTACCGCTGCACCTTTACGAGCGCAAACCTCGGCCAAGGCATACCCCATACGTCCCGAAGAGTGGTTACCCACAAAACGCACCGCATCGATACTTTCATAGGTAGGACCAGCGGTGATTAGAATTTGTTTGCCATGGAGCGGAGCATCATCATGCCTCCCCTTTACGTTCGTTGCTCCCTCTTTGAAGTAGCGTATGACCTCGGCAGTAATCTCCTCGGGCTCTGCCATGCGCCCTTTGCCCTCCAAACCACTGGCAAGGAATCCCGAGCCCGCATCTATAATGTGTACACCTCTTTCTCTTAATACAGAGAGGTTGTTTTGTGTAGCTTCGTGGGCATACATATCCAGGTCCATGGCTGGAGCTACCCATGTGGGTGCCTTCATAGAGAGATAAGTGGTTAAGAGCATATTATCGGCAATTCCGTGCGCCATTTTACCCAATGTTGCCGCCGATGCAGGGGCTATAAGCAGGAGATCTGCCCAAATCCCCAGAGAGACATGACTATACCACGAACCATCCCGACGGTCGAAGAACTCCGATACGACAGGTTTATTCGTAAGCGTAGAGAGCGTGAGCGGTGTGATAAACTCTTTCCCCGCAGGGGTCATAACCACTTGTACCTCTGCCCCCTCTTTGATGAGACAACGAATCAATGTAGCAGCCTTATAGGCAGCAATACTGCCCGTAATACCCACCACGATATGCTTGCCTTGTAGCTTCATTTCTTAGTTTTTACGTGTAGCCTCCAAGTAGAGACGAGTGAAGTGTTTCTTTGTATCCTCAGTAAAGTCGGAACCTAAAATCCAACCATAATAGCCTGGTTCTTGAAGTAGTACCTCTTGTACAAGGCGACCTTTATGCTTACCGAAATTTATCGTAGGCTCGCCCTTATCGTTAAGAACAATGCGTCCAGCGAGGTCTACATTGCGACTCTGTTGAGAGAATTGTGCAAGAAACTCTACACTATTTTGTAATTGATCTGGATAGCGGTCTAATTGCGCTTTGAGGACTTCGTAGGTAGCACGAGTATCCGCCTCGGCAGAGTGAGCGTCTTTAAGCTCTTCATTGCAGTAGAAGCGGTAAGCTGCCTCCAGCGTACGTTGCTCCATCTTATGAAAGATGTTCTGTACATCTACGAATCGATATTGCCCCAAGTTGATATCAACACCTGCACGAATAAACTCCTCGGCAAGCATCGGTATATCAAATCGATTGGAGTTGTACCCAGCAATATCACATCCTACAAACTCGGCCGCTAAACTCTTTGCAATCTGACGAAAGGTAGGGCAGTCCTTAACATCCTCGTCCGATATACCATGTATGGCGGTAGTTTCTGGTGGAATAGGACACTCGGGGTTAATACGACGTGTTTTAGACTCCTCTCTTCCATCGGGGTAGACCTTCAAGAGAGAGATTTCTACGATGCGATCCTTCACAGGCGATAGACCTGTAGACTCGATATCAAAAAAGATAATAGGGCGATTGAGTGCTAATTTCATGCCGATAATGTTTTGGGTACGATAAGTCCGAGCAAGTCTTTGCCCTCTTCAAGATCTGATGGTTTAACTAACAAGGGGCGAGTCTGATCGGCCAAATGGAATACCAAATCGCTCTCTCCCATACAAGAGAGTATCTGTACCAAATCGTGTGTTCCGAAAGCGATAGTCATACGTAGGTTGTCAGGTACCTCGCAAGGGAAACTCTCCTGAGCCATCTTTTCCTCGCCAAACAAACCTGAACTTATCACAATCCCCTGCTCTGTAAACTGAAGCTTAACGACAGACTTATCCTCTGCCAAGAACGTATAGATACGTTTGATAACGTTGGTAAAACGCTTACCGTCTATATGTACCTGATGAGGACTTTCTGAGGGAATGATAGAGGCATAGTTGGGGAAGCGACCTGCTAAGAGAAGAGTAGAAATCTCTACGGAACCCAACGAGAATACGGCCTTTGACTGTGTATAGGTAATATGTACTGGCTCTCCTGCATAGCGTGGGAGAAATCCACGTAAAAAGTTCGCTGTTTTAGGGGGTAGTACTATACGTTGATGCTCTTCCTTGGCAGGTACGGCCTGTGTCTTAAGGTCGCACATCTTGGTTAGGATGAACCCATTTGTTGCAACGAAGGTAAGCCCCTCGGGTATGAAATCCATACAAACCCCCGTTAGTACTGGGCGTTTCTCATCGGTAGCTACGGCAGGAAGAGAAGCATCTAAGGCATGGCGCAAAGTATCTACCGTAAGGGTTGCGTTGTGTAGTACGGGCTCTTCCTCTGCCTGCTTCTGTTGCAAACTAACAGGAGCCAACTTGCGGGGATAAAGAGAAGCGTCGCTACAAACAAATTTGAAATACCCTCCATCGAAGGCCACCGAAACAGAAGAGTTCTCTTGACTGTAAGAAAAAGACAAAGGTTGCTCTGGCAAATTCTTTATATAGTCTATCACATCCTTGGGACGTACCGTAAACGAACAGTTACCCTCGCTGGAAAGCAGAGGAAGAACTCCCGATATACGCAACGATTGGTCGGATGCTGTTACATGGAGGGAGCCGTTTTCTATCTCGAAGAGGAAGTGAGACAATATGGGAAGAGTGCTGTTAAGAGGCACAATCTTGGCGATACTTTGCAGGAGAGAAGATAGCTCCCCAGATGAGATCTTAAATTCCATATTTGTAAAGAATCTTATTAGTTTATTATGCACAAAAGTAGCCTTTTTTGAGGAGAATAAGAAAAGCTTCTCAAGAGAAGAACAACCCCCCAAATGAAGAGCTTCTATTCCTCTCGGTTAGCGGATACCATCAGACAGTATCGTATATGCTCTACAAGAGCTCCAAAAGTAGAAAAAGAAAAAGCTACCTGACCGTAGCCAGATAGCTTTTGGTAAGAGAAGTTCTCCCCGATAGGAGCTCCTTCTGTGTAACTTACTCTTTAATTACATTTCCCAGATTTCCTTATCGTTAGGAATGTGAATCTTGGTGTTAAGAGGAGCTACACGAGATATGTTAAGCAAGTGCTTATAGGTGAAGTTCTCAGAAATAGAGTTGTTACCCCAAGAACCGCAACCCAAAGTATTAGTTACCGCCAACCCGTTTTGGATGTGACCACCTGCAGTAGTTGCACTTGGAGCATTAACTACGATACGAGATACTGTAACTTCAGAACCAACGAGGATAATGTGTGCTTGGTTGTTGGAGTGAATAGCACAAGTATGACCATTACCTTCGTTAGCCAAGTTGGTACGTGCTATCTGTACACCCTCTTCGAAGTGCTTGTAAGAAAGTACACACATCACAGGGCACATCTTTTCTTTACAGATAATATCCTCTGCACCTACTCCGTGAGCTTCTACCATGATAACACGAGTTCCTGCAGGTACTGTAAGTCCAGCTTTCTTGGCAATGAAATCTACGCTCTGACCTACTACGTCCTTAGCGATAGAGCCATCTTCGAAGATAGCAGTACGTACGCGCTCTCCCTCTTCTGCAGTACAGAAGTAAGCACCCTTGTTGCGGAATGCGCTGTACACAGCCTCTTTATCCTTTTCATTGTAGATAACGCTTTGCTCTCCAGAGCAGATGATACCGTTATCGAATGCACGACCTGTGATGATCTTTTCTGCAGCTGCCTCGAAATCGATATCTGTATCTACGATTACCTGTACGTTACCAGCACCTACACCGAAAGAAGGCTTACCAGAAGAGTAGGCAGACTTAACCATACCCATACCTCCAGTAGCAACTACCACGTCTACTGCACCCATCAACTCTTGTGTCTTTTCGATGCTAGGCTCTTCGATAATTTGTACCATTGCATCGGGTACATTGAAAGGAGCGATAGCCTCTTTGATCAAACGCACAGCGTGAGCCGAACAGTTCTTGCTACGTGGGTGAGGAGCGATGATGATAGCGTTGCAAGTTTTCAACGCAAAGATGATGTTACTCATAGGAGTAACGATAGGGTTTGTAGTAGGAGTAACAGCACCAACTACACCGATAGGCTTAGCAATCTCGATCATGCCTGTACGCTCATCGATATTGAGGATACCTACAGACTTCTTGTCATGGAGGTTGTACCAAACACCCTTAGACTTACCTTGGTTCTTGGCAACTTTGTGTTCGTACACACCCATGCGAGTTTCATCTACAGCTTCGCGAGCCAAAAGCTCTGCATTTTCGTAGATTACCTTTGCAGCAGCACGGCAGATGTTATCTACAGATTCTTGGTTATGAGTAGCTTGATACTGTTTTTGAGCCTCACGAGCCAGGCTCACCATTTCTTTGATTTCCATTTGGACTTCTTATTTTTTATCGTATTTGTTGAAATCGTATTTTGAGAGACGCTCTTCGTTTGATTAGAATAAGCGTGTATATATACCCTCAATCTCATCTACCGAGAAGGGCACATAGTTATTTTTAAGCAAGCGTTGTTGGGTTACAATCACAGACTCTGCAAAGCCACGGCACTCCTCTTGCTTCATACCATACTCTTGGAGAGGTTTACGGCTGATGAGCTTACCGAGCAATTCGTCAAGAGCATCATATACGTTGTCTACCGTGCAGTTGAGCAAGCGAGCCAACTCTCTTTCCAAAGGAGCGATAGCTCCGTTAGGGTCTTTTTTGTGGTAGAGCTTGAATACTTCTGTGAAGAACTGATAGTTAGCCTCTCCGTGAGGAACGTGGTAATTGCCTCCCAAAGGATAAGAGAGTGCGTGCACGGCACCTACTCCAGCGTTCCCGAAAGCGATACCTGCCATGTTCGCTGCGATAAGCATTTCGGCAGCATATTTATGACGCTCTTCTGGATTGCTAGCAGCGATTTTTTGGAATACATCGATGATAGTCTCCATAGCTGCCATACTGAATACTCGTGTGTAAGGATTGCAACGAGGAGATACACAAGACTCGATAGCATGGATGAGTGCATCGATAGAAGCTGCCGCATAGAAGCGGAAAGGCAATCCCGCAAGTAGTTCGGGGATAATCACCGCATCGTCGGCTACAATAGCATCGTCTGCAAGACCCATTTTGGTATGACGAGACTTAATCTCTGCAATAGAGATATTGGTCACCTCACTACCCGTACCACAAGTGGTAGGAATAATTACCAACTGCTTCTCCTTAATCAAAGGAATTTTGTGGTCGAAAGCATCCATTACATCCTTAAGGTCTTTGAGTACAAAGAGCTTAGCGATGTCGATTACCGTTCCTCCACCGACAGCTATCACACGACGGAAAGAGACTCCTTCCAAATCGCGCAAGATGCTGTTCATCATCTCATCGGAGGGCTCACCTACACCATACTTCTCTTGCATCACGAAGTGGCAAGGCAGGTTCAAAGCCTTCATGAAAGGCTGATAAAGGAAATCATTGGTAAGTACGAGGTCATGCTCATTGAGGGCAAACTCCGTAGCAAACTCGGCAAAAGTCTCCGAGCGATGCACTTTTGTGCTTAACTTAAGTAACTGCATGAGTTCTGCGTAATATTTTAATGAGAGAAACGTTTATTAAGTTCTTCTGTTAAACTTGCACGGAAGTCTGGATGTGCAATGGCAATAAGAGCCTTAGCACGCTCACGCAATGTGCGTCCTTTGAGGCGTGCTACCCCAAACTCGGTAACGACATAGTCTACATCGTTACGAGAGGTAGTAACTGCAGCTCCTTCTGCCAAGATAGGTACGATGCGAGATACGGTACCCTTGGCAGCCGTAGCTGGCATCGCCATAATACTTACTCCATGACCAGACATGGCTGCCCCGCGTACGTAGTCTACCTGACCGCCCGTACCACTGAACTGCTTGTAGCCAATTGTTTCGCTACATACTTGACCCATCAAATCTACTTCGATACAGCTGTTGATACTTACGATACGATCAAACTGCATCACAGTACAAGGATTGTTGATAACATCTACCGAGTCGAGATGTACATCGGGGTTGTTATCGATAAAGTCGTAGAGATCTTTCGTTCCCATGAGGAATGTAGCGGTCAATTTGCCCTTGTCAATTTCTTTGCGACTGCCAGTGATAACGCCAGCACGAACGAGCTCCAACACACCGTCTGAGAACATCTCTGTATGGATACCCAACTCCTTTTTGTCTTTAAGGAATAGAAGCACTGCATCGGGGATAGCACCGATACCGAGCTGTAGGGTGTCTCCATCTTTTACGAGACTTGCTACGTTGCTACCGATCGCTTCCTCCGTAGCCCCGATTTTGGGGCGAGGTATTTCGTATAGAGGATAGTCTCCCTCTATAATATAATCCAATTTAGATACGTGGATGAGGTTGTTGCCCCTCACAAAAGGGGTTTGCTTGTTCATCTCGGCGATAACCACCTTGGCACACTCTGCCGCAGGGCGTGTATAGTCGCAAGAGACTCCATAGCTACAATAGCCCTCTGCATTAGGCTCAGAAACCTGTATCACAGCCACATCTACAGGGATGGTGCCTTCACGAAGGGCGCGAGGCACCTGATAGAAGAACATTGGAAAAAAGTCGGCACGTCCCTCAGCAATCGCTTGGCGTGTATTTCCTCCGACGAAGTTGGTAAGGTGTCTGAAGTGCCCTTCCATCTCGGGGGCACAGTAGGGAGTTTCTCCCAACAGCAGCATGTGATAGATCTTCACATCCTGATAATTCTTGTAATTTTCGCAGAGAGCTTTGATTGTGAGCTGGGGGGCACCTGCCGCATGGGAGAGGACTATAGTGTCGCCACTCTTAATCGCTTTTATCGCCTCTTGGGCAGATACGACTTTGCTTTTGTAATCTTCCATCACTTTAGTTTCGTATATTGTCGAGAATATTGATTTCGTATTCTTAAGTCGATTAGATGCTATAGCTGAGGGTTACTGCTGCGCCTCCTGTTGAGCCTCTCGTGCTTCCCGTCTGGCGCGCAATAGAGCTCTTGCCTCGTTCAGCAACTCTTCGTCCATATCCAAAACGGCTATTACACGAAATTTCTCTTCGGGAAAAGCTCCCTGCAAAGTACCCTCGACCAATTCATCTAACGTTTCCCGCATAGAGGGGCACGTAGCACAAGCCCCCTTGAAGGTGACACGAATGTCACCTTCAGGGGATATACTACATAGCTTGACGCCTCCTCCATGTGAAGCCAACAAAGGATTTACCTGTTGTTCCAACACAGCCTGTACGGCATCAAAACTTAAACTCATATAGACTAAAAACGTTAGGCTATAAATTATTTACCTGCTGGTTTTTGGTCTAAAGAGACATCTACCTTGGCAATCTCACGAGCCAACTGCTTCTTGCCTTCCAAGTCGCCTTGACGTTGGATCATGATGCGTTGTGCCTGTGGAGATCCTGCACCGTGCATAGACTCTGTACGGTAACCTACCGCAGCTGTACCGAGCGTGATGTTTTCGATAAGACGAAGCACACGCATACGATTTACTACATCCGTACCCGTTGCACCTTGTAGATATTTGCGTACCAGAGGTCCAAGTTTTTCATCGTGCAAGTCTTGCTCTGCAGGCATGGTTACCATAAGACCACCTGCAATATCTTCTGCCAAACGAGCTATCTCGTAAGGGAAGCGTGTAATATTTTGCTTACAAACGTTAGCCAAAAGGAGGTCGATAAGGTAGTTACCGCTCTTTGTAGGCTTACCTTCTGACGAACAAGCGATACCGCAAGCATAAAGTGTTTCATTAAGGTGAATCATCTCGATGAGTTTATCCTTAATGTGCGATGCTTTAGGTACACCGTTGTAATCTGCTGCCAATGCTGCAGCACCGATGAGCACGTCGCCCACACCTACCTTACAACCACCATAAGACTGGCGGTGATAGCCTGCAAAACGCTCTACCATCATACCTGCATACTTGTATTCACGGCACATGAAGACGCGTTCATTAGGAACGAATACGTCGTCGAAGATTACCAACGCTTCATGTCCACCGAAGGTAGAGTTACCCAAGTCGATATCTGCCCCCTCTTCCATCTTACGAGTATCACAGCTTTGACGGCCGTAAATCATCAAGATACCAGGAGCATCGCTCTCGATAGCGAAAGATACTGCATAGTCAGCGTCCTCCTCACGCATTGCTACAGTAGGCATGATGAGGTGTTCGTGAGAGTTCACAGCTCCTGTCTGGTGTGCCTTTGCGCCACGTACCACGATACCATCCTCGCGTACTTCTACAATACGAAGGTAGAGATCTGGGTCGGGTTGCTGTGATGGGCTCAAGTTGCGGTCTCCCTTGGGGTCGGTCATAGCACCGTCTACCACGAGGTCTCTCTCTTGTACCATCTCGAGGTACTTTTTGAAACGTTGGTGGTAATCGGTTCCCAAATCTTGGTCCATATCGTAAGTAGTAGAGTAGATAGCGTTGAAAGCATCCATACCTACACAACGTTGGAAGCAAGAAGCTGTTTTTTGTCCCAAGAGGCGTTGCATTTTCACCTTATTCTTAAGGTCTGTCGTACTTTGGTGAATATGGCAGAAACGGTTAATAGTTTTTCCCGTTAGGTGACTTGTTGCTGTCATTAGCTCCTTGTATTCATCCTGTTGAGCCAATTCGTAAGTCATTGCCAACGAATTGAGTGATGGACGAATTACAGGGTGATCCACTGGGTTGTCAATTTTTTTACCCATGAAGTAAACTTGAAGATTCAGTTTACGCAAACTCTCAATGTACTCTTCTCTCGTCATCATAACTTTAATCCTTTCCTTTTTTTCAAACTTTCCTCAGAGGATGCTTTCCAAGAGGTCTGTATTATCCTTATACTAATTATTATTAAGCAATACCTTTTGGGCTACTGGGGTCGAGGTTATCTGATTGCATCGACCCAACAGGGCGCAAAGACAAGGAGACAGAGTCCTTTCTGCGTTACAAACTCTCGCACCTCGATAGAGCAAAAGAGGATGGCTGAAAAGACAAAAGCCCCTTGACAGTCCGCACTTAGGCTATTCCTATCAGGGGCCAAATTTCTTAGGCAGTGTTTGGTATGAGGAGGACAAAAGACATCCTAAACAAAAGAAACAACCCCTTCCACAAAAGATGCTCCTCGTGATGCCTCACCTTCTTATCACCCACCGTCTCCTATTCCCCCGGAATAGGCGGGCTATCTCATAATTATAGAATGTATCAAGAGGGGAATCCTACCTTATAGGTATTCTTTCACTCTGCACGGAAGCACTTCGCCAAGCGTCCTATTTATTGGAGCAAGCCCCAACATCTCTCCGTACACTGCACCTCTCCATTGCGAACAAAGGCATACATACAGGAAAAGATATGATGGAGATACTTCTATAACTGCCACAAAGTTAGTACTTCTTTTTGTTCTGCCAAGTTATTCTTACGATTAAAGAGAATAGATTTGCAAATGTGCACAAAACAATAGAAGATGTGCAGTAAAAAGAGGCTCTTATACGAGGAGAAGAAGGAATTATTCTTTACGCTCCTCTCTGTCTTCTATATCTTTTTCACCAAAGAAGGCTGCACCCCATCTGAGTACAGCCTCTTAGTAGAGGATATGTTGTCCCGATGGATAATCCATCTGCAGCTGTAATAATTCTTACTGCTTAACCACGGGGATTGCTTTACCTCCAACCTCAACAAGATAAGTTTCTTGTGGCAGTTGAGAGAGGTCGAGTGTAGCAGAGCCATCGCTACCGCACTGGGTGCGCATTA
>NZ_FUXE01000007.1:0-96852 GCF_900167105.1 Porphyromonas circumdentaria | reverse complement strand
CCTCGTATTTGAAGCTCCTTTTTCGTTGGGTTGGGGAATACCTCCAATGTCGAAGCCTCTATTGCAACCCCTGCAGAGGGTTTAGAGCCTTCGTAACGTCGAGGGTTACCTCCATTATAATCTTCGCACTCCCAACCTTTTTCCCAAGCCAGCTTAGCATCTGCTTCATAGCAAACGTTGCGCTCCGTCTGAGACCCTGTATTTATAATACGTAGCTTATTGTTATGCATCGGGTGCGGATAGCTGTGGTCGGGTAGTGATTTGATCAGGGTTGAGCATGCCTCGCCACTTATTTGATTTTCGTAACAAAATACAGAAGAGAGGTTATCTAACCCTGTAAAATCTAATCCTTTAAGAGCACACTTAATCAAATCTACCGCTCGTAAATTTTCAGCTTTCTGCTCTCCCGAGTGGAAGATTACTTCTTCCAATTTTTCATTCTCATTGGCAGACATATACTCTAAAACCCCAAGGTTGGAGACATCTAATTTGCTAATTTGAGTTCTATCTGCTCCGAAACTTTTTAACTGACTAAGAGGCTGTAAATTCAACTCCGTTAAGGGATTCCCAGAACAATTAAGATGCTCTAAAGCGGTATTTGCGGTCAGATCTAATGCAGTTAGCTGATTGTTACTACAAAAAAGCGTCTTTAGATGGGTATTACTACTCAGGTTTAAGTTTGTCAAGGCATTATCCTCACAGTCCAATCTGATTAGGGAGGGGCTTTGAGAGACATTCAAGTCTACTACGGAAGTCTCTCCAATAGAGAATCTCTCAATCTCTCCCCAAATCTTTATGGTTACAATATCAGGCAATGCTCCGAAAGGGGGAAGTTCATACTTTGCGTACTTATTGTTTTGCCAATCATTGGGCTTCTCCACACCCTCTATCCTCCACTCTCCTTTTACCGAGAGACACATCCCGAAAGATCTTTTTTCTCCAATTTTCCCTTCACGAGTATCTATCTTAAAAGTGATATTGGGCTGAGTCTGAGCTCGACATAGAGAGGAGCCCAGAGCACTTAAACTCAGAAGAGCTAAAAGCCCTATGGTGATATTCGTAATCGTTTTCATGATAAACCTCCTTTTTATCTAAGAGTTATTGTTTCGATGGGGCGGTGTGTTATCGTAAGTTTTGACACAGCCCCTCACAAGGCAGTACCGTAGATGGGACAAGCCTATCTACGGCACTGAAGAGCACTTTTACTGCTTTATAACGGAGACCACTGTTTGGTCTACTTTGACCCAATAGGTGCCCTGTGGCAGTTGAGAGAGGTCGAGTGTAGTAGAGCCATCGCTACCGCACTGGGTGCGCATTACTACCACTCCCCGAGAGGTAAAGAGAGTTATCTCTGCCAGCGGTGCAGCTCCTCGTATTTGGAGCTCCTTTTTCGTTGGGTTGGGGAATACCTCCAATGTCGAAGCCTCTATTGCAACCCCTGCAGAGGGTTTAGAGCCTTCGTAGCGTTGTGGTTTGCCTCCGTTGTAATCTTCGCACTCCCAACCTTTTTGCCAAGCCACTTTAACATCATCTTCATAACAAACATTTCCTTCGCTATTAGATTTAGTGTCTATAATACGTACTTTGTTGTTGTGTATTGGGTGTGGATAGCTGTGGTCGGGTAGTGAGCTTATGAAGCGAGAGGTTGCCTCTCCATCCATCTTGTTGCCCTCACAGAAAATCATGAAAAGTTTATCTAGTCCTGTTACATCTAAAGCTCGGAGTGCATTGTTTGAGACATCCATTTGGCTCAAATCTTCTGCCTTACTCACTTCAGACGAAACAATCAAAGTTGTTAATTGGGGATTGTTAGTTATTATAACTCCCTCAAGTTCCTTTGAACGAGAAATATCTAAACTTGACAAGTTAGTCCACGAACAAGTCAGCCCCTCCAATTCTGTAAGCATAGAGAGCTCAAGGTTGGATAGAGGATTGTTAGAACACCTTAGTGTTTGGAGTTTTATGTTTTCTGCAAGGTTTAACTCTCTTAGATTGTTGTACGAACAGTCTAAGAATTTCAACTCTTTTAATCCCTTTAATTCTAAAGATTCTAATTTACAGTCACTGCAATCGAGATATTGGAGTTTTTTGTTGTTTGAAAGAGATAGCACTCCCTCTTTCGTAGTCGAACAGCGAAGATATTCTAACAGCAAATTTTTACTAAGATTTATCGAGTTCAAAGGTATTGTTGAATAAGACAAACTTTTCAACTCGGGACAATTAGAGACATTCATCTCTGTTATTAAAGCATCTGCTATCTCAAAGGAAGTTATCTTACCGTAAATTTCTATATCAAAGGGGGCTTGTTGTGGGTCTTCTGATTTTAATTCATAGGATATCCACTCCCCATTCTTCCATGCTTGAAGGTTTTTAAGTCCACTGCTCTGGATAGTAACATTGTCTTCTGCCCCAATTAACATCCGTATCGCTCTTGTAAATTTATAGGGACTATCTCCCTGAACAACAGAAGAATCGAATTTAAGTGTGATATTGGGCTGAGTCTGAGCTTTCACTGCAATTAGTGAAAAAAGGGGGGTGATACCCAGAATTATTATTACACGTTGTACAATCGATTTCATAACATTAAATATTTAATTGTTTTTGCATGTTGAGAAAGCTCCCTAATTACTCAAATTAGGGAGCGGACTTTTCTATAAAATGATTTTTTGAGAGATTATTCCTTTGTCATTAGTTACTCGAACAATATATAAACCAGAAGAGGTTATACCTAATTCTGTGATGGGAATTGTTATTTCTCCACTTTGTTTTAATTCTTTGCGACCAACAAGGTTCATATTTTCGTACGAGAAGACCTCAATAGTATTCATTACTTCTTGGCTACTTAAGGTAATAGTCTTTTTATAGTAATCTCTTAGTTCTATACTCACACAGGTTTCTTTCCCTTCTTGAGTAGTTTCAAGAGTAGATTTACGCACGAGAGGAGGTAAATTCTGGTAAGGCAAATTAGTAATAGTATTACAATAAAAGAGAGGGGTTTGTGTTCCATAATTGGCTACTAATAAACCACAGGTAGGTATTAGATAAGTAGCATCAATAAAGGAATCTCTTCTTTTTAGCCCATAAAATTCTTTTTCTAAAGAATCATATACTACATCATCATTATACTGTACAATTAGTCCAGGACAACTTCCCCCTCCTAATACAAATAAGAAAGGGTCATACTTTAAATTTGCATCCGTATCAGGTTTAGGAGTTATTGTCATTGACAATAATCTTGTGTTTCGAGGTTGAGAAACAGGGATGTATGAAAAAGAAATAGGTCTATTAGAGTGAAATTCTTGTTGGTTAAGATTCACGTCCACAGTTCCAAAAGAGTCCTCATAAAGAGCTCTAATGACAATCATATAGGTCCCATCTTGGGGAATGGTTATCGAAAAAAGAGCTGTATTGTCACCTCCAGAACCAGGAATAACAGAAGAGAAACGTAGCCAAGTTAATCCTTGGTTAATCAGAGGAGCTTGATTTACTTTTGCCGATACTAAATATACTACGTGAGGTATAGTACTTCGTGTGGAAATTATAACTTGTCTCCCAGAATCATAATATCGACTTGTTCTAAAAGTGTATGGAACAGGGGTCAATGGGAAAAAATCTCCAGAGGTTCTTAGTAGTTCCAATTTGTTCTCTTGTTCTTGATTAGAAGAGAGAGCTTGACTTGTTTTTTTTGTAGAGAGATATTCTTCTGCAGTTATCCTTCCAGCTTGAATATCTTGTACAGCCTGCAAGTACTCACTGTATGCCGAAGAGGATAGACGTGCGGAGGGTGCAGTATTAGATACCTTCATAAGCTCTACCCCCGCGATGTCGGGTACAACCGCTCTCACCGAAATCTGATGTTTGCCCGATGAGAGGTAAACCTTATCGGTACTGATGTTTACGCTATGAGGGTCGGGAGAGGTAGGATTGATAAGCCCACACGCCCTACCATCTACAAAAACATGGTAGGTGGGTAGATTACCCTCGATATCGAGGTACGGATTGACCCAAAAACTGATGTAGTACTCCTGAGAAACGGGAGCTTCGACATCAAAATCTACATAAGAGTAGTTGCCCTCGATGCGTGCCTCACGAGAGGGCGTAACCTCTGCAGGACCATTGCTTGATAGCATCTGAGCCGCGGGGCGAACTGCTTGCTGAGCATATCCTATTGCCGAAGTAAGGAGCAATAGAAGCGATAAAGACCAAAATTGAAATTTGTGTTTCATAATTATACTATTTATTTGTTAGTTAAAGACTTGGAGTTATAGCGAGAGCTTGGTCGGCTTTGACTAAACCGTAACCGTAGTACGTATTGTAAGTCCCCAACGGGGTAACTGTGTTGTAGTTCATATCTCCCACCTTACGAGCACTACGCTTAATAATATTTCGTACCTGCTCTCCTGTTAGTAAAGGATTTTTTTGTAGTATAAGAGCTGCAACACCAGCTACGTGAGGTGCCGCCATAGAGGTGCCAGAACTAAAATCGATAGTGTTGTTGGGTATAGTAGAGAGAATACGACTACCAGGGGCTACGACATCTAAGCTGGGACCAACCGAAGAAAAAGAGGAGCGTAAACCCAGAGAAGTTATAGAGCCCACCGTTAATACTTCTGGTCTGTAGTCTCCAGGATAAGAGATCGAACTATTTGAGCCATTTGGGGGTAAACCTGCATTGCCAGCAGATTTGACAAACACACAACCTCTACCATTTCTTCCACTGAACAAAGCACCATCAATAGCCTCCTCTAAGATAGTTGATGGAGTAGTTCTCCAAGAACAAGAAATCACGTCGGCTCCATTTTGCCAAGCCCAATTTATACACCGAGACAGGCGGTAGACAGAGCTCCAAGTAAGAGGATTACTCGCCACCATAATCTTTGCATCCGAAGCAACGCCTGCAATAAAGACACCATTGTTCCTCACGGCAGCTGCTATGCCTGCACAGTGTGAACCATGACTTCCATATACTTGAGCGGGAGAGCCGTTTGACTCGGAGTCGTAGCTCTGTGGGAAGATGTTGGCTTGAAGGTCACTGTGGTTGCGCTCAACACCTGTGTCTACTATAGCAATCTTGATACCCAGACCTGTTGATATATTCCAAGCTGTGCACACCCCTACATCAATCCCTTGATTCTCAAAGTTGAAGAGCCCCCACTGATCTGTAAAAAGTTCATCATAGGTACATTCTTGAGCATCAAAAGTAAAATCGGGAGCTACCGAGGCGAATAGACCCGTTTCGTACATCCGATTAGCAACCTCAAGCACGTTGCCTCCAGAGGCTGGAGTAATAGCTACCACGTACCAAAGGGGCATAAAAGGGTCCTGCTCCACTATCTCAAGGGCATGCTCCTGAGCGTAACGTTTCAAAGAAGAAATGTCTGAAGCCTTTTTTAGCTTGACATTAATATCTGTAGTCGAAAGTAATTCAAGCCCAGAAGTATTCCTGTAGCAGGGCATCACCAAGACTCTCGGTTGGGAAAACTTACTCTGCAAACTCTTAAGCAACGAAACTCGAGAATCACTCTGAGAAGCCTCCGACTGATAAACAAATAAATTGTAGCGAAGACGCTCCACCCCTTTTAAAAGGGAAACAAGCAGAGGGGAGGTTTGAGGAAGTATAGCCCCCTTGGGGGTAATCACAGTCGCCTTATCTGCAACCAAATCCAGAGGAACCTTTTTGTTACCATGATAGTAGAAAAGGTCTTGCCCGAAAAGTCCACAGACTACAAAGAAAGACAACAACAGACTCAATACAATCTTTCTATCCATAATCCACATAAACCATTAATATTTTCCATACTATTATTTTATCATCACGACAACCTTGGCAACAGTATGCATCTCCTTTCTTAAATCACCAAGGATACAGGAATAAACATAAAACCAACTAAGGATAAAATCTATCCTATGCAAATATATGAAATAAAAATCAAATATGCAAGTGTAAATTTGGCAAAAATATTTAACTGTCTTCGACGCTGCTCTTGTATCAAACGCTTTGAGCAGTTTGTACAAAGGGCAATTTTTGATAGACAGAGTTGCCTCAGAGGTGAAGAAAAGGAGTCTGAAGAAGAGATTATGGCTCAACTTTCCAAGAGATGAGTACAAAGTTTAGTTGCCATATATGCAAACTTTGGTTTTCATAGGTCTAAACTTGAGTTCCCATAGGAGCAAACTTTCGTTTCCATAGGTCTAAATTTTAGTCGTCTTGTGTGTCAATGAGGGCAGGAGTTCAACGAAACTCTGGCAACGCTCCTCCCTAACCAAAGTTCGCGTCAGAAGAGGCGATATAAAAAGAGGAGCTTACCCGACTTTTATATCGAGCTCGCTCCTCGGTTTAACGGTGTTCCTTTAGCTTACTCCCCACCGCGGAGGGGAGTGAGTATTATCAGAGAAAAAGGCAACTGAAACAGTCGTTTTACACAATGCACGTATTGGAGTCTAAGACCGCCAAAGCCGTTATGTTCACAATATCCGTTACACTCGCCTCATGATCGGCAAAGTAGACGGGCTTATTAAGCCCCATCTGCATAGGGCCTACCACCTCCTCGGCATCGTCCGCCTCTCGCAAGAGTTGATAGCAAGCGTTAGAAGCGGTTAGACGGGGGAAGATGAGTACATTGGCTTTTCTTCCCTTAATCTTGTTTTCGGGGTAACGTTTGTCTCGCTTCTCGGCATGGAGTGCGAGGGAGACTTGCATCTCTCCATCGACCAAGAGGTCGGGATAGCGTTCGTGTAGTATAGCAACGGCCTTCTGTGCCTCCTGCGTGGACTCTGCATCGGTAGAGCCGAAATTGGAGAAGCCTACCAATGCCAACACAGGTTCGATACCGAAGCAACGCACCTTCTCGGCAGCCAATACGGCTATATCGACCAGCGCATCGGCCTTAAGATTACAGTTAATCATCGTATCGGTCAGGAAGAGAGGACCATTCTTTAGCGTTACCATGTGCATCGTAGCAAAGTGATTTACTCCCTTGCGCAAGCCGACCGTCTGCTTGGCAATCTCTGCCAAATATGTGTGATGGCTATAAATACCCGTGATCATGGCATCGGCATCTCCCTTGGTAAGCATCATCATACCAAAGTAGTTGGGGTCGTACATCTTATCCAATGCTGTGGGCAAGTCACCCCCTTTGCGCCAGTTTTGATGCGCCAAAAGCTCGGCATACTGGTGGCGACGTGCTTTTTCCGACTCGTCGCGGTGGTTGACAATCGTGATCCCCTCTAACGAAAGGTCTAAATCTTTGGCAAGTTGCTCCAGATGTGAGGGAATGCCGAGTATAATCGGGTGTGCCATACCCTGCGCTTTTGCCTCTACGGCGGCACGCAGCACAGCGGGATTGTCTCCTGCCGCATATACCACACGGCGAGGGCTTAGTTTGGCAGCCTCATGGAGGCGACGGGTCAAGTGACTCATCAACCCCAATCGAGAGCGCAGTTCATCTTCATAGGCCGACCAGTCTTCAATGATGCGCTGTGCAACCCCACTCTCTATAGCGGCACGTGCTACTGCCGAGGAGACACGTACAATCAAGCGAGGGTCGACTGGCTTAGGAATGAAATAATCGGGCCCGAAGTGGAGGTCTACATTGCCGTAAGCACGGGTAACTTCCTCAGGAACGGCCTCACGTGCCAGAGCTGCGATGGCGAGTGTGGCAGCCCTTTTCATCTCCTCATTGATGGCTTTGGCTTGTACGTCGAGAGCACCTCTGAATATATAAGGGAAGCCGATTACGTTGTTTATCTGGTTGGGATAGTCCGAGCGTCCCGTTGCCATGATTACGTCCTCACGCGCTGCCTTAGCCTCTTCGTAGGTAATCTCGGGATTGGGGTTAGCCAAAGCGAAAACAATCGGTTGCTTTGCCATAGCACGCACCATATCTTGAGAGAGAACTTTAGCACGAGAGAGCCCTACAAAGACGTCTGCCCCTACGATAGCCTCCGCCAAAGTATGAACATCGGTGCGAGAAGTGGCAAAATAGGCTTTTTCTTCGGTCAAATCGGCACGGTCTTTGGTGATAACGCCCTTACTGTCGAGCATCACAATGTTTTCTCTTTTGGCCCCAAAAGACTCGTAGAGTTTGGTACAAGATATAGCCGAAGCACCTGCTCCGTTGATAACAAAACGTGCCTCCTCTATCTTCTTGCCAGCAATAGAAAGGGCATTAATCAACCCCGCGGCAGATATAATAGCCGTTCCGTGCTGGTCGTCGTGCATCACAGGTATATCCAACTCTTTTTTGAGTACTTGCTCTATTTCGAAGCATTCGGGAGCCTTAATATCCTCCAGATTGATTCCACCAAAGGTGGGGGCAATAGCTTTGACGATTTCGATAAACTTCTTGGGGTCTTTCTCATCGACCTCTATATCGAATACATCAATCCCTGCATAAATTTTGAAGAGTAGTCCTTTCCCCTCCATCACAGGCTTACCCGCCATAGCTCCAATGTCGCCGAGCCCCAACACCGCCGTACCGTTGGAGATGACAGCCACCAAGTTGCCCTTGGCCGTGTATTTATAGGCAGCCGTAGGGTCGCTCTCAATATCCTTACAGGGTACTGCAACGCCTGGACTGTATGCCAGGGTCAAATCTTGCTGTGTAGCATAGGGCTTTGTGGGGCGTACCTCTATCTTCCCAGGCTGATGGCCTGCGTGGTAGGCTCTTGCCAATTCTTCTAATTTGCTGTTCATAATACTCTTTTATGTCTTATCGTACCAAAGGCAGAGTATGGGCGAGGGCTCTTGTCCCTCTCCCCACTCTTCCTCGTTTATTTATTTGCTGTTTCTCTTTCCGTACCGTTAGTGAAGTATTACTTTCCAACGCTTTTTCTCCTTCTGATAGGAGGGTACGGTCTTTACCTTGTTAAGATATGTGAGTATGCTCTCTACCGAAGTGTAGCCCGTCTGCTGATACGAGGCGGCATGCTCAAAGTGGTAAGCGTTTGCTATATAGTTGTTGTAGGCTACTCTGTATTTATGTCCTTTCTTCAAAGGCTTTTTATTGGGGGTGAAAAGCTCTACAGAAAGGCATTTTTTCGTCTTTTTATCCACGTGGTAAACGGCATAGAGACCCGAGGCATAGATAGGGCTTTCGAACTCTTTACTCCAGTTGTTTATAACTAAAGTCGAGAGTTCTTCGGGCGTGAGTTCTATTACCACCATTTCGTTGCCAAAAGGATCTAACGAATAGATATTGTGATTGGTAATCCCTCCCTTGGGAAGCGAACTCATACGTACTCCACCTCTATTCTGCAGGGTTATATCCACTCCGAGCGTAGAGCGGTGAGCATCTGCCATAAAGAACCCTAACTCATCAACGGAGGTAAAGTCTTCTGCCGCCTGACCTACTACCTTTTTGAAAAAAGGATTGCTATTAAATTCGTCTACTATGGCACGGATAGAGGAGCTTTCCTTACCTGCTGCTCGATCAATCGAAAGCAACTCTGTGGTAATCTGCATATCCCCCTTTTCGGGAATGGTTACTGTGGTCAGATAACAGTGTCTAAGGCGACTGCCCGCCTGTGTAATGATACACTTGCCCTCCTTGACGGGTTCGGTAAGCAGTGTATGTGAGTGCCCTCCGATAATAAGGTCTACCCAACTATTGTCGCGAGCTATGATACGGTCTTCCTCTAACCCTAAATGCGATACCACTATAACCGCATCGCACACATCGCGCAACTCTCGATAAGCACCGATAGTCTCTTGAGCAGGAGCAAAACGTACATGCTCGACCCAAGAAGGGTTGGTTGCAGGCAAACCACTCGGCTCCAGTTGCAACAATCCGATAAAACCAATCTTCAACCCATTAGGCATTGTGTGAATGGCACTCGGCAAAAGACGGATACCCCGTTGCGGAGCAGGAAAAACGTTGGCTGCTAAAAAGGGGAAGTGAGCTACTTGCGTGAGATAACTCAAATCCGAACGGGTATCGAACTCATGATTCCCCAATGCCGAATAGTCAAATTTGACCTCATTCATTAGGTGTGTCATAGGATATCCTCTGGGTGTAAAGAGGTCGTTGATAGGATTGCCGCTGTGATTGTCTCCCGCTCCGATAAGAAGCATGTCGGGATAAATCTGGCGCAAACTATCGACCATATAACCAAAACGAGGGAATTGGTCGATCATTGCGTGCATATCATTGACCGAGAGAAGTACTACCTTCTTGTTCTGTGCTGTTAGGGATTGTCCTGCAAAGAGAACGAGCAAACTAAGAAGACAAGCGAAGAGGCTTCTGTTTCGTCTGCTGGCTGTTTTTGAATAGCTCCGATTGTGTTCCATAAAAAGACTTTTTGTTACGTGCAAAAGTACGACTAATTCGAAGGAAAACAAAGAAATACCCACTTAAGAGGATACGTAATCTCAAAAAAAACGATACTAACGAACGCTTTTTGGAAGTCCTACAAAATATTGTTATCACAAGGGTACAAGAAAAAAGTAAAGAAAGCCAACAGAGGCAGGCGAGCCAAGCTAAATATCGGAGATGACACGGTGTATGCGGTATTGCACCATAGTCTTCGTTTCTTGTGTGTAGAGAGAAGAGACAAAAAGCAATCTCCCTTCCCGAAGAAAGACCTTCAGAAAGGGAGATTTTTTATAGAGATTTTCAGTGGTGAGCTCCCTCTAAGAAGCTCATACACCCTGTAAATGCATCAGAGTAAAGGATTACTTGCGGAAAGGACCTTTTACCACTTCGGCCTTGAGGTTACGTCCACGTACCGAGATAGCGATAGGTGTACCTACTTTGGTATAGTCCATAGTTACGTAACCCATACCGATACCCTTCTTGAGACATGGAGACATAGAACCAGAAGTTACCACTCCGATTACTTCTCCCTGCTCGTTTACAATATCGTAGTGCTGGCGAGGAATACCCTTGTCAATCATTTCAAATGCAACGAGCTTGCGTGTGAGCTTACCTGCTTTTTGCTCTTCTAAAAGCGCACGGTCTATCATCTCTTTCTTATCGTCGGTAAATTTGGTGATCCAACCTAAACCTGCTTCGATAGGAGAGTGTGTATCGTCAATATCATGACCGTAGAGGCAGAAGCACATCTCTAAGCGCAGAGTATCACGGCAACCGAGACCTGCAGGCATGATACCCTCCTCCTTTCCTGCTTCGAAAAGAGCATCCCAAATCTTCTTTGCGTAGTCGGGATAGAAATAGAGCTCGAAACCACCTGCTCCTGTATAACCTGTTGCAGAGATGATTACGTTAGGACAACCTGCAAAGAAGCCTACCTTGAAGTTATAGTACTCGATCTCTGAAAGGTTAATATCGGTAAGTTTTTGCATTACCTTGATAGCGTTGGGGCCTTGTACTGCCAGCTGAGCGATTTGGTCAGAAGCGTTTTCCAAAGCTGCACCCATAGTATTTTGAGCCTTGCACCACTCCCAATCCTTCTCGATATTAGCCGCATTGGGCACCATCATATATTTGTCTTCTTCGTAACGATAGAGGAGGAAGTCGTCTACGATACCACCTTTCCCATTAGGGAAGCAGCAGTATTGCACCTGACCTACTGCGAGCTTAGAAGCATCGTTACTGGAGACCTTTTGCAAGAAAGCAAGAGCATTAGGACCTTTTACCCAAAACTCTCCCATGTGCGAAACGTCGAAAACGCCAACATTATTAACTACATTGAGGTGCTCCTCGGTGATTCCTGAATATTCGATTGGCATATTGTAGCCTGCAAACTCGGCCATTTTTGCGCCAAGTGCAATGTGTACGTCGGTAAATGGAGTTGTTTTCATCTTATTTATATGTTTGTTTTTTTAATCAAATCGCCTCAAAGTTACGATAATATCCGATAATATCCATACCCCTATTAATGGAGATGAACTTTAGCGTGCAGGGAGGAGGTGGAAAATACAAGGAAAAACTTCTTTTCCCACTAAAAACTTATTAAACTGAGCTTCTATTCCTATTGTCTTTCTCCTCCTCAGAGAGGGTAAAAGGCTTTACATTTCTTGTTGATATTGCGCTATTGAGCTTGGATTTTATATTTTTGCTCTCCTGAACCGTAATATCTTTTTAGTATCTATTTTACGATGAAAAAAATCTATCTACTTTTAGTCGCAGCCCTCTTCTCCTTTAGTACGGCTTGTAGTACGGCTTGGGCACAACAAGTGCAACCCTCCAGTTCCTCTCGTGGAACTAAATATGAAGACTACACTTGGACTCCCTTAAAAGGTAATTTTGTAGCCACTGACTATAAAGGTGTGCAGCATGATATTGAGGCCTATTTGGCAGAGGGCAAGTGTGTTTTAATCGACCTCTCTGCCACCTACTGCTTACCCTGCTGGAATATTCACCAAGGAGGATATTTAGAAAAATACCATAACCTCTTCGGCCCCAATGGTACAAAAATGCAACGACTCGTTGTACTCTGGGTAGAAGTAACGGGTGCCCCTTGGGCAAAGATTACCGACCCCAATAGAAACTGGGCGAAACAGCACAATTCGGCAGAAGATGTAAGCTATGCCATTCTTTCGGAAAAGTTTATGGCAAGGTCGTTAGGCTTACCCGTTGCCTACGTTCCTTCTATCTATATGCTTAGTCCCAAGAAAGAGTACACCGAAATCCTCGACTCTGGCATTTTGTATTCAGAGGAGAGAATGCAAGACTTAATCAATGCATGCCCCGAAGTACCCCGTCCTCCTATGGAAGTACAAGCGAATGCCATAGACGTTGCCTATACGGGCGAAGAGATTACATGGACGCCCTCCTATCGCTCGGGCTCACCCATTACCGCGTTTCAATGGGAGTTTGAGGGAGCCAATAAGAGTACTTCAAGCGAAGAGACAGCTTCCGTTACGTGGAGCACTCCAGGTACTTATAAGGTAAAACTCACCCTAACCAACGCACAGGGTGCTACAACCGTAGAGCGCGACTATACTGTACTCGATGCCAACAAGATCACCTACCCGATATTAGTGGATGCCGAGGATGGTTTATTCCCTATGGGTTGGCGTACCTGGGAAGAAGATAAAGACCAAAAGAACTGGACTAATATCAAAACAGACTTCGACCGTCTCTCTTTAGAGCTGCCCGAGAGCTACGAGGGAGGTTATAACTCTCGCCTCTGTCTGGTATCATGGAGCTTTTTCCCGACCAGTGGTAGTCTTTCCAGCAACGGAGGTTTCAATCTCAAGGGTGAAAATGTAGAGGCCAAAAACTGGCTCGTTTCTCCACCCATTACTATCCCCGACAATGCCGAGAGCGCATCCATTTCTTTTGCAACAGGTAAGTACTTCACCTCTGCACCCGATAAATACAAACTTCTGGCAGCGACCCAATCTTTCCAACCTACATACTTTACCCACGAATTGAAAGCTGGCGAAGTAGCCTCTGCCAACGGATGGAAAGAAGAAACCATTGACTTAATGTCTTTTAAGGGTAAGACAATAACGCTTGCTTTTGTGCATGAGCGCAAAGGTACTACCAGCTCCTCAACGCCTGGATCGGGCTTCCTTTTGGACGATATCAAGATAGAAGTCAAGGTAAAGACGCCTCTACTTGAGACACTTGCAGGGGTAGAGGTGGCAGTTTATCCTACAGAGACTTCTGACTATGTCACCATTGATCTTCCCGAGGGGAGCGAGATACGTGTCTTTGACCTAATGGGTAAACTCTGCTACAAAGCTACAGCATCGGCATCTCTACACACGATAGATGTTGCGGTGTGGGCAGAGGGACGTTACTTTGTACAAGTTCTTACAGAGGGTAGGGCAAGGGCTTCTCATTCTTTCTTCGTAGATCGTTAATAGATTTTGAGCAGTAATTCTCCATCCTAACAGCAAGAGGGAACCTCCCTACCGCATATTCACAAAAAGGCTTATCTACCATTGGGTGGGTAGGTCTTTTTTTATAATCCGATCTAAGGGGAATATTAAATATAGTTGTTGCGACAATACAAAGTCTAGAAACAAATATTTTGATAATATCTATAAATAGTTTACATTTGCCCATAAGCCAATAAAGCCTCTACACAAAGAGGGTTATAGTCTATTAAAAGAATTTTTATACTCTGTATGAAGACGAATAACACTATTATATCATAAATCAATCATCTAATTTATTTATGGAAAAAAGAAATCTATTTACCCCAATGTGTGCCCTCTACCATCGAGGGCTTGTGCTATTACTCGGTATTTTGCTGCCTCTTTTGAGCTTTACCGCAGGTATTACAGAGAGTTTGGCACAGAGTAGCATCTCCTTTACCACCGAGAAAAAGGTCGGAGAGAAGGTCAAACTCCGTATCTACATCGAACCCGACACCCCTATTACCATAGAGGGAGTGGAAGAAGAATTCGAAAATCAATGGAAAGAGTACACCCTCACCCAACAGGAAGTAGTAATTACAGGGCAGGTAACCAAGTTTTATTGCTCCAACAACTTGATAACCTCGCTCAATACTTCCAACGCAGCAGAGTTGAAAGACATTATCTGCTCCTACAACAAGATGAAGAGCTTAGACTTCAGAAACAATAAGCAGATTACAGGTATCATTTCGAGCTATGGAAATTTAGAATCCATCTTTCTAAAAGGTGCCGACAAACTAAAGGCCATCGACTGCTCTAACAATAATTTGAAAGAATTAGACCTAACAGGCAATCCCGAGCTGGTAGATGTTACTTTTAGCAACAACCAATTGAAAAAACTTGACCTTAGCTCCAACAAACTAATAAAAAATCTTTTCGTTGAAAATAACGAACTGAAAACTCTAAAGATTGAAGGCATGGAAGACCTTCTTTACGTTAATTGCTTCGGCAACCTCATCAGAGGAAAAGCGATGACCGACTTGATGAATGCTTTACCCGAGAAAGCCTACGAAGAGGGAGCTTCAATTCGCATTATTAATGGCAAATCTGAACGCCCCGACAACCACTGTATGGTATCGGATGTAGAGATTGCAACCGAGAAGTTTTGGGAAGTACAGGATTATAACGGAGGGAAAAAAATAGCCTACGCAGGTACCAACGAAGCACCGCCCGCAGACGAAACCGAAGAAATCTCTTTGATTACCAGTAAAAATATAGGTGAGACTCTATTTATCAACATACAGGGAGAGGATATAGAGTTTGAGGGGCTGCAAGAAGGCTATCAAAAAGGATGGCAAAGCTACCATCTAACGGAGCAGACCGTCAAGATAAAGGGAAAAGTAACATTGCTGGACTGCTCTATCTCTAACCTCACATCGCTTGACGTAACTAAGGCTCCTTCTTTGCTGGATTTGAATTGCTCTTCTAATCAGCTAACCACCTTAGACCTTAGTCAAAACGTAAACTTAACGGACTTAGATATATTCCACAATCAACTTACTCAAATAGATCTTTCCCAGAACATCAATTTGGAGAATGCAGAGCTATCTGCGAATAAATTTACCTCATTGAACTTCAGTAATAACAGTAAACTGAAAAGAATAAATATCTTCTTTAACTCCATTAAAAAGGATGATATGAAACAGTTGATAGCCTCTCTTCCCCACAAAGAGGAAACCCAAAAGGGTGGTATTGTGGTTATCAATAGTGTACCAGGCGGTCCTCCTCATAACATCACAGAACATAATGAGTGTTGGAAAGAAGATGTAGAGGTAGCCAAAGCTAAAAATTGGCTTGTTTATGACTGGAAAGGCGGGCGGAAAGAAGAGTATTCGGGGTATTATAAACCCGAAATCGGAGACGGACTCATAACCCTACGCACAAAATTAAACCCTGGAGAAAAAATCACCTTAGACTTGGGAGTTGTAGAAGATATACCTGCTACTATAGAAGGTATAAAGGAAACTTATGAGCCAGGTGTAGGAGTAAGAGATTACACACTAACAGCTCAAGAGCTTGTTATCCGTGGAGATATTACATTTTTTGCTTGTTATGGCAACAAAATCGAGTACATCAAAGTACAAAATCCGAAGCTCGTTACACTACAAGCTTTTGATAACGAGATCAAAGAGGCAGAAATCTCTCCCAGCCCTGTACTGAAGCGTATCCTTTTATCAAACAACAAACTCACTACCCTAAAAGTAGAGAACTGCCCCAGCTTGGAGTCTATTTCTCTATTCAAAAACGAGTTGAACGAAATCGTCGTTGCCGACTGCCCTAACCTCAGCTATGTCGATTTCTTTAGTAATAAAATCAATGCAGATAAAATGGCAGCTTTCATAGCGGGACTTCCCACCATTCCCTCCGAGAGAGAAAAAGGGATGCTTCTCGCGGTAAATACCAAAGCCGAACCTAAAGAGGGCAATATATTTCCCTCTGCTTTGGTAACAACTGCTAATACTAAGAATTGGGAAGTTAGAGACTATGACGGAGGTAGTAATGGGGCACAGGGTGTTCCATTCAAAGGAACAGATGTTGCCAACAAGTCTGTCGAGTCCCTACGCATAAACTGCTATCCTAATCCTACTACGGATCAACTATTCATAGAAGGAGCTACGATGAATGAACGCATTATTATCTACGCTCTGGACGGCACCATACTCTACCAAACAAGAGTAAACGCTCCCCAAATGTGCATAGATATGCGTCAATATCCCGATGGTGCCTATTTGGTACAAGTAGAGGGGGCTGTACAAAAAGTTGTCAAACAGTGAGGTAACTCATAGATGTAGAACTGATCATTGTGAAATAGATAAGGGGATAAAGAGGGGAATCTCCCTCCCCAATTCTACCGAGCAGATGGCAGAAGTCTCCCTACAAAGAGTTTTGAAAAGAGCTCTTTGGAGAGAAGGATTATCTTTTCAAAAGGAGACTTTACGGAGTCTCTTTTAGAGGCAAAGCACCGAGGGCAAGAGCAATGGAAGTATACCCGTGATATGACCAAGCTCTTGTCTCGAAAGGGATGCAGTAGATGAGGTATTATGCAAAGGTCTCCTACAGAGAACGAGTAAAGCCTTACTGCAGGTAGAGATGCTTCGCAATGTGCGATTATAACACTCAATTATAGAGGGGCTGTGTCAATGTTAGATTTTGACATAGCCCCTTTTGACTACCTCAAAAGGCGTAAATACAAGGCTTTGAAGTGGAATGAGAGAAAGAGAGTAGAACCGACACCCATTTCCTCCTGTGTAAACTTGAGTTCTCTCCTATGCAAACTTTCAAAACCTCCTGTGTAAACTTTACTTATGACTTGTGCAAACTTTTATCTCCGTATAAACTTCTCTTATAACCCCTGCTTACACTAATTATAGGATAGCCCAAATTTCATTAGGTTTATAGCGACGATTCCACTACCTTTGTGTGTAGAGGTTGTACACTCATCATCTCTGTAAGTGGAGGGATTATCCCTCCTTATACAAAGAGAGAGTAGGCGTTAGCCTTGATAAAACACTAAGTATAAAGTAGATCGTATGAAATTTTTGGGTAAAGTCTTTTCAACTCTTGTAGTAATTTTAATCCTTGTGGTCATCTTCCTTATTGCCAAGGGAATGATTTGGATTTCGAGCGTTATTCTTAAAACAGCAGTATTAATTGCCCTTGTGCTAATGGCTATTAGCATTCTATTCTTTGTTTGGAGAAAAGCAAAGCCTAAGAGCTAACGGGGCTTACACACTTTTTTAGGACAGTATCCATTTGTCTCGCTATTTCGTATGAAGAGAGTGTAGTAGAGATCCTTTTTGTCGATGTCTGTTATTGCTACACCGCTGAAAAGGGGCAATGCAATGGAGTACACAAAAGAGCGGATTATATTAGGGGTTGATCCTGGTACTACGGTTATGGGGTATGGCTTACTGCGCATAGAGCAGAAGAAGCCCTCCTTGATCGCTATGGGTGCTATCGAACTGAATAAATATCAAGACCATTACCTCCGTTTGAACCGCATTTTTGAGCGTATAACGGGCTTAATCGAGGAGTTTCTCCCCGATGAAATGGCTCTTGAAGCTCCCTTTTATGGTAAAAATGTACAGACTATGCTCAAATTGGGGCGGGCACAGGGGGCGGCCATGATTGCGGGATTACAGCGAGGATTGCCCATTACCGAGTATGCTCCTATGCGCATAAAACAGTCCATCACGGGCAATGGGGGGGCGTCGAAAGAGCAAGTTGCCGATATGTTACAGAAGATTTTGCACATTCGTAAAGAAGATATGCCCTATTTGCTCGATGCTACCGATGGTTTAGCCGTGGCTCTTTGCCATTTTTACCAAACCAGTAACCCTTTGGCAGCGACGACAAATGTGGTACGTAATTGGGCAGACTTTGCTCGTGCCAATCCCCATAAAGTAAAGGGATTAAAATAAATTTCATTTGTCGCCGATGCCACTTTAATGTTATAGAGTTCTTTCTGCCATAGGACTTACAGAAGAGGCAGCAGTTATAACCACGATATGATAAAGAGCATTTTTACGATACCTAAAATGGATTGCCCCTGCGAGGAGCGGATGATTAGAATGAAACTCCAAGAGCAATCTTATATAGAGCGATTGACTTTTGACCTTGCGGAGCACCGATTGGAAATAATCCACCGAGAGACCGTCGAACCTATTGATAGGGCTCTGGCTTCACTCAATTTGGGCAGTCGCTTAGAGAGCTCTTTGCCATTTGAGGGAGTTGGGGTACTCCCCGCTCAGGAACACCTCTCCACACAGCGCGAGAAAGAGCTGTTGTGGTGGGTCTTGGGTATCAATTTCTTATGTTTTATTGTTGAGGGGGTATGGGGTATTTGGGCTCGATCTATGGGACTTGTAGCCGATAGCCTTGATATGCTGGCAGATGCTTTTGTTTATGGACTGGCACTTTTAGCCATAGGTCGCTCTGTGAAGAGCAAAAAGAGTGTTGCTCTTTGGGCGGGAATTTTGCAGTTGGCACTTGCAGGGTGGGGAATTATTGAAGTGGTCGAACGCTTTTTCTCTCCCGAAGTTACCCCTAATTTTTTAGTTATGATTGTCGCCTCGGTTATTGCTCTGGCGGGTAATGCAGCCTCTCTTTTGCTGCTTAATCGTGCGCAGAGTAAGGAGGCGCATATGGAGGCCTCTCGCATTTTTACCTCCAACGATGTGATTGTCAATATAGGCGTAATCGCCTCTGCGATTATTGTAGCTCTGACGAATTCTCGTTACCCCGATTTGATCGTCGGTAGCTTTGTCTTTCTGTTGGTACTAAGAGGGGCAATACGTATATTGCGTTTGGCTTGATGGTACCTTTCAAAAAAGGGCTTTGAGACCATCTCAAAATAGAAAAACAGGGATTTTTACCCTATAAAAAAAGCTACCTCCGCTTGTTGGAAGGTAGCTTTTTCATCCTTTGGTTGCCCTGTAAAAGGTAGTTCTTTTTAAGAGTTAGCCTGCTTTTTGAGGAGTTCTTTGATGTCGCTCAATAGTTTAACCTCTTCAGAGGGTTCTGCTGGAGCAGGTTCCTCTGCTTTCTGACGCTTTAGTTTCATGATGCCCTTGATCATCAGGAAGATAACAAAGGCAATAATGATAAAGTCAATTACCGTCTGTAAGAACCCTCCGACATTCATAACGACTTCGGGTTTGATTACTTCTTCTCCCTGTATAACAGCCTCACGAAGTACCCATCTGATCCCTTCTACATTGCCCGATTCTGTGAGTAAAGCAATCGGAGGCATAATGATGTCTGCCACTAATGAAGATACAATCTTACCGAAAGCTGCCCCAATGATTAGTCCGATGGCCATGTCCATCACGTTGCCTCTAACGGCAAATTCCTTAAATTCTCGAATAAACTTTCCCATAACTATTACAAACTTATATAAAACGTTATGAGCAAAGATAGAGAATATAAATCAGTTTTGAAATAGAGTACGATGAAAAAAGACCTTACCTCGTGAGAAGATACTCCTTAGATATGTTTAATCTCCTCATTAGGGCGAGCCTTATAGCGGAAGAGAAAGAGGAATAAAATCCCCGTAATGAGAGCATATCCTGAGAAAATAGCCCATACAGTACTCCACTGTACGCTCCCCTCGACCGTGTAGGCTTGCACCACTTGTCCACTTAGAGAAGATCCTATGACTGCTCCCAATCCGTTAGTTGCCAGAATAAATAGTCCCTGAACGCTAGCGCGCATAGAGGGAGGAGTTTCTGACTCTACGAATATCGACCCCGATATATTAAAGAAATCAAAAGCCATACCATAAACCACCATAGAGAGCAGTAGAGAGATAATGCCAGGGAACCCAGGATCACCGATGCTGAAGAGCCCGAAGCGCAAGAACCAAGCAAAGAAGCTCATAAGCATTACATTCTTAATCCCAAAGCGTTTCAGGAAGAAGGGTATGGCGAGGATAAAGAGGGTTTCGGATATTTGTGACAGGGAAAGAAGGATATTGGGGTAACGTACAGCAAAGCTCTCTTTGAAGAGTTCATTGTTGGCAAAACTATCCAAAAAGAGCGTTCCGTAAGCGTTAGTGATCTGTAGGGCTGCTCCTAAGAGGATTGAGAAAATAAAGAATACCGCCATCTTTGTATCCTTGAGCATGACGAGAGCATCCAATCCGAGCGAGGAGAGTAAGCCTTTTGCCTTTTCTTTATTCAAACCGTGAGGTACTTTAGGTAGGCTCAGGCTGTAAAGTGTAGCACATAAAGCCGCTCCTGCTCCAAAGAAAAATTGGTTAGGGCTGTCCATAAACCCTAAAATGTTTACAATCCACATCGCTACAATGAAACCCACCGTTCCCCACACACGTATCGGGGGAAAGCTCTTCACAACATCGGCACCTACACTATTAAGCACACTATACGAGACAGTATAGCTTAGCGAGAGGGTAGGCATATAGAAGAAGTTGAGAAGAAGGACTACCAGAAAGACGGTACTATAAGGAGTGCCTGCAGGAAGTAGACCCAAAACCACGAGCAAGACTGAGGCAAGCAGGTAGCAGATACCCAAAAGACGTTCTGCGTTGACCCATCGGTCGGCCACAATACCCATCAATGCAGGCATAATGATAGAGGCAATGCCCCCCGTGGCAAATAGATTGCCTATCTGTGCCCCGTCGAAATGCATCACATTACCAAAGTAACGACCCATAGATATGAGCCATGCACCCCACATGAAGAACTGTAAGAAGTTCATTGCTGTGAGTCTAATCTTGGCATCCTTTGCAGCTTTCATCGTTTTGTATGGATAAGTTCAGTTCTCTTCTTTTTCTTTTGCAGGTGTTTACCTATCTCTTTTATATGTTTTGTGCGAAGAGCTTATTACCCCCATTCTTATGCCGCCCGACTCTAATTGAATGCGAGCTCCCGATGGAAATACATAGTTCATTATGTTGGCGGTAATCTTAGAGCCGCTTAAAGTCTCTCTGCGAACGGGAAGAATAACTATCTCCAGTGGTGCGTTGAGCTTTATAGACCCCGTGTTGGCATCTCTTGTACTGTGTAGTTCGAGGTGTTTGGTAATTAAAGAGCTGATATTGTTGAAGACGTATGCCCTCTGGTTGATGTTGTACTGTGTAGAAAGGTACGACACATCGGGATGGGTCAATTCCGTGTAGCCGTTCTGAAAGAACGAGTTGATAGAATCTTTTGGAATCAATAATGTATAGGCAGGAGGGTTCAATACGGTTTGAGTTTCTGAGGGAACGTTTACAGGCAGTTTGAGTTGGGCATCGTTGATAACGCGCGTTCTGCTTGCATCTCCGAGTGTAGCACCAAAAGCTTTTTGCAAATCTTCTGCCGAGAGAGAGAGTTGCATGGCCACTCCTTGCGGCGATTTGACATAGGCATAGTCATTGTTGGGCACTAACAAGTTGTCGATGTTGCTATTCTCAAACTGTTGTAGCATGTAGAGCTGGTTGGTATTGGTGAAGCGAGACGTTCCCACTACGTTCATTACTGTGTCTCTTCCTGCTTGGTTAGGTCCTTCGTAGCGATAGGTGTAGTAGAGGACAAGCGTGGTGTTATAAACGCTTAGCATACAGCCCGAACCTGTGGTCGAGCGCACGTAAAGTCCTCGAAGGATTTGCCCCTCGAAATTCTGTTGTGTGTCAAAGCTTATGGGAGAGTTTATAGAGGCGTTGTGAATACGTTCGCCCAACTCTCTATCGAGAGGTATCTTCAGGGTGTGGTATCCCTTGGCATTTCCTGCTTGATAGGTGTGGGTACCAAGTAGTTGAGCATCTTTAATGTAGGGAGTTAAGTCTCTCGAGTAGCGACTTTCTGGAAGGGGTTGCTTTACTTCATATACAGCTACCTTGGCCCATGTAGTAGAGTCGCCTACCCAAGAAGCATAGCTAACCTCCAAGGCTACCGAATCGATTTTCCCATTGATAGGGGTGTGTTTGAGTTTAAATCCAGGGGCATGTTGCAGACGGGTGATGTAAGAAGAACGGAAATTACCAAAGAAAGGATCGCTTAGCTGCCCTAAAAGGGTGTAGGTAGAACGGCTGTAAATGGAGTCTACCGCGATTGTTTTTGCTGAGAGCAACAGAGTGTCTGATTGCGTCTGTATATGTTGGTCTGAAGGGAGTGATAACCCTACATCCGAGAGACGATCATTACAAGCAGCAAAAAGGAGTGAAACCCCGATGCTAATGAGGGTTAACAAAGGTTTGAACAGGTTGGTCTTCATCTTGAATCTCTTGGGTGAAAAAGGAGTTTCGCTTCCTGTGTCTTTTCAGTTGTCAAAAGTCCGACTTTTGGGTGCTAACAGGAAAGAAATACCCCGATGGGATTAAAACGACAAACAAAAAGATTTTAGTCAATGAGAGAGTCGTAGAAGTCTTGGAACTTTTGTACGTTCTCTTTCAAGTCTCCTGGGTACTCCAAAACAGGTTTGTTACACTGTTTCGCATAATCAAAAAGAGTGCTTTGGGTTGGTTGTTCTGGCATGATAACACCGTCGCAGTGTGCTATAGCCATGCGGCGAATAGCCTCTGGAGTGTGCTCTCCATTCATGGGGGCTACAAGGTCGTTCTCTATACCGTCGAAGCGCAGAGCTTCCATGATGTTGGGAGCGATTTCACCCTCTTCTTCCTTCTCAAAGGGAGAGTAGACAATCTTAGCCTTATTGAAGCAAGGGTCGTCCTTATAGATGGTTTTCAGGTAAGCAGGTGCCAGTGCTCCGAACCATCCCGCACAGTGTATCACGTCGGGAATCCATCTCAGTTTCTTTATAGCTTCAAAGACCCCATGCACAAAGAAGATAGAACGGTCTGCTGTGTCGTTGCCATACTTCTCTTCAATACCAAAAAGAGATTTGCGCTTGAAGAACTCGTCATTGTCTATAAAGTAAACTTGTATACGAGACTGTGGCACAGAGGCTACTTTGATGATGAGCGGATAGTCTGTATCGTTGACTATGATATTGATACCCGACAGGCGAATCACTTCGTGCAACTGATGGCGGCGTTCGTTGATAAGCCCGTAACGTGGCATGAAAATACGTACATCACTGCCATTTTCTTGGATACGTTGAGGTAACCATCTAGAAAAAATCCCCATAGGACTTTCATCCAAATAGGGGGTAATCTCTTGTGATATATATAGAATTCTTTTTTGGCTCATAATGCGCAACTATTTTAATGATAGGCACAAAAGTACTAAAAAAGAGCCAACTACGCAAAAAAGGTATATGGAAAGCACCCCTGCTCTCTCGAAAGAACTTTGTAAACTTCTTCCAATAAGAGTAAGGGGTGCGTGTGTAAACTTTAACTCTCCTTTCGAGGTGCGGATATATCTATCGAAGAGGATGAGAAAAAGAGTATGGCTACGGTCTATTGTCTCTCTCTCTTACCGATAGAGAGGCAGGTGGATTTTTGCTGATGCGTACAAGTTGCGGAGGGGTCTTCATCAGCTTCTACTCCGTTGGGGGTGTCCAAAATGCGGATTTCATAGCCTATCTTTTGGAGTTTCTTTGCCAGATGCTCCAAAGAGGTTTTGTCTTGATCGAAAACCAATAGAATTACATTGTTATCGATGTCGAACTCCATGTCTTTCATCCCTTTCTCAAATTGTAGAGCCTTGCGAATCTTTTCTTCACAGCTCGTACAGTGCATACGCGGTGTGGGGGCAACGTACACTTTGACAATGTTTTTAGCAAACAGGGCTGTGCTACATAGCAACGCAAGCAGGATAGATACAAAAGTTGTCTTCATATTGATTATAACGTTTTAAGAGTTTATTCTATTTTCTATTTGATGGGTGCGTTAGTTGTCGAATACATTGAAGCGGATACCCATATAGACCATGATGCCTTCTGTGGGGCCCCATACCATTGTCGCGTCAAAGTTGGGTCCCCAAGGATTACGAGCATCGATAATGGGACTTCTTTGGGTAAAGTTGGTCATGTTTTCTGCACCCAAATAGATAGACCATTTTGGGAAAAAACGTGTTATCTGCGCACTAAGCATCGGGTAGGTAGGGAAAGTACTATCCCATGATGGGGTGCCGTCTGCGAGAAGATAGGGCGAGGGCATTCGTCCCCGTCCGTTGACCGAGAGCGTAACATCGCCTTGCCAACGTCTTAGAGGGGTCTTGTAGGAGAGTGAAAGCAATCCTTTGAAAAGAGAACTTAAAGGCTCTTGCTGAAGTATGTTATTGGTTGTCGTACGCACATCGGTATAGCGGAAAGCTGCCGTTACGTCCAAATCTTTTAAGAGCTTATAGGCTGCATCGATTTGGAACGTGTGCGAGAACGATGACCCATCGCCCAGTGGATAGAAATGTACCTCATGGGCATTCTTATCCATATCCATAATTAATCGATTATTGAAGTGTGTGTAGTAGTACTCAAGGTTGAGATCTAATTTTTTGTGTTGCCAAAGCGGTATTTCCCAGCTGTTGCTGATACCATAGTTCCAAGAGTTTTCTTGTAGTTGGTTAGCTCCCTCGGCTATTACGAATGCTCTGCTTGAGGCCAGTAGATGATAGTTTTCGATGAGAATCCTTTGTGTACGATAGCCTTTCCCCACTGATAGGCGTATGTTGGTGTAGTCGGTAGGGCTGTAACGTACGTGTAGACGAGGAGTAACAAAGAAGCCATGTAGGTTACTGTAGTCCGCTCTGATGCCACCCATTAGCGTGAAATGTCCGTTAGGGGTATAGGTGTACTGTGCGTAGGCTCCAGGTACAGACTCAAGGAAAGTGTTGTAAACCGATTTTTCGCCAGCTCGTGCCAACAGTTGAGCGTCTTGCTTCCACTCATCGTATTGCCAGCTAAGTCCTGTTGATAGTGCATGTTTTGCCTGCCACTGTGTTTCAAAGATTAGAGAAGCATAGAGGTTACTCTGGTCTATGTTTAACGTCTTTAGTCCATAGTTTGAGTCCATTTTTTGCTTCCCAGCATCCAGTATCAGTGCCATGTTACTGCCGTTTTCATCGTTGAAAGCGTGTGCAATTTTGGCAAACGCCTCTGCTCTGTGATTTTCGATACCGATTTTGTAGCGATTAGGAAAGGGCTTATAATGATAACCCAACTGTCCTGACCGTCTATTCTCATAGAGGTAGAGCCATCCTGTTTGGAGCATAGTACGTCCCCCCTTATAGGTCCAGCGGTTCATCACATTGTATTGCCTTTGAAGAGGCATATCTACAAAGGAATCTCCGTTATAATCGTGTGCAAGAGAGCGATCTTCTATATGTGTTAGAAGTGCTGTACTCCAATGTTTCCCGAATTGATAGTTGCCGATAAAATTACCCTCGGCGCGCAATCCTTGATCAAGATAAATGTTCCCGTCTAAATATCGGTCTGTATTGGGTTTTCTGTACTCTATATTGATTTGTCCCGTCATAGACTCGAAGCCATTCTTGACGGAGGCTGCTCCTTTGGATACTTGTATGCTTTCTATCCATGTACCAGGGATATAGCCTAAAGCAAAAGGGGCAGAAACACCCCTAAAATTGGGGATATTTTCTGTTTGCATTTGTACATACTTACCGCTTAAGCCGAGCAACCGTATTTGCTTAGATCCTGTTGCTGCATCAGTAGTGGAGACATCTACCGAGGGGTTGGTTGTAAAGCTTTCGCCCAAACTACAGCAGGCCGCTCGCAAAAGCTCGCCCATATTGATGCGTTCTTGATTGCCTGCCGAGAGTTTAGAGCGTGTACGTCCGCGTTGGAAAGCAAGTACTTCTACCTCTTTCATCTGTAAGGTGTGTAGCGTAACCTTAAGCTTTGCGGTCTCTATCGTCACAGGAATAGTGTCTGAACGAAATCCCATGGAGCTAATAATAACTTGGTTACTCTGCTCCGACCGAGGCAGAGTAAAGGAGCCCTCTTCGTTGGTTGTGGTATGGGTAAAAGTGCCTAACCAATAGACATTGGCAGAGGGTAGTGGAGCCCCCTCTTCATCTACTACAATGCCTGTTAGCACAGAAGCATCTTGTGCTTTTGATGAGAGGGATATGATTGGTAGGGATAGTAGGCAAATGACTAACCCCTTAAGAGTTTGATTCATATGTGTACATTAAAATTGAAATGAATACTGAGTAAATAATCACAACTATGTTATGGATGTTCGTGTGTACCATTACGTATAGGTACATGTGGGTATAACCTTCTCTCAAGGTCTCACGACAAGAGAGAGGAAAGTATTCAAATTCTTAGTACACAACCGTATGAAAGGATATGCCTACCCTCAGGAGGGGCAGGAGGCGTGGGGAGTCTTTGAGGCGTAATAGCCGTTGCCACAAGGGGGAGGATGCGATGGGGTGAATTGACCTCTGAGAGGGTAATCCATGGGCAATCGGCACTCTCGGACGAATCTTTCGGGAGGGTGTAACTATCCACGTGGAGCACTTCGACCTTGGGCACGCAGTCTGAGCAGTCTTCCCCTCCATTACAAAGGCATTTCTCGGGGTGCATAGTACCCTCTTTGATGGGTAGAGAGGCGAATAAGTGTCCCGCCCAACTCTCCGTAGCAAGGCGTTCCATAGGGCACCCCTCGGGAGCTACCTGAGTACAGATACATGCACAGCAGACCTCAACACTCTTGAAGCCCACGCTGAACAGCAACATTAACCCCACGAAGATAGGGAGCGTTATACTCTTGATAACTCTATTCCACATAGTTTAGGAGCATCCTTTTCGCAATTACTCCGAGGCAAATGTAAGACAAAAATCCAATATATCATCCTGTTGTATAGGTCTGATTTTAATATAGTCGTAGCGCGTTTTTGAGCAAGCTCAATAGCATACTCTTTTTAGCTCCTTATTGTTTCTCTTTTTACTCCATATTACGGTTGATTTATAGTGGGTTATGTTCTGTTTTGTAGACTTCTCTTTTTTGATTTTAGTCCACGGATAACCCATGGAAACGACCGTGCTAAAAAAGAATAAAAAAGGAAAGGGATCCCCCTCTTCACCATAGGAGAGGACTTATTTCTATATCGAAAATAATGCTTTTCATCGCTATGATTACTCCTTTGTAGTAGCCTCTATATTGCCCCGTTCATAGCCTTTTCTCTCTTTCTCGATAGCCTTTTAAGAGAGGGCTTTTATTAACTGAAAAGTTTACTCGGATGGTTTCGAAAGTTTGCACAGATGGTTTCAAGAGTTTACACAGAAGGTTTTGAAAGTTTGCATAGGAGAGAACTCAAGTTTACGTATATGGTTTACATGGATGCTTTGGAACGGTTAGAACTAAGCCTTGCTCGGATGGGCTATAATGAGACTTTCAGAGCTGATGGAGGAGAAGAGGGTACAAAAAAGCCCCTTCCCCATTTCGGAGAAGAGGCTTTGCTTTTAGAGGGTTCACAGTATGAGGCCGCTATGGGGCTCTGTGCGCTTCTAAGGGCTTATATACTTCGCTCGATGCTCCACATAAAAGCGCGTAGACCCTGCAGCGGATTTTCTCTGTCGATTTCTGCCAAGGCATCCAATAGTTTGTGTGCTCTCTCTTCAGTGCAGGCTACAAGGAGAGCTCCATTAAGCGTAGGCCACGCATGTGTGCCGAGGTGAGGTACACCTGTATTAGAGCCAGCCCCTTGAAGCTCTTCCCATTGGGTATATCCCCTCAGGTTGAAACGACTTAGAGCTTTTATAATAAGTCCGTGAAGGGCTTGATTGAAACTGATAAAAACAATCTTTTGAGGTTCCATAATTATACTTATTAGAGGGTTTTACACTCCTTAATTTCTACGTCTTTGGAGAGCCTTTCTGTTTCGTTTGACCCGTCTGCCCAAAAGAGAAGCGTAAATGGTAGGAATCAAAATCAAAGTAACAAATGTAGATATGGAGAGACCGAAAGCCACGGTTACACCCATGGGTTGCCACGTTTCGCTACCCTCTCCGATACCAACAGCCATGGGTACCATCCCCAAGACAGTAGTAAGGGTAGTCATAAGCACTGGACGTAAGCGAGACTTACCCGAGTGCAGTATGGCTCTACGAACGCTCAGCCCTCGCTCTCTGCCCAAGCGGGCATAGTCGATAAGTACAATACCATTTTTCACTACAATACCCACCAACATGATCGCACCGATAAAGGCAATGATACTAAGCGGTACACGTGTGAGTGCCAACCCTATGATAACCCCAGTAAACGCAAATGGTACAGAGAACATAATCACAAAGGGGTCGAACATACTTTCAAACTGGGCTGCCATTACAATGTAGACCAAAATCATAATTAGTATAAGGAGTACACTCAAGTCCCCAAAAGCCTCCTGTTGCTGTTCATAGCTTCCCGATATTTTATAGGTTACCCCTGCTGGCAGTTCGGTATTTTTGAGAACTGCATTGGCATCTTTTACCAAGTCTGAGAGAGGCACTCCCTCGGCTGCAACCATTGCGAGCGTTACCACACGCTCTCTATCTTTTCGTTTGATAGATGGCGGAGTAAAATACTCATTTATCGTACCTAAGTCTCCCAAGCGCACAGCAGCTCCCGTTGGAGTATGTACTAAAATGTTGTTCATATCCTCCAAAGAGCGTCGATACTCAGGTGCCAAACGAACACGTATCTCGTACTCCTTACCATCTTCCCTATAGTGAGAGGCAAGGTTACCCATGACGCTATTGTTGAGAATTAACGCTGCAGTGGAGATATTAAGCCCATGTTCGGCCAATTTCTTGCGGTCGAAATCCATTCGATACTCGGGCATATTTCTACTTCGGTCGTTGTTAACTTCCGAGCAGGAAGGACGCTTTTTAAGCTCTTCCTGTATCAAATTGGCCGTCTGATTTGTTTTTTCAAAGTCGTATCCATATATCTCAACGGCTACGGCGGTCTGTCCTCCTACCTGCTGCCCCCCTGGAGTAACGACATAGGTATTGATGCCTGGAATGTTGGCGAGATCTTCTCGCATCAAATCGGCTATGGCATAAATGCTTTTATCGCGCTCTGATGCATTGACAAATCCGATATTGTAGCGCAGTACGTTATTACCACTCCCCGAGAGGGTTGCAAAAGCATTACCCGCATCTGCTGTACCTACGGTGAGATTACAGTTTACCATCTCGGGATACTTTTCTTGCCACATTTTAGAGATCATAAGTCCTTTCTCTCTCGCCATATCGAGACTCGTTCCTAAGGGCAGGTCTATACGTGCGGTCATAGAAGCGTTGTCGTTCTGGGGCATGAACTCTGTTTTGACTGTAGACCCCAAGATAATAGAGCCCCCGAATATGAGTATTGCCAAAAGAATGGTAAAGGTGCGGTGGCCTAAAGCCCATCTAAGAGAGCGGGCATAGATATTTTCTACCCATGTGAGAGTAGCCTCTATCCATCGCTGTACTTTGTTGAGCTCTTGAGAGGTCTTTTTTTGCTTGCGACGCAATATATGTGCGCAGAGCGAAGGGGTAAGCGTAAGAGCCCCAATGGTAGATACAATCATGATGATACTCACAATCCACCCCAATTGCTGGAACATGATACCCGTCATCCCTCCAAGCATTGTGAGTGGGAGGAATACGGCAAGCATTGTGAGTGTAGAGGCGATAACCGAGATGGCGACCTCATTTGTAGCGTGTATGGCTGCTTGTTTGGGGTAACTCCCTCGCTCAATATGTGTGGTAATATTCTCCAAAACAACGATGGCATCGTCTACAACCATACCGATAGCTATGGACAAAGAGCTCATAGAAATAATGTTAAGCGTATTGCCCGTTAGCATCAAGTAGATGAAAGAGCCTATCAAAGAGATAGGAATGGTAAGTACGATGATGAATGTTGCTCTCCAGCGTCCTAAGAATAGTAATACCACGAAGATGACTACTATAAAGGTGATGAATATCGTATTCGTAAGACTGGAGATGGTATCCTCTATATAATTAGAGGTATTCATCACAGAAGATATTTTTACGTCACTGGGTAGAGTACTCTCCAGTTTGGGGAGAAGTTCCGTTATCTTATTAGATATAGTTACAGAGTTGGCTCCACTCTGCTTGTTTATAATAATAAGGGCACTACGGTTGCCGTTGTTATAAGCCTCCTGCATCTGTTCGGCAATGGTATCTTCTACTCGAGCCACGTCTCGGAGGTATATATTCTGTCCTCCACGGCTTGCTACAACAATGTCGCCCAGCTCGGAAGGATCTGAAAATTCGCCCTGTACGCGGATAGAGTTCGTTTGATTGCCGATGGTTATTTGCCCAGCAGGGATGTTGCTATTTTCTGCACGGATAATCGAGCCTATCTGCGGTATGGATAAACCATAGGCCTCAAGAGCAGTGGGATCGCAATATATTTGTATCTGCCTTTTTATAGTACCCGATGCAGAGACACTACCGATACCGTCGATGCGCCCGAGGGGGTTGACTACTTTTTCCTCAAGTATCTTGTCCAGCCCCGTGGTACTCTCCTCTGCCGTAGCTACGAGGATTTGGATAGGAATATCATCGGCACTGAACTTAAAGAGCATAGGGTCTCGCACCCCATCGGGGAGTGACTCGGTAAGGAGTCCCAATTTATCGCGTACGTCGTTCGTTGCCACGTCCATATCGGTACCTTCGTTGAATTCGATGGTTACGATGGAAACGTTCTCTCTACTCTCACTCGTGATATGCTTTTGATTGGCAATCCCGTTCAAGACATTCTCGAGGGGGCTGGTTACGTTTGCTTCTACGTCCATGGGACCAGCACCTGGATAGGAGGTAAATACGATGATACGCCCAAACTCAATATCGGGGTAAAGGTCTATAGGTAGCTTTTGAAGAGAGAAAAGCCCTAATATCACCACCGCAACGAATATAAGTATCGTCGTGATGGGCTTTTTGACGGCTGCACTGTATATACTCATAATGGTAGATTGGTTGAGGCTTTTGCCGTGATTATTTGTTGACTACTCTAACGTGTACACCATCGCGAAGGGTTTGAGATCCCTCAGTAATGACTACATCGCCCTCTTTCAAGCCTTCGATAACTTCGATGAAGCCATCGTGTCTTGCTCCAATTTTCAGTTCCGCACGCACCGCCTTATCTCCCTCGAGGGTAAAGGCATAGTAGTCGCCGCTACCGCCCTGCTTGACTACGGCGCGGTCTGATACAAGTAATTTCTTCTCTTCTCCAAAGTCCAGAGTTGCACGAGCAAACATACCAGGACGGAGCACACTCTTGCTGTTGTTTACTTCGATCTCTACGGGGAAGGTGTGGGTCGTTGGGTTTATAGTTGGGTAGATGAGAGAAACTTTACCTTGAAACTCCTCATTGCCCAAAGCATCTACCGTGAGGGTAGCAGGCATTCCTTTAGTTACCTTGCTATATAAACGCTCCGATACATTGAAGCGGAGCTTAACAGGGTTAATCTCCTGAATTGTAAATATAGGTGCCGTTGGACTGCACATATCGCCACTATCGTAGTTACGAGCTGTTACGATACCACTTATAGGACTGCGAAGGAAAGTGTTTTCCTGAACGTTTTTGAAGTTGGTCTCTGCTATGGTAAGCGCGCTACGACGAGCCTCCCACTGCGCTTGCGATACACCTCCTATCTTGTAGAGTTCGTCGGTACGCTGGAAAGCAAGGCGAGCGTCAGCCACTTGTACTTGCACTTGATTGAGCTGACTATTGTCCATTTCTGCCAAAATCTGCCCCTTGCTAACGAAAGCTCCTACCTCGGTACGGATACTTTTGATGCGCCCTGCCATTTGCGGAGCAATGTTGTTTTTGGTCTTTGCCTCTATGGTTGCCGAGAAAAGCTCCGTTTGTCGGATTATGTTGTACGCAACCACTGAGGTTTCTACCACTACGCGAGTGGTATCTTCTGCTACTTGTTCTTCTTTGGCGGTCGTGCTACCACAGGAAAAGAGAGATAGGGTAACTCCTAAAGAGCCTATAGAGAGAAGGAGCTTGTTTATGATTGATCGAGTCATAGTGCAGTTCGTTTTTCTAATTATGATATTCTTGCTATTCCGTTATGATTTATTTTTTCTCGGGCCATCCTTTACCCTCGAGTTTTTCAAGTTCTGCTTGCGCTACCATGAAGTCAAAGAGAGACTGATGATAGTTGAGACGTGCCTGAAGTAGGGCTATATTTGCATCGTTTACCTCCAGCAGGGTAGCCTCGCCCGTCTCGAAACGTTTGTTGGCTATCTTATACCCCTGCTCGGCAAGTTTTATCGCCTCTTGGCTTACGGTATAGGTTTGTACGGCTCTACGCACTTTGTCCAAAGCATCCTTTTGAGCTATGGTAAGTTGGCGTTCGACATCTCTCCTGTTGAGTTCAAACTGTAGTTGCGCTACTTTTTGCTGCTGTACGTTGTAGTAACGTTTCCCCCCAGAGAAAACTGGCACAGAGAGACTGAAGTTGATAGACGAGAAGGGTGTCCAGAGACGCTTATTATCCAAGTCCAGTTTATTACTCGAGAAGGAGAAATTGTACATGCCCGATACCGAGAGAGTGGGTAGGAATGAAGCCTTTGAGAGCTCTAAAGAGGACTGTAGTATCTTTTGTTGATGTGCCAACTCTCGCAGGGTGGGGTTGTTGTTGAGGGAACTATGCTCGGCAGATATGTAACGATCGATGATTTCGGGGGCATAATCTTTGAGGGTTCCTTTGGGATAGATTTGCGCTTGGGGGGGCAATCCCATCAAAACGAGTAGTGCGTTGTTGGCTGTATTGGCGGCATCTTGAGCTTGTCGCAAGTTGGGTTCGAGGTTTTTTACCTGCACCTCACTGCGCAAAAGGTCGTATTGAGCTACTAACCCCTGCTTATAGTTGTTTTCGACAAGTCGGAAGTTGTTCTGTGCATTTCGGTAGCTGGCCTCCAAAACTTCATAGGCATCTCGAGCTAATAGCGTTTGTAGAAAGGCTTTGCGTACTTCGGCAACTTTGTTGATTTTTGCCGTATTGGATTGCTCCATTGCGAGCGCAAGGTTCTCCTTACTAATTGCAATACTTTTCCACAACTGTGCATTAACCAGAGGGAGGGCAATGTTTATCCCTCCTTGTATATTATTGGTACGTCCTATCTCTATACCTCGGGACAGCATCTCCTCGGGCATGCTACTGGCACCAGGGAAGCCATCGAGATACATAACCTGCTTCTTTATAGTGTAACTATAATTTCCCGAGAGGTTTACGCTGGGGAAAAGCTGTGCCAAGGCTTCACGATAGGAGTATTTTTGTTTTTGAATCATAAGTTCCCCTACCTGTACCGAGCTGCTCTCGGAAAGAGCTATCGAGATGGCCTCTTCTAAAGAAATTTCTCGACGGTGAGGAGGAGAATTCGTGGTGTTTGTTGCCAAATTGCTGTTTTCTTGGGCTAAACTCAGGGTGGTAGAGAAGCCCAAAAGCGTTAGTGTAAGTCCTAAGAGAAGGAATAGTCTATCCTTTGTCATATATTCTTGCGTTATTTCCCTTGTTGTGTGTCTCGGAGGGTAAGTTTTCTTGTTTCTATCCTTTATTTCTTTTGTCCCAAATAGGCTTTCTTATTTTTCTTTAGATGGACAAAACGAGGAGAGTTTAATACGTTATCGTTTTTTTTCTTTTGTTTTAAGGGCAAAAATAGAACAATTTTCTATTGGGTTTATGCCAAACTCTCCCTTATTATGATGTTTTTTTGTAGAAAGTTCCCTTGCCGTTCGTAGGGCTCACATACAATCCCGATATTTTCAATTCCTCTCAGCACTGGAAGGGGTGTAACAGGAGAGAGCGATACCTTATAGATACCGCTGGTAGGAAAAGATATTTTGGGAAGGTAAATGAATGTATTCTCTCGTAATGCTACGCCTCGCCCCGACCACTTGCCCGACTCAACGGCAAGGGGGATAGAGAGCGTATCGGTACGACTATAGCCCCATTGATTGGCAATAGTGCTCTGCAACACGATATTGTTATAATCGTACTCATTGTTGTGTCGCACCAAGAGATGTATGCGGTAAGGACGATGCGCCTCTGTGATAAGAAGAGGAATCTCAATAGGGGTGTCTTTTTCCCATCCCGAGGTTGGCAGAGAGCAGTAAGTTACCGAGAGCTCCTGTGAAGGTCTGCAATGCGTTAGCAGCAGTAGTAGAGCAAACCCTAACAAGCTTACAAGAGGGGCACTTTTTTCCTTCACGGGAGTCGTTCGTTATTACTGTTCGTTCGGCTTTTCTGTAATCTTCTTTTCCCCTCTTCTCCCTTGATGGCGCGGAGCTTTCTCTTGAGGATTGCCCTCGTTGGGGGCAGTGTTACTGCCTTTGTGGTGCGTGCGATGTGCGTTGCGGGGGCTATTATTCCGCCTTCGGCTTTGTTGCGGTCTTTCCTCGCTTGAGGAGGGCTCGGCAGAGGCTTTCTCTTCTACCTCCTTGGGGGCTTCCGATGCTGTTTGAGCCACTCCCTCTCTCGGTTTATTGTTCAGACGTTTCTTGCGAGAGCGTCGTTTGTCGCCATCAAAGCGAGTGATAGAGTTCGCCTCCAGTATATCTGTAACCACATTTGTAGGTGCTGTTACCTCCTCGAGCAGTACTTCGGGTTTTTCTCCTCGTTTGTTCATTTCGATAATCTCTCTTACCCGACGTAAGGAGAGGGTTACACTATTGGATAGGTTCCCCCCCTCGGGTACGTAGGTCAGTTCCAGTCGTAGCAGATCCCACTTGACAAATCTGTAATTCTCCGTCTGAGTAGAGAGGACGATATTCTTAGGAGGCATCTTCTTTTGCGCCTCAAGGTAGGTGTTGACCTCAAAGTTGGTACAACACTTTAGTTTGGCGCACTGACCTGTAAGTTTCTCGGGGTTGAGGGTTAATTCTTGAAAGCGTGCGGCTGTGGTGTTTACACTCTTAAAGGTAGTCATCCATTGCGCACAGCAGAGGGGGCGTCCGCAGGGGCCGATACCGCCGATGCGACCTGCCTCTTGGCGCGCTCCAATCTGTTTCATCTCGATGCGCACGTGGAAAGTTTCTGCCAGCACACGTATTAGTTTACGAAAGTCTACTCGCGAGTCGGCTATGTAGTAGAATATTGCTTTGCTGCCGTCGCCTTGGTACTCTACATCGCCAATCTTCATGTCAAGCCCCAACTCTTCGGCTATTTGCCTTGCTTTGATCATAGTGGTGTGCTCCCTTTGCTTGGCTTCTTCCCAGCGTTCTATATCGTTGGGCGTGGCAAGGCGGAATATCTGACGCACCTGTTCGCGTGCGTTCTCGCTCATTCGCCTGTAACGGAGTGCCGCAAGGGTACCCGTTAGGGTTACGCTCCCTACATCGAAACCAGGAGAACCCTCTACCGCTACGATGTCGTCTTTATGTAGCTCTAAGTTGAGAGGATTCGTAAAGACTACCTTACGGGTATTTTTGAATTGGACTTCTATATATCGGTTATCCTGTACATCCTTCGAGAGGTCTGCCATCCAGTCGAACGAACTAAGGGGGCGTTTGCCACACCCTTTGCATCCGTCGGCGGATAGTTTTGCACCAGGAAGTTTATAGTGATCTTTTGCCATTTATTTTACAGTGTGTACTATAATTCATTTTGTAAAGGTAGTAGTTATCGGTCAAACTATCGACTACCTTGTTCAAAAGAAATCTTTTGCTTAACCTCTTCTTTTCATAGGGAAAGAGGGGGCATTCTTCGTCGTGTAGGCTTTTGTTTTTTGGGGGTTAGTGTGTCGTAGAGGGTGCCTGTTGTCATAGCCAAATTGCACTCATGGTGTGATCTTATTTTTACATCGAGGAGTTTTTAGCCTCTTTCTATCTTTCGTAATGGGGGTGATGGCCAAGCGACTTTGCTTCTTTGTCTGAAACTTGCTCACCTTGATGGAAAAAGAGGAGAGGTATTGAGGAAAAGTGCCAAAGCTCTTAAGCTAAAAGCTGTTTCTGCCTGAGAAATTCTTTATATGCAATCTGAATATATATATATGCAATCTTAATATACATATATTCAAGTTGAAAATATATATACGCAATCTGCAAATAAAGAATTGCACTGATCCTAATGAGGTTTTGAGTGGAAGTAAATAGCTTTTCTGTCGATTCGTAACTGTTTATTAATGCCTTTGTTCAGAGATTAGATGGCTACCTTTGAGCTTTCGTGCAGAACCTTTGGGCAAAAAGTATGAAGGATTGGCCTCGAATGACTATTTTTGTAGTTCAGTTAAACATATAAGGGCTTTGCCCAACACTACAGAGAATTATGCAAGATAGAGGTGAAGAATTGACCCTCCTTGGAGGGAAAACAACCTACAAACAGGACTATGCGCCAGAGGTTTTGGAGTCTTTTGTGAATAAACACCCCGAACGAGACTACTGGGTACGTTTCGTATGCCCCGAGTTTACAGCACTCTGCCCCATAACGAGTCAGCCCGATTTTGCCACACTCTATATAGATTATATCCCCGATATACAGATGGTAGAGAGCAAAAGTTTGAAGCTCTACCTCTTTAGTTTTCGTTCGCATGGGGCTTTTCATGAAGATTGTGTCAATATCATAATGAATGATTTGATCGCCTTGATGAACCCTAAGTATATAGAAGTAACGGGGGATTTTCTGCCACGTGGGGGCATCAGCATACATCCCTACTGTAATTATGGCCGTCCTGGTACACGCTATGAAGCGTTGGCCGCCGAGCGATTGGCGCAGCACAATAGAGGTTAATAAAAGAATGTATAAAGAGGCATGAAAAAGAGGGTTATAGCTATTATCAATCCGATATCGGGTATTGCATCGAAACACAAGGTGCCTGCTCTGCTTGCCTCTGCTTATCAGGATAGAGAGGAGGAACTATTTCTCACATATACCAAGGGCGAGGGGCACGCTGCCAAGGTCATAAAAGAGGCCATGAAGTATGGCTTAGACTCGGTTATCGCCGTCGGGGGCGATGGTACCATCAATGAGATTGCCAGTACACTCAGCGGTACCGAGGTAAAGTTGGGTATCATACCCAGAGGGAGCGGTAATGGTTTGGCGCGAGCTCTCGGTATTCCTATGCAGAACGATGCAGAGGCGGTGCGTATCATCACGGAGGGAAAAGTTGCTCCTATTGATATGGGACTTGCCAATGGATTGCCCTTTTTCTGCACTTTTGGCGTGGGGTTTGATGCACAGATTACGAAGCGATATGACGATGCCGCTACGCGTGGCTTCCTTACCTATATAAAGTCTGCCATAGATGAATACATATCTTTCAAGCCTCAGGAGTATAAAATCTCTATTGATGGCCATGATATCGGGGGGAAAGCCTTCTTGATAACCTGTGCCAACATAGAGCAGTACGGTAATAATGCTTATATTGCGCCCAATGCCTCCCCGTCCGATGGACTTCTGGACTTGGTGATTATCCGTCCTTTGGAGGGTATTCATGCGGCACAAGTAGCACTGCAACTCTTTACAAAGACAATAGATAAGAATGCCCGTATCGAATCGTATCGAGGCTCCAATATTGTCATAGAGCGCAAAGAGGCAGGTGCTGCGCAGATAGATGGCGAGTCGGTACAGATGGGCAAAAAGATAGAAATAGGTATACGCAAGCAAGACCTTCTTGTATATGCTCCGCTTGAGTTTGGCGATCTTACCCTGTAGTCGTAACTTCCCTACTACTGTAAAAAGGACGAAGCCTCTGTAAAGAGAGTTGGTTATTATAAATTCAGAAAACTATGGATATAGATATTCAGCAGATAAAACAACGCTTTGGAATTATAGGCAACGCGCCTTTATTCCTGCAGGCCCTGCGCACGGCAGCTCAAGTAGCCCCTACTGATATGTCTGTACTGGTAGTTGGGGAGAGTGGCGTCGGGAAGGAATTTTTCCCTCAAATTATACATCTCTACTCTCGACGCAAACACAATAAATATATAGCTATAAACTGTGGAGCGATTCCCGAGGGGACAATAGACTCGGAGTTGTTTGGGCATCGCAAGGGTTCCTTTACAGGGGCTTTGGGAGACCGTAAGGGCTATTTTGAAGAAGCCAATGGGGGGACAATCTTTTTGGACGAAGTGGGAGAGCTGCCCCTCGCTACGCAAGCACGTCTTTTACGTGTCTTGGAAAATGGAGAGTTTATTCCCGTGGGAGCAAGTCAGCCTGTCAAAACCGATGTGCGCGTAGTGGCAGCTACCAATGTGAACTTGAGAGAGGCTATTCGCAAAGGTCGCTTCCGTGAAGATCTTTTCTACCGTCTCAACACAGTACCTATCGAGGTACCTCCTTTGAGGAAGCGTGCCGAGGATATCCCTTTACTATTTCGTCGATTTGCATCCGATTTCGCTCGACTTTATCAGATACCTCCTCTGGACTTGGACGAGGAGGCCAAAGAGATGCTCCAATCCTACCGTTGGCCTGGTAATATACGAGAGCTACGAAATATTACAGACCGGATGAGTGTTCTTGAAGAGGCTCGCCTTATAGCACCAGCCACACTGCGTAAATATTTACAGCAGGAAGGGTTGCAGGATCTGCACCCCGTACTCGTAGCCTCGGCAGGAGATAGCGATAAGGGAACGCATAACTTTGCCAACGAACGAGAGATTTTGTATCAAGTGCTCTTCGATTTACGTCGAGAACTCAATGAGGTAAAGTCAAAGGTCAATGAGCTACTCCCTCAAAAGAGTAGGGTAGATGAGCGTGCACCCCAGATTTTTTCGCCCGCAACATCGGGGCAAAAGTCAGCAGATATTACAGCCGTGGAGGCTACCGCCCAGTTTTTACCCCTCACTCCTGCACCCCTTGCTGCCACAAGAGCGGCCGATGAGACTGTAATCGTCGATAGTGAAGAGTTGGCAGAAGAGGAGTTGCCTACCGACGGCTCTATAGTTACACTGCTCGATGGAGAGAAGTTTTTGATTAAACGGGCTATGGCTAAAAATAAAAATGCTACACGTCAAGAGATTGCCGACCAATTAGGTATATCGGTACGTACACTGCATCGCAAATTAAAGGAGTATGGTTGGGAGTAGTTATAAACGTTACTTGCTCGGTGTGGGTAGCCTTCTTTTAGTGCTTTTCTTGGGAGGGTGTAGCATCTCGTACAAGTTCTCGGGTACCTCGATAGATTATACCAGAACGAAAACATTCTCGGTGTCTCTCTTCAACAACCAAGCTCCACTTGTTTACCCTCCGTTAAGTCAATCATTTACCGAGAGCCTAAGAGAACTTTTTCGCCGTCAGACCCGTCTGGAAGAGGTGGGGCAGGCGGGCGATTTTTCTCTCGAAGGGGCTATTGTAGGCTATGATTTGGCACCTGTGGCAGTACAGGAAAACTCATATGCGCTCCTAACACGCTTTACGATGACCGTATCGGTGCACTTTGAGAACAGTGCCAACCCCAAGAAAAATTTCGATAAAAATTTTTCCGCCTATACCGATTTTGAGAGCAGCTCCCTATTTTCAGATGTGCAGGATGATTTGGTACGACAGCTTACAGAGGATATAACCAAGCAGATATTCAATGCTACGGCAGAAGACTGGTAAAAATGACAGCAGAAGATTTGAATACCTATCTAAAAGACCCTTCGTTGCTCCATAAGGGTACACTGGACGACCTGAAATATATGGTCGATAATTACCCCTATGCCCACACGTTTGTCTTTCTATATCTCTATAACCTTGCATTGGTAGAGGATATTCGTTATTTCGCCGAGTTGCAACGCTTAGCCCCTTTTTTGGCCGACAGAAACAAACTCTACGTGATGGTAGAGAAGAAATATATCGCCTCCTCTTCGTCGTCAAGAGAAGAGCACAGCTCCGATAGCTTTGCCTCGGTAGACCGTTTCCTGGAGCAGATGGAAGAGAAAGGGGCATCCGCTGTGTCTTTGCCTGCCGACTTCGTCTCCTCTTCGGGTGATTATTTTTCAATCCATGGCATATCTTCCGATGCTACTCTACAAACAGAGGGCGGGGAAACTTTGGCAGCTCTGCATCAAGATATCTCTTTGACTCCTCAAAACGCTGCCGTACCTGCTGTAGAGCTGACCCAAGCGGTGGGCGAACCCGACGATGCCGATGCTCCGATCTTTACCGAAACACTGGCGCGGCTCTATATAGAACAGCATTGTTATGACAAAGCGTTAAGTATAATTCTCTCTATGAAAGATAAAAATCCAGAAAAAAGTAGTTACTTTGCAGATCAGATACGTTTCTTAGAACGCTTGATAGAGATTAGTAAATAAATTAGATACATACAAAGGCAATGTTTATATTTTTGACTATTTTGATTTTGTTGGCAGCGATCTTACTCATATTGCTCGTTGTTATTCAGAACTCTAAAGGTGGAGGTTTGGCTTCTGGGTTTTCTTCAAGCAACCAAATCATGGGAGTGCGTAAGACAACCGATTTTTTGGAAAAAGGTACATGGTGGTTGGCAGGAGCGATAGCCTTATTGAGTATCGTATCTACACACTTCTTGCACAGCTCTATTAATGAAGAGAAGCAGGTATTGGAGGTAATCGAGCAAACTACGCAGGAAGAACCTGCACCTCAGTTGCCTAACTTGGGCGAAACTCCTACGTTGCCTACAACTCCTCAATGAGGCGTTAAGTAAAGGATCGTAAAAACATATTTTGAGATATCAGGAGTTCGGCTCTCTCAGATAGAGAGGGGTGAACTTCTTTGTTATATTTCTTTGTAAAGAGGATTTTTATGGGGGCTAAAAAGAGCGATAAGATCGGCCTTTTTCCATAATCCTATTACACAATACCTTCCTTTTGTTGGTCAGAAGTTTTATTTGCAGTACCATTGCAGGCGCAAAGAAAATCAACAAAGCTCTATGCCTACTCGTTTAATAGCCGATGCCTCGCTGCCCTATATAAAAGGGGTATTGGAGCCAGTGGCAGATGTACTCTACTTGCCCTCTCAAGAGATTACTCGAGCAAGGATTATAGCCGAGAGAGCCGAGGGGCTGCTCATTCGTAGTGTAACTCGATGCAATGCTACTCTTTTGGAGGGAACGGCTATACGATTTATAGCCACGGCAACGGCTGGGTTTGACCATATAGATACCGCCTACTGTGCAGCACAGGGCATAGAGTGGCACAATGCCCCAGGCTGTAATGCTCGGGGGGTGGCGCATTGGGTTATGTGTGCGCTCTCTCTAATGGCTGTGCAACGTCGTCGCCCCTTGAAAGAAGAGAGTTTGGGCATTGTAGGGGTGGGGAATGTTGGGCGTAACCTTTTGCAGATGGCAGAGGGTTGGGTTGGCGAAATCTTACTGTGTGATCCGCCCAGAGCAGAGCAGGAAGGAGCCGAGGAGTTTCACTCTTTGGAGCATTTGGCAGAGCATTGTTCTTTACTTTCTTTTCACACACCTCTTACGCGTGAGGGGTGTTATCCTACCTATCACCTTATCAACTCAAAGTTGCTGGCACACTCTTCGCCACGAACTATTGTTCTTAACGCTGCTCGAGGAGGAGTAGCCGATAGTCAGGTCTTGCTGCAAGCCCTTCGATCAGGAGGTATAGAGAGTGCTATGCTCGACTGTTGGGAGGGAGAGCCTCATATAAAAGAGGAGTTATTGCCCTTTGTGCATCATGCAACACCCCATATCGCAGGTTTTTCTGCCGAGGGGAAAGCGCGTGGCTCTCGTAGTGTGGTAGAGGATACTCTTCGTTTCTTTGGTTGGGAGGGTATAGATCTTTCTGTCATTAAAGTGCCCGATTTGGAGCATCCCTTTATTACTATTCCTCCAGAACATGCTCTTTGGCTCGAGGAAGTATTCCTTCAAACTTCCGATACTATCCGTCAAGTCGAGGTTGTTTTGCGCAAAAATCCCTCTCTTTTCGAGGCACATCGTGTAAATTACCCTTTTCATAGAGAGCCCGAGGCTTATATCGCTATAGGGGGAAATGCGCATCAACGAGCTATTTTACAGCGGATAGGCTTTCGCCTCGAAACATAGCTTATTGGATCGTACAGCCTGCAAATACTTGTACGGTACGCCCTATTATCTCTAAATTTTAGTAGTATAGTGCTTTTTAGTACCTTAGTGGACTGAACGGGCTACTTTTTCTAACGGGGAAAAGCGATACTCTTCAAAGACTCCAAAAGGAGAAGTAGCGACGTATGGCTTAGATAGAAAAAAGAGGTATGAAAATCCCTATCATCAATAAATCTGATAATCCTTTGCCCCGATATGCGACCGCTCTCTCGGCAGGGGTAGATCTCTCTGCCTATTTGCAAGAACCTGTGCGTTTGCAACCTGGGGAGAGACGATTGATACCTACGGGTATTTCGATTGCTTTACCATTGGGTTACGAAGCACAGATACGTCCCCGTAGTGGTTTGGCTCTAAAGAAAGGGATTACGCTACTCAATACGCCAGGAACCATTGATGCAGATTATCGAGGAGAGATAGGAGTTATCTTGATCAACCTTTCGCAAGAAGAGGTAGAAATTGTTTCTGGAGATCGCATTGCCCAGATGGTAATAGCTCGTTACGAAGCAGTGGAATGGGAGGCAGTAGATACTCTCGACGAGACAGAACGGGGAGCTGGCGGCTTTGGCCACTCTGGAATTAAAAATTAGAGTGATACAAAAGGCACATTGTATGAGAGCTTTATCCTTTAAGCAACTATTCGCGATATGTATAGGAGTAGCATGTTCGATCTCTTTTTTGTATGGACAGACTCCAGACCAAAGGGTTATCGACAGTGTGCGCTCGCAGTTTCTTTTCGAGCAGGGGATGATAGCCCTCCATACAGATAAACCAACCTTGGCTTACTATTTACTCTCTTCTTCGTTTAACTATTCTCCCTCTGGAGCTGCTGCGCATGCTTTGGCCGAGTTGACACAGGGGCGTATGTCTGACCGCTCTTATGAGTGGGGCAGAAAGGCTTTTGATTTGTCTCCTTCGGAACAGCGTTATATGCAGACTTATGTGAATGAGTTGCTCCAGAAACAGGACTGGAAGGCTGCCATAGAAGTACTTGAACGCTATAGAAAGTATGCGCCCACAGAGGTGGAAGCAGCGATGCTACTCACAGAAATCTATATTGTAGATGAAAAGCCCGACAAGGCAAAGAAACTCTTTGACGAGATGCGACCTCTTATGATAGATACACCCTATGAGGAGGTTATGCACCAGATACGTTTCAAAATCCTCCAAGCAATGGGGGCAGATCTTAAAGAGGTGCGCCTTTATGCAGAAGACCTTTTGAAGAGTCAGTTGCGAGCAAACCCCGAGAAAGCTATGTCTGGAGTTTCCTATCTACTCTCGATGGGAGATGCAGAGGGTGTAAGGGAAATCGTCAATCGACTGCCTGAGGCGGAGCGCAATCTCCCCTCCAGCCGAGTATTGGTTACTACCTCCTTTATGATAGAGGGGCGTCGAACTGAGGCAAGTCACGAAATATTACAGCTGTTGGCATCGGGACAATTAACTCCCGATGAGGCTTTGGTAACGCTTTTACCTTTATTACAACGAGAAACTCAAAAGGGTGTTTTACCCCGAGAATACAATACGGTTTTTGAGGCATTACTCGCCCTTCACCGTGATAACTATGACTTGCATGCCTCTTATGTAGCACAATTGTATGGGCAGGGAGATAATGATGGAGCCTTAAAGTATCTCTATAAACTCTCGCAACTATTCCCTAAAGAGCATCCCGAGATATGGTCGGCTCTTATAGAAGAGCGTTTGATGGAGGGAGATTTTTCTGCTGCAGAGCGTTTTATTGACGAAGGGTTACAGCAGTATCCCAAAGAACCTTCGCTTATCGTTTATAGGGGACTCATCAGAATGGCGCAAGAGAAGTATACTTCGGCAAAGGAGCTTTTCCTACAAGCCTTACAATTCACTCCTGCCGAGGAGCATACTGTACGGGCAGAAATATTCTCGCATTTGGGCGATTTATACTACGCACAAAACTCTTCGCAAGAGGCTTTTGACTATTATGAAAAGGCTCTTGCCGATAATCCCAAACAGATAAACGTGTTGAATAACTATGCCTATTACCTCGCAACAGAGGGCGGAAATCTTGAAAAGGCTGCCCGTATGGCGGCAAAAGCTGTAGAGCTACAGCCCGAAATGCCTTATATCTTAGACACGTATGGTTATATCCTTTACTTGCAGAAGAACTATACTCTTGCCGAAATCTACCTTCGTAAAGCGATAGAGAACAGCGTGGATAATCCCGATAGTCGTGTTACCTATCTACTCCACTATACAGCTGTTTTGGAGGCTTTAGGTAAAGTTGCCGAGGCCATAGAACTACTCCAAAAGGAGTTGCAAACGAATCCTAATGAAGAGATAACTGTAAGAATAGAGTATCTCAAAAGTTTGAAGAAGTGAAAGCAAAAGGAACTTTTCTTCCCCATTATTTACTCTTTTGGGGTTTTCTATTTGTGTTATTTTCGTGCAGCACGCGCAGAGAAGCGTTGGAGTCTCCGACGACTATTGCCGTACGTCCGCAGGACTATTTGAGACAGTTTACCGAAACGAGAGTAGAGCCGATAGCTTGGCAGGGGTCGGGGTCTTTAGGAGTAGAGGTTTCTGGTTTCTCAATCGATGTACGTACAGATATATCCTTTTTCCCAGGCTATGGCTTTTTCTTTTCTTTCCGACCTATGCTCTTTGCAGAGGTGGCTCGCATTTATATTTTGCCCGACGAAGTAATCGTTATTGATCGATATAATGAGCGTTACTTCAGAGCTTCTTATGATTATCTAAGTGAGCAAATTTCTTTTTCCCTATCTTACTCGATGATAGAAAGCCTTTTTTTGGGAGAGGCGGTACGTCCTTATGAAAAGGTGGCCTTTGCCGAAGAGGGCGCGGTAGAATTACACCCTCTGGGTGCTCCCATATACCTATACTATCGTTTGAATGATCTTATCCGTCCGCATCGAGCTATGACTATGCCTTTGTTTAAGGGGGTATACGCAACGATCGATTATGCCTCTTACTCCGATCGATTGCCTGGGGCATTGCCTACCGATATAAATATCCAAGTTTTCCGTCAGGGCTATAAACAGGTCGGACTGCACTACGTAAGTCGTACGCTACGTCGAGATATCACCGCTGCCGATCGTTTACGTCCAGAGATTCCTGTGCAATACAGAGAGTTGACGGAGGATGAGATAGCCCGTTTACTCAGCAGTTTATTCCAAGATTAAACCCTATATAGCATGAAACGTATTCTATATATTCTCATAGCCATAGGTTTGGCACTTTCTACTCTGACTTTATCGGCACAAACGAAGTCTAAAAAGGTGCAAAACCTTGAACGTCAGCGCAAGGCTGCTATGGAGGAAGTGCAGAAAACAAGCAAAGAGTTGAATAAAGTAAGCCGAGATAAATCGAAAAAGCAACAAGAGGCCAACCTCTTAAAGAAGAAGGTAGTGCAGCGAAAGAAGCTGATAAACCTCTTGGATGCCGAGATAAAGGAACTTAATGGGGATATAGATTCGCTCCAGAAACAGGAAACACACCTTAAAAGTGAGGAGGAGTTGCGCAAAGAGGCTTATGCCCGTTCGGTAGTAGCTTTGCAGCAAAGGAGGTCTATTACAGACCCTATGCTCTTTGTACTCTCATCTCAGGCCTTTGACCAAGCTGTTAGACGTATGCGTTTTGTATCGCAGTATGCTTTGGCGCATCAAGAGGCTTCTGCCAAATTAAAAGAGACCCGCGTCGCTTTGGAGCAGACCCGTATATCGATAGAAGCGAACCGAAACAGCAAATCGAGCCTTTTGGTACAGCGAGAAAAGGAGTGCAACCTCCTCCAGCAAGAGCAGAAACAACGCCTTACAGAGGTACAACAGCTACAAGGCAAAGAAAAAGACCTCAAGGCACGCCAACGCAAACAGCAACAACAAGTAGCGGCATTGAATAAAAAGATCGAGCAGCAAATAGCTTTCGAAATTGCCGAAGCAGAGCGAAAGGCAAGAGAAGAACGAGAAAGACGCGAGCGAGAAGCCGCAGCGCGCGGGGGAAAATTACCCGCTACCGAGGAACGAAAGGCTGTCACAAAAGGAGGCTATCCGATGACGGCAGAGGAGCGAAAGCTCGGGGGTAGTTTTGCTCAAAATAAAGGCAACCTGCCCGCTCCAGTCAATAATAATTACCGAATTATAGGACACTTTGGTGTACAGCAACATAACCAACTTAGCAAAGTGCAAACCAACAATAATGGTATCGACTTGGAGGTACCTAACGGAACCAGTGCACGTGCCGTCTTTGAGGGCGTTGTTACCTCTGTTTTTGTGATAGAGGGAGATAAGGTTGCAGTTATTGTGCGCCACGGTAACTATTTGACGGTTTATTCCAACATAACCAATGTAGTCGTGAAAAAGGGGCAGAGGGTTAAAGCCCATCAGCCCCTGGGACGTGTGGCGGTCGATAGTTTCTCCAATAAGGCCGTTCTCAACTTCCAAGTATGGCACGAACGTACAAAGCAAAACCCAAGTTCATGGATACGATAAGATTGATTCGCTCCGAAGAGGGTATCTCATTGCCCGAAGGAGTAGTTCTTTCCACTCCCTTAGTTGCTACTATGGGGGTATTTGATGGTGTGCATTTAGGACATAAGTATCTCATCGAGTGCCTCAAAGAGGAGGCTCGTAGAGAGGGACTTTCCTCCGCCGTTATCACATTTGACCAACCGCCCATAGCGGTGATAAGACCCGATATTCCCTATGAAAAGCTTCATTCGGAGGACGAAAAACTAATACATCTTGCCGAGACGGGTGTCGACTACGTGATCGTTCTCCCCTTTGACCGTCCGTTGGCAGCTCTCTCTGCAGAGGAGTTTTGCGCCCAGATATTGAGTAAAGAACTCTCTGTGCGTAGGTTGCTTATGGGGTACGATCATAATTTTGGGCGTCCTCCACAAAAGGGAGCACCTCCCACAGACTATCAAGCTATCGGCAAGCGATATGGTATAGAGATATTACCTCAGGGACCTATCTTCGACGAAGATATGAATTTGCCCTATAGCTCCAGTACCGTACGTAAGCTCTTACGGGAGGGGAATCTGACCACAGCGAACCGTTTCTTAGGGTATCCCTATTGCCTGAGAGGTGCAGTAATAGGAGGTTTAGGCTTGGGGCGTAAGTTGGGTTATCCAACAGCTAATATCGAATTGGAAGACGACCATAAACTAATCCCCCCTCATGGAGTATACGCGGTATGGGTTTCTATAGAGGGAGTGCGGTATGGAGGTATGCTTTATATTGGACGACGCCCATCTATTGCCGAAGGATTGGAGGAGAGTATCGAGGTTAATATCTTTGATTTCTCGGGCAATCTGTACGAGAAAAAAATTTCAATTGAATTGATGGCGCATACAAGAGGAGAGATGTACTTCGATAAGCACGAAGACTTGGTAGCGCAGATTGATAGGGATTTCGAGCAAGTGCAGAAGGTATTGACCGAAAATCCTCGTTAAGGTAGAGGGGCTTGTAGCACATACACTCGTCTCCTCTTTTTATAGATTGATTAAAGCTGTTTGAATAGAAAGCCCCCGAGCCTCACAGAGGTTCGAGGGCTATTTTTTTGACCTGTACGTCGCTCTTTTAGGTGTTATGCTTTTTTACTCGTGCGCGTTAGCAGGGTACTCATTCTGCTTGGGGTCTTCTCCGTACTTATTAGTTCCGATATTACCATCTAACAATAGGAAGACAAGACCCACAATGGGACCAATAAGAGGTATGAAATTGATGAAAAACCACCAACCGCTACGTCCCGTATCGTGCAGACGACGAACATAAACGCATATGCCTGGTATGAGAAAGATAAGAGCTACAATTTGATTGATAATAAAAGGCGTACTCCCGTATAGTATGAGCATATTGTTTACCATATCGTTGGGATTATTTCGCACAGCCTCCATGTACTCGATAACGGGTAATCCAAAAACCGCTATGGCAAGGACATATAGTCCGTTTACGATGAGAAACTGAAAGAGAACATAATACCAATACTCTCGACGACGTGCGCGTCCTCTAAAGTTCCATGTCTTAAATGCTTTGCTAAAATAACCAAATCCATTCATAAGAAGTGTACATTAAGTTGTTAGTATTCTTGTAATAATTGTTCTTTTAATTGGCAGGGAAAGAGCCTCTTTGACGAGCAGAGATACACCCGTAATAGGGATAATCTCTAAAACACAAGACCATTCTCCCAAGGGAAAGATGGTCTTGGCTCTATGTCGCATAGGGAAGATAGTTGCTTGTACAATCAACTATGCTCATAATCTTTTTCTAACAAAGAGTAGTTTGAGATTATACCGTCTACAATAAGAGTATGATAGCTCTAATCCCTACCCTGTTTGTGTTAGAGGCTCTGTTTAGTGTTGTACGATGATAGGAACCAATTTAGTTGCTCCCTCTTGCTCGGTAACACGTACGAAATAGTTGCCAGGGCTTAATTCATTCGTTGTGATCTCTACAATACTTTCTGCCTTTTCTTGGCGGAAGATTTGTCTTCCCTGAATATCAAAGAGAACTATAGAAGCCCCCTCGGTACACTCTACTGTAATATTTTGGTCGGCAACCGTAGGATAGACTTTTACATTCTCTGCTTCTGGAGCATTGATAGCTACTTTTTTGTTGAGGCTAATCTCAATATCATCAAGCATAATGCCTGGTCCCTCTCTTAATGTTTTGTGTACAAAGGCGAGGGAAATACGTTGGCCTTTGAAGCGAGAGAGGTCTATACTTTCTACTCTCCAACCTTGATCTTTTTCTGAACCATACCCATCTTGTAAGAGGAAGAGGAAATCCGATGTCTTGATCGTTGCCCCTATCGCCGCATAAACCCGATACTTATCCTTTTTATTTTTAGTACTAAAGAAACTGTTTACTGCAAAAGTCAGTTTAGGCTCTATATCGTCATCGTTGGGAATGTTTATAGCGGGTGAGATAAGCCAGTTATTTGGATACAATTCGATACCCTCGAACGTGAATTGATTCTCGTCAGTTCCACTGGGGGTTGCCTTAGTCGGATAGAAACTCCAAGATACCAACGAATTTTTAGACTTGTAGCCGTAGCCAAAGTTCTCTCCAACTGTAATGCCCAAACGCTCTAATTCTCTTTTTGTATTTGTCCATGTGTAGTTGTCTCCATCCTTTCTTAGCGTACGCCATCTGGAGGGGAAGTTACCATCTTCCATATCGATCTTCACTGGAAAATCAGTACGGTTGCCATCATACACCTTGAACTCAGTTTCACTGGTCGCTGTACCATATTTGTTGGTTATGGTAAATGTAACCTTGTAATTACCAGGATTGTCCCAAACTACTACAGGACGCTCTTTGGAAGAAGTAACGGTTCTTGCACCCTCAAACTCCCATGCAAAAGAGGTGATGGGGCTATCAGATCTGTAGTCGGGTAGCCAATCGATTTCCTCTCCCGTATAAGCAAATTTGATGGCTTTAGGAGTGCTTGCTGTAGGAGGAATTGGGCGTTCTTTCGGTGCAGGGCAAGATTTTAATAGCTCTCTCATAAGAGCGATATTTCTGATAGTACCCTTACCATAAATATTTGCATATTCACCTCCAGGGCTTATGAATGCCACTGTAGGGTAACCTTCGAGTCTTATGCCCAAAGCGGCCATTAGTCCCTTATCGCTAATGACGGGGTAGGGTACTTCTTCCTGAGTACCACTAATCAATGTCCAGTTTCTGTCGTTTGCTCTAATCTTATTTTCTGGAGCTCCTTGAGCTTCTACCCAAAGGATTATTAAGTCCTGTGATTGACGTCCATTAGGGCCAAACTCTTTGTCAAGAGCTTCTAAATAACCATTGGTGTGAATAGCCCAGCAGGGTCCGCACCATACGGCTGAAAAATCAATGAGTATTTTCTTCCCTTGACGGAGTAGTTGTTGAATGTCATGTTTGTTTCCCTTCAAATCGGTAGCAATGTACTCTGCCGAGGAAATCGGTGTCCAGCTGAAAGTGTTGTACACGGAGCTTTGCCCCCAAAGAGCCAATACTCCCAAGCAAAGAGTTAGGCAGAAGGTAGTAATTCTTCTCATCGTAATTTTATTTTTTATAGTTATTCTCTGATTAACATCTGCTCTTAAAAAAGGAAATCAGTCTCTTAAATAAAGAGGTTAGGTAATATAGCGTTACAAATATAACTATTTTTAGAACAATTTGTTCTATCTGCATATTATGTTCTTTATATATTCCCTCTGCAGATAGAATAGTATTTCTTGTCTCGCCTCTTTGGAGAGAGTGATATAAGGGTGTAATACTAACTTTATAGGCTTGTTTTTGTTTGCTATATACCTTTTGAAAGTTAGCTCATATGCTAAGTTGAGTTTCCATATATCAAAACTTTAGTTAGCATATGAGCAAACAAAAGTTGATACATGCCTTAGAAATCTAATATGCCGCCATCGTATAAGTTGCCCCCTTGAGGTTTTGTGAATGCTTCCCAAAAGAAAGAGGCTCCTCTACATCAAAGTAGAGAAGCCTCTCTGGGTTATGTGCTCAAGCAATCTTGCCTCAGTAGGCTAAAGATAGCTTGGTGTGAGCATTTCGATTAGCGTTTTACGATCACAGGAACTACCTTCATAGCACCTTCGGCTTCTACAACGCGAACGAAGTAGTTGCCTTCGCTAAGAGCTACTGTATTGATACGTACTTTGCCGCCTTCTACACGAAGAGTTTCAAGCTGACGACCCATTACGTCGAATAGGACTACAGTAGCATTTTCTGCTGCTTCAACAAAGAGTTCGCTGTTAGCTACAGTTGGGTACACTGCTACGTTCTCAGCTACAGGGATAGTAGAGATACCTACTGTACCATCCAATGTAATACTTAACTTGTCAATCCCAACGCCCGAACCTCCATCAGGATTGTTTGATTCGTGTACGAAAGCAATTGTTACGCGTTGTCCTTTGAACTGAGAAAGATCAATAGTCTCGGGTTGCCATCCTTCTGCTCCCTTGCCAGGAATCTTAGGAGCTACCAATTCCACTGTAAAGGCAGTAGGATCTATCGTAGAGGTCGTAGAAGCCAATACTTTATATTTGTCGTTAGGTTTAGTAAAGAAACAACCAGAGGCAAAGAAGAGAGTAGGCTTCGCTGCATCGGCAGGAATATCGATAGCAGGTGAAACAAGCCAGTTTTTAGGTTTGTGAACATCTCCTCGGAATTGTAGCCCTTGTGGTCCTTGAACCGCCTCTGTAGGGTAGTAAGCCCAAGATACGGCATGGTACAATGAGTTGTAACCGAGCTTAGCTCCTGGGTTCAGCGTGAGGCCTAAGCGATCAAGCATGGCCTTAATGTTTTCCCAAGAGTATTTGTCTCCGTCTAAGCTGAGTGTGCGCCACTCATTCCATGGAAAGCCTCCATCATCAAAACCAGCTGCTATGGGGAAGTCTGCGCCCTTAAGTTCTTTAACAACGAAGTCGCGTTCTACCTTAGTTTCTCCATATTGGTTAGAAACAGCAAACTTTACCTTGTAAGTACCAGGGTTAGCCCAAGACACCTTAGGTTTTTCTTCGGTAGAAGTGGTGGTATTAGCCCCTTCAAATTCCCACTTAGAGCCTGTAACGTCTGCTACAGAGCGGTATTCAGAAGAGAACTCGATAGTTTCCCCAGCGTAAGCATACGACACAGAGCGTATATTCACAGATTGAGGTGCAGCGTTAGGATTGGGAATGTCTTCGAGAAGAGCCGCTATTTCGTCTGTTTTTATATCATCGAAAGCACCTACAGCAAATCTTCGAGCATCTGTAAATTGCCCAGTGGGAGCCAGAAGAACAAGTGTAGGAACAGCAGAAGTATTTATTCCTAAACGACCCCCTAAAGATTTATCGATGATAACAGGATAAGGTACTTCTTCCGTTGTACCGTATTTCAAAGTCCAATTCTTGTCGGGGTTCTTAATTTTTGCTTCAGATGCTCCTGTTACTTCAACCCACAAGACCACCATATCCTTTCTCACGGTTCCCTCTGGACCGAATTTTTCGTAAAATTTTTCAAGCCACCCTTTTTGATGTACCATCCAACAAGGGCCACACCACTCGGCAGAAAAATCAATCAAAACAGTTTTTCCTTCAAGGAGTAAAGCTTGGATATCAATTTCATTACCTTTCAAGTCGCGAGTCTTATAACCATCAAGTTTTAAGTCTTCCCACTTGTAATCTTCGTATGCACGAAGAGAGTTTGCGTCCCTGAGGACTACAGGTGCCGATGTTTGCATCGTCTTCTGAGCAAAGACGCCACCCGAGAGTGTAAGTGCAGCGGCACATAGCGTAATTAATTTCTTCATAATGGTCTCAAATAAAATAATTATGTATTAAACGTTATTCTCTTTTTCAATGTAGTTGGAGGTGTGTACCCGCAGTAAGACGATAAAATCTTTCCGATACAAATGTAGTAGTTTTTTTATGAGAAAGATGTTTTAGGTTGTTAAAAATAGAGGCACTTCACAGCTGTTTTGTGGATTTAGTTTATAAGAAAATATAAAAAGGAGCGGTGAGAGCTGTGTATTCGGGGGTATATTCCCCCTCTTTTGTGCGTAAAGAGAGTGTTGTTATAGGGCAGAAAGTATCCTCTTTATTACTTCGCTTCCATTCGCTTAGTAGACGCTTTGGGGCTTTACCCTCTACTGTGACAACAGCTGTGAGACGATGAGGGGTCAATCCGACGGCTGTAGCCTCTATGCGTAGTGCGTCGAGTTGGTCAAAAGGGGTAATCAAGGCCAGTCTTCCCATGGGGCGTAAGAGACGGAAAGCCCAAGGAAAAAGTTGTCGAGCCGAAAGGGTTTCTGTGTGTCGCGCCTGCTCTCTTTCTTGAGATCGAGTAGTTACTCCAGAGGGGAAAAAGGGAGGGTTGGAGACGATAAGATCTATCGAATGGTCGGGAAGAGTTAGAGCATACTGGGCAAAATCATCATGTATGATAGAGATACGCTCCGAGAACGGAGAGGATAGGACGTTGTTTCGAGCTGTAAGGCTTGCCCCCTCTTCTATTTCTACTCCTGTCAAAAGGGCACTGGGATACCGCTGAGCCAGCATAAGTGTTAGTAGCCCGGTTCCAGTACCTACATCTATAATAGTAGTGGGCGAGGAGATATTTGCGGATGAAGCTTGGGAGAAGTGTTGGGGCTTCGTCGGATTAAGCCGTGAGGAAGACGAGGATGTCTCTAACGCAAGCGATGCCCAGCTGCCTAACAATACACCATCGGTACCGATACGCATGCCACAACTCTCTTGCCGTAGAGAGAATTCTTTGAAGTGCATTATATCTTCGCCAGCCATGAATGTGCTCTCTTTGTACTGCGCAAAGTTATAGCTCTTCTTCTAAAATTGATATAATGTTCTGGTTAAACAAGGATGGATTTTTAGCCACGACTTCTCGGCAAAGTCATCTATTCTCCCTTTCTTTGCTGAGTAGCGTAATAACGGCAATAGGGAGTTAGTCCGCATTCCTCACATTTGGGCTTGCGAGCCAAGCATACATATCTCCCGTGGAGGATAAGCCAATGATGCGCTTTGGGTATTAAATGTGCGGGAATATATTTGACAAGTGTTTCTTCTGTTTGGAGAGGAGTTTTTGAGTTTGTGGTGAGGCCTAAACGATTGGATAGGCGGAATACATGTGTATCTACTGCCATGGCAGGCTTGTCGAAAACAACGGAAGCTATAACGTTCGCCGTTTTTCTGCCTACTCCAGGGAGCTTCATCAGTTCTTCTCTTTCGGAGGGTACTTCTCCGCCGAATTGGAAAGAGAGCATCTTGGCCATTGAAGAGAGGTGTTTGGCTTTGTTGTTGGGGTAACTGATACTTTTTATAAGGTCGTAGATCTCTTCCACCTTGGCTGTCGCCAAACTTTCTGCCGAGGGGAAATGCTTAAAAAGTTTAGGAGTAACCATATTTACTCTCTTGTCGGTGCATTGTGCCGATAAGATAACAGCAACGAGTAGCTCAAATGGGGTGGTGTATTCCAGCTCTGTTTCTGCCACAGGCATATGCTCCTCAAAGTATTCTATAATGTGTTTGAAGCGTTCTTGTCGAGTCATGAGAGTAAAAAGAATCCTTTTCTTGCAGTTCTAAGGAGAGATTGTTTCGGTTAATCCGCTCGCTGCAATAAATCTCTTACAACAACAGGAAAATAAATGTGTTCTAAGCGATGTATCCGCTCTGCCAAAAGATCGGGAGTGTCTGTATCTGGATATACAGGACAGGTTACTTGACAGATTGTCGCACCGTGGTCATACTCGGCATCGACAAAATGTATAGTTATACCCGAGAGTTTCTCTCTCTGCTGTAAAACGGCCTCATGTACATAGTGCCCATACATCCCTTTTCCACCAAAACGGGGTAAAAGGGCAGGGTGGATATTTACAATCCTCCCTCCAAACTCCTCCAGCAAAGGCCCAGATATTTTCCCTAAGAAACCAGCTAATATAATCCAGTCGATTTTTTCTTCTTTGAGGAGTTGGCAGGCAGTAGCCCCTTCCGAAAGCTCCTTCCTCGAAAAGTGTAAGCATCTTACACCTAATCTTTTACCTCTCTCCCATATGCCTGCTTGCAGATTGTCACATATAATGAGGGGAAATGAGTACCCCTCCTCAGCCCCTAATTGAGTTATTAAATTCTCGGCATTACTCCCATTGCCACTGGCAAAAATTGCTATCCTTTTCATCGGTTATAGTAGAGATTGTTCGCACACATATGCATTCTTTGTGCAAGAAAGTTGTATATTTGCTTCCAAGTTTTCCTCAAGATTAGGCAAAAATGTCTTTCTTTGTGGCAAAGATAGTACGAAAGGTACTATCTAAATATAACCCCTATTATAAATATAGGGTGGTATGTGATATTTAATAAGTGAGTATATAAATAGTTTATAAACCCTCTAAACAGAGTAAAAACAATGAACGAAATTCAAGAAAAAGTAGTAGAACTTATCGTAGATAAGCTTGGCGTTGAAGCAAGCGAAGTAACAATGGAAGCAAACTTCACCACAGATTTAGGTGCAGATTCACTCGACACAGTTGAGCTTATGATGGGCTTCGAACAAGAATTCGATATGAAGATTCCTGATGAAGATGCTCAAAAGATCCAAACTGTAGGAGACGCTGTAAAATATATCGAAAGCCATAAGTAATATGGAATTCAAAAGAGTCGTAGTTACTGGTCTTGGAGCCTTGACCCCATTAGGGAATAGTGCCAGTGAGACTTGGGATAATCTTTTGGAGGGGAAGAGTGGGGCAGGTCCCATCACTCTCTTCGATGCTTCGAAGTTCAAAACTACATTTGCTTGTGAAGTGAAGGATTTCGTCCCAACGGATCACTTTGATCGTAAGGAGGCTCGTCGTTATGACCGCTACACGCAGTTTGCATTGGTTACTGCCAAACAGGCTCTTGAGGATGCAGCGGTAGATCTTGACAAGATCAATAAAGAACGCGTCGGAGTTATCATTTCATCGGGTATCGGAGGGTTAAGTACTTTCGAAGAGGAAGTAATGCAATACTCTCCCGAGGTAGGTCCTCGTTTCAATCCGTTCTTTATTCCAAAAATGATTTCAGACATTGCTGCAGGATTAGTTTCCATCCAGTACGGATTTAATGGTCCCAACTATTCGGTTGCTTCTGCCTGTGCTTCTTCTACAAATGCTATTATCGATGCTGCTATTATGATTCGTTTAGGAAAGGCAGATATGATTTTGGCAGGAGGTAGTGAAGCATCGGTTACGGCGGCTGGTATTGGTGGCTTTACAGCAATGAATGCTCTTTCTACACGCAACGATAGTCCTCAGACAGCAAGTCGCCCCTTTAGTAAGAGTCGTGACGGTTTTGTATTGGGAGAAGGTAGTTGTGTGCTTATATTGGAAGAGTTAGAGCATGCTCTTGCACGTGGAGCGAAGATATATGCCGAGTTTGGTGGTTTTGGGCTATCTGCCGATGCGCACCATCTTACAGCAAGTCACCCCGAAGGATTAGGCGCACAGCTCGTTATGAAGCGTGTGCTTGAGGATGCGGGCATGACACCTGCCGATGTAGATTATATCAACGTTCACGGTACGAGTACTCCTGTTGGAGATGTTAGTGAGGTTAAGGCTATTAAAGCTGTCTTCGGAGAGCAAGCTACTCGCTTGAACATTAGCTCAACGAAATCAATGACGGGGCACTTATTGGGAGCTGCTGGAGCTTTGGAGGCATTTGTTGCCGTGAAGTCCGTGGCAGAAGATGTTATCCCTCCTACGATTAACCACTCCGATGATGATGATGATGATCCCGAAGTAGATCCATCATTGAATTATACATATAATAAGCCTTGTAAGAGAGAGGTGCGAGTAGCAATATCCAACACCTTTGGTTTTGGAGGTCACAATGCTTCTGTGCTTTTTAAGAAATACAAATAAGTATTTGTTGGGCTCAATGCTGTATAATATTTACTAACAAGTAAGGGACACTTCCTTGATAATAATGAAAAGGGTGTCCCTTACTCTTTGTATCATTGTAGAACTCTCAGTATACCTATACTACATCGTCTATGAATTGGACTTCGGTTTTGAACTTTTTCTCATTAAACTACTCTGGAAAGTTTAGAAGGAAGAAGAACGAGCCAAATTGGGCTGTATTAGAGAGTATTTTAGATTTTAGTGTTCGCAACAAGGAATACTATCGCCTCGCTCTTATAGACCCGTCTTGTCATCACGCAGGAGCGCAAAGGCATTCCAACCAAAGGGATAATGATCGTTTAGAGTTCTTGGGAGATAGTGTCATAGGTGCTATTGTTTCAAAGTATCTCTATCTGAAGTATCCCGATAGCCTTGTTGGTCCTATGTCTGAAAAGAAAGCGCGCATTGTATCTCGAGAAATAGGAGATACTATAGCCAAACGAATAGGAATAGATAAAGTCCTCATCAAGAACAAGAATAATCCTTTGGCAAAAGATGCTTTAGGTAACGCTTTGGAAGCTATTGTCGGAGCAATCTTTTTGGATAAAGGTTTTGAGCAAGCCGAGAAGTTTGTTCGGCAAAAAATGATTTCTATTTTCGAAGAAATCAATCAAGAGAATCCAGATCTGGGGATTAATTTCAAGAACCGACTGCTCGAATGGGGCTTAAAAGAAAAAGTAGAAGTAGATTTCCGTCTCATACACCATAGACCAGGCCCTTGTTGTACCTTTGTATCTCGAGTGTATATTAACGGAGTTGCTTCGGGAGAGGGTAAAAGCTCTACCAAAAAAGGCTCTGAACAGATTGCTGCCAAGAATGCACTTTCTGCTCTTCTGAAACAGCCTTCCATTTTATCCTCAATGAATTAAAACCAATCCGCCCCGCGAAGAGAGACTTCTTATCGAAGCAGAAGTAGATAATAGCAATATGAAAATACTCCAAGAAAAATTAGCCTCCTATACAGCTCCTCAGGAAGCTCAGGCGTTAGGCATATACCCCTATTTTCGTAAGATAGAATCAGAGCAGGATACCGAAGTCGTGATTGATGGACGTAAGGTGCTCATGTTTGGCTCTAATTCATATTTGGGACTTACCAATCACCCAACTCTAAAGAAAGCTGCCATTGAGGCTACCGAAAAGTATGGTACTGGTTGTGCGGGAAGTCGTTTCCTGAACGGAACTTTAGATAGCCATATCGCTTTAGAAAAAAGACTGGCCGAATTTTTGGGTAAGGATGATGCTATCATCTTTTCCACGGGGTTTCAAGTTAACTTAGGGGTTGTTTCTATCCTTACAGGAAGAGAAGACTATATCATTTGGGATGAGCTCAACCATGCTTCTATCATAGAGGGAATGCGTCTTACTTATAGTACTAAACTGAAGTACAAACATAACGATATGGCTTCTTTGGAGCGTCGCTTGAAGCAATGTACTCCTGGGAAGATAATTCTTATTGTGGTTGACGGAGTTTTTTCTATGGAGGGAGATATTTGTAATCTGCCCGAAATAGTTCGCTTGGCTAAAAAGTACAAAGCTACTTTGATGGTGGACGAGGCTCATGGTATTGGGGTACTTGGCGATTGTGGTCGTGGCGTCTGTCATCACTATGGACTTAGTCAAGATGTAGACTTGATTATGGGTACTTTCAGTAAATCTTTTGCTTCGCTTGGAGGCTTTGTGGCAGGAGATAAGGTTTTGATAAATTACCTTCGCCACCATGCGCGTAGCTACATTTTTAGTGCAAGTTGTACTCCTGCTTCTACAGCCGCTGCCAGTGCGGCATTAGATATTATGCTTTCAGAGCCTGAGAGATTTGAGCGTCTCTGGGAGCTTACTCACTACGCCTTAGATCGTTTCCGTACCTTAGGATTTGAGATTGGGAATACTTCTACCCCCATTATTCCTCTTTTTATTAGAAACAACGAGGCAACATTTTGCATAACGAGAGATCTTTTCCAAGAAGGCGTTTTTGTAAACCCTGTGGTTTCTCCTGCAGTTCCACCAGAAGATACTCTAATTCGCTTTAGCTTAATGGCCACACACACTAAAGAGCAGTTAGACTTTGCAATAAATGCCTTGTATAAAGTCTTCGTGGCCAATGGCATTATCCGTTAGACCATAAAAAAGAATGCTTTTTTTGAAAGAAAATATTGCAGATGTCAAAAAAAGTAGTACTTTTGCACTCGGGTGAGTCCTACACGACCAGCTCCCTGTGAATCCCCCAGGGCTTGATCGCAGCAAGGGTAGTAGGTCGTAGCGGTGCGATGTAGGTTGCTCACCTATATGCCTCTTTAGCTCAGTTGGCCAGAGCACGTGATTTGTAATCTCGGGGTCGTTGGTTCGAATCCGACAAGAGGCTCAGGTAAGTGAAAGCTCCCTTCTAGACAAAAGTATAGAAGGGAGCTTTCTTATGTATATATTCTTTTGAACTCGCTTTGGGCTATTAAGAGCCTTAAGAATGGTAGTGTCTCCCCAAAATCTAAGCTTCATAAAAACAGTTTTTGTGAGGCTTATATTGTTCTAACTCGAAAGATAAAAACCTTGAGCTTATCCTCTTTTTGGGGACACTATTACGTGTAATCAAATGTTCTATCCTCTAAAAATCAAGGAAAAAGCAAGTCTTTATTCAAAGTAAGCTTTCCCAGAAGTTGATTCCCTTTTTTCTCTCTTTTGAAAACTCCCTTCAAAAAACATGAGTCAATAGAAAGAATTGTTTTTTTGTAGGTGTAAACTTTATTTTTGACTAAAAACAGAAATAAGATAGTACGAAAATAATATGAAAAATAATATCCATTAAATTAAGCCTCTATTTTTGTACATTTGCGAACAGTTGTAAATAAAAAACAATACATAGATGAGGTTCAAAATATCTTTACAGGTTAATAAGGCTGCATACGGCAATCTTTTGCCTCTAAACTATCAGTACGAACTCTCTGCTGCTATATACAAGATATTGTCCCGATCCGATCAAACCTATACGGAGTGGTTGCACAATAATGGCTTTATGGGGATACATAATCAGAAAAAATTCAAGCTTTTTTGTTTTTCCCGACTTTATCCCGAAAAGTTTCGTCTCATAAAAGAGAGCGCAAGGCTTGAGATATTAAGTGATAAGGTTGAATGGGAACTCTCCTTTCTTCCTGAGAATAGTACGAGTAAGTTTATCCAAGGTATATTTTTGAATCAAGTCTTTGAGATTGGCGATAAGTACTCTTCTGTTCAATTCAAAGTGCAAAATATAGAGGCACTCCTCTCTCCCTCACTCTCTTCCGAAATGCGTTTTGAGACATTGTCTCCGATCTGCTTGCGAATGCGTAGGGAAGACTTGAGTACAGAGTACATATCCCCTTTGCATGAAAAGGCGCGAGAAGCTATTCGATATGGTTTGCTCAATCGTTATGAAGCTTATCACAATAAAACCTATTCTGGAGAGGACTTTTTTGAATTTGAACCTCTAAATATTCCCAAATCTGCACTTATCAAAGTCAAGGCGAATACTCCTTATGAGACGAAAGTGAAAGGGTTTATGTGTCGCTTTCGAGTGAAAGCCCCTGTGGACTTGATGCACATCTTATATGCAAGTGGAGTAGGAGAGGAGTGCTCACAAGGCTTTGGTTGTGTACGCATATTGTGAAACAATTAAAGAAACCCTATTTATGAGTTTAGATACCATATTAACTATTGGAAAGGCTTTGCGAGAATCTTCAAAACAAAGTTTTATTTATAGAGCGAGTACCCTTTACAATAGAATATGATTATCACGGGAACACATTTCAATTACTATCAGGTCTGCCACAGAAAGCTATGGCTATTTTCCAATCAGATTAGTTTCGAACACACTTCAGACCTTGTATATGAGGGTAAGCTCATTCATGAGCAAAGTTATCCTCAGCGTTCTGTAAAATATGAAGAGGTTGCTATAGATGGGATAAAGGTCGATTTCTACGATCCTAAAGAACACATTATACACGAGATAAAGAAATCCAACAAAATAGAAAAGGCACACGAGTGGCAACTCAAATACTATATCTATGTTTTCGAGCGCAATGGAATAGAGGGCGTTTCTGGCATATTGGAGTACCCTGCTCTGCGAAAGAAAGAGTGCATATTTCTAAGCGACATAGACCGAGAGCACATTGTGCAGATGGAGGCCGACATAACTCGTATTGCCTCAAGTGAAGTCTGTCCCCCACTTATAAAGCGAAGTTTTTGTCGCAACTGTAGCTATTATGAATTTTGTTACTGTGGAGAAGAAGAAGCATGAAGAAGAGTTACTATCTATTCAACCCAGGCGAATTGGAGCGAAAAGACAATACGTTGAAGTTTACCCCCTATGAGGAGTTGGGAGAAGACAAATACACCCCAGGACCTGCAAGATACCTCCCGATAGAAGATATTGACGAACTCTACGTTTTTGGTTCATTAAAGGCTAATAGCAGTTTATACAATTTTCTCGGGCAGCAAGGTGTAGTCGTTCATTTTTTCGATTATTATGAGAACTATACAGGCTCATTTATGCCTCGAGACGCTCTCCTCTCGGGTAAAATGCTATTAGCACAAGCTGCTGCTCATAAGAATAAGAAGAGACGTTTGCTATTGGCACAGAAATTCATCACAGGTGCTTCTTTCAACATACAGAAGAACCTCTCCTATTACAACAATCGAGGGAAAGAGTTGCTCTCAACCATTGAACTCATCGAAAAGTATGCTGCTTGTATCGAAACCTCTACCTCCGTCGAGGCTCTCATGGGTATCGAGGGCAATATCCGACAGTTATATTATGCGGCTTTTAATACCATTATAGAGAGTTTTGAAATGGGGGCGCGCAGTAAACAGCCTCCACAAAATGAGATAAATGCTCTCATCTCTTTTGGCAATATGATGTGTTACTCGCTCTGTCTTAAGGCTATTCATCAAACTCAATTGAATCCTACGATTAGTTACTTGCATACTCCAGGAGAGAGGAGGTATTCGCTCTGCTTGGACATTTCCGAAATCTTCAAACCGATACTCGTAGACAGAACGATATTTAAGGTGTTAAACAAGAGGATTATACAGGAAAAGCATTTCGACCGACAGCTCAACCGTTGCATCCTCAACAATAACGGCAAAAAACTCTTTGTGCAAGCTTTTGAGGAGCGACTACAAGAGACTATAAAACATCGCAAACTAAATCGCTCAGTTAGTTATAAACACTTAGTCAAATTGGAGTGTTACAAACTGGCCAAAGATATATTGGGAGTAGAGGAGTATCAACCCTTCAAAATGTATTGGTGATGTATATCATTTTAGTTTACGATATTAAGGAGAAGCGTGTGGCAAAGATGCTAAAACTCTGTCGCAAATATCTCAACTGGATTCAGAACTCCGTTTTTGAGGGAGAGATATCGGAGGCCAAACTCAAAGAACTCAAGATATTGGCGAGCGAAATTATGGACAAAAAAGAGGATAGCCTTATCATATTTTCCTCTCGACAGGAGCGTTGGCTCAATAAAGAGATTATCGGCAAAGAGCGGGGAGCGACAGATATTTTCCTTTGAAAAAGAATATCACGCGTTTTAATACTGTTTCAAAAAGCGAGTAACCGAGCTTCCTTTATTTACCCTTTCTCGCTAAGTATAGCCCATTCGTAGCAGAGAGGTTGCTTTCTTGTATGTGAGGTGCATATTTCAAAGAAGCTCTTCACACGCCGATGCTTCTTTTCTCTTCTTTCGATAGGCTTTGTATCCATAAAAGCTCGTCCGCCCTATCTATCTACTTTTCCTAACCCTTTTTCGTAAAGAGGAAATAAACTGATTAAGTCTTTTCAGAAAACAGATTGTATAGGTGTAAAAGTTACTTTCATTATGTGTATTTCTCTATTCCCAATCTGAATATATGTATATTTAGATTGCGTTTATATATATTCAAGTTGCGTATATGTATATTCAGTCTTAATATAGAGAATTGTACAAGATGAAACGAGAAAGTTGAAGTGATAAACGCATTAAAAGGGTGCTTACGTAGCGAAAAATCTGCTTATTGGAGTTGCTGTTTCCTATTTTTTCTCTCTCCGATGCTAAAGATTGGAGAGGGAAAGGTATGCACATTTTTCAGACATTATCCCGAACACTACCACTTTATACATCCTAACAGACCAGAAAGAAGGGCTTTGCCAAATGAATCTTGGCAAAGCCCTTCTTTACAAATTATGGTATTTGAAATTTCGTTACCGTTGGAGCCTTCCTATAGCCCCAGGGGGCGAAGCCCCGTAGAGGTCTTTACTAAGAAAGAACTCTACAGAGAAACTCAACACTTAACGAACGATACATTTTCTATTGTTTACAATATAGATACCCGCTGGAAGCCCCTCCGCATCCGTTGCATTACGGCGGATTAGGCGACCATCTATTGTGTAAATATCAGCACGACCCTCTTCTTTCAAAATAGCTTCTATATGGGTAGGAACGGTTACATACACAGGAGCCGATTCGATGCCATTGTCGAAGAGAACGGTTACTGCATACGTTTCCTCGCCTTTCACATAGTCGGTTTCAAAAGAGGTCGTAGCCTCGCCCTCGAGTGTGCTGAGAAGTTGATTGTTGCGATATACCTTGTATCCCGTGATCGTACCAGCAGAAGCCTTGAAGGTAATATCGTCTATTCCCATCATATAGGTGTCTTTTTTTCCTGTGATACGGTGGAGGGCAAAGTAGCGTGCTCCCTCGGGCACTTCCACACGTACCTCTTCCCAAACAACGCCAGAAACGACACGACTTTCTCCCAACTTCTCAAAAGAAGCGATATTCTTGTCTGTTTTCGAAAAGAGCAAGTCATACGTTTCGGGATAAGGCTTAGAACCAGATTTTTGATTCAGTACCCAAAGGCTTATTGTCTGTTTCTCGCCCGACAAAAGAGGGCTGATAAGCCATTCGTCTGCATCTACAATCTCGGAGTTTATAAACTCGTAGATACTTGCTGCGTATTGATCTCCCGTACGGGGCGACATCTCGGGGAAAAGACGCAAGCACTCTGGAGAAATTGCACTTGGATTCATTACACAGAAAGCGAACGGTGTACCCTGCAATGGATAGGTTGTTCTCTTGAATAGAGCCCCTGCCGTAGCTTCTTCTTTACCATTCACGGTAGTCCATTTGCCAAACTGGGTGAGCCAAGGGCTATAGTCCTCAAAGCTTTCTGTAATAAGTACGGAATTAGAGGCGGGGGCTTGCCATGAGAGGCGTACCTTACCCTCTTTATTTTGTGCCTTGAGAGCAGTTGCAGAGGGTAGAGTAGAGGTGAGCAGAGTTATATTTTTTACTTCATTGTCGTTCGAAGCATTGCCGTCGTTTTCTGTCGTCACAATAGCTTTTATTTGAGCGGTTTCTCCTGCTACACCATCTATTTGAAGTCCATCGAAAACGATAGTTTGGATTTCTCCGAATGTATTAAAGGGTGCTTTAACGTTCAGTTGTTTTACTTCCTTACCATCAATGTAAACAGTAACAGTGTAGTCAGATACTAACTCCTCTCCCAAACACTTGACTACTGTGCTGACAGAAAAAGGCTCTCCTTTAACAATCTTTTTGGGCGTAAAGAGTTCCAAAGCGAGGTCGCGTTTAGGTAGATCTATGACAGAGATAGCATCCAGAGAGAGTTGTACTCCTGCTTGCCCGTAGGCCTTAAAGCGGGGCATAACGTAACGCTCGCCTTTTAAGCTCTCGAGACTTACTCGTTTCATTGTCCACTGAGGAACTTTTGTAGTGCTATAATCTATCGTTTCTAAAATTACCTCTTCACCATTGGGCTTTTTGCCAATAACTTCCATGCGCACGGGCTTCTCTTCGGAGCACTTGTGATAGAATACCAAATAGGGCTTTTGAGTATTCTTAAGGGTAATTTTCCCAAAGTTGATAGCACTCCACTCTCTATTGTTATCTGCCTTGAAAGCTAAGGAACCACCGTCGCCATCTGCATGGTCATAGTCGATGATAGTAAAGGATTGTTTGCTGTTTTTATTGATCCAAACCACCGTTTCATAGTTTGTTTCGGGGAAACTCTCCATAAAAGGCACTTTATAGGCTTCGCCCATCAAGAGGTAGGTGTAGGCATTATCACTGGTTCCTGCAGCATTGCTGGCGGCAAGATACCAAGTAGCAAGATTTTGTTCTCCTTGATTGGGGTTCATCTCGAGTGTATGGGTGGTTTCTTTGGTTACTACGGCAACGAGCTCTCCAGGTTCGCCATCTTGATTCATTGCGCGAATCTCATAGTTGACGGTTTCGGGATTAACCCAACCTCCTGTTTCCCCTTGCTCGCTCACAGCATCCCAAGTAAAACGTATTTTTGTCTCTTCATCGTAGGCCTTGAATTTTTCGGGACTTTGTGGTCGGTCTACTCCTACACGTGCAGAGGCTTGTGTTTTACGCCCCTCTTCTGTACCACTATAAGTAATAACTGTATATACGTTTATTCCGTTTTTAGCGTGTATGTCTTCATGCTCAAGAAGACTTCCAGGAGCAGGGTTCGCAAAAGATTTGATCTCTTGATTGCCTCTAAATATACTAATGCGGGTAAGGTTGGTGAGGGCAGTCCCGTTGATAGCTTGAGTAGGAGCCTTGAAAGCAATTTTTGCCCTATTTAACCCCGTGGGGTCAGGAGTGATCTTAAGTTCACTAACCTTGTCTGGAGAGGTTACAAGGGGACCTGCTTTGATGTAGATCTTTCTCAAGTGTAGTTGGTATTTATTGGCTCTACTGGTCGCATGAAACCCGAAGAAGTAGTTGTCCGTAGTCTCGATAAGCACCTCTTTTTCATAGGTTTTTGGGGTAGTGTCATATATCTCGACTTCAGGAATTAACTCGTTAGATAACCCAGCTACTGTTGGGCTTTTGCCCCATTTAGCCTCCATGTGCTCCGAGTCATAAAGGCTACCTGCATTTACCGTACAACCAACGTAATAAAGTCGTCCCGCAACAAGGTTAATGCTCGGGGTTATAGCCCATTCATCAGCTTCTGAAAGATTGTAGTTGTACAGGATATATTTTTCTTGCATGTTGTACATCCATGTGTTGCCGTCATTATTGGCATCAATGATTGTCATCTTTCCAAACCCTGCCGAAGTTTGAAACTCTTCGTTGTACAGTAGATCATTGACGTTGGTTCGGAGTCCTCCACTTTGCAGAGATGGTGTACTATCAAAAAACATTACCCCTGCCTTTTGTAGTCTTTGGTAATCGTTCCAATGTAGATGATTGGCCTTAACTCCATCCTCTGGTAATACTCTCAAGGGGGTTTTTGAAGTAACTTTTTTTCCATTACTCTGGGGTGATTTTTTCTGAGCACTCATGGGTACGGTAAAAAGAAGTAACTGTACCAAGAGCACTCCTACTAATCGAAAGAAGTTCTCTTTAATCATAATATCCAAATACTTATTATAAAAATGCCTGCTCCAAAAATAATAAATTTTACCATTCTAATGCGACATCATATTGTTTTTCTGAAATGTTTTTCTAAAAGTCTTGTGCTTGTTTAAGGCAAAAACTTCTAATTAAAGAGCTAAACCAAAGGATAGATAGATGAGAAAAGATGTATGTTTACTCCCAAAACTTTTCGTTTGTAAAGATGGATGAAAAGGAGTATCTTTGTCCAAGTCCCTGGTAATTATGCGATAACTGGATAAACAAAGGGGAGAATATGTAAATAATTTAAATAGAAAAACTATGAGTTTCTTGACGGAAGATAAATTGGTTTTTGTTGGAGCTGCTGGTATGATTGGCTCCAATATGGCACAGACGGCAGCGATGATGCGTCTTACACCTAATATTTGCCTCTATGACCCCTTCATCCAAGGATTGGAAGGGGTAGCCGAGGAGATGCGTCACTGCGGTTTCGAGGGGCTGAACATTACCTTTACAGATAGTATTGAAAAGGCTTTTACAGGAGCAAAGTATATCGTTTCTGCTGGTGGAGCACCTCGCAAAGAGGGTATGACTCGTGAAGATTTATTGAGAGGGAACTCCGAAATCGCAGCCGAGTTGGGTCGTAATATCAAACGTTATTGTCCTGATGTACAGCATGTAACGATTATTTTCAACCCTGCCGATATTACGGGGCTTGTAACCCTTGTTCACTCTGGCCTGAAACCATCTCAAGTAACCACACTGGCTGCTTTAGATACCACTCGTCTACAAAGTGAGTTGGCAAAGCACTTCGGAGTGCTCCAAAGCAAAGTAACCAATTGTCGTACTTATGGAGGTCATGGAGAGATGATGGCTGTTTTTGCTTCTACAGCGCAGGTAGAAGGTACGCCTCTTACCTCTCTGATTGGTAGTGATAAACTCTCTAATGAGGAGTGGGCAGCTCTAAAAGAGAGAGTGGTTAAGGGGGGAGCTAATATCATTAAGTTACGTGGTCGCTCCAGCTTCCAAAGTCCTTCTTATGTATCGGTGCAAATGATTGCAGCCGCTATGGGGGGAACTCCTTTTACGCAGCCTTCGGGATGCTATGTGGCAAATGAAAAGTACAACCACATTATGATGGCTATGGAAAACAACATTACCAAAGAGGGAGTCGTATGCCACGAAATGAAGGGAACCCCTGAGGAGTTGGCACTTTTGGATCAAAGCTATCAACATCTTTGTGCGTTGCGCGATCAGGTTATTGATATGGGTATTCTGCCTCCCGTTGCTGAATGGAATAAGGTAAATCCCAACCTAAAGTAATAGGGCACAGAGCCTGACAAAATAGGGGAAGTAGTATCTGCGTCAAGGAGATACTACTTCTCTTTATTTATATGCAGATGAATAGAAAATTCTTATTTATTGCTAAGAGCGTTGTTATTAGATATTTAAGTGTACCTTTGCGGAACACATTAAATTTCAACGTTCGACGAGTATAACACATAAATAACTATATACGATGGATACGAACAATAAAGTGCGCATTGAAAGCGACCTTCTCGGAGAGAGAGAGATTCCTGTAGACAAACTCTATGGAGTGCAGACCCTCAGAGGGATTGAGAACTTTCGTATAAGTAACTTTCGTCTTGATCAGTACCCTCTCTTTATTAACGGCTTAGCTTATACCAAATGGGGAGCAGCGATAGCCAACTATGCTCACGGGCTATTGACCAAAGAGCAGTACGAAGCAATCGTTGGAGCTTGTCGCGAGATTATTGAAGGTAAGCACCACGATCAGTTCCCAATAGATATGATACAGGGTGGGGCGGGAACAACGACCAATATGAACGCTAATGAGGTGATCTGTAACCGCGGGCTCCAGCTTATGGGACATCAACCTGGGGAGTATCAATACTTACAACCCAATGACCATGTAAATTGTAGCCAATCAACCAACGATGCCTACCCAACGGCTATTCATTTGGGATTATATGCAAAGCATCTTTCCCTGAAGCCACATCTCGAAGAGCTTATTCGTTCTCTCAGAAAAAAGAGCGAAGAGTTTGCTCATATCCTTAAAATGGGGCGTACTCAGCTCGAAGATGCCGTGCCTATGTCTTTAGGCCAGACATTCGGCGGATTTGCTTCTATCCTTGAGGAAGAAATAGAGTATTTAGATTTTGCTGCGAAGCAATTCCTCACTATTAACATGGGAGCAACCGCTATAGGGACGGGAATTTGCTCAGAGCCTGGCTATGCAGAGGCTTGTATTAAGGCTACTGCAGAGATTACAGGTTGGGATATAAAACTTACCAAAGATCTTGTCGGTGCTACGAGCGATACCTCCGTAATGATTGGTTACTCATCGGCACTTAAACGCATTGCCGTTAAGCTCAATAAGATTGGTAACGATATCCGTCTTTTGGCATCAGGACCTCGTTGTGGTTTGCACGAAATCAACGTTCCTGCTATGCAACCAGGCTCTTCTATCATGCCTGGTAAGGTAAATCCAGTTATCCCAGAAGTGTTGAGTCAGGTATGCTACAAGGTAATGGGTAATGATTTGACCGTTACTTTGGCAGGTGATGCTGCTCAAATGGAGCTTAACGCTATGGAGCCTGTTATGGCGCAATGCTGTTTCGAGAGCTGTGATTTGCTCATTAATGGTATGGATACATTCCGCTTGCTCTGTGTAGATGGTATCACAGCCAACGAAGAAGACTGTCGCAACTACATACGCAATAGCATCGGTATCGTTACAGCCTTGAACCCAGTAATTGGGTACAAGAACTCAACGAAGATTGCTAAAGAGGCTATGGAGACAGGTCGTGGTGTTTATGACCTTGTACTGGAGCATGGCATTCTTACTAAGGAAGACCTTGATACGATCTTGAGCCCTGAAAATATGATTAAGCCTGTCAACTTACAGCACATTAAGCCTCTGAAGTAAGTGCAGGTATATGCTGAAAAGAGAAAAGCACCTTAGAAAAACTTCTGAGGTGCTTTTTTATTGTCGTCTTCTTTTACAATGGGAGGTAATGCTTGCCGAATTTGTGTTGTACTTGGGGTACTGGGAGCGTTATCGAAGTAAATCTTTCACAGCAAAAAGAGGCATTTCTTCCAGTGGCATCATAGCATTGATAAGTCCTATATAGTCGTATTCGTTGAGGCCTTGAAGGGTAATTTCTCTCTCCTCGATTCGATTCTTCTCCAATAGATAGTGTCGTTGTACTCCTTCTAAGAGAGGAGTTGAGGGCGTGTAACAACTTCCCTCTTGCAGGAAAATAAGGTTCGTATAACTACTATCGGTCAAATGCCCTTTTGAGTTGAACAGAATTACTTCGTCGGCACCACTTTCACGGCGCAGTCCCTCTAGTACAGAGCGATTGGTACTCTTGTAGCGATAGCTATAATCGGACGGAAGAGCGGCCAAGGCTATATGTTTTAGGGGGCGTTGCTTATACTTTTCAAAAGATATATGCTCTATTTTATCTCCGTAGATAATACGACACTTGGTAAGCCCTTGCCGACAATCGATAGGGCATAGCACTTCTAAATCGGGAAGCTGTAGAGCGGGCAATGCATGGTCTCGTAGTGTGCGGTCTATTCTTTCTTGGTGTAGATCTTTCAGTTGCACTACTCCTTCCCTTAGGGCAATACTTTCTATAAAAAGCTGTTCCATAGATAGCGAACTTTGACGAGCCTTATCTGTAAAAATGATTTTAGTACAGAGTTTTTCCTCCTGTTGAGATATTAAGTAAAAGGGAGGTAGATCTTCTGTATCACCTCTTCATACTCCTCCTCGGGTTGACTGTTTATGGTTATTCCTCCACCGCTTCGGAAAAATGTCTCCCCCTCCTCATCGCATTCTATGAAACGTATGAGCACGCCCGAGTCCAAAGAAGAGCCATCGAAATAGCCAAAAACCCCAGTGTAGTACCCTCTGCTTTCTCCCTCTGCCTCGTGAATCGCCTTGAGGGTAGCTTGTTTGGGAGCTCCAGATATAGAACCTGCAGGCAATAAAGCATGAAATATATCTCCCAAACGAGAGAAGGCTTCTTCTTCGAAATCGGCTACAATCCGAGAACTTACCTGTAGTAACTCTCCTCGTAGTGTAGGTACTCGATCTATGTAACGAAACTCTTCCACACGCACATTGCGTCCTACTCGCGCCAAGTCATTACGCATAAGATCTACAATAGTATAATGCTCTGCCGTTTCCTTATAATCATTGCGTATCAACTCCTCTGCATTGGGAAGAGAAGCATCTATGGTGCCTTTCATCGGGCAGGTTTCGATTCTTTTGCCCCCATGGGTTATAGAGACAAAACGCTCGGGAGAGAAAGAAAGAAAACTATTAGGAACGAGAAGTTTATAGGGCGCAGAAGCCCGTGTATAGATCTGTTCCAAAGAAAGTGGAGTACTGATAGGAGTTTTGATTGTTAGGTTGGCAAGAAAGGAATCGCCTCTTTGAAGAGCCTGCTCTATGCGGTGGTATTTGAAAAGATAGTCGTTAAAAGTAATGGGCGATACGTGTAGCAACTCCTCTTGGGGAGGTAGATTCTTTTCTTCGTTACCCAGAGGTGGAAGTCCATTGCTTATAGCTCCTACTTGAAAGTGTATCTCCCTCTGCTCGGTAGGATGGGTAATAATAAAACCTTTCTGGAGCGCATAGTCCACGGCAAAGAGGAAAGGCGTACCCAATGCTCCCAACCGATTCATTTTATTGAATACGCCACGCACCTCTTCCGATGGGTGTACCTTTTCCATAATGTCCTGTCTCATATTTTTCTTTCGGGTATTCCTTAGAGCAAATACCTATTCCTCGACAAATATACTATAACTTTGCCTGCACTTATGGCGCATATACTGGTTGCAGACTGTCACGACTCTTTTGTTTACAATCTTATTGAGATTATACGAAATACTGATGGATGCTCTTACGAGGTCTATCCCATAGAGGTGTGTGGAGAGATGCAATTAGATACTTTCGATGCGTTACTACTCTCGCCTGGGCCTGGGCATCCTACAGAAATGAAGGGGCTTTTCGATTTAATCGAACGCACCTATCGGCGAATGCCTATAATGGGGGTGTGTTTGGGATTGCAGGCTTTGGCTTGTTTCTTTGGGGGAAATTTGCGCCAACTATCTCGCCCTCTGCACGGTCATGCCGATTATTTGCGTTTATCCTCTCCGACGGAAGAGTGGTTTTCTGCTTTTCCTCTGGATAGTTGCATAGGACGTTACCATTCGTGGGTTGTGGACGAAGAGACTTTTCCGAAAGAGCTTCGCGTAGTTGCCTATGCCAAGAGCGACAACACTATCATGGCTCTTCGCCACCGTTCCTTGCCGATATATGCTGTTCAGTTCCACCCCGAGAGCTATATAAGTCTCCATGGAGCCGAACTTATAAAGTATTGGTTGCGCTCTATACAGTAGAGAGTCTTGCAAAGGGTAATTACTCGCTCATTACTATCATTTCTTTTGTAGTGTAATCCCTTTCTTCCTTCTCTTGAAAAGGGACTGAGCTACTCATTTCTACTTATATTCTTTAGCTTAAAAGGGTTATTAGTACTAAATTATGGTGATTTAGTATTATTATTTTGATTATTAGTACAAAATAGTATTTACCTTTGTGCCGAAAGTAGTACTCAATCGAGCTTCCAGTAGCCTTTTTATGTGCTTATGGGAGTGCTGATTATGGAAAACTCTATTAGAGAATAATTTGTTCCTCATTGCATATGAGGCAAACTCGAGAGAATGCTCTATCCAATCTTTGACTAATAATCGAATAAAAAATAGTTTGTGTTATGAATTTTAGAAACTTATTCGGACTTTTTCTAAGTCTTTTCTTTGCATCCTTGCTCCCAAATTCTGTGCTTGCCGACAATGTGATTACCATTTCGGTTAAAGATCTCGCAGACAATCACAATGACGAAGGAACACCTATCATTAAGTTTAGCCTGAAGGCCAATGGAGATGTAACTCTTACAGGCGTGGAAGGAGTGTACGACCCCTCGAAAAGAGTATATACAATGACCGATAAGACTGTAACAATTACAGGAGATGTTACAGAGTTTGACTGCGACTATGCTAAGATGGAAACATTAGACTGCAGTCAAAGTGCTCTATTGGAGGAGCTTTATTGTAAGAGTGCCAACATAAAGCATCTTAAAGTTGCAGGACTAACAAAGCTTCTTAAGGTAGATTGCCGCTATAATGACTTTGAAAACTTAGATTTTACGGGATGTGCCGCATTAACTTCTCTAAAGGCAAGTGGCTCTAAGACTAAAACTTTGGTATTAAAAGGTTGTAGCGCACTTAAGACTTTAGAAGTTTCTACTTCTTCAGATTTGGAAGTTCTTGACCTTTCGGAATGTCCTAATATAGAAACGGTAGAGTGCCAAAACTGCAATTTGAATACACTGAATCTTCAAAAGTGTGAGAAACTAAACGATTTGAGTTGCTATGAAAATAAACTTACTTCAATTGATTTCTCTGATTGTAAGAGTCTTACAAGTGTTACATGTGGAAGCAATCCTCTTACAAAATTGGAGATAACTAATAGTCCAAAGTTGCAGTATCTCTCTTGTTACAATGCAGAATTAACTCAACTCAATGTGTCTGGAAGTCAAAAGCTAACGGATCTCTACTGCGAAAAGAATAAACTAACCTCTGTTAATATCGAGAATTGCCCCGCTTTGGCGCGTATGTATCTCTTTTTTAATCAGATTTCTAAAGAAGAAATGCAACGCATCGTAGAGGCTCTTCCTAATAGAGAAGAAACTCAAAAAGCAAAGATAACCGCCATTGGTAAGGCAAGTGATAGGGAGGAAGGCAACAAGTGTAGCAAGAAAACAGTCGCTGCAGCTAAAGCAAAGAACTGGAGTATTTTCTTCAAAAATGAAGATACCTACCAAATAGAAGAGTACGAGGGAGAGGCAACATACTATGCTGTTACGTTAGAAAGTAACTTTAGAGATTGTAGGTATGCCTTCCGATGCTCTTAACCAGATAGAAGAGGGTACACTACTAAAAGTAAAAGCTACCCCTAACGAGGGCTACAAACTTGTAGAGCTGCTTGCAGGAGAGGTCTCTATTATGGATGTAATGGAGTTTACGGTAAATGCCGATGTTACAGTAAAAGCAGTATTCCAAGAAATAACTTGCAAGGTAGAACTCTCCGCAGAGGGGCCTGGAATAATACGCATCGAGGGCTACGATGCTGAGCAACTCAAGAAGGTTAAGCCTGGGCAACTGCTCAAAGTAATCGCTGTACCCGTACCTGGCACCGACAATGTGGAGCTCAAAACCTTGACGCTAACGGTTATTAATCCAGATGGAGAAAATACGGTAACCGATATTCTCGCCTCTAAGCAGTTTACGACAACGGAGAAAGACGTCCGTGTAAATGCTGTTTTTGAAGTGGTTAAGTCTGTAAACAAAATAGAAGAAGCAACTTTTGCCGTTTATGCCAACGAGGTAGGCAATGTACTCTCTGTTGAAAAAGCTACTCCTCTTACTCATGTGGAGGTATATGCCGTAGAGGGAAGAGTTGTACGCACAGCGACCACTAATAACGAGGGAGCTGCTCGCGTGGATATTTCTCTTCTTCCCAAGGGTACCTATATCGTTCGCGTTGCTAACAAGGCTGTAAAGGTTATCCTTTGATAAGAGTGCTATTCCTATTGAGCAAGGGTTGATGATTCCCTTTTGCTGAAAATCAATACCTCTGCTGGAGTTTTCTCTATGCAGAGGTGTTTTTGTTTCTAAGTAATACTATGACGCTGTTCTATACAGTAGCCAATAAAAAACTCCCTCTGTTGGCCAAGACCTTCAGAGGGAGTACTCATCGTTAAAATATAGGATTATTTACCCTGTTCTTCCTTGAGTTGAGAGAAGAAGCCTTCGCAGTCGCACATTGTAGGGATAAGGTTACGGTCTCCAAATCCGTTGTCTACGCGTGCTACGTTGATCCAGAACTTATTTTCTTTCAGGAAGGGAAGAGCAAAAGCAGCTTTGCTACGTGGATAACTGTGCTTCCATTCGTCGGCAACTACTTCGTATTGTGGGTGAGGAGCATTCTTCAACACGTTGTCTACCTTGTCTGCTTTACCCTCCATGATCTCACGAGTTTCTTGGTAGATGCAATCCATGACATCGCAGAAGCGGTCAAGCTCTGCCTTGCTTTCGCTTTCGGTGGGCTCGATCATCAAAGTGCCATGTACGGGGAAAGATAGTGTGGGAGCATGATAGCCAAAGTCCATCAAGCGTTTTGCGATATCGCTTTCGTCCACTCCACACTCCTCTTTCACTTTACGACACTCGAGAATCAACTCATGACCTACACGGCCAGTTGCTCCTGTATAGAGTATACCGTAAGTATCCTTAAAGCGTGACGCCATGTAATTAGCGTTGAGAATAGCCATTGCAGTAGACTGGCGCAAACCCTCGAATCCGAGCAAACGGATGTAGCTATACGTGATGATTGCTACTCCCGCACTTCCGTAAGGAGCGGCAGCCACTTGGTTCTGCTCATCCTCGAAGCGGATAACGTGCTTAGGAAGGAAGGGGGTCAAGTGTTTCGCTACGCAGATAGGACCAACACCAGGGCCACCACCACCGTGAGGTATAGCGAACGTTTTATGTAAGTTTAAGTGACACACGTCAGCTCCGATAAATCCAGGGTTTGTATAGCCCACCTGTGCATTCATGTTGGCACCATCCATATACACCTGACCTCCACAGTCGTGGATGCGTTGGCATAGATCTACGATGTTTGTTTCAAAGATGCCATGGGTACTTGGGTAGGTAATCATCATCGCTGCAATCTGATCTTTATGTGCTTCGGTTTGAGCCATGAAGTCGTCCCAATCTACGTTACCGCGCTCATCGGTTTTGATGATAACGCACTTGTAACCGCATTGTACAGCACTTGCAGGGTTGGTTCCGTGAGCAGAAGCAGGAAGAATTACCACATCACGATGTCCCTGACCGATGCTTTCAAGGTAGGTGCGGATAGTACGCAACCCTGCATACTCGCCCGAAGCTCCAGAGTTAGGTTGGAGAGATGTAGCGTCAAAGCCCGTAATCTTAGCTAAGTAGTCGCTCAAATTATCCAACATTTCGAGGTAACCCTCCACTTGATCATCAGGTGCATAGGGGTGAATGTTGCAGAAGTTAGGGTTGCTCAAAGCGAAAAGTTCGCTCGCAGCGTTCAACTTCATCGTACAAGAGCCAAGAGAAATCATAGAGTGCGCCAAAGAAATATCCTTGCGTTCCAAGCGTTTGATATAACGCATCAACTCGGTTTCTGTGTGGTAGTCGTTGAAGACATCGTATTGGAGGAAGTCGCTGGTACGTACTTTCTTCTCAGATACGTATATCTTATCACTGCTCAAGCCTTCGAGAGAAGGAACTTCCTTACCTGCAGCTTCAGCAAAAATGTAACAGAGTACGCCGATGTCTGATGGGAGGGTGGTTTCGTCGAGGCTTATACCTATGCATCTGCCGCATGGGAAGTAGAAGAAGTTTACACCGCACTCAAGAGCGATTTCTTTAACGCGGTCGATAGAAACTCCCTCATGCATACGTACGTGGAGGGTATCGAAAAACTCTTGGTTTCTTTGATCGTAGCCCAGCTCTGCCAGTTTCTCATTCAAGAATCCTGTATAAGAGTGGATGCGGCGTGCTATCTGACGCAAACCTTCCGCTCCGTGATACACAGCGTAAAGACCACTCATTGTAGCGAGCAAAGCCTGTGCCGTACAGATGTTGGAAGTTGCTTTTTCACGCTTGATGTGTTGCTCACGAGTTTGGAGGGCAAGACGATAGGCAGGATGCCCATAAGCATCTTTGGACATACCGATGATACGCCCAGGGATTTCTCTCTTATATTCCATACGGCAAGAGAGGTATCCTGCCGAAGGACCCCCGAAGTACATGGGGATACCAAAGCGTTGAGAAGAACCGAATACCACATCTGCCCCCCATTCTCCTGGAGGTGTAAGAAGTACAAGGCTCATAAGATCTGCCGCTACAGCCACCATAGAACCGTTGGCCTTAGCCTTAGCCACAAACTCTTCGTAGTTGTGTACCGCCCCCTTCATATCGGGGTACTGAATCATCACTCCGAAGATGTCGGGAGTAAATTCCAACGTTTCATAGTCGCCCACTACGAGGTTCATCCCCTGAGGGATAGCACGTGTACGTATTACGGCCTGTGTACTCTTGAAGAGACGCTTGTCTACAAAAAGAGTTTTTGCACCCTCTTTTACCTGTGCACGTGTGCGCTCGTTGAAAAGAAGAAGAGCCGCTTCTGCCCCTGCCGTAGCTTCATCGAGTAGAGAACAGTTGGTCAGAGGCAAGCCTGTTAGCTCGGTAATTACGGTTTGGTAATTGAAAAGAGCTTCCAAACGTCCCTGTGAAATCTCTGCCTGATAGGGTGTATACGAAGTGTACCAGGCTGGGTTTTCCAACACATTGCGTTGGATCGGTGCAGGAGTTACCGTATCATACCAGCCCTGACCGATATAGGAAGTAAACGTTTTATTCTTGGAGCCAAGCTCGGCGATATGCTCTGCAAGCTCACGCTCTGTCATCGCCTCAGGAATATCTATAGGTTCTTTGAGAAAGATATTCTCTGGGTATACTTGGTGCATAAGTTCGTCAACGGAAGATACTCCTACTGCTTGGAGCATCTCGGGTAAATCCTTGTCGGAGATACCGATATGACGGGTGGAAAATTTAGTTGTGTCCATTTTTTTTATTGGATATAGGGATTATATTTATGAACTGAATCCATGTCGAAAGAGGGGCCATGCCCCGAATAGACTTTAGTCGTAAGGGGCAGCGGCAGAAGCTCCTCCTTAATACTCTTGATGAGCGTAGAGAAACTCCCCCCAGGTAGATCGGTACGCCCAATATCACCGCCTACAAAGAGTACGTCGCCTGCAAAGAGAGAGCCGTCTACAGGTTCGTAAAAAGCGATATGCCCAGGAGTGTGCCCTGGTACCAACAGTACTTTTAGCGTTGTTGCACCCAACTTAATTTCATCTCCCTCGTGTAAAGGGGCATAGGAGGGTTGAGGACGTACCTCTGTATTGGGAAACCCAAAGGCAAGTAATTGCTCTACCAGAGGAGGCATCTTTTGTATCTCGATGTCATGCGCCATAGGGGTCAGACCGTATTGCTCTGCCGCAAAGGCTGCTCCCCAGCAATGATCGAAGTGTAAATGAGTAAAGAGAAGAAGTCGAGGGGTTACTCCCAACTTTTGTATCGTCTGTACTAAACGTTGCTCTTCCGCCTCGTTCATACATCCGCAATCGATAATTGCTGCCTCTTTGGTTGCTTCGTCTACGAGTATATAGGTATTTTCTTCGACGTAATTAAAGGTAAGTTGATGAACAGAAGTCTGCATCTCTGATAGGTTTTTGTTATTGGGTTAAAGGGGCAGATAGACAACCTTTTTCTCTTTGAAATAAAGATCGGGGAGAAACGGGTAAAGCTCTTCTTCCATGGCCTTTTTGCCAAAAGAGGACAGTTCTCCCGCCAAATTACCTCCCTTAAGAGCAATAAAACCGTTGGGTAGAGCATTAAATTGCTCTTTGGATATGAGATGACGGCTCAACTTGACCAACTCTGCAAGAGGCATCGTGGCACGTGTTACTACAAAGTGACACTGCTCTTTGAGATTTTCTACGCGGGTATGATAGGTGGTGACATTAGACAACCCGATGGCGTTGGCAACGTTCTCTGCCACTTTTATTTTCTTACCTATGCTATCGACGAGCGTAAACTCTACCTCGGGTAGCATTATCGCCAGGGGGATGCCAGGGAACCCGCCTCCCGTACCCACGTCAATCACTTTTGTTTGGGGGGCAAACTTCAGTACCTTGAGTATCCCCAAGGAATGGAGTATATGGTGGAGATAAAGATGCTCTATATCCTTACGAGATATAACGTTTATCTTGCTGTTCCAGTCCGTATAGAGCTCCCAAAGAGCTTTCATTTGGCCTCTCTGCAGATCGGTTATATCGGTAAAGGTGGTACTGATAAGTGCCAGTTCTTCCTGTGGTGTCATATCGTATCGTCTCTATAGAGATCTCTTTTTCTTTAGGAGTAAAAGGCCTTTTGGGCTAAGTGTAGATGCTTTTGTCTACGCCATAAAAAGACTTTTTTTAAGCACACAAAAACGAAATAAGGCACGGCAAAAAAGCTATAACCTTATCCCCTTACTATGCGGATACAAATATACACCATTTTTGTATAGATATTCTCTATAAAGAAAGTGTCGAGAGTAGATAGAAATGAGAGCGAACCTGAATAGCAACAACAGCGTGGTGTAGATTCTGTTGCAAAGCCTCTTTAACTTGTTTATCGTATAGGAGAAAAAGAGTTTTGTTACCTCTATAAACTTATAATCTTACGGGGAATTCTTTATTTGCAATCTACAAATATATATATGCAACTTGAAAATATATATATTCAGATTAGAAATATATATATTCAATCTGAAAATAAAGAATTGTCTGGTGGAAAATAGGGTTTTTACTGGGTCTCGGAGAGTTTTTGCTCAAGAGCCTTTGAACTTCTCAATGAAAATGGAGAGAAGAAATATGCCTTATAGCCTCTTTTTTAGATCCTTTACAAAAGGAGGATAGAGTTTGAGGTAAAGAGTAGAAGGAGTAGGAAAAGCTCTTATAGTATCCTTACTCAGATCTCTTTTGATAAAAATATGGGTAGCCTTTTTACGGACTACCCATGCTTCATACTCCTCTACTGCGAGAGAGGATATATTGTGGAGAGTGTTAGAAACGGAAGCCTATACCCATTATGTAATTGAGGTTGTTCAATGTTACGGCAGAACTTTCCGTTGACATATTAAGTAATCCGCGCTCATATCCAAAAGTTGCGTAGTATCGGTCGTAATCCAAGGCTACCGATGCTCCTACACCCATATCGAATCTGGATATAGTGCCATCTTCCTGGAAGAGAGAGTTAGAGGTTTTTACCGAACCTACCTTTCGGGTAGCACTACCAAAAAGGCCAAAAGCTACATAGGGACCCACTTCTACCGATACGTTAAACTTATTGCCCAAGTCTATGCGATACCCTACATTGATGGGTACTTCCAGATAATGAATGCGGCTACTAAGTCTAACTGTCGTGGTGCCCAGAACACTGCTCTTGAACCCTTTCACGCTGTACGCCAAGCCTGGAGCCACATACACCCCTTTGCAATGGCAAACTCTGCGGCACCACCTACTCTAAAGGTGGGTAATGAACCCATGGTGGTACTACTGTTTTTGGAGAGCACCACAAAGTCTGAGATCATAAAGTTTACATCTGCTCTAAAAGAGGGTCCTTTCTGTGCCCAAGACAAAGCTACAGAAGAGAGCAACATCATTGTTACGAAAAATACTTTCTTCATAATTTAAACTTGTTTATAAATACACTTATATTCGATTAATATTAAAGGTCTATCTATTTTTTACTTTATGGTATCTCATTTGCAAATATATGTGTATTTCCAAAAGTTTACAAATGTGTTTTGATTTCGATGTTTATAACCAGCTTAGATCTCTTATGTACCAAGATTTTAGAGCGTCTATGTTGGATAAAAAATGATACTCTCCTCTGTGATCTCCCATGTATTATACTCCTTAGTATAGCCTTTGGGAGGGGGCTAACGCTCCTCTGGCATCTCGCCTTCGTAGGCTTGCAAATGTTCTGGTAGGAGAAAAAGAGTGAGCAATACTTGATACTTCATTGTCTCACAGAGTTACTACTTGCATATCTGAGAATAATACGTATATTTGCATTGCATCATTTACATACAGACCTATTAAGGTTTGTTCTTTTAAGAATATACCTTTTGGGGCTTTTTTGTGGTGTGTAAATTAAATAACCATTAAGTACAAGTATAATTATGATTGATTTTAGCAAGTATCCTGCAGAGCCATTTCGCATCAAAAGTGTAGAGCCAGTAGCGATGATTTCTCGCGAAGAGCGTCTCAAAGTAGCACAAGAAGCTGGGTATAATACCTTTTTGATTAACTCCAAGGACGTATATATTGACCTCCTTACCGATAGTGGTACAAATGCGATGAGCGATAGACAGTGGGGAGGTATGATGATTGGAGATGAGGCTTATGCGGGTAGCCGTAACTTCCACCACTTAGAGGAAGTGGTTCGCAAGCACTTCGGTTTCAAACATTTGGTGCCTACTCACCAAGGTCGTGGTGCAGAAAACTTGCTCAGCCAGATAGCTATTAAACCTGGTCAGTACGTACCTGGTAATATGTACTTTACGACTACTCGTTACCACCAAGAGCGTAATGGAGGTATTTTCGTTGACATCATTCGCGATGAAGCACACGACGCTACTTTAGATATTCCATTCAAGGGTAATATCGACTTGGCGAAACTCCAAAAGCTTATTGACGAGAAAGGTGCAGAAAACATCGCTTATGTTTGCCTTGCAGTTACAGTAAACTTGGCAGGAGGTCAGCCCGTGGCTATGGAAAATATGCGTGCTGTGCGCGAATTGACCCAAAAGCACGGCATCAAAGTATTCTATGATGCAACCCGTTGTGTAGAGAATGCTTACTTCATCAAAGAGCAGGAAGCAGGTTACGCAGATAAGACAATCAGCGAAATCGTACACGAAATGTTTAGCTATGCAGACGGTTGTACCATGAGTGGTAAGAAAGACTGTCTTGTAAACATCGGCGGTTTCTTGTGTATGAACGATGAGGAACTCTTCCAGAATGCTAAAGAACTCGTAGTTGTTTACGAGGGAATGCCTTCTTACGGAGGTCTTGCGGGGCGCGATATGGAAGCTATGGCAATAGGTTTAGAGGAGTCTATGCAGTATGAATATATCCGTCACCGTGTACTTCAGGTACGTTACCTCGGCGATCGTCTCAAGGCTGCAGGAGTTCCTATTATCGAACCCGTTGGAGGACACGCTGTATTCCTCGATGCACGTCGTTTCTGTCCACATCTTACACAGGAACAGTTCCCAGCTCAGAGCCTCGCTGCCAACCTTTATATCGAGAGCGGGGTACGTAGTATGGAGCGTGGTATTGTTTCAGCGGGTCGCGATATCAATACGGGAGAAAACCACAAACCCAAATTGGAAACTGTACGTTTGACTATTCCTCGTCGTGTGTACACCTACAAACATATGGACGTAGTGGCAGATGCAGTTATCGACCTCTATAAGAACAAAGAACAAATCAAGGGCTTGCGCTTCGTTTATGAGCCTAAACAGCTCCGCTTCTTTACAGCTCGCTTTGAAGAGATCTAAGAGAGAAGCCGTTGCATAGTTCACAAAAATATACCTCCTCTTTGTGAGGAGGGAATAACTGAAAAAGCCGAGCGACCTTTAGGGTTACTCGGCTTCTTTTTATTGATAGCGGTAAGAGGCATTATATCGGGAAGAGAGAAAGATATTTCCTATACACCAAGCATTGTGGTTCTACGAGATGTCGTTACAAGAGGGGGAATATGGGATCACTGTTAATATACAGGGACGAGGTACATACGTACAGGAACTTTCTTTTCTCCTTGTTCTCAATGCTTTGTGATAGTACTCCTTTATTGTTTTAGTCGGAGAGTTGTCCCGTTAGTCTGGGGAACAACCCTCCGAGGATAAAGTTTTTCGACTACTTTGTTACTTGTAAGAGGTGTGTCCCTTTTGCTGTTTGGAGCAGATACCACCCAGCAGGAACGGTTGCGAGATCTATGTGTACGCTATTTTGCTCTGCAAGCGTCTTCCACAGCGTAACGCCTTCGACAGTGAGAAGCTCCACTCGATCTCCACGTTCTACACCCGATACGATGATATACTCTTGTGCAGGATTGGGGTAAATTGCCGTCTTAAGAACGTCATATATAGGAGCGCAACCTGTAACTCCTCCGTATTCGCTTTCCTCATAGTCTGCATCAACTTTGGTTACCTTCCAGCGTTTTTCACGAGCTATCTCGACATCCGTCTCCATACAGATATTACTCTCGGGCATATCTGTTCCTTCATAGAAAACGGCAATGTAAGCCTGACGGTCGGGATCTTGGACAACAGGTAGCGATTGCATCATAGCGGTCATAGCCTCTCCTTTAATCTTATTGGCAAAAACGGTTACTCGATAGAGTTGATCAGAGACGAAAAGAAGCTTCGTGAGTTCGTTGGCATGTGCCTGAATGCTCTCTAAAAGAGGGTTCTTAGAGAGGTCTAATTCGGTCAAAGAACAGCCACTAACGGTCAATTCTTTCAAGAGAGGAGCATGGCTAAGGTCTATCTGACGGATGTCGTTATTAGATATATTGAGCTCTTGTAATAGAGGGGTTTTGCTCAAATCCAAGGAGCCAATTTTAGAAGTGCTACACTTAAGCACCTTTAGATTCTCGGCTTGAGAAAGGTCGAGTGTGAAGATGTTCGTTTGGGTAATATCCAGCTCTTTCAAATCTTTGTGTTGAGAAACATCTAGCTTTTTGAGCATGGGGTTGTTTGCACAGCGGATTGTAGTCAAATGCTTATTGCCCGAGATGTTTAAGTCGGTAATTTCACAGCCCGAAATATCTAAGTAAGCGACCTTACCCTTTATAGTAACCTGTTTTTTCTTTAGGATATATTCGTCGCGTTCGCTCTTACGTTGCCAGTATTCGGCCCCATCTACCAAAACGTCTGCATTATCCTTTCCTTCGATGCGCATGAAGATAGATGCGTTTTGGGCTATATTAGTATTGAAGGTAATTATATCGTCACTGTAGTTGGGGGCATAATCATAGCCTTTGTAGGGTTGGCGAGATTCATTAAATACACCCCAGTCTTTTTTTACAGCAGCGTTGACATGCGCTACGGAGCAGCGGTTGTTTTCTTCGAAAGTAACGGGGTTTTCATCAATTACAAAGAGCATCCCACGTTCATCGTTCTCAGATAAATCGGGTAAAGAGGCAATTAACTGAGCCATCTTCTCATCTTTAATCTGGTTACCAAATACCAAAAGAAAAGAGAGATTATCACAACCGGTTACATCCAATTCGGAAAGTTGTGCAGGAGCCACTGAGAAAACAGAAAGGAACTTAAGTCCCTTTACATTTACCTTATTGACTTTTGTAAAGGCTGCTGCTATTGTTTTCATATAGGGGTTATGAGAGAAGTCCAAAACCGCAAGATCTGGGTTTCTATTAGCATAGAACTCTTCGAGGGTTGGGCAGTGTGAAGCATCGAAAGAGACAATACCTGTTTCCTCGACATCTACGATACGAAGGGGAGTTTCTGCCAAACTTTTTACACGGATTTTTTGATTCAAAACTCGGTAAATGCGAGTGTCATGACTTCCTCCCTCGGGATCTGGAATGACACGCACGAACTCCAAACCCTCGATTTGATTATCGGGGACATCGGTTCCGAAGCGTACTTCTGCTCCGATAGCTTTGGTTAAAACGATATCTACATACGCCTCCTCGGGTGATTGTGCCTGAGAGGCAAGATTTTTTGTCGTATCGAAACGAGCGATTACGTTTCTCTTCTCTTGCTTCTTTTGCGTGGTTTGTTCCAGTTTCTCGGTAAGAGAACGACTCAAAGTCTTAAATAAATGGGCATTCTTGCGTGTTACGTTTCGAGGGATATCTTCTCTCTCAACAGCTGCACGACCCTCTACAAAGGTAGTATGAAACAGAGCAAAAAAGCTCAGTAGAAATACTCCAACGGTAAAAAATCTTCTCATCTTTTCATTCTAATTATACTATTACTTTTTATACCTATAAGGAGGGAATAGGCTTTCGTTATGGTTGCTCTACCTGAGAGAGCAAAGGGTGTCTCTCCTCTTTTTATGTTCTGATTTAAGGTCTCTCCCACTCTATTGAAGAAAAGAGAGGATAGAAACTTCGGCTTCGAAAGTACAAAAAGTATCTCTCCCATCAAACTTTCTCTCTTTGTGCTTGACTTTAGGAATATTTCTATCTGAGGGAGCAATGCTTAAAATACCATTTGACGAGAGAAAGAATACGAGTAAAGCGGAACTCCATAAATAAAAAAGACCAAGAGAGCCGCAGCTCCCGATGGTCTTCTCCACCTAAAAATCATGAAAGAGAGCGGAAAACGAGACTCGAACTCGCGACCCTAACCTTGGCAAGGTTATGCTCTACCAACTGAGCTATTTCCGCATAAAGAAGAGAATAGTCTTCCAATCCATCGCAAAGGTACTACTTTTTTCGAGTTGAACAATAACTCAATGTGGCTTTTTACACTCTTAAAATCAAAAAAAAGAGAGAAAGCCATAGCCCTCTCTCCTATAGAGTTTCTTTGGAGTATATCTCCCGCTCTCAACAACCCTATGCTTGCACGCATTGTAGGGAACATGGGCGAGAGTTTAAGAAAGCCCCAACCTCTTTTTCTTTTGCCTCAAAGGGATTTTTATTGCTCTCTTTTTACCTTCTACTCTTTGAACAAAAGTTCATTAGCCACTCTCTTACGAGTGCTCACATCTGTCAGAGCCTCTACCACTTCCAAAGCAAACGGCATTGCGGCAGCGGGTCCTTGACCTGTTATGATATGTCCATCTCGAACCACATATTGAGCGATAGCCTCTGCCCCTAACATCTTGGGTTCAAAAGAGGGATAACAAGTAGCCTTACGACCCTCTAAAAGGTGCATGGTGCCCAATACTACGGCTGGAGATGCACAAATAGCAGCAATGATTTTGCCCTCTTTGTTTTGCTCAATAAGCATAGTGCGGAGTGCCTCGCAAGCATATAGATTGTCTGCTCCAGGTAGACCTCCAGGGAGTACCATAGCATCTGTTCTTTCCCCTTGTATTTGGTCAATGGTCTTATCTGCTGTGTAGGGTACACCGTGCGCACCTGCCACAACGGGGGTAGAGTTAACAGAAACTGTCGTGGTAGCTATACCTGCACGACGCAAAACATCGATAGATGTAACAGCTTCAATCTCTTCAAAGCCTGTTGCTAAAAATACGAATGCTCTCTTTTCCATACAGTTTGTTTTCTAAAGGTTTATTTATTGAATGTCGAAGTGATAAGTAATAGTTCCTTCCTGATCGGCAGCTCCAGGCTGAGGATTGAATCTTGTAGCCTTTGCGGCACGTACCGCCGCCTGTAGTGTGGTAGGGTCAGTCACGTTTGTTCCCCTAAGTCGCTCAGAAGCCTCTATCACTCGTCCCTCATCATTTACCACGATACGCACTACTACAGTACCACGTGTGGGGCGGAAGCCTGTAGGTCGTGCTGGCATACCTCCATTGCCTGTGATGCTTCGTCCTGCAAGAGAGAAGCCCGAGCCGATACTTTTGCCCTGCGAAGCGTTGCCTTCTGCCCCATTATGCTCTTGCGATTTAGAACCTCCCTTGCCAAATGCTCCTACGACCTTGCGGTTGATTTCTTCGCGACGACGGCGTTCCTCTTCCTGTGCTTTCTTTGCCTCCCTCGCTTCCCTCTCGGCAGCTGTTTCTTGTGGTTGCTCTACGGGCTTGGGTTTCGGTGCTGGCATCGTTTGTTCGGGTTTGCTGTGAGAAACAAGAGGTGCCTCCTTTGCAGGAGTTGGAGGGGTAGGTTTTGTTGTTACAGGCGGAGCTACGGGCTCGGGAGCAGGGGAGGAAGCAACGGCAGCTGCGGCTACTTCTTGCGATGTCGACTCCTCTAAAACCCCTACTGGGATTAGTGTTATCTCCTTGGTATGTGAGACCACTCTGCTCGATAGCGTTATCCAAAAGAGCAATGCCACTCCCAAGATATGGAGCGTTAGGGTTATAACTAATGCTATTAAACGATCGCGCAACATGAATTAATCTTTCGCTTGTAGTGCTTTGGTGGCAAGTACCAGCTTCAAATCCAACTGTGCCGTGATGTTCAATATCTTTACGATCTCTCGATAAGGAACCTCTTCATCAGCGTAGAGAGCTACAAGCATATCGGGGGTTTGTTCCCTTGTCTGAATGAGTTGCTCTGCCAGTAAATCGATGGTAACTTCCTGCGGAGTTTGTGCAGAAGGGGTAACAATGTAGCAACGCCCCTCTGCCGTAAGCGTTAGACGCACCATGGGCATCTCGCTGGGAGCTGTAGATTGTGAAGAGGGTAGGTTGACTTTGATAGCATTGGGTACGACCAAAGTGCTCACCACCATAAAGAAGATTAACAAGAGGAATATAACATCGGTCATCGATGCCATACTGAATGCCTCATTAACCTTTGTTTTTCGTTTGAGTGCCATGCTTGTAACGCTGTTTATTGTTGTGGGGTATGCTCGGCCAACTCATTGAGCACATCCATAAACTCTATACTGCGTGCCTCGAGAAGGTTAACCGTTTTGTCGATGCGAGCCACTAAAAAGTTGTAGGCAAACAGTGCCACAATACCAACAATCAAACCTCCGACAGTGGTTACCAATGCTTCGTAAATCCCTCCCGAAAGGAGCGAAATGTCAATAGCAGTACCCGCATTGGCCATATCGAAGAAAGCTCTTACCATACCCGTTACAGTACCGAGAAAGCCAATCATAGGGGCACCAGCGGCAATGGTAGCTAACAAAGGCATTGACGTTTGGAGCTTGCCGACCTCAAGGTTACCTGCATTCTCTACAGCGACGGATATATCTGCCATGGGGCGTCCAAGTCGCATCAGTCCTTTATCTATCATACGAGCCTCGGGAGTATCTGTTGAGAGGCAAAGGTTATGAGCAGCATCTATTCTATGCGTGTTGATGTAGTCTTTTATGCGCTCCATAAAGGAAGAATTGGAGCGTAGAGCAGCGCGTACTTCCAAGAACTTTTTAACGAAAATGTAGATGGCTGCCAGCGAAAGTAGGCCTAAAACCACCATAATCCACCCGCCTTTGAGTGTCAGTTCCCAAACCGAAAGCGTGACAGGGCTCTCTGTAACTGTACCCACAGAGGTGAGTGCATCTTGCATTGTATCTGCCACAATGCCATCTAATTGTAATAATGGTAAGAATTTCATATTTCTGATTAAACGATTAGCTGTTGTCTATATCGACGGATCGTCTCTTCTAACCCGAGGTAAAGCGCGTCGGCAATGAGAGCATGCCCTATGGAAACCTCTGCCAGAGGTTGTACCTGCGAGGCAAAATAATGGAGGTTCTCTAAGTTCAGGTCATGCCCAGCGTTTACTTCCAGACCACAAGCCGAGGCGTGAAGGGCAGCCTGAGCAAAATCGGCTACGGCTTTCTCTCGTTCTCCTTGGGCAAAAGCCGCTGCATACGGCTCTGTATATAGCTCTACTCTATGGCATCCCGTCTCGGCAGCACGACTGATATTGTCGCAATCGGTACCTGTAAAAATAGAAGTGCGAATGCCCGCATCGTTGAAACGAGCTATCACATCTTTCAAAAAGGTAAAGTGTTCTTTTACATTCCACCCCGCGTTGGAGGTCAAAACATCGGGTGCATCGGGCACCAAGGTTACCTGTGCAGGCAGTACCTCCAAAACAAGCTCCGTAAAGGAGGGAACGGGATTGCCCTCTATATTAAACTCTGTGGCGATATGCTTACGTAGTTCCCGCACGTCGGAGTAGCGGATATGTCTCTCATCGGGTCGGGGATGAACTGTTATGCCTTGTGCCCCGAAGCGTTCGCAATCTAACGCAACCTGCAAGACATTAGGAATAGTACCCCCACGTGCATTGCGTAAAGTCGCCACCTTATTTATATTTACGCTAAGTCGTGTCATAACTTATCTACTTCAATCTGAGAGCAAATATAATGTTTTTATAGCAGGCTCTGCGAAAAAGGAGAGGGCAAGCGACCGAAAGAGCCGACAGAAACGAACTCCTAATTCAGGAACAAGTCGTTTTCTATTACTTTTTCAGAGACGTTTACTCCTGTTATGGGAGAGAGACTCTAATGGACTTTTTGCCATACTCTCAAGGAGATTTTAATCTGCGCTTCACTTCTGATACGCAAGAAGTTTCTCCCAACGTTTCAGATTCTCTAAAGGTTTTCATGGAGACATCTTGTTTTTATAGTTACCCCTGAGTGCTATACTAATGAGGTTCAGTACGAGAAGATGGTGCAGTATCCGCAGAGCTTCACTCTATTATACGCACAACTTGTAGTTATACGCGTTTGGAAAAACTCTTTTGCACACAAAGAAAAACCCCTTAAGATGTTTGTGAAAGTTTATATGCAATCTGAATATATATATTTTTAAGTTGAATATATATATACTAAGATTGAATATATGTATGTTTAGATTGCGTATAAAGTTTTGTTCCTATGTAAACCTCTTTTAGTTCATATCTTCGGCATTTTTGGGAAGAGAAGAAAGAGAGTTGAAGGGGGTAATCGCCTTTGGAGTAGAGGACGTAAATTTTACTTCGCTACATCAGCGCACTACTACGAATATAAACATCTCTCAAAAAGGTCTTGATGTATATATGGGGTTCAAGAAGAGGAGGTATAAAAAGGACGGGCTTAAGAGTTGATTGGGCACGTGTAAACGTTTGCTACGAAACACATCAATCTCATTACGTATCTCAACTCCGTGGCGATGCGTTTAATTCTTACCAAGAGGGTTGCTAAAAGAGATAGGCTTATAGAGCGCAGATTTTGCGAGAGTGTTCTATTTTTTCGATACTATACTTCGGGAGAGCTATTTACTCAAAAGGTACAAAGTCTTCGTCTCGGTCTTTTTCCTCTTGAGGCTCCACGTGTATGATGATGTGGGTTTGAGGCCCGAAGCAGAGACGTAGACGGTCTTCAAGTTCTTGGGTGACATCGTGTGCAGCTCTCACACTCATCGAACCTTTGACCCTTATATCTACCTCTATGGCATATCTTGTGCCGATGCGTCGAGTGTAGAGCTTATGGTAACTGAGTATAGCGGGCTCTTCGTCCAGTATGGCACAGATGTTCTTTTCTTCATACTCGGGAATGCTTTTTTCCAATAGTTCTTCCAGGGCAGGAACGAGTACGGTTACACCCGTATAGGATATAATCAAGCTGACAAAGCCTGCTGCGATGGGCTCTAAAATAGCCCATTGATCATCAAATAGCATCGCTGCAGCAACGCCGATAAGTACAGCCAAAGAGGTGAAAACGTCATTGCGATGATCGAATGCCTTAGCACGAAGACTGGAGCTTGAGAGTTGGTCGCTTTTCTTTTTGGTGTAGATAAAGAGGCTGAGCTTGAAAGCAATAGAAAAGAGGGCTATAACCAATGCTATGGAGTGAGGTAGAGTAATCACTTGTTGATGGTGAATAACGTCTTTCACGGTATTGATGGCATCGACAAGTAGCGATATTCCCAAAACGATCATCGCCATACCGATTATGGCAGAGGCTAAGGTCTCATACTTCCCATGTCCATACTTATGTCGTTTGTTAGAGGGGCGGCAAGAAAGCGGTACGAGTACTATGAGGACAATGTCTGTGATCAAATCGGAAAGAGAGTTGGCCGCATCTGCAATCAGAGCACTACTATTGCCCAATATACCGGCTACAAACTTCAAAATTGTAAGCAGTGTATTGGAGAGCAGACTGATGATACTGACCTTGAGAATCTTCTTTTTTCGAACTGAATGGGTAGGATTCATTTCTTTACGCTCAATGCAATAGTTGTTACCATATTATTTCTTGTAAATCCCCTCAACACCTATTGTAAAACAGAGTGTGAACGAGCTTCCCTCGACAGATTAAGAAACAGAGGGTGTGTCAGAGAAGATAGATAATAAGGAGGCTCGAAATACTCACAAGAACCCAGAGCGAGAGAGCCAGCAAAAAGGGTTTTACTCCTATGTTCTTTAGAGATTGAGGCGAAAGAGTAGCCCCGATGAAAAACATGGCCAATATCATCCCCTTGCGAGCGATACTACTAATCATTTTTCCTATTTCAGGATAGGAAGATAGTAGGTAGGTATTGATAAGTATGGCTATAACGAAGTAGAGAATGAACCAAGGAATGTTTACCTTACTGCCCTTTTCTTTGAATATAAAAGAGGATATAAAGGCTACGGGGATAATCCACAAAGCACGGGTTAGTTTAATCATTGTGGCTGTTTCGAGGGCTGCCTCTCCGTAAGTTGCTCCAGCACCCACTACGCTACTGGTATCGTGAATAGCGATGGCTGCCCATGTACCGAAGTCGTGTTGCCCGAGCGATAGGTAAGAACCAATGGAGGGGAAGATAAAAAGTGCCACAGCATTGAGTATGAATACCGAGCCCAAAGCGACAGACATAGACTCTTCGTTGGCCTTTATGCTGGGACCAACGGCCGCAATAGCACTACCGCCACAGATGGCAGTGCCCGAGGAAATCAGGTAAGATGTTTTTCTGTCTACCCCGAGCCACTTTACCCCAATAAACATTCCCACCACAAGCGTTAAGGCTACTGATAGAATGGTAAAGCTCATGCCTCCAATACCCGAGGAGAGTGACTCCTGCAAGTTCATGCCAAACCCTAAGCCGATGATAGACCATTGTAGCAGTTTCTTGGAGGCTTTGTTGTTGAACTTCTTGTAGGGAGTACCCAACAAAGAAGCAAATAGAAGCCCTATAAGTAGCACTATAGGTGCTTTTACCCAGCTATAAAGATAGGAGGGGAGAGGAGTATAACTTGCTAATAATAAGATGATAAGAAGAACTATAACGCCTCCGTACAGGGGACGACTATATTGTTGGGTATACCTTTTCATAAGCACTATCTATCCCTTTTTCGATGCAAATATCATTATTTTACATCGAACTTCATCAAGGTAGTGAAGAAAATAAACGCTCTGAGGTTCGTAGAAACGAAGCTTACTATGCGAATTTGCTGTACTACCTCCATACATAATAAGGAGATAATCTTCTGAAAGGAGTAGAGTAAAAAGAGAGTTAGAGTCGAGCTTGCTGTTTCTTAAGCTCAATAGAAAATATCGCTGTGTAGCGAATAAACGTGTCGAAGAGTACTATTTTGGGAGAAACATACCCTCGTATATGGCGTATGCCCTGCTCGGAAAGATGGTAGAGATGTTTGATATTTTGTGGCGTGACGCATACTTTTATGCGGTTAAGTAGGCGTTGCTCGTCCGATGAAAGTAGGGCAATACTCCCAGGAATTAAACTCTCTCGCATAAGGGTACGAAAGCACTCCTCGAAATACTCAAGCATATTGATCGCTACCGCTCTTCCCTCTTTGTGCAACTGTTCGCTAAGGGTGCGAAATACGATAATCTCTTTATTGAGCATTGCATTGGTAAGCATATCAAAGTAGGTGATGTACTTTTTTTCGGCATTCTTGTTTTCGAGCAGTCTCTTGGCTTTCAATACAAGTCCTTGCGAGCGTTGCACAATCGTATCAATAGTATTGCTTGCTGTATTGGACGGGGCGATGCGAGCGATTGCTTCTCGCATTTCTGCGTGAGAGAGAGGAGCCATTTCGATGGTTTGCATACGACTCTGCACGGTTTCTAACAGAAGGTCGGGGCGGAAAGAGACAGAGATAAAAAGAGTACGTTCGGGTGGTTCCTCCATCGTTTTTAAGAGCTTATTACTCGCCTCTTCATTCATTTTGTCGGGTTGGTAGATGATGATGCAGCGGTAAGAAGCGTAGCCAATGGTTAGTTGTAGCTTTTGTTCAAGAGCATAAGCATCTTTGCTATAGATAATAGGTTGCTTGTTCTCGGGGTTTAGAGCTTGTAGCCACTCCTCGCTTCCCCAGTAGGCTCCATGCTTTAGTACCATATCTCGCCACTGAGGCAGGTAGTTGTCTGATGGATTTTCTACATCGGCAGAGTCGATAACAGGGAATATGAAGTGTACATCGGGGTGTTCCAGTTGAGATATCATCTTGCATTGTGCGCAAGTACCACATGAGTCGCCATCTTGTGGATTAAGGCAGTTGAGGTACTGCACCCAAGCCAGAGCCATTGCAATGCCTGGCATACCATCCTGAATCTCTAAAAGAATATTGTGTGGTATCTTGCGAGAGTGCGTCATCGAGCGTAGATGCTCTTTCAGATTTTCATAGCCATCTATATCTCTAAACTGCATACCCCTTTTCGACTTTGTTTGCTCTTCTATCGATTTTTCCTATACGAAGATACAACTCTCTTTGATGATAGAGGTAAAAAGCTCTCAAGAAAGTACTAACTTCGCACTCAAGAAGAAAACTTTTCTCAAGTAAGTTTTCCTCTCTGTAAAAGAAGCTATTTAATAGATGAACATTCACTAAATCAAATAAAAAACATGGCTAATCTAACGAAGATTGTAGAGTGTGTGCCCAATTTCAGCGAAGGGCGAGACAAACAAAAAATAGAGAAAATCGTAAATCCCTTCCGTACTCGTAGCGGAGTGAAGCTGCTTAACTACAGCAATGACGAGGACCACAACCGCCTTGTAGTAACCGTAGTGGGAGAACCCGAACCTCTAAAGGAAGCTCTTCTCGAAGCAATTGGAGTGGCTGTTGAGGTAATTGACATGACAAAGCATTCGGGACAACACCCTCGTATGGGGGCGGTAGATGTAGTTCCTTTCATCCCCATTCGCAATATGGAAATGGAAGAAACTATTGAGCTCTCTCGTGAAGTAGCGCAAATCATAGGAGAAAAGTACGGTATACCTGTGTTCCTTTATGAAAAATCGGCTACAGCTCCTCACCGTGAGAACTTAGCTAAAATCCGTAAGGGAGAGTTCGAGGGTATGGCAGAGAAGGTACACGAGGCTGAGTGGAAGCCAGACTTCGGCCCCGCAGATCGCCACGCAACTGCTGGGTGTGTTGCTGTGGGAGCTCGTATGCCTTTGGTGGCTTACAATGTTAACCTTAACACAAGCGACGTTGCTATTGCCGATGCGATTGCTAAAAAGGTGCGTCATCTCGGGGGTGGACTTCGTTTCTGTAAGGCAATGGGTGTAGAGCTTACCGATCGTAAGGTCGCTCAAGTATCTATGAACCTCACAGACTATACCAAAACAGCTGTGTATCGTGCTCATGAAATGGTACGTATGGAGGCAAAACGCTATGGCGTGGAAATCATCGGTAGTGAGGTAATCGGCCTTCTTCCTATGGCTGCTTTGATTGACTGTGCGGAGTACTATTTAGGGATAGAGAACTTCTCTCACGATCAAATTCTTGAACTAAGGATGATGGAGTAACAAACTTCGTTGTAGCTTAGATGCTATTAATTAAATAAAGAGGGGTGGAGAAAAGTCTCTGTATGTTTGGTTGCTTCGCCCCTCTTTAGTCGATAATTCTAAAAATCTGATGTTATGAACCTCTATGTAAAGAATATAGGTCAGCTCGTTACTTGTAAGGGCCAAAAGGCAAAGCACGGATCTCAAGCCATGCGAGATCTGTCTGTTGTAGAAGGTCCTGCTGCTGTAGTAATTCGAGACGGTATTATTCGTTTTGCAGGACCTGCTAAAGATTTGGATCTTGCTCTTACCCAAGGGTGCGATGTGTGCGATGCCGAAGGCAATGCCGTATTACCTGGATTTGTCGATAGCCATACCCACGTGGTTTTTGGGGGCTATAGAGAAGATGAGTTTCAATGGCGTTTAGCAGGAGACAGCTATATGAGCATTATGGAACGGGGGGGAGGTATTGCCAATACGATGCGTGCTACCCGCACTACTCCCATCGAAGAGTTGGAGCGTGCTGCTCGTGCCCATTTAGACGCTATGTTATCCATGGGGGTAACTACTGCCGACGCAAAGAGTGGATATGGTATGGATTTAGATACCGAGCTCAAGCAGTTAGAGGTTGTACAGCGTCTGCAAAAATCACATCCTGTAGAACTGTTTAGCACCTTTATGGGAGCACATGATACGCCCGATGAATATAAGGGACGTACGACGGAGTATATCGATTTCATCATTCGTGAGGTGCTCCCCGTAGTTCGTGAGCGTAACCTTGCTGAGTGTTGCGATATATTTACCGAAAAAGGGGTCTTTGACCATGCTCAGACATGCCAGTTGTTGAATGCAGCACGGGATATGGGTTTCAAACTTAAGATGCACGCTGATGAGATCGTACCCTTTGGAGGGGCAGAGTTGGCGGCAGAGTTGGGGTGTCTTTCTGCAGACCATTTGCTGCAAATCTCTGAAGAAGGGATTAAAGCTCTTGCAAACTCCGATACAGTAGCCACCTTGTTACCTTGTACAGCATTCAGCCTTAAGGCCGATTATGCACCAGCCCGTAAGATGATAGATAGCGGTTGTGCAGTGGCTGTAGCGAGCGATTTGAATCCAGGGAGTTGCTTCAGTTCCTCTGTTCCTCTCATGTTTGCCCTCTCAACCATATATATGGGTATGACTGTTGAGGAAGCGGTAACGGCACTAACCATCAACGGTGCTGCCGCTATAGATAGAGCTGATCGTATAGGAAGTATCGAAGAGGGCAAGCAGGGCGATTTAGTCATTTTGCGCTTCCCTTCCTACAAATTCTTGTCTTATCACTTTGGCGTTAACCTTGTACGCTCTACCATCAAGAAGGGCGTTGTATACACAAATCATATCAATTAAGAAATAAACGATAGTTATGCTAACAGAATTAACCGTAAAAGGTCTTTTGGCTGAAACAGCTGGTGAGGCTCCTGTGCCTGGTGGTGGTAGTATTTCTGCCCTTAATGGAGCAATTGCCGCAGCACTTACAGAAATGGTTGCCAACCTAACCGTTGGTAAAAAGAAATATGCAGAAGTGGAGGAAGAGATGAAAGCTATTGCAGCCGAGGTCGCTCCTATACAAAAAGAATTGGTACTCGATGTTGATAGAGACAGTCAGGCTTATGACGGAGTAGCTCAAGCTTTCAAACTTCCTAAAGAAACAGATGAAGAGAAAGCTGCTCGCTCTGCTGCAATACAAGAAAATACCAAGAAGGCAGCACTTGTCCCTATGGAAGTGGCTCGTCGCACCTCTACACTTCTTCCTCGCATAGAGGCAGTGGTAGCTCGTGGTAATCAGAATGCTGTTACCGATGGTTGCGTGGCTATGATGTGTGCGCGTGTAGCAATTGTTGGAGCTCTTTTTAATGTGCGCATCAATTTGACTTCGCTCAAAGATGAGGCTTTTGTTGCCGAAATGAGAGCCGAAGCAGACCGCTTGGAAGCCGATGTTATGGCTCGTGAGGCTAAAATAATAGAGTACACCAAAAAAGCGTGTGAATAATTTATGGCAGGCCATACGTTTTTTGTGGGTTCTGCTCCGCTAACTCTTGAGTTTTGTGCCCAATACTTAGAGGAGCGTTTTCCCTTGGCTCTTAGCGAAGAGGCTAAAGCTCGCATACAGCATTGTCGAGACTATCTCGATAATAAGATAAAGGAAAGTGATAAACCTATATATGGTGTGACAACGGGCTTTGGTTCTTTGTGTAACCGCACTATATCTCCCGAGCAACTGACCACGTTACAAGAGAATTTGGTAAAAAGCCATGCTTGCAGTTGCGGTACAGAAATTCACCCCGACATTGTGCGTCTTATGTTGCTTTTGAAAGCACATGCCTTGCAGTTGGGGCATAGTGGAGTACAGGTTATTACCGTAGAGCGTATTCTTGATATGCTTAACCATGATGTCCTCCCTATTGTCTATGATCGTGGTTCGTTGGGAGCTTCGGGTGATTTGGCTCCGTTGTCTAATCTTTTTCTCCCTTTGATTGGAGAGGGTGAGGTGCGTTATAAGGGTGAGAAGCGCGATGCAAAAGAGGTTTATACAGAGTTAGGGTTAAGCAAAGTAACCCTTAAGAGCAAAGAGGGATTAGCACTTCTTAACGGTACTCAGTTTATGAGTTCGCATGGAGTTTATGCACTTATTAAGGCACGCCGTTTGGCTAATCTTGCCGATAATTGTGCGGCACTCTCTCTGGAGGCTTTTGACGGACTTGATGCTCCTTTTTCAGATGCGTTGCATATTATACGTCCACATAAGGGACAGCTTACAGTGGCTCGACACTTGAGAGCTTTATTGGAGGGTAGTGAACTTATTCACCGCCCCAAAAAGCAGGTACAAGATCCCTACAGTTTTCGTTGTGTACCTCAGGTGCATGGAGCATCTCGCGATGCGATCGATTATGTAGAGAGTGTGATAGTAACAGAGATTAATTCCGTTACTGATAACCCTACTGTTTTCCCCGATGAAGATAGCGTTGTTTCTGGCGGTAACTTCCACGGACAACCTTTGGCGATTGTGTACGATTTCTTGGCGATTGCCTTGGCAGAGTTAGGAAACATCTCTGAGCGTCGTGTAGCTCAATTAATTTTGGGCTTGCGTGATTTACCCGAGTTTCTCGTGGCAAATCCAGGGTTGAACTCTGGCTTCATGATTCCTCAGTACGCAGCAGCAGCCATGGTAAGCAAGAACAAAATGTATTGCTACTCAGCAGCATCGGACAGTATTGTTTCCAGCAATGGACAGGAAGACCACGTCTCTATGGGAGCCAATGCGGCTACAAAGCTTTTGCCTATCATAGACAACTTGGAGCACATCTTTGCTATCGAGTTGATGAACGCAGCACAGGCACTCGAATTTCGTCGCCCAGCTAAGAGTTCTCCTACAATTGAAGCGATGATGAGCGCATTCCGTAGTGTTGTACCTCGTGTCGAGGAAGATGTGGTAATGTACAAGCAAATCCAAGATGCAACGGAGTTTGTACGTTCATATGACTTCCAATAATCTTTAGAGATAGACTCCTTAATTATAAGTTCTCTCCCGTACTCGTAAAAGAGATATGGGAGGGAATTTTTCTTTTAATGTGTCAAGTTTGTGTCAAAGAATCTCTCTGAGTTTTTTCAGGGCAACCGCATCAAATCTTTAGCAGCTTTTTGAGATAGTCTATATTTAAAGCAGCCTTAAACAACCTTTTCCGTAGGGAAAGTTTGTCTTTATACTGAGAAACAATGG
>NZ_FUXE01000009.1 GCF_900167105.1 Porphyromonas circumdentaria | reverse complement strand
CGATGGGGATGCCCTTGAGCCGAAAACGCCCCACGATTTGCTCAGGCGACCACTGTTTTTCTCTCAAAATCTGGACGACTTGTTCTTGCATTTTATCCGTGAATTTCCTCGGATAGCAACGCCACTCCTTACGCTCTGTAGCATACATATGTGCTGCATGGCAGGAGTATCTTCCTCTTGCCGTTTTGTTGCGTTTGACTTCTCGAGAGACGGTGCTGGTTGAGACACCAATGGTTTGAGCGATGAAAGAATAAGATTTCTTTTGTTGTAGTAGCCGATCTATTGTGTACCTTTGCTCTCGGCTCAAATGGTTGTATTTTTTCATATTCACGCAAATATAATCTTTGACGCCCATCCCCAGAGGGGCTAGCCCCTCTGGGGATATTCTTTCTATTTGCGTTGCACTTACTACTGGAAAATACAAGATACTTTGTCTTATATCCGTCTCTTTGCCATTGGTTTGACGGGAGGAATTTTAGGAGGGGTCTTTAACAACCTCGCTGTACAGATTGGAGGAGATTTGCCCGCAGGACTCAACTTTATTGTGATGGGTATAATTCTTCTTTTTGGGCATGGTCTCAACTTCGGTCTTTGTATGATTAGTTCGCTTGTACACCCTTTACGTTTGACTTTTGTAGAGTTTTATAAGAACTCTGAATTTGAGGGAGGAGGACGTGAGTACAGGCCTTTTAAACTTTAAGTATAATAAGCAAATCAAAATAATTTTTTAATCACATTTTTAAGTATGAATCTCGTTCTAACCTACTTAGGAATTGCCATTATGGTGGCTCTTACCGGTATCGGATCTGCAATTGGTGTTACCATTTGCGGTAATGCAACTGTTGGCGCAATGAAAAAGAACCCAGATGCTCTTGGTTCTTACATCGCTCTTTCTGCATTGCCTAGTTCACAAGGTCTTTATGGTTTTGTGGGCTTCTTCTTAGCACTTAATCTTGTTAAAGATTTGGGTGCTGGTCTCGATATGGTAGCTGCTTGGGCTATCTTTGGGGCAGGATTAGCTTTGGGTGTTGTTGGTCTTATGTCAGCAATCCGTCAAGCACAAGTTTGCGCAAATGGTATTAAAACCATCGGTGGTGGAGATAACGTTTTCGGGGCAACAATGGTAATGGGCGTGTTCCCTGAGCTTTACGCTATTTTAGCACTTCTCGTAGCTATCTTGATTTTCAACGTCGTTCCTGTACTTGTTCAAGCTACGGCTGCTGTAGTAGCATAACTAAAGTAGTTTTATCCTTTATCGGAGGATAAACTGAAATGAAGGAGGAGCTCTTATAAAGAAGCTCCTCTTTTTTATTACCTATGTTGTTGCTTAAAAACTCTTTTTAAGCGAGATTTGATTGTCAATATTTTGATAAGATACTGTCCTACAAAAGTGTGTAAACCCCGAAGCTCTTAACTTTGTGGTAAGAAGCAAAAACAAATTAAGAACAACGGAGCTTACAGCATGACAAAAGTAGGCATTTATTTCGGACACTACCGTTTTTAACAAGGAAGGAGGATTTTTCCCGAATTGTGCGTGCACCTTTTTGAATGCAACCTTACTGCCAAGAGACAGCCTCTTTTAGAATCCTGTCAATTCTTATTTTACCATTATCTTTTCAAGATAACCTTTGACTCCTTGCCAACTTGTAGAATATAGCTGCCTGATCTAAAGGTACTTAAATCTATTACCTCTACGGAATTTGTCGTAGGAATTGAAAGGAGGAGATTTCCATCTTCCGAAAACAATTTTGCTTCTTTTGATTCATTGATTTCATTATGGAGGTAAAGATAATCCGTAACGGGATTGGGATATAAATGGATACTACTCTTATGCACTCTCTCATTAGAGGTGCTTTGCCCTTCGTACGAGACCCCTGGGTAAGGAGTTTCGCCGCCGTCATAGTCGTATACACTCCACTGTTTTTCTTTTATTTTATTTACGGATTTGACTGAGCATTCGTTCTTTTCGAGTTCGTTTTTTGAATCAACCAATATAATGGTTGCCATCTCGGCTTCTTCTCTTGCGGGCAGTGTTTGTATAAGTTTCTCCATTGCCTTTTGTCGTATGGAATTGCTATAACAGGTTATTGAAAGGATGCGAGGGTTTGAAGAAAAATCAAGTTCTTCCAATTCATTGTTGTTACACCAGAGGTATTCCAGTTTGGGAGAGAAGGAAAGGTTTAGTGTTTTGAATTTGTTGGTGTGACAAGATAGGGTATTCATTTCGGGGCATTTTGAGAGATCTAATGAGGTTAAAAGATTGCCGTAACAAACTAAAATTTCGAGTTTGGGAGCCGTTAAAGAGATATGCTCTAAAACATTGTCTGAGATAAAAAACTCTACTAAAGAGGCGGAGTTGATTGAAAGGTTTTTAAATCTATTCTGAGCACATTGTAGCTCTTTTAGATTTTGAAGGTTATCCAAGGTTAGCGAGGTCAGTTGATTGGTATTACACTTTAGAACTTGAAGCTTGGGATTATTGGAGCAATCTAAGGAGGTTAGCAGATTATTGTCGCAGTAAAATTCTTCTAATTCTGCTAAGGAGCCCAAATCCACCTGGGCAATTTTATTACTCTGAAACGATACTATTCGTAGTTTTTTGTTGTTCTCGAGCTTTAGCTCACTTAAATCATTTTCACTACAGTCTAAAAACTTTAATTGTGTGTTGTGTGATAAGTTCAATGCTTTGATATCACATAGACTGCAAATGAGCTTTTTTAGCTGAGGGTTGTGTGAGAAATCTAACGAGGCTGGCTTATTGTCATGACAATAAAACTCTTCGAGAGAAGGAGCTCGACTGACATCTATCGCGTCTAACTCCCAGTGATTACAAGATAAAGAGACGATATCTCCTTCTATAAAAATCTCTTCTTGTAATACTTTATAGTAGTTGTATATTTCGCCAAAAACATCTTTTTTTTCTACAAACTCTATCCCCTTAACAGTGAAAGAGCCGTTAGCTGTGATTTCCATGCGCAGCACCTTTCCCTTTTGGGCCTGAGTTTTTAGTCGAATACCTTTTATCTCGCTTTGTTCCCTCTTTAGGGATTTAATGTCATTCTGACTTTTCCCGTTTGTTTGTGCCGTAGCGTAGAGACTCAGAAATGTTACAAAAAAACATAAGGAATAAAATATCTTCTTCATATACCAGAAATCAAGGTTCTTAGATGTTTATTTTCTTTAGCGAAAGAAGAACCGATTACTACCGCTAAAGAATTAGTATTGCGTAATGTAGTATTGAGTTATTCCCTTAAAAAACAGTTATATAATAACCTGTTATGCTTTCATTATCTTTCACTCTGCCTTTTCTCTATCTGCAATATGTTTTAATGAAAAGTCTTGTTTTTGAGAGTATGACAAAGCTGTTTTTGTGATAATATATCGTTTTTTACAATCGCAAATATAAAAATATTGAAATAAAATGCAATGCTTATTCCCTGTAGATCTTCGCTACGATTGGTATTTCTTCGGGTTATTATCTTGTACGCATCTTCTTAATGTGGAACATTTTAGCGTTATAACAATGTGAATATGTAGAAGTTGTTAGTCTGATTCTCTTTCAAAACAAGAGCATGCTATAATACATGTTGTATAGCATTTATATCTGCTTTGTAAATAGTTTTCTACTATTCAGAAACTTATAAGGCTATGAGTAATTCTCTATTTTTAATCTGAGTATATATATATTCAACTTGAATATATGTATATTCAATCTAAATATATGTATATCTAATCTGGAAATATAAAATGCTTCGAGTGAAAACGTATTTTATCTCCTGTTCTTCAGTTTTTTATGAGTAAGCTAAAGGAGTTTTTGGAAAAGAGAAGAAACTATAAATAGAGATCTCAGAAAAAGGCCTCTTTTGTTGTATGCGAGATTGAGTTGGTAGCGGTATATCTACTGCGTGAGTATTGCCCATTATCGCACTCATCATAAAAGTGCCTACACTCAATAAAAGGGGAGAGTATTTCGTTTTCCTCTTGTGAAATGTATATTTGCATTTGCAATGAAAAAGAATAGATTTCAGAAAACTTATTCCTTTTTTTTCGGACTGCTACTCCTTACCGTAGGGAGTGCATGGTCGCAGAGTGTTCGTATTCATGGTTATGTTCTGGATCGAGAGCGTAAGCCCATTGAGTTTGCTAACGTAAAGGTCAAGGGGCGAGCGTTGGGAGCTTCCACCAATTTGAAAGGGTATTATTCTTTTTCTCTTCCCATTTCTGCCGATTCGCTTGTTATAGAGTTCAGCAGTTTAGGATATAGGTCTGTACAAAAAACGTTTCCTAAAGGTATTTCAACAGATCTCCGTTTGAATGTTGAGCTCCCCGAAGAGGCCACTGAAATAAGCACTGTAACTGTAGTTGCTACCCAGAAAAAACAGCAGAATATGGAGCGAATATCGGCAGAAAATATTCGCATTAACAGTTCTCCGACAGGTGGGGTAGAGTCTTTGGTTGCCACCTACGCGGGGGTAACTCAAAACAATGAGTTGAGTAGTCAATACTCCGTTCGAGGGGGGAGTTATGACGAAAACATGGTTTATGTCAATGGTATGGAGGTGTACCGACCTCTCTTGGTGCGTTCTGCCCAGCAGGAGGGGTTGAGTTTTGTCAATCCTGATATGACGCGCTCGGTAACCTTTTCTGCAGGAGGATTTACTGCCGAATATGGCGATAAAATGTCTTCCGTATTGGATATTCGATACAAAATACCCGATCGCTTCGAAGCCTCTGCCGAGGCTGGACTACAGGGGGTACAGGTTTATGTGGGGTCTCGTCACGGTCGTTTTACTCAAGTAACGGGCGTGCGTTTTAAGAGTGGAAAGGCTTTGTTGAGCACTTTCGATACGAAAGGAGAGTATGAACCCCTCTATTTTGATGCTCAAACTTACATGACTTTACGCCTCAATAAGTCTTGGATGCTACATTTCTTGGGCAACACATCATCGACCCATTACTCTTTTATACCTCAAACACGAGAAACTTCTTTTGGTACAGTAACCAATGCAAAGACACTAAAAATCTATTTTGATGGGCGTGAGCGAGATCATTTTCTCTCTTTCTTTGGTTCTTTAGGTCTCTCTTTTACTCCCTCTGCAGAGCAAAGGCACAGTTTTAATATAGGGGTTTATAATAGTGGAGAAGAAGAAACCTATGATATTGAGGGAGCGTACTATCTTGATAATGTAGATATGGGGGGAGGGAAGAATAGCACCTCGGAAGTCTCTACCAATCTCAATGCTCTGGCTACGGGAACGAATTTAGAACATGCTCGTAACCGTCTGACCTATACGCTACTGACAGCCAGTTATAGTGCTCTTTGGAAAATACACGAAGCCCATACCCTAAAAGGGGGAATATCTTATCGAAGGGAGATGGTAAGCGACTATATCAGTGAATGGACAAGAAGGGATTCGGCAGGTTACAACCAACCTCGACAGGAAGAACGTATAGAGATGCTATACAACCTCTATTCCTCTAATGCGCTCCAGAGCCATCGCTTAGGGGCGTATGTCATGGACGAGATGCATTGGGAGACAGCTAAGGGGGCATTTTCTCTCTACCCTGGAGTGCGTGCCTCTTACTGGAGTTTTAACAAAGAGTTTATAGTAAGTCCTCGTGTAGTAGCCTCTTTCTCTCCAAAAGCTATGCCCAAAGTTTCTTTTCGAGTTGCCTCGGGGCTCTATTATCAGGCTCCTTTCTACAAGGAAATACGAACTACTGTAACTGATGCTAATGGTAATAACGAAGTACACCTTAACCCCTCTATACGTTCGCAGGGCTCTCTTCACTTTTTATTGGGGGGAGATTATCAATTCAGAATAGAGGAGCGAAAGTTCCGCCTATCTACAGAACTCTATTATAAACATTTGTATCATCTTAACCCCTATGTAGTCGACAATGTCAAGGTACGCTATCTTGGAAATAATGTCGGTAGAGGGTATATTGCTGGGGTAGATGTTAAACTCTTTGGAGAGTTCGTTCCAGGGGTTGACTCTTGGCTTACGGCTTCTCTTCTTAAGAGTCGGCAAACGATACCGAACGTGGGAACTATGGATCTACCCAATGCCCCGAGTTATAATTTCTCTCTTTTCTTTCAGGATTATTTCCCTGGTTACAAGAAGTTACGCCTCAGCTTAAGAGGGGTGTTGTCGGGAGGCCTTCCGCAGTTTCGTCCCTCGCAAGAGTTTCAGATGCCTGCTTTCACAGGGGCAAGCTATAAACGTGTTGATATGGGGCTTATATACAGACTGTACGATGAAGAGCAGTCGCGACGAAGAGTGCGTAATGGCTTTTTATCGGCCTTTAAGAGTGTAGATGTTTCGCTGGAGTTTTTCAATCTTTTGGATAATGCCAATGTGAGCGGATACTATTGGATAACGGATGCTTTTAATCATCAGTATGCTGTACCGAATTATCTTACTCGTAGGCAGATCAATGTGCGTTTGAGAGCTGACTTCTAAGTGTCTCAAGAGTTTTTCCACGCCAAACGTCATTTGGCTGTCTCTTTTTGAATTTGTACAATACTTGCTAAAAGGGGGCTGTAGGGTGTATTTTGTCCTTGATTTGTTTACAAAAAAATGGAAATAGCTAACTTTGCCGTCAAGTTGCAGAAAAGAGTTTTTCGCTCTGTGGGGCAGTCCTCTTTTTTGCGCCCTATAACGTCAAAACAAAATAGCTATAGATTAAATAAAAATAGAATTACTTATGTGGGATAGGATAACCGCAGACTTCGCCAGTCTTAGTATAGAAGCTATAGGTGCAGCCTTTGCTCTGCTTTTTGCGGCAGTAGATATAATAGGGGCAATACCTATTGTTTTGGATTTGAAACAAAGAGGGAAAAAATACAGTGCAGAGGTGGTAACTCTTGGTTCGGGAGTACTTTTCTTTGCTTTTCTCTTCATCGGAGAGCCTATGTTGAGTATCTTCGACATTAGTCGAGAGGTCTTTTCAGTAGCAGGGGCTATTGTTCTTTTTGTTTTGGCGGTCGAGATGCTTTTCGGGATACAAATATTCAAAGATGATGGACCAGAGGGAGGTGCTAACTTCGTCCCACTTGTTTTCCCCCTTTTTGCGGGGGCAGCTACTTTTACTACGTTGCTCACTTTACGCTCGGACGGACTTTCTTATACCAATATATCGGTTGCAATGTTGGCCATCTTGGTACTGATCTATCTGATGTTACGTTTCGTCGGGATTATCGAAAGAGTGTTAGGCAAGGGGGGAATATTTGCTCTTCGTAAGTTCTTTGGTGTGATTCTTTTGGCGATATCTGCCAATATCTTTATTAAGAATTTGGTTTTGGTCATTACCAGTTATAATACGGGAGGATAAGACTTTACAGAAAGTATAATCAAGTATAAGAGATAGATTGAGTAGGGGCTGTTAGATTTTTCCAGAAAGCTCTATTCAATTTATCTCTTGATTTTATAAAACGGCATTGCCTTGATATAGGAGAATAATTAGCATGAAAAACTTTGCATTGATAGGCGTAGCAGGGTATGTAGCACCTCGTCACTTACGTGCTATTAAAGATACAGGACATCGTCTGGTGTCTGCTTACGATCGTTTTGATAGTGTGGGGATTATTGACAGTTATTTCCCCGAAGCCTCCTTTTTTACGGAGCAGGAATTGTTTGATAGGCACAATTCCAAATTAAGGGGGAGTGAACAGGCCATTTCCATGCTCTCGGTCTGTACACCCAACTATCTGCACGACGCGCATTGCCGTTACGGATTACGTTTGGGCGCAGACGTTATTTGCGAAAAGCCTTTAGTGCTTAACCCATGGAATATAGATGCCTTGCAGGAGGTAGAGCGAGAAACAGGTAATAGGATTTATAATATATTACAGTTACGTCTACACCCTTCCATCATTGCCTTGCGAGATAGAATTACTAAGGCAGAAAAGGGGATACTTTTTGAGGTAGATCTTACTTATATAACCTCTCGGGGTAATTGGTACTATACTTCATGGAAGGGAGATGAGCGTAAAAGTGGGGGGATAGCGACTAATATAGGTATTCATTTCTATGATATGCTTTTGTGGGTTTTTGGGCCTTTACAGAAAAATATTGTACACATAAAGGAGCATGACCGCTGTGCGGGATATTTGGAGTTTGAGCGTGCTCGCGTACGTTATTTCCTCTCTATAAACGCCGATACGCTCCCCCCTTATGTGGCCAAAGAGGGAAAGCGTACATTTCGATCTATTCAGATAAATGGTGAGGAATTTGAGTTTAGTGATGGCTTTACAGAGCTACATACCGAGAGCTATCGCCATGTATTGGAGGGAAAGGGTTTTGGCCTCGAGGAGGTACGCCCCTGCATTCAGTTAGTGCACGATATACGCCATGCCCCTGCTGTTGGGCTTGTTGGAGAGTATCATCCCATGGCAAAGCTGCAAAAGACTGTTCATCCCTTTGAGCACGGTTATCTTTCGATATAGATTTTAGGGGAGAATAGCCCCCTACGCAAAAAGAGGAGAGGATTAATTACCTATTTTTTTTGCCAGAGAGTAAAAAAACATTAATTTAGGGGCGTGATGATAAATAAATATATAGGAGCTCATGTTAGTAGCTCAGGTGGTGTAGAACGTGCTGTTGAGAATGCGAGAGCAATTGGAGCTAAAGCGTTTGCTCTTTTTACACGCAATCAGCGACAGTGGACCCCTCCCCCCTTGAAGCAGGAGAGTATAAATCGCTTTAAAGAACTAATGGGGGAGTATGGTTTTTCGGCAGATTATGTTCTTCCGCACGATAGTTACCTTATTAATATGGGCAACCCAGATGCTGCTATGCGGGAGAAAAGTAGTTTGGCGTTTCGCGATGAGATGAAACGATGCGAACTATTGGGTTTGAAACTTTTAAACTTTCACCCAGGTAGTCATTTGAATGAAATCTCCGAAGAGCAGTGTTTAACCTACATCGCAGAGGAGATTAATAGAGCTTTAGAGGCAACTTCTGGGGTTAAAGCAGTACTCGAAAATACAGCAGGGCAGGGCTCTAATCTTGGATTTAAGCTGGAGCACTTGGCTTATATTATAGATAAGGTAGAGGATAAAAGTAGAGTTGGCGTTTGTATCGATACGTGCCATACTTTATCGGCTGGTTATGAAATACGTACTCCCGATGGGTACAAAGATTTTTGGAATGAGTTTGATAAAATCATCGGCCTTTCTTATCTCTCGGGTATCCACCTTAACGACTCGAAAAAAGAGTTGGGAAGTAGGGTAGACCGCCACGAGAGTATGGGTAAGGGGACTATGGGAATGGAACTCTTCCGTATGATTGTAAATGACCCCAATTTGGACAATATGCCGATTATCTTGGAAACGCCCGATGATACCTTATGGGCAGAAGAGATACGGACGCTGTATTCACTGATAGAGAAGTAAACGGATTAAAATATTTGCTTTATGAAAAAGTTAAATCTTACAGGGTTTTTTCCCTTATTCTTGGTCTCTTTGACCCTTCTTTTTGTGTCTTGTAACAAAAAGGACCCCAAAAAAGACACGCCACAAATGGCCTTATTAGGTACAGTTCCCGAGGATGTAACCCTTTTGATGGCTGTAGGGGGAGATGCTATTATGGATTCTTTCCAGAAAAAGGAATTAGAGGAAATGTTGTCTCCTCAAACTCTTGCTCAATTGATGTTGTTCAAGAAAAATCTTGATGTACAGAAAGTACTCTGTTTTGCTCGTATGTCTTTAGACGGCGAACTACCTCTTGCCACCACTCTTTTAATAAAAGATTACGATGGTTTTGTACAAACTCTTCAAGCTGCAGGGGGAGAAATTGAAAAAGAAGAGGGGGAGTTCTCTTATTGTATGTTTGACGGAGTGGGCTTTTTCTTTGATAAAAAACAACTTTGGATTACTCCCAATGGTGGTTTTGCATTGATTAAAGAGTCTGTTAATTTGAAAAAGAATGGAGGTAATTCTATTCGTACTCTGGGCTATATTCATAGTGTGTTGGACAATGAAGCAGGACTATATGTCAATCTCAAGAGCTTAACTTCAGTAGTAGATTTCTCCAATAATCCTTTGCTTAAGCCCAACTTGGATGATATTAACCGATATGATGTGCGCCTTATGGGTAGCCTAAGCTTGAAAAGAGATAAATTAGCTATGTCTGTGGCTCTCTTGGACGACAAAGGAAATCCTCTCGGGGACAAGCATAATATCGCAAGGGCTATTGACAAAAATTTGTTGAGTTACTTAGATCTTAAACAAGATTTATTTGCTGCTGTTGGCGTTAAAAATAGAGCTTGGGTAGAGATGTTAAAGAGTTTTTCTGGCATGCCTATTGTAGGGCAGTATGACTTCCTATTGTCAGAAATCGATGGCACCGTGGCACTTGCTTTGAGCGCAAAAAGTTCTACAATTGAGGGGCCTAATAGCGTGGATGCAACTCTATTTGTTCAAACAAAGGGAGAAACTTCGCGTGAAATATTTTCAGTTATTGCAGACAAATTAGCTCCTTTCCGTGACGGCGACGAGTTAGATGGTAACGATTTGAGTTTAGATTTTCCTTTTGGAAGGTATGTACTTGGTTTTAGAGACAATACTCTTTATTTGGCTCCTAAACCACTTGAGAAAAAGCCACAACCCAATTATGCCAACCATCCAGTAGCGAGCACATTGATAAAGGGAGATATGGGGTATGTAATTCTTGACATGAACTCCAAAGGTGCTGTGGCCAAAATGGCTAAAGAGGCCTTGAGATATCCTCTAAATGGTCATGCTACTTTAAGCCTTAGACCAGATGGCGCAACATTTTTCTTTTATAATGAGGCTGCTCCTATTGCCACTCTTATACATAGACTGGTGATGCTGAAAAAGGGAGAAGAATTAGATGACTGATTCGGGTTCAGAACTTACATAAATTTTAGAGGTTAGTTATGAAGACGAGATATTTTTCTTTGCCAACTCTGGTTGCCATTGTTTTGGCTCTTGTAACCTTGGGATGCAAAAGGAATGCTGCAAAGGAACTGTTACATTCTATTCCGCAGGATGCTGGTGTAGTCTTGGCTTTTGACGGAACTTCCCTTTATAAAAAAGCAGGAGGGGAAGCCTTAGAAGGTTATTTGGGCAGTCAAAACTTTAGCCAACTCTCTTTATTGAGAAAGTGTATTGATGTAAAAACGATTTTACTATTTCGGGAGGCTGAAGAGGGTGCAGCTGTTGCTACCGCTAAGGTTGTAGATTTCTCTGCATTGAAAGATCTTTTGGTTTCTACATCGCTATCTGTACAGGAAGAAGATGGTATATTCTCTGCACAATTTGGAGAGGAAAAATTGTTCTTTAATAAACATCAGGCATGGCTTGCTTTCGATGAAAAATCGGAACCCTTTGCTCTCGAGTCTATCCAAAGAAGCAAAGATAAGGGACCTTCTTTTGCCGATAATAAGGGGATTGAAAATATGTTTCGAGGAGACATGGGCTTCTTTATAAATCCTTCTAAGAGTATGGCACAAGCGGAGCGTTTATTGGATATAGATGCCGAAAGTTTACCTAAAAACCGTATCGTTGGTAATATTTCTTTTGAAGAGCGAGATATTAAGGCCGACTTTGAGATTATAGATACCGAGGGTAAACTCTTTAAAAATCCTATTGCCCAACCTGCTAAAATAGATAAGAAAGTATTGGAGTACTTCCCTAAGAATACAGACTTTCTTTTTGTACAAGGTGTTAAAAACAAGGATTTTCAGAAGAGTTATGAGAGCTTACCTCAAACATGGCGCTCACCAGAGTTACGCACTTTGTTTACGTATTTAGATGGTACTATAGCTTGCGGGCTGGAGGGGAGTAAATTATATGATTTCCCTGATACTATTATCCTACTTTCTCAAGTGAAAAAAGGTAAAGGAAAAGAAGCTCAGCAAGCTATCTTGTCTCTTCTAAAGATAGAGCCAGAGAAGATTACTTATGTGGGAGATGTTGCTTCGTTTAGTAATTTCTTCTTGGGGACTATTTTCGTTGGTTATACTGATGATATAGCCTATTTGTCGTTATCTCCCATAGGGCTAAATAAACCCTCTTTCTTGGAAAACGATCTTGCTGGTTTGATAAACGCCGATAAGGGATATTTCTTTGTTGACATGAAGAAAGAGTCGATTTTGAATGTTTTTCTTCAAGAATCTTCCTACGGCAGGTATTATGATCTCGATGGTTTTCTTGCTGCCAGTGGTACAGAAAGTAAAGGTGAGTTAGTCTTTCATAATGAGGCCTCTACAGATAAGAATATCTTAGAGGGGATAGTGCGCGCAATCGCAAAAGCCGACAAAGAAGAGAAGGCTAATAGGGAAGAAGTGTATCCCTTAGACGAAGAATAATAAACTTGCTAAAGGGTTGGCGTTAGGGGCGTATCTTTTTATTGGATAGAAAAAATCTGTTGCTCACAGCTTAGCCCTTTTGAGAAGATATAGATTTTGACTGTGCATACAATTACATTGGAAGGTCTTCTTCCTAAAGTGTTTGCTCATCAAACGGATTTAGTTAGTGAGGTGTGGTCCCAAACCCTTTCTTTGAAAAGGGGAGACCATTACCTCCTCTCGGCAGGGAGTGGAGCGGGGAAATCTTCGCTCTGCTCTTTTATTTACGGTTTAAGGAAAGATTACTTGGGTCGCATCTTGTTTGATGCAATAGATGTCAGTAGGTGGAACTATAACCAATGGAGTGCTATTAGGCGCACTTCTCTTGCCTTTTTACCTCAAGATTTACGGCTCTTCAAAGACCTTACTTGTATAGAAAATGTCTTGTTGAAAAATAGGCTAACTCGGGCTTATTCTCGGCAAGAGATAGAATCTTGGTTCGAACTGTTAGGTATTGCAGACAAACGTAATACTGTTGTAGACCAACTTTCATTAGGAGAGCAACAGAGAGTGGCCATTATACGCACATTATGTCAAAAGGCCGATTTTTATATTTTGGATGAGCCTGTAAGCCACCTCGACCCCATAAATAATAAATTAGTAGCGACTCTTTTTGAGAGTAAGGTACACTCTGAGGGCTCTTCTTTATTGGTTACTTCGGTAGGTTATCCATTAGAATTTCTTTTTACATACACCCTCCAGCTATGAGAGAGAAGAGTAGTCGTTTTCTGGTTGCTTATCATATTAGTTGGATGCAGCTATTAGGGTTCCTTTTTTCTAATATTGTAGGGCTCTTTATAATTACGCTGGGTATACAATTATATCAAGATTTTTCCGCTCTTTTCAGCACCCAAGAAAAGCACTTGAGTGAAGAGTATTTGATTGTATCCAAGAAAGTACACAGTCTCTCTACGTTGGGCTCGGTACTTGGGAGTAGTAATTATAAAAGATTTTTACCAGAAGAGATAGAGAGTCTACAAGGCCTAAAGGGGGTTAAGCAAGTTGCATCGTGCAGGATTGCTCGTTATCAGGTAATTGCAAGCATTAGTCATAGTTGTTCCGACGAGGCTATGGCTTCCCTATTATCTTTTGAGTCGCTACCAGATTCTTTTCTTGATACTACCCCCTCTCAATGGAGTTTTGATGCTGAACATCCTTCCATACCAATTATTATACCGAAAGATTTCTTGGCCCTATATAATTTCTCTTTGGCAGAGAGTCAGAATTTACCCCAGTTGAGCGAGGCGGTAATAAAGCAGATACCGATAGATTTTCAATTGATTGGGGACAATGGTCGAGTGCTTTATCTTAAGGGTAGGGTGGTAGGATTTACACAAAGGATAAACGCTTTTATCGTTCCAGAAGAGTTTTTACGCTGGAGTAACTCACTTCTTTCCAGCAAGGAAGAGCAACCTCCCTCTCGTCTCATGGTAGAGGTCGAACCCAATGAAATACCATTTATAAGAGATAGGATCAAAGATTTGGGATATGAAGTGGCAGGAGATACTCAAGATAATCGGGTGGCCTACCTTTTTAAGATTGCTCTCTCTGTGATTGTTTTTATCGGGTTACTCATATCTTTTCTCGCATTCTTTCTTTTAATGTTGAGTATTCATCTTATTCTTGTTAAAAACAGGGAGCGTATACAGACACTCTATCTCATAGGATATACTCCCAAAGAGGTTGGTCGTATCTACACTATAGTTATATGGGGTGTAAATCTTTTAGCCTGGCTAATCGTTGTAATGGCTGTTTGGAGCGTAAGAGCCGTTTATAGCTCTTATTGGGAAGCTCTTGCGATCTCCTCTTTTAACGGTGTGAGTCTATTTATTGCACTACTCTTTGTTGTCACTCTTTCACTTCTTCATAGGCTCTTTTTGCGCCGTAAACTTATCTCCTTTTGGGCATCCTAAGCCTATTTTTAGACCAATAATTGTTTGTTGAGCCATATTTTTTGAGGCTTTCTTTTATAAACTCAAAAAAATCTTTCAATCATGCGAACAAAGAGTACATACTGGGTGTTTTGCTTATGAAAAGAGATAAATACATTAGAATAAGTAGAAATAATATTTAGAGAATTACGTATGAAACACGAATTAGTAACGCTCCCCTATAGTGCAGATGCTTTAGCTCCTGTTATCAGCAAGGAAACTATTGAGTTTCACCATGGAAAGCACCTTCGTGGTTATGTAGACACACTGAACAAACTAATCGAGGGTACAGAGTTTGAAAATGCTTCTTTGATCGACATCGTTCGCAAGAGCGAGGGAAAGATTTTCAATAATGCAGGACAAACTCTTAACCACGATCTTTACTTCACTCAGTTTGCTCCTAATGCAGGAGGTGAGCCTATCGGTAAGATGGCAGAGGCTATTAACAAGCAGTGGGGTTCTTTTGAGAAGTTCAAAGAAGAAGTACTTGAGGCAAGTGTTACTCTCTTCGGCTCAGGCTGGGTATGGGTGGCTTCTGATGAAAATGGTGTGTTGTCTATAGAGAAAGAACCTAACGCAGGCAATCCTATCCGTAAAGGTTTGAACCCTATATTGGGTATTGATGTTTGGGAGCACTCTTACTATTTGACCTACCAAAACCGCCGTGCAGATCACGTTAAGGACATTTGGTCTATCATCAACTGGGCTGTAATCGAGGAGCGTTATACAAAGTAATACACAGTTTTTCTTGACTTAATAAAAGAGCACTCATACTTTAGAGTATGGGTGCTTTTTTTGAACCTGAGTTCAGTTTGGTAGTATCAGAAGAAGTTGGTGATACTGTCCTATAAAGATGTGTAAGCCCTGTGGCTCTTAACTTTGTAGTAACAAAGAAACAAACTAAGAACAATGGAGCCTACAAAAGCTTACACAGGTGCAAATATCGGAATTTATTTCTGATGGAAGAATAAAGAGAAAGGTTTTATACCCTCAATAAAAGAGAAGACAAATCTTTTAACGCTCTCCCCGAATAATCATGCCACTGCCGAAACAGAGGTGTTTTTTGAGATCGTAGATTACGGCATATTGTCCAGGAGCAATACCTTGTATGGGTTCTTCACTCTCTATTCTATACCCCCCGTCTTTTTCTTTATAGATGAGAGCTTTGACAAACTCAGGGGTATGTCGTATTTTCAGAGTTATCGGTATGGGGCATCCATCTTCAATCTCTTTAGGAGTAAGAGGGTTCCCTATTGAGCCATGGGCAAATAAATCTTCCGTAATGAAGTCGAATTGCTCTATGTATATCTCTTTGCCATATTGCGTAAGAGGGTCATAGCCTCGGCTCACGAGTATGATGTTACGTTTACAGTCTTTTTTTACAACAAACCAGGGGCCTCCACTCAGTCCAAGCCCTTTTCTCTGTCCGATAGTATGAAACCAAAAGCCGTTATGAGTACCCAGTACTTTCCCCGTTTCATACTCTATAATTCGTCCTGTTTTTTTCCCTAAGTAGCGTTCTATAAAATCATTGTAATTGATTTTTCCGAGAAAGCAAATGCCTTGGCTATCCTTACGTTGCGCATTTGCTAACCCTGCTTCCAAAGCTACTTCTCTTACTTGATGTTTATTCAAGTATCCGAGGGGAAAAAGTAGTTTGGAGATTTGTTTGAAGTTTATTTGTGCTAAGAAGTCAGTTTGATCTTTAACGGGATCGGGTGCCGTAGCCAGAAATGTTTTGCCATGAATAATCTCGGTTAAGGCATAGTGTCCCGTTGCAATATAGTCGTATTGATGCCCGATGCGCTCTTCAAAAACCCCAAATTTGATGAATTTATTGCACATCATATCTGGGTTGGGAGTGAATCCCTTGCGTACACTCTCTATCGTATAGTTGACTACACGCTCCCAATACTCTTTATGCAAATCTATTGTTTCGTAGTGTAAGCCATATTTACGAGCTAAAAGTGTTACCATCTCCATATCCTCTTCGGCTGGGCAGTCTACGAATCCCTCTTCATCTTCCATGCCGATGCGTATATAGTATAGGTCGGGGCGAAATCCAGCCTCGACCAGAAGATGTGTAGCAACGGAGCTGTCTACTCCCCCCGATGCAAGTAAGGCAATACGAGTATCGGAGGGCAGATTGGCAATATGTGGGGGTAGGGGATAGCGCATAAGGCTTTTTGTAAGCGTTGGAGGTCCGAGTTACATTCTCTCGGGCATTTCGATGCCGAGTAGTGCCATAGCACGACAAACAGTGTCTGCCACTGTATGACTGAGGAAGAGACGTATGCCACGAAGTGACGTATCTGTCTCTTTCATGATGGGACAGTCGTGATAGAAAGAGTTGTAGGCCTTGACCAAGTCATACACATAGTTGGCTATAAGAGCAGGGCTGTAAATGCGTCCTGCCTCTTCTATGACCGACGGATAATCTGAGAGCTGCTGTATTAACTCTATTTCTCGAGCCGAAAGAGGGGTAGCTACAGAGGAAGAAACTGATGGCTTTTCTCCATTTTGTGCTGCTTTTTCGAGTAGAGAACGGATGCGAGCATATGTGTACTGTATAAAGGAAGCCGTATTTCCGTTGAGGTCGATAGACTCTTCTGGATTAAAAGTCATATTTTTTCGAGGATCGACCTTTAGAATGAAATATTTAAGCGAACCTAAGCCTACGCGACGTGCTACTTCCCAACGTTCTTCCTCTTCAAAATTGGCTGCCCGTCCAGCTTCGCGAGCTATTTTTTCAGCAGAGGCAATCATTTCATCCATCAGATCGTCGGCATCTACAACGGTTCCTTCACGGCTCTTCATACGTCCGTTAGGAAGTTCTACCATACCGTAACTGAAGTGAACCAGATTTTTCCCGAAAGCAAAGCCTAAACGGTCTAAAAGAAGAGATAGAACTTTGAAGTGATATTCTTGCTCATTCCCTACTACATATACCATTTTATCTATGGGATAGTCTTTATAGCGGAGTTTGGCGGTACCAATATCTTGGGTCATGTAAACAGATGTGCCGTCCGAACGTAACAAAAGCTTTTCGTCCAGCCCCTCTTCCTTGAGGTCGGCCCATACGCTACCATCTTCGTGGCGAACAAAAAGTCCCTCCTCTAATCCTCTAAGTACCTCCTCTTTTCCCTTGAGGTAGGTTTCGCTTTCATAGTATATCTTGTCAAAATCCACTCCCAGCCTACGGTAGGTTTCGTCAAACCCATCATAGACCCACTGATTCATGGTACGCCAGAGGGAAAGCGTTTCTTCGTCTCCACTTTCCCACTTGCGGAGCATCTCTCTTGCTTCTTGCATGAGGGTAGAGGCACTCTCTGCTTCCTCTTTACTCAAACCTTTTTGCATTAGAGCTTGTAACTCTTCTTTATAGTGTTTATCAAACTCTACATAGAAGTCGCCCACCAAATGGTCTCCTTTTTTCTTTGAAGACTCAGGGGTAGCCTTATTGCCCCATTTAAGCCATGCCAACATTGATTTACAGATGTGTATCCCTCTGTCATTTACGATATTGGTTTTGACTACTTTTAGTCCGTTAGCATCGAGTATGCGAGAGAGGCTATACCCCAAGAGGTTATTGCGAATATGTCCTAAGTGTAGGGGTTTGTTGGTGTTGGGCGAAGAGTATTCGATCATTACCAAGGGGGCACTCTCTGTTACAGCCTTATGACCGTAATTTTCCGTAGTTCCGATTTCTTGTAGAGTGTTAAGCCATAGAGAGGTAGCAAGCGATAGGTTTAGAAACCCTTTTACCACGTTATAACTTGTAATCCACTCAAAAGAGGAGCAAAGGGCTTGTGCAATCTCTTCTGCGGTTTCTTCGGGTTTCTTGCGAGATAGCTTAAGGAGGGGGAAAACTACTAAGGTTATGTGCCCCTCAAACTCGGGACGAGTTTTCTGTATTTGTAACAGGTCGCAAGCCTGCGCACCATAAAGTTTACCGATAGTTTCGCTAAAAGCAGTAGTTAATTGATCTTGTAGAGACATTTTACAATTGATGTAATGTGAATGAACTATATATCAATAGAATACACTCATTTGTGCTAATCTAACCGCAAAGTTAGTTATTAGCCGATAAAGGAAAGACATATTTGTCGTTTTTATTCATCGAAAAATCTTTCGATGTATTGAGTTTTTGATGGGGTAAAACGTTTCTCGTAAAAAGAATACTCCAATCTTTGATTTTGTAAACTTTGGAGGACGAAAACCAATAGGCTTTTTTGCTTTTTAGTTTCCTCAGGTGCTATCAAAAGTTTCCATAGGTCTTATTGAAAGTTTCCATAGGTGCTAAGTCAAGTTTGTATATGTGCAAACTTTTATGGTAATAATAGGTTCTAATTTAGCCCGCTTTTTTCGGGAGTTATTGGGCGCGGAGTAAATAACAGAATATAATGCGGGCTTCTCTTCTTAGTCACGTCTGGTAATATGTTTTCTCATTGTACAGTTTGATCTTTGGGCAACATTTCTTACCTTTGTCCAGTAGCCTGTAAAAACCTTATTTTGTTATGATGGAGGAACTGTGGTTTTTGTCAAGTCTATTTTACTGTAAGATTCTTATTTTATTAATGTTATAAGGAGTATGATTAAAAAGAACTTTTTGTTTAATTGGATGGTAATGGTGGGAAGCCTCATTGTGTGCTTATTAGCCACCACGTCGCTTGCCTTGGCCCAACAAACAGAGGAGAAGAAGCAGTCTTTCGGCTTCTTTTTGGCCAAGCCTGCCGTTTTCAAACCCAAGGATGTCAAACCTACCAGCTTTGTTGCTTCTTGGCGTAATGTGCCAGAGCCAGAAGGTGATGTGCGAACCTTGAGTTACCGTTTGCATGTAACACATGAATTTGAAGCAAAGCAAGACGGCGTCTACCCCGTAGCTAATGCTGTTATTAAGGGGGCTCCCCAAGAAACAGATTTATTAGCTGGTGGCGGTATGACATGGTTAGATGATTACATCTCCCAGAAAGCTTGGTGGGGGGCTTACTTGAAGGCATTGCCTAATGCGATTCGTCTTGATGCTGCCTCTCTTCCTGATCATATCCCTGATGAGTTTATAGAGACTTTGGCACGCGTGGCTTCTCCTGTTTATGACTTGCAAAATAATGGAGGTAAATTTACCTTCAAGTTTAAAGCAAAAGTTGCTTCAGGCTCCACAGCTGCACAACTATCTGTATACGGTTATGGTGAGGAAAGATCGCCAGCACCTGTTCAGGACGTAAGAACCATTACTGTACCCGCAGATGGTCAGGTACATGAGTTCTCTCTTAATTTTACAGATGGTACTTGGTGTCATACGATGCTTATTCTTCCTAAAAATCGTGTCTCTGTAGACTTCGTTGATGCTTTCAAAATAGAGCAAGAATTGAAGAAAGGGGATAAGGGCTTCCGCTCTGTGATGAGAGGAGCTTTCCCCAATAATGAGGCAATTACAGCAGATGTTGTTACCCCAGGTAATCCTCTTGCTACCATCTACTCTCGCGAAATAGGAGATCTTAATCCTGAGATTTTGAATGTAGAACTTGCTCAACAAAATGGAGAGCGTGTGGCATATCGTATACTATGCGAATATGTCTTTGAGCATGTAAAGACATTTATCTCTCGTTCCTTGTATTCGGAACCTGTCTATTTTGACAATATCCCATCAGAGGAGAATAAGTATCTCTATGTTGGTTATGCCGATTATGAAGAACCAGATATGAACTTTGCTTATCCAGGTAGTGTACCTGAAGGCCAAGAGGCATATGTTGGGGCTTCTATAAAAGCTACTGAAGAACTTCTCGGCGAGTATGTCGGCGGAAAGGTTGTAGGTCTTCGCTTCTGTGTTGCCGCAGCTAACCAAGAGGAAACAGGGCACAAGTATGCTACTGCACCATGGAATCCGAGAGTCCCTAATATTTTCCTCGCTGAAAAATTGAGAAGCTGGGATGAAAATAGTGATTATACAGAAGAAAGCAAAACCAAATTCATTCAAACTAAAGCTGTAGAATTTAAAGATGGTTGGAATACAATATTCTTTGATGAGCCTTATTCAATAGAAAAGAAAAAAGAGTTCTATGCAGGAGCTTTCTTGTATGATGCAGCAGCTCACGGAAAAACTTTTATTGCCAGTAGAGTCCCCAGTGAAGAGGGTAAAAAGCCAGAAGCGTTTATGGTCGCTTATGACTCTCAAGGAATGGGACACAGCGACCTCGGGTTTATTCCTTTTGGGCGTTGCCCCTCACACGATAATGCAGTGCTTATGCAACTGGTTATTGAGCCCGACCCAACAAACCCTAAGTTCCAAAATAGAGGTACAATATCTGACTTGAAGACAGAAGTACTTTACTATGATAACGAACCTCTTATGCTTACCTCTTCTATTAAGAATGATGGTGTTAAAGCAATCCAAACAATAGGATTAAAGGTAGAGATAGGAGGAGAGGTAAAAGAGCATACGGTAGTTTTTTCAGAGCCTGTCCCTGCAGGAGCTTCTCTTGAGTTCTCAATCAAGCCTTTTGAGCAATTAAGCAAGATGGGAGAGGTAGATATCAAATTGACTTTGACTAAGATTAACGATGCTATTCTTGAAACTCCTGTTACGTTAGAGGCTAAGACAAAGATTGTTGATCATACTAAGGTGTTCCCAAGAACTATAATGTTTGAAACCTTTACTTCTGAAAACTGCCCTAACTGTCCTCGAGGAGAAACTAACTTTATGTTCCGTTTTGATAAGCCAGAGTTTAAGTATATCAAGCAAAGAACTGTATTTGTTACTCACCATGATGGTAGTGTAGGTGGCGACTTCTTGAAGCACTCTTATAGCTCTAAGCTCTTCCCTCTTTATGGTGCACAGTCTAACTCTGGAGATGTTAGACTCCGTTCTCCCTATACACCTGCGGGAATGTTTGATAGAACTATTAATCCTTACTTCTCGATAAGAGATGGGAATGCTCCTGTTTCCTCTGTACATTTATTGGAAAATGAGTTCCGTAAGGCTGTTAACCACGCTGTTTATCGTAATCCAGCCTATGGTCGCCTTGGTTTGAAGGAAACTTATGATGATGCAACTAAAAAACTGACTGTAGAGATAGAAGGAGAGGTTTCAGATATGGCTCCAGTAGATCGTCCTCTTTATGTTACTATAATGCTTGTTCAGAGTGCTGTTAAGAGTAGATCTCAGCTAGATATAGATTTCATGGATGTTGGAGGAGTTAATCGTAATTATGTTCATCATAATGCTCTTCGTTATGTTGACGAGGGTGGTCTTCAAGGAATTCCTGTACAGCTTGATGCAAATGGCAAGTTTACTATTAGTAAGACAATAGATTTAGTAGGAGTAGAAATGGGCGGAACCCTTGTCGACAATCAACTTCTTCTTGAGGATGAGGATGGCTCTTCTATTTCAATGAAGGAATTGGTAGAAAACGGTCTTCAAGTAATTGCTTTCTTGCACCATTACACAGAGTTACCTACTGCCAATGATGTAGAAGTAAATGATTCTCGTTTTGGAAAGAACGAAATTATCAATGTCGCATCTAATCGTATCAAACCTCCTAAATCTCTTTTCCCTGCGCAGGAAATCACAGCGATAAGCACTCCTGAGTTTGATGCAACCCAAGAGATCGTTTATGTGGAAAACCGCACGGTAAGAGTTACTTCTGCTTACAACCGCCTCCAAGTATTTGCTATTGACGGTACTATTGTTCGCAATGATAACTTGATAGATGGTACCTATGTAGTACGTGCAGAACTTACAGATGGTAGAGTTGTAACCTCTAAGGTTATAGTGCGCTAATAACATAAACTTGAAAAAGATACTCTTACAACTTGTGGAGAAAGACTGCGAGTTGTGAGAGTATTTTAGCATAAGTCCTTATTATTACAAACAATAATTTATTCAGTAAACATGAAAAAATATTCTTTACTCTTAATAGTAAGTATGCTTCTCCCTGTTTTAGCTTGGGGGCAGCAACTTTTTTCGGGAGGAGATGGCTCTCAAGGCTCTCCTTATCAAATCTCTAATGAGACAGATTTACGCAATCTCTCTAAAATGGTTGCAGACAAGGCAAACAATGGTTTTGTAGGAAAATACTTTACTCAAACTGCTAACATTACTCTCTCTGGTGAAAACTTTACTCCTATTGGGGGTAGTGGCTCTACTTTAGTACCTAAGTGGGAGAAAGAATTTGCTTTTAATGGTGTGTACGATGGAGGTATGCATAAGATTTACAATCTTAATATCAATACAGAGGATCAACTTTTGATTGATGATGAGACTTACGAGGGAGAGCGTTTTCGTGTTGGTCTCTTTGGAGCCATTGGAGGTAAAGCAGTCATTAAGAATGTTGTAATCGCCAGCGGTCATATTTATGGTTCAGCTTTTGTAGGAGGTATTGTAGGATGGATGAAAGACGAGGGTAGTACCGTTACACACTGTAAGGTGGCCAATAAGGTACATGTATACGCTCGTTATGTTTCTGGTGGTATAGTTGGTGCTGGCAGCAAGAAAGCTCTTGTAGAGAAGTGTGCAAACTATGGTAATATTCGTTCTTATGGGAATGCTAATATCTCGGGTTGTGCTGCAGGGATTGTCGCTTACCCCAGTGATACTCGCATAGAGGGGTGTGCCAATTTTGGTGATATTTACTCGGCTACAAGTTTTGTGGGGGGAATTGCAGCTACTTACCCAGTTACAGTACCTGGTAAGCCTGATGCTATAAAGTATGAATATCCTCCAATGAAGAGTTGTATGAATGCTGCAGATGTTACTTCTCGTATTGGTGTTGCAGGAGGTTTGATAGGGGCTTGGCCTTATGCTCCTATGGAAGAAGACGCAGACCCTAATAATTTACCAGAGAAGATTGCTATGGAAAACTGCTATTCTTATGGTCAATCTTATGTCGCTACTAAAAAGACTTTTGGACCAGTAATTGCTTTTGTCCAGAAAAACTATCCTCAGAAGGTGGTAAAGACATTCTATAATGCAGAGCGTTATTTCTACAAAGAGGATCCCACAAGTGGAGACTCAGAAATAGCTTTTATCCATGGAGAAAGTAAAACTCATGCACATATGCGTTCAGATGCTTTCTTGGGAGAGCTTAATGCAGGAAGTTTGCATCAGTTTGGAAAAGATGTTCACAACTTCAACTACGGTATGCCAGTCCTTCAGTGGATTATAGATAGTTATGATCCAGAAATTGACTTGCCTCTTTACGCAGAAAAGAATCTTGCTCCAGCTGTACACAGAGAGAAGGCGGGGAGTTTCTTCCGTCCTAACAGAGCGGGAGAATTTATTATGGTCAATATGGATATGCAGACGCCCAATGTTCAAATGAAGAGTTTGGGACACACTATTTATCGTGCTTGGGGACATAGAGTATTTCAGATTGAAGGCGAGCAAACTTACCGTTTCTTTAATTCTATGTCTCGTTTCCGCCGCCCATTTAATGAAGATGGTTCCATCAATATGTCTGCAGAGCCAGAGGCTGCATCTCACTGGTTGATTACTCCAGAGTTTGAGGTTAAGGCAGATAAGAAATTTATCACTTGGAAAGCAGGTTCCGAATATGAATGGTTAGAGGGGTATAAGGTTTTTGTAGCCGATGCCGATGCAACTACTCCAGAGCAGTTTAGTAATGCAAAATTGGTTTTTGAAACAGCAGGAGAGGAGCAAATGGTAGAGGTTCCTGCATCTGCTATGGAACCAGAGCATTATAAGTTAAAGCATCGTGCGGTAGACCTCTCCGAGTATGTAGGTAGAAAGATACGTCTTGCTTTTGTGGACGATACCAAGTTCAAATTCTCGCTTATGCTAGGTATGTTTAAGATGTCAGAAACGGGTAAGGATACAGGTAATGAAATGGTTTTACCAACAGGTTTGTATTCTGTACGCACAGAGGCTAAAACAATTGTAGCAGAGGCTCAAGGAGCAGAACTTTATTTCGAGCTCTACGATGTTACGGGTAAGCGTCTTTCTGTGGCTAAGAATAGTTTCGTTTACACGGGGGCTAAGGGGGTATACGTACTCAAAGTTCAAGATCAACTTAGTAGAACAGAAGTGCGTAAGATTGTCCTCTAAGCAACCATTGCTTATTAGGCTTTGACTAAAAGGCTATCCGCCAAAACGGATAGCCTTTTGCGTTTGTAGAGATTTCCTTTGTTTTTTCAAATTTCTTGTGTGTCGGGTACAGAGATTTTCAGGTATGACCACTCTATCATAGATTTAGGGATAGTAGTCGGAATTTTATGCTTCCTATCTGTCGTTAATTTGACCTTTAGGGGAATAATTACTACCTTTGGCTGACGTAGAATAAGGCTCAGTTTTTATTTATTATATAAAAATGAAGGTGAAAGAGTTGCTTGCAGTTTCTTATACAAAGGCAAAAATAGGATTGAAAATATTTTTTGCGTTTGCTCTTGCTCTTGTAACTGTCTCCTGCGGGGTTCGAAAGAAACTTGAAAAGCCAAAGGATAAAGAGCCTTTTGAAGATAGACAGAAAGTTGTAAAACCTATTTTGATGTATGGAACACCTTACACCATGTATGAAGAGCGTAAGGCAGAGCCGAGAGACTCCGCTTTACGAATCCAACCCGAAGAAAAAGATATAATAGAGGGGCGATAGGTTTCCGCTGAAAAACACAATACACAATATATAACACACGAACACAATGAAAAAAAATTATTGCAGAGTCTCTACTTTTTTAGCTACTCTTTTTAGCTCTATTATTGCTTGGTTTACTACATCTTCTTGTCAACACATTATCCCAGGAAGAGTAGAGTATGGTACTCCACAAGCAGAGTTTGAAGTGAAGGCAACAGTCATTTCGGAAGAGAATGTGCCTATAGAAGGACTTCAAGTCGAGCTTTTGGAACCAACAACGCAAAAGGTAGTCGATAGGGAGAAGACCGACTCGAGTGGAAGGGCAGAGTTAGAGGAAGATATGCTACACTTTTCCAATCAAGAGCGCACGGTACGGGTAACTGATGTTGATGGGGCACAGAACGGTCTTTGGGAAACGAAAGAGGTTACAGTACGTGTAAAAGATAGTACAATCAAAAAGGAGAGCCGCTGGCGTAAAGAAGCAACGCAGCAAATAACCATTCGACTGGAGGAAAAGAAATAGAGTAACGGATGAGTTTTTATGAGTGGCTCTAAAATAACCTTTGCGCAGCGCATCGGTTTAGAACGTCATCGTATACTACGCAAGAGGCTTGCCGAAGAGCATCCGTTGCGTACACTCTTTTGGGAGTGTACACTGCGCTGTAACTTGGCTTGTAAGCACTGTGGTAGTGATTGTCATGTTTCTTCCAATGCTAAAGAACTCTCTAAGGAACAGTTTCTTTCAATCATAGACTCTATTACTCCACACGTAGACCCTCACAAAGTCTTGATTATCTTTACGGGAGGAGAGGCTTTATTACGCCATGATTTACCTGATATTGGTCGAGAGCTTTACAAAAGAGAATACCCTTGGGGAATTGTAACGAATGGGATGTTGCTCGATGAAAGTCAGATAGAGACTTTACTAAGAAATGGGATTCATACTCTTACTATCAGTTTGGATGGCTTTGAAGAGGCGCATAATTACTTGCGAGGGCATTCGCAGAGTTATCACCGTGCAGAGCGTGCAGTGCGCTTAATGGCACAAATATCGCTGGTAAATTGGGATGTTGTAACCTGCGTAAATCCGATGAATTTCTCCTATCTCTCAGACTTTAGAGATCATCTTATCGCTATAGGGCTTAAGCAGTGGCGCCTTTTTACAATATTCCCCGTTGGACGTGCAGCACTCGACCCCAACTTACAACTCTCAGACGAAGACTTTTATCATTTAATGGAGTTTATTCGAGATACTAATAGGGAGGGAAAGATAAAAGCATCCTATGGCTGTGAAGGTTTCTTAGGAGGATTCGAGAGAGAGGTACGAGAGGATTATTATATCTGTAATGCAGGTCTTCAAGTTGCATCTATTTTGTGCGATGGTACGATAAGTTCATGTCCCAGTATACGGTTTGACTACAAGCAAGGCAATGCTTTAGAAGAAGATTTCTGGGAGGTTTGGCAAAAAAAGTTCTTGCCTTATCGAGATAAATCTTGGGCTAAGCGCAATGAATGCTCAGGATGTGAATTTTGGAGGTACTGTGAGGGTAATGGAATGCACCTGCACGATGATGATGGCAAGCTTCTTGTATGTCATTACAAACGCTTAGAGCGAGCAGAGAAAGTACTCTTTTCTTGAAAAAAGAGCTACAGTGGTCTATAAACTGTTTGTGTTATGAATAAAAAGTCAATCAATACCTACATCATATCGGGGCGCATAGCGCAGGCTATAGAATTACTTCGAGCGGCCGTAGTACGTCCCTCTCAATATGCCGTGCAGACTCGTTTGGAACAGTTAAAAGATAACTATCTCTCCATGCTTACTTATTTGCGTCAAGGAATTGAGGATAAAGAGCAGGAGCGAATTGTTCTCTACATGAAGAGAGAGTTACTTACTATATCGGAGAGGCTTTACAGAGAGGAGCAGAAATCTTTCTCGAGTCATAGGTATTATCATACTTTGAAAGTAAGAGAGGCTCAAAGTGGAATGTCTTTGGAAATCTTACTGGAAGAGCTTTTGGAGCCCTCTTTAAAACAGAATAATAGAACTTCGTTTGACCATCTGGTTAATTTGCTTTTTGAGTCTCTTTGGACCTCAGAGACGATTACAAATCAACAAATGGGTCTTCTTGCTAAGTGTGATGAATACATACGTTTGACAGCGGCTTCTGCATTGACACTTGCTTTGATGCAGTACTGGGATCTCTCGAAACTTTCTTTTTTATCGCAAGAACTCGAGAGAGAAGACTGTAGTGTAGAGTATCGTGTACGTTTGGTTTTTGCCATATTTCTTTTTCTCAATCACTACAAGGAGCGATTACCTCTCTATCAAGAGGAGTTACAATCGATGATAGATAGGGTAGTGCAGACCCCATACTTCAGAGAGACGTTTCTCGCTGTCTGGATGCGCTATGTATATGCTATGGATACGGCTCGAGTGGCAGATATCATTCAAAACAATCTTCCTGGACTTTTAAAAAAAGTGGCTCCCAAATTGCGAGATGTTATGGGAGATAAAGAGGAGATTGATTTGTCGGAGTTGGGCGAGAGTGAAGACCCCGAGCTTGCTTCTCTTGAGGAAAAACTGCGCGATTTTGGGATGTTTGAAGAGGAAGGGGCAGACACGATGCATGTTTCCTTCAAAGATTTGAAAGGAGATTATTTCTTTAATGACTTATCTGCCTGGTTTTTACCTTTCGATACCCACCATAGCAGAGTCTCAAAAGTTCTTGAACGTAATGAGACTCTGAAGGCCATGCTACCTCTTTTTACACAAAAATTGTGTCATTCAGATCTCTACTCCTTTATTACTACCATAGATAAGATGCCGATGGGCAATAATATGGTAATAGGAGGTATGCCTATGGATGTGGCTAATGAGGCACTGAAAGAACAGATAGAAGATGCTAAGGAAAAAGAACTGGATTATGAACGCTTAATTCTTTACGCTGCGAAGAAATATGTAGAAAACTATTACAGGTTTTCTAAATTGTATCCCGATAGGCAACAGTTTGTAGATCCTTTTGAACGTCACTATTCGCCAGATTTTTCGCTACTCTACCCCTACATGAATATTAATATGTTGCTGTCTGAGGGGGCACTTTTCTTGTATAAGAAGAAGCACTATAGAGATGCTTTGTCTCTTTTTCTCTCTCTTTCGCAACGTCAGATTGCAGACAGTGCTCTCTTTGTAAGGATAGCTTATTGTTACTATTTTGAGAGTGAATATGAAAAAGCCATAACAGCTTTTAAACATGCCGATTTGGTTCAGGATGTTTCCCTCATGGCTCGTAAAAAGTGGGCGCAATGTTATCGGCATCTGGGACAATCGGCTACTGCTATAAGTATGTATGTAGATTTGATAGAGTGCTATCCCGATCGAGAAGAGCTTTTGTTAGAGATTTCTTCTCTTTTGATAGAGGCCAGAGCCTACTCAGAGGCTTTACCTTATTTGTACAAATATGAATTTACCTCTTCAGAGCCTATTAAGGCACAACGGCCCATTGCATGGTGCCTTTTCTTGAGTGGAGACTTAGAAAGAGCCCACCGTTACTATGAAGAAATAGTAGCCCGAGAACATCCCTTACCCAGCGATTTTTTGAATGCAGGATATGTAGCCTGCGCAATGAAAATACCCTCTGAAGCACTATCTTTATTCCAAAGAGCGGTACGCCACTATTCCTCGCAAGAGAAGTTGTTTGATGAGGTGGATACAGATTTACCCCTACTGCACACTCATTTGATTGCAGAAGATGTTTTTGTATTACTGGATGGAGCAATTGCTTTGAACCAAAAAGAGTAGCGGTATAGGAACTGCTGAGTGATTACGATGAAAAGTTAGTTTATAGCTATGAATATACAGGATTTTGATTTCTCTGGCAAGAGAACTTTTGTACGTGTAGATTTTAACGTACCCCTCAATGAAGCGATGGTTATAACGGACGATACCCGTATGCGTGCTGCTTTGCCCACGCTTCAAAAGGTTATTAATGACGGAGGACGTCTGGTTATAGCATCACATTTAGGACGTCCAAAGGGTGTGAGTGATGCTCTTTCGATGCGCCACTTAGTGCCTCATCTTTCTGAACTATTGGGTAAAAAGGTCGCTTTTGTGGGAGATTCTGTAGGAGAGAAAGTGGAAATGGCAATTGATGCTCTAAAAGATGGAGAGGTGTTGCTTTTGGAAAATCTTCGCTTCTACGAGGAAGAAGAGGGCAAACCAAGAGGCTTAGCAGACAACATCTCTGAAGAAGAAAAGAAAGAGGCTAAGAAAAAGGCAAAAGAGCGTCAAAAGGCTTTTGCACAACGTTTGGCTTCAATGGTCGACTGCTACGTTAATGATGCCTTTGGTACTGCACACAGAGCGCATGCATCCACTGCTTTGATTGCCGATTTTTTTGATCATGAGCATAAAATGTTTGGCTTCTTGATGCAACAAGAAGTAAAGGCTGTAGAGCGTGTGCTTAACGACATTCAGCGTCCTTTTGTAGCTATAATGGGAGGATCTAAGGTCTCTTCAAAAATTGATATTATAGAAAATCTTTTGGATAAGGTGGATACTCTTATTATCACAGGAGGAATGAGTTTTACTTTTGCGAAGGCTTTTGGCGGGAAGATTGGTAATTCTCTCTGTGAAGATGATAAGTTAGAGGTGGCTCGTTCTGTCGTAGAGAGAGCAAAGGAGAAAGGCGTTTGTTTAGTCCTTCCTGTAGACTCGAAGATTGCAGATGCTTTCAGTAATGATGCTCAGACCCAATTTTCTCCAGTAAATCAGATCCCAGAGGGTTGGATGGGATTGGACGTAGGTCCTGAAACGGCTAAAATCTACGAAGAGGCTATTATGTCGGCAAAAACAATTCTTTGGAATGGGCCAGCTGGTGTTTTTGAAATGAGTAATTTCAGAGAGGGTTCTAAGGCTTTGGCAGAGTCTATTGCCAAGGCTACCGAGAAGGGAGCTTACTCTCTTGTGGGGGGAGGCGATAGCGTAGCTTGTGCTCATCTCTTCAATGTGGCAGAGAGAGTATCTTATGTCTCCACTGGAGGGGGTGCTTTGTTGGAAGCTATTGAAGGCAAAATACTACCTGGAATTGCCGCCGTTGAACAATAAAAATCTTTTCTGTAATGGAGTTTTGTTTTCTGCCTTACGATCCTGCACAGAAAGATGTCTTGTTGCAAGTTCGCTCTCTGATGGAGGAGGCTTTTCCTCCGTCAGAGCGTAGAGCTTGGGGAGATTTTGAGCAGTTGCTTGCCTCGGAGTCTCGTTTTACTTTTTTCCTTTTGTATCAAGGGAAAACTTTATTGGGTTTTTTTTCTCTTTGGAACTTAGGTTCTTTCTTTTATGGAGAACATTTTGCCCTTTTCCCAAGCTGCCGAGGAGGTGGAAGAGGCCAGATTTTTTTAGAAAAGATTTGTGACTTCGTTAGAGAGCGGGGAAAACCTCTTGTTCTGGAGGTAGAGCATCCAGTGGATACTCTTACAGAGCGAAGACTTAATTTTTATCTTCGTAATTCTTTCATGCTTCTCTCGAGGGACTATGTACAGCCTGCTTATGGGGCAAACTATCCCGAGGTACCAATGTATCTTTTAGGGACCTCTTCGGTAGAGGAACATCTCATTCCCAATTATGTAGCATGTATAAAAGAGGCTGTTTACGTACGCAACTAAGGTCTCTACAGATCTTTTTGATTGCTTGTCTTACCCTCTTCTCTCCCAAATTTATGGGGGCTCAGGAGAAAGTCTCTTTTTTACAAGATACTCTTTCGCTATCTAAACCCTATCTTAATATATCTCTACAGGTATTGCCTTTTGGGGTGGCCTCCTTCGTTGCTCGTGCAGCAGATCAGACAATGTATGACACGCGCCAAAATCATATACCTGATTTTCGTTACCACTACGATGATTATTTACAATATCTCCCCTTAGCAGCGCAACTCTCAATGGGAGTAACAGGGGTACAGGGACGAAGTGATAATCTCCTTCATCTTTTAACGGCCGATGCCTTTGCAGGAGCTCTTTCTGCTATATTCGTAAATGGCATTAAGTATTCTGTAGGACGCTTGCGCCCCGATTATTCTGCTCGAAACTCTTTTCCCTCAGGACACACAGCTACCGCTTTTTTAGGAGCGGAACTCTTTGATTTGGAGTACGGAAATCGTTATCCTTATCTTTCTGCTGTGACCTATTCGATGGCTGTTGTTACGGGAATTAGTAGAGTTCTTAATAATCGACATTGGCTTACCGATGTTTTTGCAGGGGCTGGTGTAGGTATACTCTCTGCACAGATGGGATATTGGCTAAGTGATATTATTTATCAAAGACCTCTTGATAAGGCCACTTTTTTTGTAAACTGGCAAGAGTTAACCCCTTTTGCTCTGACCTATCAAGGAAGTTCTGGAACTCTTTTTTCTCGACAGAGTGGGTGTGTCAGTACTGTTCGTTCATCTCTGAGTTTCTCTTATTTGTACGATAGAGATTCTGCTTCTTTGGGTTCGTTGGGAGCTACAGCAGGATTTTTTACCCATAAAACTAATGTTAGGGAGCCCTCGTTGTTTTTCGGACTTGAAACTGTAAGATCCTATTTGATGCTAAAGAGGTTGGCTTGTGGTTTCTCTATCTATTGGAATTTTTTGAGCCCTTGGGGGGAAGTGCAAATGGATTTTGTTTCAGAGTTAGGAAGTAGGTTTTTTTTCGATTACTATTTTCTTCCCCATCGTAGTATGCGCTTTTTTGGGGGCTTAAGCGGGGCTTGGGGTGTGCAACCTCTATGCAACAACAGTGCGATACTCAACACAAAAACGCCCTTTTATCTTTTGTTAGAGCTAGGATTTGCCTTGCAGTTACACCTTTTTTAGGGCTATTGCTAATAGCTACTGGTCTCAAAGGGGAATTATAATCTATTCTCCCTCACTGTTTCAATTCTATTATAGTGCGATTAGTACCAGAGGGGCGGGAAGAGCTCTTCCGCTTCAATCCGTTTCAATTCTATTATAGTGCGATTAGTACAATCCTGGTAACATCCGTCCATCTCGCGCTTTTAGGGTTTCAATTCTATTATAGTGCGATTAGTACCACCTAAAAATAAAGGGATACCCAGCAGCCCAAAGTCGTTTCAATTCTATTATAGTGCGATTAGTACTCTACCTCTTCTGCTCCTACGGGGTTTGAGGGAACAGTTTCAATTCTATTATAGTGCGATTAGTACGAAGCGCGCTATTGCCATTTTGACACATTGCAAAAGTTTCAATTCTATTATAGTGCGATTAGTACATTGTTCGCAATCTTACCAGCAGGCGAGCCTTGAGTTTCAATTCTATTATAGTGCGATTAGTACGTATGTCAAACCTTCTTATCTCATGTTTATTAAGGAGTTTCAATTCTATTATAGTGCGATTAGTACACTTATGTTGCGGTAATTTTATGTCAGAGGATTTTGTTTCAATTCTATTATAGTGCGATTAGTACCAAGCGTATAGCCGCGCTTCCTTTTAAGGCATATGTTTCAATTCTATTATAGTGCGATTAGTACTTATTGTAAACTCGCTGTAACGAGCGAGGGTTAGGTTTCAATTCTATTATAGTGCGATTAGTACTTAACCTCGAAGTAAAAGAGCATGGCTACATAATGTTTCAATTCTATTATAGTGCGATTAGTACTATCGCCCCGAGCCCTCCAAGTCTTTTATCAAACTCGGTTTCAATTCTATTATAGTGCGATTAGTACTACAAGAATTTAGTACTCGAATTACACAATCGCTTGTTTCAATTCTATTATAGTGCGATTAGTACGCCCTACAAACTTCCCTACCATTACAACTAAATCAGTTTCAATTCTATTATAGTGCGATTAGTACACTCTTGCGATACAGAAGTCTGTATCTATGCTTAGTTTCAATTCTATTATAGTGCGATTAGTACATATAGATAGCTGAAGCGGTTGAAAGGTCAAGAGGTTTCAATTCTATTATAGTGCGATTAGTACCATGCCGTCATAAATAGCAGTAGAGGGGGTCTGCAAGTTTCAATTCTATTATAGTGCGATTAGTACTCATCGACAAGCTTCTTAGAGATAGCCTCAATAGGTTTCAATTCTATTATAGTGCGATTAGTACTGATATAGCTAAGAAACACGCAGAAAGGATTAACAGTTTCAATTCTATTATAGTGCGATTAGTACTTAAGAAAGAAAGAACATACATAGTCATGCTTATATCGTTTCAATTCTATTATAGTGCGATTAGTACTAAAACACCCCATGAAATAATCATGATTGAAGTTTAGTTTCAATTCTATTATAGTGCGATTAGTACAGAGGCAGAACATTTTTTTCGCTCCGCGCTTCGCGGTTTCAATTCTATTATAGTGCGATTAGTACGGTACCCTAAAGATGTGTATGTAACACACTTAGAGAGTTTCAATTCTATTATAGTGCGATTAGTACCTTATATAAGTCTCTGTAAAGTTATTGTCAAAAGGGTTTCAATTCTATTATAGTGCGATTAGTACGTATCTTTTACTTCTCTTAACACAAGTCCCAACCCGTTTCAATTCTATTATAGTGCGATTAGTACTCATTGTCGAAAATCTTGCTAAATACTACAAGAAGTTTCAATTCTATTATAGTGCGATTAGTACCCCGCAAAGTTACAAGAAAAAAAGACGAAAATACAAGGGCTTTAAAAGAAAAAAGTGTTGTTTCTCTTAGTGAAAAATCGTCGATATCTAATTCTATGAAAATGCTTGAGATTCGACAACTTTAAATCCTATTTGAGAATAGCAAATTAGCATTGGACTTCCCAACAATGTCAGAAATCTCTATTATTTCTGGCAAACTTACATACAGTTCTTGTATAAAAAAGTGCCTCGAGAAATTGATGTTTTAGCCCGAGAAGCAATTTTTTAGCGGAGGAGAGTGTTGTTTCATCTCTACTATAAGAGAGATAAAACCTCGGGAGAGGAAAGCTGTCCTACATGGGCAAAATGCAGAGAGTAATAGGTGAGAAGATAGTTTAGGATGCGTCTTCTTTCCGTTACAGAGAAGTGGAAGACTGACATGTTTTTATAGGTAATCCGTTGAAATGTCGGCAAAAAATAAACTTCTTCGGGAGGAATACAAGGGCTTAAAGGAGCACGCTCCACAAAGCGAGCTTCGGCAAGATCAAACCATCCTCGAGGAAAATGAGAGTGATATTGCGAGGGGGCAATGCCGACGAAGTCTAGTAAATGATATAAAAAAGTTAGATGGAAGTTGGCAGTACCCAAATGGCATTCCTCTAATACATCTAAAGAGTGGGTAATATAGGCAAATAACTCCTCCTCTCCAGGAATATCTCTTAAGATATGTGTAAGTACTTCCGATAGAAAATGAGCGATGGAAAGTTTGACGGGATGGCTGAGTAGATTTAAACGTATTCTAGCGTGTTCTGCTTCTTTGATTTCTTGTAAAGCTCTACCTTCTCTATGCTCTGCAATAATCTGCAGTTCGCTCAAAGGTGCTATTAGTCGCCGTAAGTTTTGCGCTTTACCTTTTTTATTCCCAGACCCAAGTGGAATACGGTAGCCCATCATTCCCATACTTTCTGTAAATAAGTGGGCGATACAAAAGTTGTCACTGTAGGGATGTTTTGAGAGGACTATGGCACGAGTGGATAGTAACATAATGAAGCAAAGTTAAGCATCTGTACGAATAAAAAAGCAGAAGATACCTTTGTGTGGTCTCTTCTGCTCTAAAATTTATGGGATTAAAGACTATTCCGCTTCGACCGCAACTTTCGCATTGTGCTCAAACAGTTTGCGCACGTGCACCTCTTCGGCTCCAGTGTCTACCAAGACTTTTTCAAGAGCATTATTATTCTCTGCAATAAAGTACTCTGCCTCTTCATTATAGCCTTTGTTGCGCAGGTTGATACTCTTTAGCTTAGACATATTGATAGCTTCAATAGATGCGATGGCAGAGCTTTTCCCTAAATCCAATATTTCTAAGAGCGTGTTGCTAACAAATAGTTGGAAGAGTTCTTTCTGTTGCGATAGATCCAATGACTCCAACGGATTGTTGAAAAGGAAAAGGAACTTTATTTTGGAGAGTTCCGAAAGATCTATTTGGCACAATTCATTACTATACAGATTAAGGCGTTCCAATCGGGGTAAGTTTTTCAACTCTACTTTATTGATCCCATTGCTGTTGGCATGTAGCTCTTTTAATTGTGGAAGATTTTTTGCGGTTACCTCTGTGAGTCGGTTCTCTACCATATCTATACGTTCTAAAAGAGGTAAGTTCGAGAATTCTACTCGTTCCAACGCTCCTTTGTTGAGGAGTGCTTTGGTTAGTTTTTTTAGAGGAGTTAAATCGAGTCGAGCTACAGATACATTTTGTAGATAGAGTTCTCTTAGCTCCCCGTTGTGCGAAAGGTCTAACTTTTGTAGACGAATGTTCCCATAGGCGCGGAGGTCTACTAACTTTTTCATCGAAGAGATGTCAAGTGCTGCGACATCATTGTTCCCTAAGTGCAGATAGGTTAAATGCTTTAATTTGAAAATGGGCGAAGCGTCCGTTACGAATTGGTTTTTAAGTCCTAATGAGTCAAGGTTGACAAAATGCTCAAGCCCTCTGAGACTTTTGATTTTATCTTTTTCTGCAATCTCTTCTTTAGTATTAAACTCAAATAACAGAGATTTTACTTCTTCAGCTTCTTGAGGTGTTATCTCTCCATTTTTATCTTTGTCTATACTGCTGTATCGCTCTAAAATGAGACGTTTTAGGTTAGCATCTTCAAATTGGATATAGGGGGTATTCCCTTTCTGTACAATAACTTGGCAGTTTAATTGCTTTGTTTTTCCACAAGGACAGTCTACTCGTACTGTAACGATGGCTTCTCCAATTGATTTGGCAGTCACTTTCCCATTTTCTACTGTAGCTATTGTTGGTTTATCGACCGACCAAAAGATTTTATCCTCTTTACCATGGCCAGTTAGCACTAGTGTCTTACTCTCTCCGATTGATAGGGTTAGAGAGGATTCAGATAACTGAAGGGTGCGAGGTTCCTTCTTTTTAGGACCACAAGAAGTAATAAGTCCTACGCAAATTAAGATAGCTGGAAGCACTATCTGAGAGATGATTTGTTTCATGTTTTTGTGATTAAAGGATTAAAAAATATAGTTTGATTTATATGGGATTGGCTTCTTCTAATAGAAGTTCATTCCCATCCCATGTAATATATTCGCCTGTTTTGTACCAGTCCCCCATGACCAATAACCTCTGCCCTGAGGGGAGTAGGTAGTCAAATGGGAGGTGGCGATGTCCGAAAAGGAAAAAATCTATTTCAGGATGCAATGGAGCTTTTCGCTTAACCCACTTTACAAGCCATTCTTCCTCCAATGAAAAGTAGGGGTTATAAGTGGTATGTGCCACCTCTTTTTCTTTTTGTCCGTGGCGACGGCTTTGTAGAGAACATCCAAGGGCAAAGCCCACAGTCCATCGAGGATGAATGGCAGAGAATAAAAACTGTGCAATACGATTACGAAAGAGACGATATATAAGGTCGTTGATTCTTTTTTGGTAACGATACTCTTCATCTCCGTGTGCTAAACGGAAGCGTTTCTCCTTTAGCGTAACCTCGATGGCTTGGTAATGGATTTGCACTCCCAATTCCTTTTGAAAGTAGTCTTTCATCCATACATCATGATTGCCTGTCAGAAAGTGTATCTCCACACCTTTGTCTACCAACTCGGCAATCTTACCCTGAAAGCGCACAAAACCTTTAGGTACCACATAGCGGTATTCGTACCAAAAGTCAAACATATCTCCCAGGAAATAAATGGCCTCCGCATCGTGAGCAATACGATTTAACCATGCTACCAAACGCATTTCTGTAGCGCGGGGGTCGTTGTGGTAGGGAGACCCTAAATGGGCATCACTGGTAAAATAGATCATACTCAATTCGGGGCTTCTCGTTTTGATTTTCGTTTTAATGGGGCAAAGGTAAGGTTTTATTCAGCGAATACATAGTCCCAGAGACACTTGATTCACTATTATGAGGTATTCATGGTGTGGTAATACCCTAAAAATGGTGATTGTGCTTTTTGGGGGGCTACTCTACCTTTGCGATTGGAATTTCAAGTTCAGAAACAAATAAACCACAATGAAAAAAATCGGAATTTACTTCGGTTCGTCTACAGGGACAACCGCAGATGTAGCAAAAACTATTGCAAAACGCCTCAATGTAGCAGACGCTGATATCTTTGATGTAGCAAGCGCAGACGCTGCGTCTATGGCTAACTATGACGTATTGGTATTGGGTGGCTCTACTTGGGGTATGGGCGATCTTCAAGATGATTGGGAAGGATTTTTACCTAAGGCTAAAGGTCAGAACCTTGCTGGCAAGAGCGTAGCTCTCTTCGGTTGCGGAGATTCTTCTGCTTATAGCGATACTTTCTGCGATGCTTTGGCTACAATTAAGGAAGAGTTAGAGGGTACTGGTTGCTCTTTTATCGGTGAGTATGCTCCAACAGATTACGGATATGATGCTACTCGCTGTGAGCAGGGAGGTAAACTCATCGGTCTCTTGATTGACGAAATCAACGAGTCTGACAAAACATCTGATCGTATCGATACTTGGGTAGCTGCTCTTCAGCCTAACCTCTAATAGAAACATTTATCTCTTCGGATAGAGTTATGGAATCATTGTCGTTACACCACCTTGCACAAGATGCAGATATAAAAGTCTTCTCGCATCTTATCTATGAGTTCGAGAAAGGAGTGCGTCATTTAGTTCTTTACACTCTTGCTGAAGAGTATGTCTCTTTTGCAACACGCAAATTGACCAGTAGAGGAATAGATTATTTTTTGCAACCTGTTCCCGAAAGGACAAGCATAAATATCTTTTTTGGTAAGGAGGAGTGCCTTCGCACCTTGAAGAAGTTTCTTAAGGAGCGTCCGCTGAATAATCTGTCACCCGAAGAAGATTTTATTTTGGGAGCTTTGTTGGGTTATGATTTGTGCAGGCAGTGTGAGCGATACTGTCAGAGAGTAGAACTTTCTGTACAGAACCTCGAGAAGAGACAAGCTATTGTAGTTGATCTATAGTAACTATAGTTGTTCGTAGCAGCTATTAGATCGTTTGAATATTTCAGAAACACTTCATCACTTATAGGGGTGGAGTGTTTTTGCTATTTCTACGAAAGACTCAGAAGAGAGTTGCCGTTGCTTTTTGTCCTGAAGAGAGAGGTCGTAAAAAGAGCCTAACCTGCATATCTTCTTCAATGGAATTCTTTTTTTATAGTTAAAAGTAAATATCAGGAAGAGACACTATGATAGTGGTAGTGCATCTCAAAATAAGATGTACCTTTGCGAGCGTTAATGAATCTGCAAGTTTCTAATGATACAATTCGATTATATCGTCGTGGGAGGGGGGCTTGCAGGGCTTTATACCTCCTACAAACTATCTCATCTTGGAAGAGTTGCTTTGGTTGCCAGAGCTTCTCTCGAAGATAGCAACTCCTTTTATGCCCAAGGAGGGGTGGCTGCTGTAACCGAAGAACAAGATACTCCTACCGACCATCTAAAAGATACACTCGTGGCAGGGCGGGGTTTGTGTATTGAGAACTCTGTGAAGATTCTGACCGAGGAGGCACCTCGCAGAATCGAGGAACTTATTTCTTTGGGTATGAACTTCGATACCCAAGATGGGCATCTTGCCTTGGGATTAGAGGGAGGTCATCATCATAAACGTATTCTTCACGCGGGGGGCGATGCTACGGGACGTATGCTTTCCTCTTTTATGATTTCTAAGGTAAAGCAGAACCCCTCTATCTCTATATTGGATCATCACCAAGCCATAAAGCTATCTGTAAGTAATGCTTCGTGTCGAGGGCTTTGGGTTTACAATGAGTTTTTTCATCGGATAGAGTATTTAGGAGCAAAAGCTATAATACTTGCTACAGGGGGGGCTGCCGCTCTTTATCACCCGACTACAAATCCTCCTACTGCTTTAGGGGATGGATTGGCAATGGCTTTATTGATAGGAGCAGAGCTCAGGGATATGGAGTTCATTCAGTTCCACCCAACGGCTCTTTATGCTCCTCAGCATGGTTCTTTTCTTATCAGTGAAGCTGTTCGCGGAGAGGGGGCTTATCTACTGAATGCTCGCAAAGAGCGTTTTATGCTTGATAGACATCCTCTGGCAGAGTTGGCTCCGAGGGATACCGTCGCTTACGAGATATTCCATGAAATGCAACAGGGAGGAGAGAAGCATGTTACTCTATCTCTAAAGCACTTAGATGCAGCTTATATCCGTAATCGCTTCCCTACGATTAGTCGTCGGTGCGCAGAAATTGGGTTTGATTTCACCCAAGAGATTCCTGTTGCACCTGCAGCCCATTATACCGTAGGTGGAATAATAACCGACCTCTACGGGAAAACAAATATCCAAAATCTATTTGCAGTCGGAGAGATTGCATCAACGGGTGTTATGGGAGCCAATCGTTTGGCTTCTAATTCACTCATAGAGTGTTTAGTTTTTGGTAAACGCATTGCCGACTATATAGCCCAAGGCACGCTTTCGTTGCCCCCTTCTTTGGAAGATCCTCCTATGCTTGATGTTACTCTTTACAGTAAGGACGAAGAGCATGATTGGGAGCGTGTAGAGGGAGTTCGTATTATGGATATGCTGGGAGAAGTTCTCATGCAAGAGGTGGGCATCATTCGTTCTCAAACTTCTTTACAAAGAGCTTTGGATAAGATAGACCTATTATTCACTCAGATAGATGCCTCTGAACGAAGAGATTCTCTACAGGCCTATATACACCGCTCTCGTCTCTTTTTGGCACGAAGAATAGTTATGTCGGCTCAGGTAAGGGAAGAGAGTAGAGGGGGGCACTTCCGTTCTGACTATCCAGACACATTGCCTCCAGAAGAGGCTTATCATACAATAATGTCAAAAGATTTAATCAAAAAAATATATATCAGTCGATGAAAGATTTGCTTTTCTCCCGTCCTGCGGAGATGGCTCAAATAGCCCATCTTATAGACCTTGCTTTTGAAGAGGATATTGCTCACGGAGATATCTCGACTCAGTCAATATTTCCTGCCCAAGAAACAGCTACGGCACTTATCACAGCGAAAGAAGTTGGTGTTGTTTCAGGTATTGCAATAGCTCGTATGATTTTAGATAAAATGGGGGATTACTCCATGGAAACGTTTGCTAAAGATGGAGACCTCCTTGATAAAGGGGACAAAGTACTTGCTATAACGGCTCCTTATACTACCTTGCTTTCCTGCGAGCGAACCTTACTAAACTTCATGCAAAGAATGTCGGGGATTGCCACCGAAACACGTAAATATGTATTGGCTACCGAGGGCACAAAGACACATATTTTGGATACACGTAAAACCGTGCCAGGACTTCGTCTGTTAGATAAAATGGCTGTACGTCATGGCGGAGGGCATAACCATCGCATGGGATTGTACGATATGGTTATGCTCAAGGATAATCATATAAAGGCCGTAGGAAGTATAACTGAAGCGGTAAAGATGGTACGCCAAGCTCTCCCCTTGTCTATTAAGGTAGAGGTGGAAACAACAACCCTGCAAGAGGTGGAAGAGGCTTTGCGAGCAGGAGCCGACATCATTATGCTGGATAATATGTCTAACGACCTTATGGCACAAGCCATAACTATGATTGATGACCGTGCTGCGGTGGAAGCATCTGGTAATATGACTATAGAGCGCATACCTTCTGTTGCGGCTCTTGGAGTCAATTACATAAGTGTAGGAGCTTTAACCCACTCCGTAAAGGCGTTGGATTTAAGTATGAATTTTGTAAAATAAGAAAGAGAACCCATCAATAAGGATAAAGAGAGAAAATGATACCGACAACGACGAAAGAGGATTTCTCAGCTTTGTACGAAGAGATAAATGCCCTGAAAAAGCAGCATAACGCTATTGTTTTGGCGCATTACTATGCGCGCCCCGAAGTGCAGGCGGCTGCCGATTTTTTGGGAGATTCACTGGCTTTGTCTCAAAAAGCGGGAACCACAGATGCCGATATTATTGTCTTCTGCGGTGTACATTTTATGGCAGAGACAGCTTCTATTATATCTCCCCAGAAAAGGGTTTTAATCCCCGCTCAAAACGCAGGGTGTACCTTGGCAGAGAGTGCCACTGCTGCGGGATTAGCTACATGGAAGAAGTATCACCCCAATGGCTTGATTGTGAGCTATGTTAATACTTCTGCCGAGGTAAAAGCAGAAACCGACTATTGTGTAACCTCATCTAATGCCCTCAAGGTAATAGAGTCTTTACCCAAAGATTGCCCTATACTTTTTGGACCTGATCGTAATTTAGGGGCTTATATTATGCAGAAAACGGGGCGTACTATGGAACTTTGGCAGGGCGATTGCTATGTGCATCGTCATATAACAAGTGAACTTATACAGGCTTTTCTTGATGAATATCCCGAGGCTGATGTGCTTATACACCCCGAGTCTGTAGCCTGCAATGACGAAGCAATTCTATCTCATCCGCGTTGCTTTGTAGGCTCCACATCGGGTATCTTGGAGCATCCACAGAAAACGGACAAAAAGGAGTTTGTCATAGCTACAGAAGCGGAGGCCATTGTTGAGTTGGCTCGCCGCTATCCCGATAGAACTTTTATCCCGATAGCTCCCGAGCATCGCTGTGAATACATGAAGCTGACCACGCTCGAAGATCTTCGAGATGCTTTGAAATATATGCGCTACGAGGTTACGGTTCCCGAGGAGATACGTTCTAAGGCTTTATTACCCATTCAAAGGATGTTATCCATTCACTAATACCTTGTCTGTATGCTTTAGTTTGGGATTACTCCTTTTACACTGAGAAACCTCTATACCAACGGTATAGGGGTTTTTTGTGGATTTGTCCAAAGCGCGATTATTATTCAGCTCCCGAAAAAGTTCTTCTAACACTCTAAAAAATGGATGGAAACGATCTAAAATTGCTGAACATCTATTCTTTTTTCTATATTCAATCTTAGTATATATATATTCAGATTGCATATATGTATATTTAGCTTGAATATATGTATTTTGAGATTGAATATATAGATTTGCACGAGTCTTTATGAATTTCTTCATGAGACTAAAAGAGTTTTTCCATACGTGTAGGATAACTTTACCATTGATGCAAAAGATAGTAATCGAACTGTTTTCCCATACTTACAGTATAACTTCCCCTCCTGCTTTTAATGTGTGAAGAGTTATAATTACCTTTGCGAAAGGTAAGAAATAACTTGTTTTTCAATGGAAAGGGTAGAGTACAAACCTTTAGCAGAGCGGATGCGTCCGAAGTCTTTAGAGGAGTATGTGGGGCAGCAACATTTGACCGATGCAGATTCTTCTTTGGGGCGTATGATTCGCTCGGGAACAATACCCTCTCTTATTCTCTGGGGACCTCCAGGAGTGGGAAAGACTACTTTGGCCGAACTTCTGGCTCTCTCGGTCGAAGCTCCTTTCTACAAACTTAGTGCCGTGGGGTCGGGAGTTGCCGAGGTACGTAAGGTTTTGGAAGAAGCTGCCCAAGTAACCTCTGGGCTCTTTGCTACTAAGAGTAGACCCTTACTTTTCATAGATGAAATCCATCGTTTTTCAAAAAGCCAGCAAGACTCTCTTTTGGCTGCCGTGGAGCGTGGTTTAGTAACCCTTATCGGAGCTACAACCGAGAATCCCTCTTTTGAAATTATACGTCCCCTTTTATCACGTTGTCAGGTCTTTGTTCTTAATCCTTTGGGAGAAGAGGAGCTTAGGTGTCTTTTACAGAGAGCCATTACAACAGATACACTTCTCAAAGCACGAAGAATAGAGCTAAGGGAAGATGCGCGTCTTATTGCCTACTCTGGCGGAGACGCTCGCAAATTGCTCAATCTGTTGGAGATGCTTGTAAGCTCTTCGCCACAAACGCCTTTAATCGTAGACAATCAGTTGGTAGAGGCTACGGTCGCTCGTCAGCCTATGGCTTTTGATAAAGGGGGCGAATTGCACTACGATATAGCCTCCGCATTTATCAAAAGTATTAGAGGGAGTAATCCCGATGCAGCACTCTATTGGATGGGAAGATTGATAGAGGGGGGAGAGAATCCTCGCTTTATAGCAAGGCGTATTGTGATTTCTGCTGCCGAAGATATTGGGTTAGCCAATCCGAACGCCTTAGTTATAGCCAATGCTGCTGCACAGGCGGTTGATTTTATCGGGTGGCCTGAGGGGCGTATACCGTTGGCCGAAGCTGTTATTTACTTGGCTGCTTCTCCCAAAAGTAATTCTGCCTACATGGCTATCAATAGTACTCTCAAATATGTGCGAGAAACGGGTAATCTGCCTGTTCCTATGCACCTCCGTAATGCTCCTACCGAGCTTATGGAAAGTTTGGGATATGGGGAAGATTATAAATATCCTCACGACTACGATCGACATTATGTGCAACAGGAGTATATGCCCGATAAAGCGAGAGATATTAGATTCTATTATCCTCAATCAACGGGAGCTTCGGAGCGTCATCTAAAGGATTATCTTGATTTTATACAGGGCGAAACTGTAGATGTGAAATAGCAATGAGTAAAAGGAAATTATTAGCATGAGAAGAAAATATTTATCAAGAGGGTTGCTCCGTTTACTGTTGGCCACCTTTCTGACCAGCACCTTTTTTAGTGCCTGTCGTACGGTGCCAGTTTCTGGGCGCAGGTCGCTCAACTTGGTCAGTGAGACCGAAATCATTCAGACTAGCAAGGCACAATATGTTAGCTATATAGCCGAAATGCCCCATAGCAACGACCCTGCTAAAGTGAAGCGTGTGGAGAAAGTGTGTAGAGATATAGCCGATGCGACTACAAAATATCTTCAGAGTAATGGAATGGAGGCTCTGGCCCGACAAATGGAGTGGCAGTTTACACTTATAGCCGACAGACGTGTCAACGCTTTTTGTATGCCTGGAGGAAAGATTGTCATCTATACGGGTATTCTTCCCTTGTGCGCTACCGACGCAGAGTTAGCTACCGTTGTTTCTCATGAGGTCAGTCATGCCATAGCCCAGCACAGCAATGAGCGTTTGAGCACAGAGATTCTTCGCCGTATGGGGGCGAGTATTTTGGGTCAAGCGGTAGGGTCTACCTCGGCATTGACAAAGACTGTTATCCAACAAGCGTATGGATTGGGCTCACAGGTGTTAATCTCTCTGCCTTATAGTCGCACGCAGGAGCACGAGGCAGATCAGATAGGATTGGTTTTTATGGCCATGGCGGGGTATAATCCTCAAGAGGCTATCTCTTTTTGGACCAAGATGTCGCAGCAGGGAGGTTCTAACTCTTTCGATTTACTAAGTACGCATCCGAGTGATGAGAAGCGTATCCAGAAAATTAAGGAGTATATGCCCAATGCCTTGCCTTACTATGAAGAGTATAAGAGGAATAATTCTATAAAAAGTCTTCCCGTAGAGGGGAAGAAAGAAGAGACGAAGAAAAAGGCGCAGTCCCGCCCGCAAACGAAGAAAAACAATCCAAAGAAATAAGTAACTACGACCCAAAGGAGACGAATAAATGAAACCGTACGAACTCTTAGAGAGACTTTTACCAGAGATAAATGCTTTTGAACAACTCTATGCCGATAGGGATACTTGTTCCTTAGATGATTTTGCTGCTTTCCTTTCGGAGCGGGCGAAAAAAGAGAACCCAGCAGAGGAGTATTCTTTTGGCGTAACTGCAAGAGGTACCACGATTGACGCTCTGATAGCACAAGACTTAAGCTTTCTTTTCCGTTATCTGAGAGGGTACTTCAAAAAAGCACTAAGGGGAAGTGCTCTGCTAACCATGGAGGAGTATACTTATTTGGTCTGCTTGTTACAAAATCCTATGATGACTAAAACAGAATTGAATAACATCAATGTGATGGAGAAGACTTCTGGTGCCGAGGTAATCAATAGGCTTTTGAAAAATGGATTAATCTCACAAAGAGTAAACGAGAACGATAGACGTAGCCTTTATGTGTCTATTACCGAGAAAGGGCGGGAAGAACTTGCTCAACTCTTCCCTCAATTGCAACTGGCCGTGAAGATACTCTTCTATCCTTTAACGGATGCACAAAAGAGAGTCTTACATCGGATGCATCATTTATTAGATGCACACAATAGAATGCTCTTTATGGAGCATCACGATGATTCGCTTTTAGAAATGAATAACCTCTTTACAGAGGAGCAAAAAGCGCAATAGTATTAAATACAAACGAACAATTTAATTATTATAAGGAACTATGCTAACAGTCAATCAGAAAAAAAGTTTCGACGTAATTGTTGCAGAACAACATTCTGCTATAACAGTAGGCTCTGGAGATTTGTCCGTACTGGGAACTCCTGCTATGATAGCTCTAATGGAACAGGCATCGGTACAGTTGGTAACTCCTCTTTTAGAGGAAGGTACGTCTACAGTAGGTATCCATTTGTCGGTAGAACACCTAAAAGCTACTCCTATGGGAGCTAAGATTACAGTATCTGCCGAATTGACAGCGATTGATGGTCGCAAATTGACTTTTGCTCTCAAAGCTGTAAACGCAGAGAATGAGACAATCGGCGAGGGTACGTTGGACCGATTTATTATCGACAAAGAACGCTTTATGGCTAAGCTCTCGTAAGAGAGATTGCGCCCCTGAGGCTGGCATTATAAAATCTAAAGACTGTTGCAGAGATCTTATATTTGGCACTCCGCAACAGTCTTTTTGTGTATGATTATATTTCTTATACGTTGAGTAACTTCTTCTCAGGGAAAGGGTAAAAAGCTTCCTTTACGGCTTTATTATATCAAGAAGACGGTCGATAAGTGTACGGTCGTTTTTGAGTCGAGGTACTTTGTGTTGCCCCCCTAATTTCCCCTCAGATGCCAGATAAGCATTGAATGTACCCGAGGGTGCTATATAGATTTTTAGTGGTAGCAAGGTCATGTTATTGTAACTTTTGGCATCATAATCGGAGTTTTCCAAGCGCAACAGCTCATGCAGACGCAGGGCAAAAGCCTCTACATCTTGTGGAGCCTCTTCGAACTCTATAACCCAATCATGCCTTCCTTTGCCCTCTTCGTTGAGAAAAAGAGGAGCAGCAGTATAGTCCCGTACAGTAACGCCGAATTCTTGGGCAACTTTAGAGAGAGCAGCATCTGCATTAAAGACCATAAGTTCCTCCCCAAATGCATTGATGTACGAGGCGGTACGCCCTACAATTTTTATCTTGTAGGGGTGAGTACTTGTAAAAGAGATGGTGTCCCCAAGCATGTAGCGATACAACCCTCCGAGAGTGCTTATAACAAGGGCATAGGTAGTGCCGACTTTGACCCCTTCTAAGGGAACGGCAGAGGGATGCTCTTTGTCCAATTCGCTTAAGGGAACGAATTCATAGTAGATCCCATAGTCGAGCATGAGTAGGAGTGAAGTGTCGGAGGGATCGTTCTGTATGCCGAAAAAACCTTCTGAGGCGTTGTAGGTCTCGCGGTACTGCATTTTGGGAGAGGGAATCAATCGACGATACTCCTCTTGGTAGGGCAGAAAACTGATACCTCCGTGGAAAAATACCTCCAAGTCGGGCCATACGTCAGATAAGCTTTCCTTGCCCGTATACTCCAATACGCCTTTTATAAGGTGCAACATCCACGAGGGAACTCCTGATATGCTCCCTACTCGAGCGTAGGCAACCTCTCGTATAATTTGCTCCATTTTAGCATCCCACTCTTCCATGAGTAGTGTTTGCTTCGAGGGCACTCTGATCATATTACCCAAAGAGGGCATCTTCTCGATGAGTATGGAGCTAAGGTCGCCTTGCGATATGTTCTCCATCAGAGATACGGGTTTTTGACTTCCTCCCAGAGTGAGACCTTTCGTTGCAAAGAAGCGACTGTCGGGTCGGGTCGAAAGATAGAGCCAGAGTGTATCGGAAGCCCCTTTGAAATGGCATGCTTGCAGATGCAGTGCGTTGACGGGAAGTCGTTTGCTCCTACCTGCAGATGTTCCGCTCGATACGGCAAATCTATCGCACCCTCCTTTGACTAAAAGATTACGTTCGCCAGTGAGCATACGCTCTGTATAGGAAGCTATGTTGTCGTATGACACGATGGGAAGAGCCTTTGCATAGTCTTCGGCATTTTTTACAGTGTGGGCATTGTAGCGACGCCCGTATTCGGTGGCTTGCAGGCAACGAAGTACTCTCTTTAGCTGCCTCTCTTGTAGTTGTAAAGATTGGTGATTATACTGCTCTATGCTCTTTATACGCATAGACATAGCCGTGTAAATAAGGCGAGTAAAAGCATCCATGTGAGTTGTTTATTGTTGGTGATTATAGCGGATTGTATCTACTCCTACCAAGCGGTCATAGCGAGCTCCTTGAGGGCGGTAGTAGACAAAACTGGTGTATAGGTTAGAGGTCGGGTAAAAATTACCCTCAGTCTGCTCTCCAGAGAAAGAGAGGTTGTCTGAGGAGGAGAGATAGGTAAAGGATACATAGCCTCCTTTGAGGAAAACTTGCCCCGTGTAGGCACCCAAATTGGCATCGTAGGTTAGCTTCCTTTCCTCCATAGGAAGAGCATCAAAAGCTTCTCCAAACAGATAGAGCTGCTCATTATTATGTAGAGGTGGTGCGTAGTAGTAGAAAAATACTTCGTAGTAGTCGGTATTAACATCGCTTGTTCCTCCCGTTTCAATGGAGCGTATTACGTATTGTCCATCTGCATCTTGATTGAAAAGATAAGAGGTTTGGCTCCTCTGACTCTGGGGGTACAATAGTAGTTGTGTCGCATTTGAGGTCGATACCAAGCGATCTATTCCCATGCCCGATATGTTGTCATTCAGTATTTCATAGGCATAATACTCGTTGCCTGCTGCAAAGAGAGCTCCTTGATTATAATCGTACCGAAGTTGCCCGCCTGTGATACCCGATGGTTGTGACAGATATACAGCGTTGTCATGACGACTGTTTTGTCCGACAACAATTGTCAACTCCTGTATAGGGTTGGTTACTCTGAGCTCTTTTGTCTTTAGTAAAAGATTGACTTGTTGGGTACCTCCATAGCTCTCTTTTTGGGTAATTGGGGTAACAGTAGACTCGATGCTGGCAATAGGCTCTAATAGAGAAAAGGCAACTTCTAAATAGGGATTCTCTGCACTCTCATTAGCTGGAAAGATTTGTAGGATATAGTTGCCCGATAGAATGGGTTGCGAGGGGGCAGAGTTGTCAAGACGTAGGGAGTAGTGGCGGTAGGAAACTTTCGTAGCCTCAGAGAGTTTACTCTCGGTGATCTCTCCGCTAATAAAGCCTTTGATATATTCTGAGGGGGCTAAGCCACTATTCTCCCATTGTGCTGTATAGTGCTTCAGCGTATAAGAGAAGGGGACTAACTCTCCCCCTAAAAAATCAAACTCTATGATAAGAGCCTCCCCGAGGGATGGAGTATAGTAGGGAAAAGGTCGCCATGAGGTTGTCCCCGCCACGGAAACAGTAAGCCCAGCTACCGAATTGTTTAATAGCCGAGTTGGGAAAATCGGATTAGCCCAACTCTTTCCAACGATGATAAAAAGACCTGATAATAAGCCTATCCAGAGGCGACTATACAGCTTCATTCGGCAAATATACTTAATTTCGGCATGCAAAATGCTTATAAAAGCTCTTAAGGAGTAAAGGAGCTTTCTACAAACTTCTCTCTTTTATGAATCACTCTTGCGAATCTGCCAGCGAAAAGATAAAGGCAATAATGGAATGGGTCGCTACTTATGAGCATCTATCTCCCGACAGGATACTTTTGGGAAGTACGGTCATTCCGAAAGAACTACAGGCAGATGTGGTACGACAGCTAACTTATCGGGGAAAAATGCTCTTGAAATACCCCTCGTTGGTATCCAAGAGGATATTTCTTCCTGCTGGCATCTCCTACGAGCAGGCTTCGAGTGAGGCGACAGCTCTTTATAAGCAAAATTATGTGCATGAGGGAGAGATACTTGTCGATGGAACGGGGGGATTAGGAATAGACTTTGTTGCTATGGCAAAGTTGGCTCACACGGCTACTTATATAGAGAGGAAAGGATTTTTTGTAGAAGCGGCTCGTTACAATTTGCCACGCCTATTGGAGGGTAAAAAAGACTTAGTCCTTTCCATCCTACATGCCGATATGAACGATTGTCTTGACAGGGTTGTTCGAGAGGGAACTACATTGTTTTATTTTGACCCCGCAAGGCGTTCCGAAACAGGCCGCAGAACCTATGGCTTGCAGGACATTGTACCTAATCCTTTAACGGTATGTACTCGTCTCAACGAACTCGGCTATCAAGGGCGAGTACTGATTAAGCTTTCGCCGATGGTTGATGTAACGGATACTCTCCGCCAAATGCCGAAAGTTTCATTTATAGAGATTGTCGTATCACAAGGGGAGGTAAAGGAGCTATTGGTCTTTATAGAGCGTTGGGACAGGGAGCGAAGTGAAGGGGAAATACCGATAAAAGTTACTACACTGACCTCAGAGGGGAAGGCAGAACACTTTTTTATCGGTACACTGCAAGAGGAGCGAGGGCAGGCACTCTCTATTGCAACGGAAGTAGGAAAATACTTGTATCTACCACATGCGGGAGCTTTTAAGAGCGGACTTTATAGAACGATAGCCCATAGGTGGAGGGTAAAGAGTTTGCATCCCAATTCACATCTTTACACCTCGGAGCGTCTTTGTATCGACTTTCCTGGCAAGGTATATCAAATCGTGGAAGAGATACCTTTTAGTTCGGGAGTACTGAAGCGGTTGAAAAAATCTATCCCGAGAGCCAACTTTTCGGCACGTAATTTCCCACTTAAACCAGAACAGTTTTATGCAAAGAGTGGAATAAAATCGGGCGATGAAGTACGGCTTTTTGGAACTACAATTTATGACGACACTCTCGTTATACTACGTGTGCAGCCTGTAGAACATACATCCTAATATATACCCCATAACGATACTACGAGAGAGGTGTCGCATGATGTTTTGTAAATGGCTGGTAAACAGGTGTTTTTTGGTGTCTTTGTAGCCCTCAAAAAAAACGTTGTCCACAAGGAAATTTCCGTATATACAAAAATTTCGCCGCGTATATACGGAATTTTTTATAGTTAGAAAAGAGAGAGAAAATTTTTGAGTTGGTCTGTTGCAGAGGTTTCAATATCCTTGTAACTTCCCTCCCAATTTTTCAGCCCTTTGTGCAGGAATAGGATATGGTCTCCGATGTTCTGCACAGAATTCATATCATGAGTGTTGATAACGGTCGTTATCTCAAACTCAAGAGTTAGATCTTTGATGAGTTGGTCTATGGTTCCCCCCGTTTTGGGGTCTAAGCCTGAGTTGGGTTCGTCACAAAAGAGGTATTTCGGGTGGTTAACGATAGCACGAGCAAGAGCAGCACGTTTCATCATCCCCCCACTAACCTCAGAGGGATATTTATTGGCCGCTTGTGCCAATCCAACCTTTTTGAGATACTCCATCGCCTGTCCTTTGCGGTAGCTTAGAGATTTTTTGCTAAAGGCGTCTAATGGGAAACGGACATTTTCCAGTATGGTCATGCTGTCAAATAGTGCGGAGCCTTGGAACATAACCCCCATGTTTTGTCGCAGCGTCTTGGTTTGTTCTTTGGTAAACTGACAGATGTTTATATCCTCAAAGAGTATTCTCCCCGATGTTGGCTCTATAAGTCCGATGAGACTTTTCAGTAGAACGGTTTTCCCCGCTCCACTTCTTCCTATGATTAGATTGGTTGTAGCAGGTTTGAAGACAGCATCAACGCCACGAAGTACAATCTTATCGTCAAAACTTTTGGTTAATTGCTCTACTACAATCATGGTGTGTATATTAAATGAGTAATAAGTTGGTTAGAAGGACATCGGCAAGCAGTATCAATACACTACTCGTTACCACGGCATTGGTACTTGCATGACCAACGGCAAGTGCTCCCCCCTTAACCGTGTAACCAAAATAGCTTGCCCCCGACGTTATTATAAAAGCATACACCAGAGATTTTACGATAGAGTAAACAATGTTATAGGCATTAAAATAGAGTTGCATGCCATACTCAAAATCACTCGCTGTTATGCTTGGGGTAACGAATGTGGCCAGAAAACCTCCGCCAATAGCCGTTGCCATACTGATAATAGACAGTATGGGAATGAAAAGAAGTAGTCCCGTAATCTTCGGTAAGATTAGAAAGTTGGCGGAGTTGATTCCCATCACTTCGAGGGCATCTATCTGCTCCGTTACACGCATGGTGCCGAGCTCGGAGGCGATACTGGAGCCTATTTTTCCCGCTAAAATGAGACACATAATAGAGGAGGAAAATTCTAACAAAACAATTTCACGCGTAGCGTAACCGATTGTGAACCGAGGAATGAACGGAGAGCTCATATTGATGGCCAACTGGATAGTAATTACCGAGCCGATAAAAAAGGAGATAATCACTACAATCCATATAGAGCCTAACCCCATGTCCAATATCTCTCGTATTAGTGATTTGAAGAATATACCCCATCGCACTGGACGAGTAAAAACCTGCTTCATGAGCATAGAGTACTGACCAACGTCAGATAAAGCTCTATTAAAGGGTTGAAGAATTTTTTTCGAATCTATCATTTCTCTGTTTCTGTCTTCGATTGGTTTGAGGTGAATCCTTTAGACATAGTCCATCCCTGTGCAACAAGGGGAATGGCACTGCCATCTTTTGCTACTATATGACATCCTTCCGAAGGGTCTGTAACGTATCCTATCAGAGAAACTCCAGGAAAGTCTTGTATGTAATCACTTGCTGTAATGGGAAGAGTGAATAGTAGTTCGTAATCTTCCCCTCCGTTTAATGCTGCTGTAATAGGGGCTATGTGCATATCTTCTGCCGCTGCAACAGTTTCGTGGTCTATAGGGATACGTTCTTCATATACACGTATTCCTACTTTACTTCTATTGGCTATGTGTAGTAATTCGCTGGAGAGCCCGTCCGAAATATCCATCATCGAAGAAGGTAAGAGATTGCGCTCTGCCAGAAGAGCTATAACATCTCCTCTTGCCTCGGGTTTCAGTTGGCGTTCTATGAGGTATTCTCTCCCTGAAAAATCAGGGGTAAAGAATGGAGTAGGGTCTGCTTGGAAGACCTTTTTCTCGCGTTCTAAAAGGAGTAACCCCATGTAGGCAGCTCCTAAGTCCCCCGTCACACAAATCAAATCGGTGGGCTTCGCTCCATGGCGATACACCACTTTTTCGGGCTGGGCATAGCCGATACAGGTTATACTGATGACCAGTCCATTGAGCGAAGAAGAGGTATCTCCTCCTACCACATCTACTCCATATCGCTGTGCGGCAAGGTATATTCCTTGGTAGAGTTCGTCGATTTGTTCAACAGAAAACTTTGCAGATATACCGATGGATACCGTGATTTGTTCGGGTTTCCCATTCATGGCGAAGATGTCAGAGAGGTTCACCATTACGGCCTTATAACCAAGGTGCTTAAGGGGGACATACATCAAATCGAAATGTATGCCCTCCAATAACAAATCGGTGGTAACCAATTGTTGGGAACCATTAGGGGCAGATAGTACGGCAGCATCGTCGCCAACTCCAAAGAGGGTTGTCTTATTGCCTAACTTTTGCTGCTCAGTAAGGCGTTGGATGAGTGCAAACTCTCCAAGCTCTGATATTTTTGTTGCCATAAGATTTATAAATGTAGGGAAGAGTTTTGGTTAACTTGGCGGATTGTTTTCTCCACAATCTTTTCGAGTTTAGTACTATCCTCTTCTGATAATACTGTCTCTATGGGGATGTAGTATAGTCTACTTTTTAATTGCTGAGGGAGCTTTTCCTTATAGTCTATAATGCGCACAGCATCTTTTTGCGTTAGTACCAATAGCGAAGAAGGGTGGTCACTTAAAAGGGTAGAGAAAGAAGCTAATTCTCGCTCTGAGAAGTGGTGATGATCGGGATAATGTAACGTCTTTATTACATTAAAGCGTTTCTTCAAATCGGCGAAAAAATACTCTGGCTGGGCTATACCAGCTATGGCAATTACTCTCTGCTTTACGTTGCCGTTATTTGCCGCTACCGCCTCTTTGGGAAAGAGGGGAGTAAGATCTCCAGATACAGTACGACTGAAAAGAAGACTTTGATGAGGGTACAGAGATAGGTTACGCTCCATGATTCGGTACTCAATGGGGGGAATTTCCTCTGGACATCGTGTGAGAATTATGCAATCTGCTCTGAGAGCTCCCTCGAGACTCTCTCGTAGTCGGCCTACGGGAAGCAATTTATCCTTTATATAGGGTTTGTTCCAATCTGTAAGAAGGATTGAGAGTGAGGGGAGTACTCTGCGGTGCTGAAATCCATCATCTAAAAGGATTATCTCGGGCTGTTCCTCTTTTGGAAGAGATAGAAGATACTCAATGGCTCTACGTCTATTGCCATCAAGTACCATCATGACTTTTGGAAAGTTGTAGAGTATTTGCCGAGGTTCGTCTCCTATTTGAGAGGCGGTATCGTTAGGAAGAGCTATTACTAAGCCCTTGCTGCGTCTTTTATACCCTCTACTTACAACAGCGATGCGATATTTCGACCCCAAGTGTCGTATCAAATATTCCACCATCGGCGTTTTCCCCGAACCTCCCACCGAGAGGTTCCCAATGCAAATAATGGGGATAGGGTAGCTTTTACTCTTAAGTATCTCTTTGTTGTACAGATAATTTCGCAGCCGAACTCCCACCCCATATAAAAATGAAATGGGATACAGACATCTGTATATGCTGCGATTTTTCATAGAGAAAAAGCTCCGAAGAGGAGCTACCCCTATAGTGGGTAACTCCTCTTCGATATTTATTACATTTTTATGTTATACATCAAACGTGCTTGTACACCTGCATTCTCTCGGTATGATCGTGTCTCTTTAAGGGCTTCGATTTCTTCTTTCGTCAAAACTCTCTCGAGGATGCTTTGAGAGACTGTGTAAGAGAGAGAAGAGAATAGTTCTTCGAAACGATCTCTATAAGTTTTTTCATACTCGATGGTGTAGGAGGTTATCTCGGCAAGTTCTGCAGCCTTTTCGATAGCTTCATCCAAGCCACCTAAGCCGTCTACCAATCCGTGTTGGAGAGCTTGTGAGCCTGTCCAAACTCGGCCTTGTCCTACATTGTCTACTTGCTCTTTCGTTAGTTTACGACCATCGGCAACTCGGGTAATGAATGTATCGTAACCGAGTTCTATATAGCGTTGCATGATTTCTTTTTCATCCTCTCTCATAGGTCTGAAAGCATTACCAAAGTCGGCATACTTCGCAGTCTTAACTCCATCTTCTGTAAGAGATAGTTTTTTTGCTGTTCCTGCAAAGTTGGGGAAGATACCATAGATACCGATAGAACCTGTGATAGTAGTAGGCTCTGCAAATATATAGCTTGAAGCACATGATATGTAGTACCCGCCAGAGGCTGCAAAGTCTCCCATAGAAACAACGATGGGTTTCTTGCTCTTCACAAATTGTACGGCATCCCAAATCTGTTCCGAAACGAAGCTACTTCCCCCAGGAGAGTTTACTCGTAGTACGACCGCATCGATTTCATCTTCATCGGCAATATCAATTAATCTCTGTGCCAATTCTTCTGTTATCGTGCCACGCTCTTTACCCGCCATGATTGCTCCTTCGGCAAAGAGTACTCCTACCTTGTCATTCCCTTTAGGGGTGTAACCCTTAGTTCTATTCATATTGGTAAGAGAGACGAGCTTCATATCGTCATCTACCTCGTCTTTTGCTTTCAGTAGATCCATAACCTCACGTTTGAAAAGAAGGCTGTCAACGAGTTTATTTTCGAGATACTCCTGTTGAGGAAGGAAAACGGGACCTCTATCGGCAAAAGCTTGAAGAGTTGCAACCTCTATTTTTCGTTCTTTAGCTATACCCTCAAGAAGGTTATCCCATAAAGCAGAACTGAAAGAGGTTATTTGCTCTCTGTTGGGTTCACTCAGACGATCCAATAAAAAGGGCTCTACAGCTCCTTTGTAGGTACCTACTTTGAAGACTTGCATTTCCACTCCAAGATTTTCAAGGGCTTTCTTAAAGAATACGTTAGATACGTAGATACCGTTTAGTTCGATCATCCCTTGGGGATTGAGGTATATTTTATCTGCTACAGAAGCGAGATAGTAACCTTTCTGGTTGTAAATGTCTGCATAGGCAATGATGAATTTACCAGAGGATTTGAACTCTTGCAATGCTTTACGAACTTCCGAGATAGAAGCCATTCCCCCGCTCGGAATATTGGCTGTAAGTAGTATTCCCTCAATATTGGGATTATCTTTTGCCTTGCGGATGCTGGCTATAACGTCGGTTAGTGAAAGGGTGCCTTTGTCTGAAGAACCGAAAAGGTCATCAAAAGGAGTTGTAGCTACTTTCTCTTGTAGGTTGCTAAAGTTCACCTCAAGTACCGAGCCACTCTCTATTTTTACGGGAGCTCCTTGGGTAGAAATCGAAGTAGAAGCCACAAACCCGATCAACAGAATAATACTTAGGCAGGATATAATTACAGATCCTACGAAGAAGGCCAACACTGCGGCCAGGAACATCTTAAGAAAATCTTTCATATTTTTTATTTGCAAATACTCTACAAAAATAAGAAAAGCAACGTAATAATACTACTTTACACGTGTGAAAAGCCTTGTATCCTATTTATTAAGGTCTTTTTATCCCCTTGGGCATCGATTTTTCTGGCTTCTGTTAGCGATGAGTTTTTCCGATATAGAAAGCCTCTTAAACAGAGGAGGAAAAGAAGAGAAATAGGTTACGACTGCCTTTTACGCTGCTGTTTGGTTAGTAGCGTTTTATACCTTTTCCTCTCTTTCTCATATCCCAGAACTCCCGATAACTCTACTAATTGTGCTAATAGGGGGATATCTTCGGGGTGTTCTGTCTGTAGCCGACTTAATACGTCATAGGCTTTTTCTTGTTTGTTGATGTCTATGTAGACAAGCCCCAACTGCATGGACAGCTCCAAGTGTCGGTAAAAGTTTTGATATGCCTCTGTTAATAGAGCCAAGGCCTCTTCATAGGAGCCCAAAAGACGTAATACTTTGGCTTTACGCGCCAGTGCTTTTGGATTTTTCGGGGTCAGAGCCAGAGCCTTTTCATAGGAGCGTAGAGCGGCTTGATATCCTCCTATTTCCTCTAAGCATTGGTCACCCATCTCGATATACTCTTCGGAAAAAGAGGTGAGAGTATCCTCCATTTTATTATCTGCCAAGGATTGTTTTTTTAGGGTCTGAATCACTCGCTCTACTTGATAGAGCTTATTGATGAAAAGACGTCTAAAACGAGGAGAGTCGAGCATGTTTTTGGATTGGAGTGCCTCCGATAGAGTAGAGATAGAGTCTACCAAACGCCCCTCATTAAGCGCATTTATAGATTGGAGGTACAACGATAACGCTTTGCTCTCCTCCAATATTTCTTGGAATAGCTCCTCATTACCTGCTTGCTGGTAATACTCTATTATTTCGGGACGGATAATGATATCATACTTCCTAAAGGGTCGAGTGAGCCTCATACCCTCAAGAGAGCGACAGCGGCTTAGGGCTACATAGGCCTGTCCTGCTGCAAAAGTTCCGTTGCAAAAGTCTACTGTTACGTGTTCGAAGGTTAGTCCCTGGCTCTTATGTATAGTGATAGCCCAAGCTAATTTGAGTGGAATTTGCGTAAACCTGCCGATTGTTTCCTCTTCGATGGAGTTGGTTTCGGGGTTGAGTATATAGCGTTTGTTTTCCCACGTAAAACGTTGTACAAGGCATATTGCTCCACTTTCGAGCTGAACAGCTGCGTTACCTGTTTCTTCATCAAATTCCAAGAATTGTCCCAAGGAACCATTTACCCACTGATGTTGTGGATCATTGGCCACAAACATTACTTGTGCCCCCTCTTTGAAGACCAAAGTCTCCTCAGTGGGTAGGGAGCCCTCGGGGAATTCGTCTTGTACAGTTCCTTTGAAGGTATATTCATCTCCGACAAGGCGTTTCAAATGTTCTTCGTTGATTGCCTTAGCTCTGTCTCGTCGGGTCGTCAGAGTTATATTGAAGTCTTCTTCAAAAAGAGCAGAAGAGGGGTTCTCCTCGGAGAGTAGGGTATGCTCGTTGAGTTTTTTTACTTCTTGGTCGGAGGCCTGCCCAGTACGTATTTGGTCTAAAATAGCAACAAATTCTTTGTCCTTTTGGCGGTACACTTTCGTTAATTCTACGATAATCGGTTTATTTGCGATAAAAGCATTGGCTCCGTAGAAGAAGTTTGTGTGATAAAATTTGCTTAGTATCTCGGCATCTTGTGACGTAACAACTGGTTCTAACTGGAAGAGATCGCCGACAAAAAGTATCTGTATGCTGCCGAATGGCATAAACATACGCCCCCTTATTATTCTTAGAATAAGGTCGATAGCATCTATAATATCGGAGCGTACCATAGACACCTCGTCGATGATGATTAACTCTAAATTGCGTATGAGCTTTCGTTGCTCCTTGCGAATTTTCTTGAGCGTTTCCTTCACTATTTTATCTCCAGGCGGAAGAGGCCCAAAGGGTAATTTGAAAAAGGAGTGTATAGTTTGTCCGCCAGCATTTAGGGCAGAGATGCCTGTGGGGGCTAAAACGACATGTTTTTTCTTGATTGTTTGGCTAATATGTTTAAGAAGAGTACTCTTCCCCGTTCCAGCTTTGCCCGTCAAGAATATGCTCCGCTCCGTCTCGCGTATCAGTCGGAGCAAATAAACCATCTCCAAATTTTCGGGATCTGGAATAGTGATAGTAGGCTTGGCAGACATAGTTTCCTTGCTTTATTGTTACTCTTTATACACTGTAGGGTCTGTAACTCCCGCCTTTATAAAAGCCTCTTTACGCTCTTGGCAGGTGGCACAGCGACCACACTGTATAGCTCCGCCTTCATAGCAGCTCCATGTATCGGTATAGTCAATTCCTATGCGACTGCCGATAGATACAATTTGATCTTTGTTCAGATGGGTGTAGGGAGCGCAGAGCTGTATTCGGTTGCTTGTTCCCTCCTCGATACTTTTCATCATGGGCTCAATAAAAGAGGCGCGACAATCGGGGTAAATGGCGTGATCTCCAAAATGATTGGCGATAAATATCCTGTCTAAGTTACGACTCTCGGCAAGCCCCGCAGCAATACTTAGCATGATACCATTACGAAACGGGACTACAGTCGATTTCATATTCTCTTCTGTATAAACTCCTTGAGGTATCTTACCACCGCTTAGAAGTAGATCACTGCGAAAATAACGCCCCATGAAATCAAGGGGAATCGTAATGTGGGGGATAGATAGTAGACGGCAATGCCGCTCGGCACATGGAATTTCCGATGCATTATGCTTAGAACCATAGTCAAAAGTGAGAGCAAGAGCTATCTCTTCTTTGTAATCGTATAGCAGAGTAGTACTGTCAAGACCTCCAGACAGTACTATCAAACCATCTTTTTTACCGTTGTGTAGCATCTCTATATCGTGGTTGGAACAGAATGAGAAAACTCAGAGTGGGGAGGTAACGGATACGTGTCGCAACCTCTTTCCCTCTGAGTTTTCTTTATAGGAGTGCAGGCTTGTCTTTAGTAAGCACGAGCAAAAAGAACTCTGCACTTAGAGGGTTTCCCCGTTACCATACAAACACCAGGGGTAGGGTCTCCGTTTAGAGGAATACAGCGTATAGTAGCTTTTGTTTCTTCCTTTATGCGAGCCTCTGTTTCTGGCGTACCATCCCAGTGTGCCAATATAAAGCCTCCTTTTTCTATCTCTGTTTTGAACTCTTCGTAGGTCTCTACGGTACGAGTGTTTGCTTCGCGATAGTTAAGGGCTTTTTGGTAGATGTTTTCTTGAATATCTTTGAGTAGTTGCTCGATGTGGTCGCAGATACCTTCCAGAGGTACGGTCTCTTTGGTCAATGTGTCTCGACGAGCAACCTCTACGGTACCCTGTTCCAAGTCTCGAGCTCCGATAGCTAAGCGAACGGGCACTCCCTTGAGTTCGTACTCTGCAAACTTCCAACCGGGTTTTTTATTATTGCTGTCATCAAATTTGATGCTGATGCCACGCTTGCGACACTCCCCAAGAACGGGGGCTATCTTATCGTGGATTTCCTTGAGGTTCTCATCCGTTTTGTAGATAGGTACCACCACTACTTGCAGCGGAGCCAGTGTGGGAGGTAATACCAATCCGTTATCGTCGGAGTGTGACATAATCAGAGCCCCCATAAGGCGGGTAGAAACCCCCCAAGAGGTAGCCCATACGTACTCTCTCTTACCCTCTTTATTCAGGAATTGTACGTCGAAAGCTTTTGCAAAGTTCTGCCCCAAGAAGTGAGAAGTCCCCGATTGTAAAGCCTTACCATCTTGCATGAGAGCTTCTATGGTATAAGTGTCGATAGCTCCTGCAAAGCGTTCGGTCTCGCTTTTAACACCACAAATTACAGGTACGGCCAGTACTTTCTCGGCAAAGTCTGCATAAACGTGTAGCATCTTACGTGCTTCTTCTACAGCTTCTGCCTCTGTTTCGTGTGCTGTGTGTCCCTCTTGCCACAGAAATTCTGCTGTGCGGAGAAAGAGACGGGTGCGCATTTCCCAACGTACTACGTTAGCCCATTGATTGCAGAGTATCGGTAGGTCTCGATAGCTTTGTATCCAATCTTTATAGGTACTCCAGATAATGGTTTCTGATGTCGGACGTACGATGAGTTCTTCCTCCAACTTAGCCTCTGGGTCTACTATCACTCCGCTCCCGTCGGGTGCGTTCTTTAGCCTATAATGTGTTACTACGGCACACTCTTTGGCGAAGCCTTCTACGTGATCAGCCTCTCTACTGAGGTAGCTTTTCGGTATAAAAAGAGGGAAGTAGGCATTCACGTGCCCTGTTTCTTTGAAACGACGATCCAACTCTTGTTGCATCTTTTCCCAGATAGCATAGCCATAAGGCTTGATTACCATACAGCCACGCACCGCGGAGTTCTCTGCCAAGTCTGCTTTTGTTACCAAATCTTGATACCACTGTGAGTAGCTTTCACTACGAGGGGTTAGCTCTTTGATTTCTTTAGCCATAAATGTACTTAGTTACTATAGACTTACTTATATCCCACAAAATTAGTAGAAAGAAGCGAGAATATGTAATACTGTTTTTGAAGTAGTTCGCCAACTGAGCCATTTTTGATATTCTTTTTCCTCCAGACGGTTAGTAAAAACCATTTATTTTACGCCTGATAGAAAAGCGATAAGAGCCGATTATTTGAAAAAAACTCAGGCGTAGTTAGCCAAACTAGTGCAGAATGCTCTAAGAGGGTAGGCTCCGAAAAGGTCAAACCTTATTGTCAAGACTAAAACAGAGATGGCACAAGAATATAGTTAAGTTACTTATAAAAAGCATTTTAATAGGGACTATAAGATCAAAAAGTTAGGAGTAATTCTTTATTTGTAGATTGCAAATATATATATTCAATCTAAATATATATATATTCAATCTTAGTATATATATTTGCAGCCTGCAAATAGAGATTTCTTCCTGTGCAAAACGACTTTTTGTCGGGAGCTTTTGAACTTTACCACAGGAGTAAAGGAAGTTAAGAACAGAGTATCCCATAGTGGGAGCCTTTAATTCTCTTGATTTTATGGATACTCAAATGTCATAGTTGTGATACTTTTTACTTTCACTCTGCGACAGGTGGAGGCGATTAGCTGCATAGTGACGCGCTTTTCTCTGAAAAGTTATTGTTGTAGAACGGTAAGAGAATAAAAAAGCTTAATATGCTGCTTGCCTTATTACCATATAGGGGGAAAAAGCTATTTTTGCCTACCAAATAACTACCCTATAAGGAGGAAGACCGAAAAACGTAATAGTTAAAGAGAACGTAGGAGTGAAAGACAAAAAGGACCGCATCAAGAGTCTCTATAGAGATTTCAAGGATTATGCTCGCAGACATCCGTTTAAGGTTATTGTGGGTATAGGTGTTTTGTTGATTTTGTACTCCTTGCTTTTGGGTGATAATAACCTATTTATTCGCCAGAAGTATGCTCAAAGAGTCAAAACGCTCGAGAGGAGACTCTCGCAAGCGGAGCAGAAATTCCGTAAGGACAGTGTGCAGCTTAACTGGAATCTTGTGGATAAAACAGAGTTGGAGCATGTGGCTCGGACCAAATTTAACTTCAAAAAACCAGAAGAGGTTGTTTTCTTTCTCGTGGATAGTGCAACCTTAAAACCTGCAGAGTAATAAAGTATTTGATTATGTTCTCCAAGCAATGCAATAGGCTCTACGTCGCAAGCACTCTTTTACTTCTCTTAGCCCTTCTGCTTCTTATTATCTTTGAGATGTCTTGGGCGCGTTATATCTTATTGCTGGGTGCTCTGGGGTACCTGCTTTCTGTGGTTTCTTTCCGCCCCAAAAAAGCGTCGCTTCGTCTCAATAGGCTTATTCGTATGGGGCATTTTTCTGGATTGCTTTGGTTGGCAAGTGCTATTGCTCTGCTTTTTAATAGTTCCCTTTGGGCTATTTTTGCAGGCGTTGCTTGCTTGTTTATGCTCTACAGCAATATAATGATAACCTTCTCTAAAGAGGCAAAGAAGAGTAGATGAAAAATAAAACTTCGGTACGAAAAAGACGTCAACTAGTAGCCAGATGGAAGTGCGATCGCACGACTTCTGTCCTTGAAGCTATGGGTAAACTCTTGCCAGATAGTAGTCGCACATCTCATAAACAATACCTCCGAGATCGTTGTCTGAAATTGAATGGCGAGGTATGTACATCTTCTCTCACCGAAGTAAATGAGGGAGACCTCCTTGAACTCTTTAGTGTCGGCTTTTTGCCACCTCTCTTTACTCCCGAGATAAAGCTTCTTTGGGAAGATGATTACTTTATTTTGGTGCAAAAAGAGGCGGGGTTACACACCATATCTACACGTGAAGGAGAGAAAAGGACAGTTTTTCGTCTTGTGGCAGATTACTACAAGGCGGGCAATAGTACGGAGAAGATTTTCCTCCTGAATCGTTTAGATAGAGAAACGCCTGGTTTGATACTTTTTGCTCGTAATAGAGAAATTCAGCAAGAGGTGTTGGAGAATTGGGGTAAGTATGTGTTAGCCCAATCTTTTACGGCATTAGTCGAGGGGGTAATCCCCAATGAAGAGGGAGAGCTGACCTCTCTTTCCGAAGCTTCTACCAAAATGTCGCAGAGTAAGGTGCCTAATAAAAAGAAGAATACGTCTCATGCCGAGGCTCCACGTCGCTCTCGTGTTTCTTACCAAGTTTTGGAGCGCGGTCAGTGGCGTACTTTACTTTATCTTACATTGCATGGTCGTTACAATGGTATTAGAAGCCAACTGAGTGAAAAAGGTAACCCTATAATGGGTGAAAAAAATAAGGGGTGTTTGCTGCGAAGTACAAAAGAACTTGCTATCACCCAAAGTGAAATGCTCTTTTTGCACCCAGTGACGGGGAAAAGACATCATTTCAAGTTAGAAACTCCCGAGTATATTTACAGCCTTTTAAAGGGGAGATTAACCAGCAGCGAACGTGCTGCAATACAGGAAAAAGAGACTCCTGTAAGTGAAAAAGCATTTAATTTAAGCTCTATAAAACCAATAAAAAGAACGTAATGAACAAGAGAACTATTTACCGATTAGGTTTCTTTTCTCTTCTTTTCACCCTGTTTCTGAGTAGAGGGTATGAAATGAAGGCGCAAATGCACCTTGATGTGCTTTCGTGGAAGGCAACTCTTGAAGACAAGGGGACCGCTGAAAAGAAAATTATTGTAACAGCCAAAATTAAAGATGGTTGGCACCTTTACGATCAAAACATGCCAGAGGATGGCCCTAACTCTACAGAGTTTACATTCTATAAGTTACAAGGGGCGAGAAAAGTGGGCGGTTTTGTTGCCGATCGTAAAGCTACCGAACAGTACGATAAACAGTTCGAAATGACACTTCGCTTCTTCGACAAGCAAGTTTCTTTTGTACAGAATATCGTTGTTACCGACCCTGAAAAGTTCTATATAGAATTAGGGGTTACGGCCCAAGCATGCGATGATCAAGCTTGTTTGCCGCCTGCAACCGAAGAGTTTACTTTCAAGCGTACGGACCTTAAGTCTACTGCTGCCGATACTTCTGTGCCAGAGGATGCAACACAAGCAGGAGAGGGTACTACTCAAGAGGCTTTGGAAAATGTTGAAGATGCCGCTGCTGTTTCTGCGACAGAGGGAGCTATGTCCGAAGTTTCTTCAGACAAATTATGGACTCCAGTAGTCGATACATTGAAAGCTTATGGAGATGAGACATTGAAACAAACAGACTCTTCTCTGCTCGAATTGCTCCTTTTCGGATTTTTGGGCGGTCTTGTGGCTCTCATTACTCCTTGTGTGTGGCCAATGATTCCGATGACGGTGAGCTTCTTCTTGAAGAGAACTAAGGATCGTAAGAAAGCGATTAAAGATGCCATTATATACGGATTGGGTATTGTTGTTATCTACCTCGTTTTAGGGTTGTCTGTAACTCTCATTTTCGGCGCAAGTATGTTGAATAACTTGGCGACGAATGCGGTATTTAACCTTATCTTCTTTGCCGTTTTAGTACTTTTTGCCATCTCTTTCTTTGGAGCTTTCGAGTTGGTATTGCCCGCTAAATGGACTAATAAATTGGATAGTAAGTCCGACTCTACAACGGGGGTGTTGAGTCTCTTCTTTATGGCATTTACACTCGTGTTGGTATCATTCTCTTGTACAGGTCCTATTATCGGTACATTGCTTGTACAAGCTGCCTCTATGGGGGATATACTCGGTCCTGCTGTGGGTATGTTCGGTTTTGCCGTAGCTTTGGCTCTTCCGTTCTCCCTCTTTGCCATCTTCCCCAACATGCTGCAGAATATGCCTAAGAGTGGAGGCTGGTTAAACTCTGTAAAGGTTGTGATGGCTTTCTTGGAGTTGGCACTTGCACTCAAATTCCTCTCTATTGCAGACTTGGCATACGGATGGGGTATCTTGGATAGAGAGACGTTCTTGGCACTCTGGATTGTTATATTTGCTTGCCTCGGATTGTACCTTTTGGGTAAAATCACTTTCCCTCACGACACTCCATTAGAGAAGGTGGGGGTAGGACGCTTCTTCTTAGCACTGATTTCACTCTCGTTTGCCGTTTACATGGTACCTGGGCTTTGGGGAGCTCCTCTTAAGGCTGTGAGTGCTTTCTCTCCTCCTTTGTCAACGCAAGACTTTAACCTCTATGATGGACAGGTACATGCTAAGTTCGACAGTTACGAAGAGGGCATGCGTTATGCGAGGGCAAATAACAAGCCTGTGCTTGTAGACTTCTCAGGATTTGGTTGTGTAAACTGCCGTGAAATGGAGAACTCTGTATGGATCAATCCTAAGATTAAGTCGATATTGGAAGAAGATTACGTACTCATCACTTTGATGGTAGACGATAAAACTCCTCTTCCAGAAGTTATCGAGGTAGAAGAGATGATCGGGTCTACTCTTAAGCGCACCAAGCTTCGCACTATAGGTGATAAGTGGAGCTACCTACAGAGAAGCAAGTTTGGAGCTAATGCTCAGCCTTTCTATATTCCTTTGGATCATGAAGGAGTACCTGTAGGTCCTTCTTACCAACATGACCTTGATGTAGAGAAGTATCGTACCTATCTAAGTGATGGTATTAAGGAGTTTAAGGCGCGTCAGGCTGGAAAGCCAGCTCCTGTAAGTCATGATACTAATAAAAAAGAGGTACAAGTGGCAGAATAATATAGATTGATGATGGAAGGCTGCTTTTTGTTGGCGACAACGGGAGCAGCCTTTTTTTTATACCATACGCAACAAAAGGACTTTATTCCTATTAAGCAGTTTAATAGTATGAATGCAAAAACAGATAAAGTAGAGGCTTTTGCTCGCTTGCTCGATGTCTTAGACACATTGCGCGTACAATGTCCGTGGGATCGAGAGCAAACCAATGAGACGTTACGTGCCAATACAATAGAAGAAGTGTATGAGCTTTCGGAGGCTTTGATACAGAAAGATATTTTTAATACAAAGAAAGAGTTGGGCGATGTCTTGTTGCACATCTTGTTCTATGCCCGCATTGCTCAGGAGCAGGGAGCATACGATATTGCCGATGTGTGCAATACTCTTTGTAATAAACTTATATTCCGTCATCCTCATGTGTATGGAGAGAGCAATGTAAAGTCTTCCGATGCTGTAACACAGCAGTGGGAGCAAATCAAGCAGAAAGAGAAAGATGGGAATAAAACGGTCTTATCTGGAGTGCCGACAGCTCTACCCTCTGTTGTAAAGGCATATCGTATTCAAGACAAAGCACGTGCCGTGGGCTTCGATTGGGAGGAGCCTTCGCAGGTGTGGGACAAGGTCTCGGAGGAGATACAAGAGGTGCAACAAGCGATACGCTCCAGCGACCCTGCAACCATTGAGGAGGAGTTTGGCGATTTGCTTTTTGCCGTAATCAATGCTGCTCGTCTGTACAATGTCAATCCCGATAATGCTTTGGAGCAGACCAATCGGAAGTTTATCGACCGCTTTGGATACATCGAAACGGTGGCTCGAGAGCGAGGCAAAGATATTAAGCAACTTACTTTCGAAGAGATGGAGACTCTTTGGTGTGAGGCCAAAAAGAAATAGTTCTAATCGTACCCTAACACATAGTAAAGCTATCTATGTACTGCCCGATATGCCAAAAAGAAGGCTCTCAACCGATAGGTGTTGCCAAAGATTATTTGGTCTCTCACGAGAGTTTTACCTTGGACCAATGCCCGCACTGTGGCTTTATCCGCACTGCCGATGCTCCGAAGGGAAAGCAATTAGGTTTGTACTATAAAAGTGCGGACTATATCTCACACAGCGATACTCAGAGAACTTTCTTTGACCGTCTCTATCATAGAGCGCGTAAAAGAATGCTTGCTGTTAAGAGAAAACTTATAGAAAGACAGCTCGTAAGTCTTGGAGAAAAAGAGCCTCCCATTGCTCTTTTAGATATAGGGTGTGGTACGGGATACTTCGCTCGATATATGCAAGAGCATGGTTATCATATTACAGGAATAGAGCAAGATGCCGATGCGAGAGATTTTGCTCAGAGGAACAATGGATTTTCTCCCTATTCGTCTCTCTTAGAAGCTCCTTTAGAAGAGGGGAGTTTTGACTTGATAACTCTATGGCATGTATTGGAACATATAGAAACATTGGAGGAGCATCTTGAGAAAATAAGTAGGATAATAGCTCCTAAAGGTTTGCTTGTTGTGGCACTTCCCAACCCTTGTAGTTGGGATGCACACTACTATAAAGAGGCATGGGCAGCATGGGATGTACCTCGTCATTTATGGCACTTTTCTCCCGACAATATACGACAGTTACTGCAATGCTATGGCTTTACACAGAGGGCTGTACGTCCTATGTTTTTAGATGTCTTTTATATTGCTTTGCTTTCAGAAAGGCAGAGAGGAATTCCGTTTCTATGGGCTGGTGTGAAAGCTATCTTTATCGGTTTGGTAAGCTTCATGAAAACTTTATTTTCTTCTCGTGAGGCAAGCTCTTTAATTTATTTCTTTACACGAAAATGAAGCACTATTTAGCCCTATTTGCTTTACTATCTTTTGCTATAACTCTCTGGGGGCAGGAGAATAAGGAACAATGGAATGCTGACTTAGGGGTAGAAACTTTCTTTAGAAATAATGAGTACTCCGCCCCCTATGGCACAGGATATACACTACCAGGGTATAAGCTGACGGCAAAAGCTTCTTATGAAAAGAGATTCTCTTTCGGATTGGCTCGACTTGAGGGAGGGATACATACCATGGGATATTGGGGTGCTACAACCTATCCTAAAGGAACATGGTTTGCGGAATTACCGCACTGGACAGAGCAGTCGGAACAACAAAAATGGGGGAGAATAATACCCCTTGTTGGACTTGTCTTTGCTCCTAATGATAAGCTTACCCTACGCATGGGGTTAATTGACAAGAAAGACAATCACGGTTTAATAACCCCCTTATATAATCCAGAACTTCGTTATACTGCCGATCCCGAGCAGGGAGTACAGTTGAAAGTAGAGTATCCATTCTTTCAAGGGGATGTTTGGATTGATTGGCAGAGTTTTATTTTTAGAGCAGATAGACATCAGGAGGCTTTTACTGCAGGATTGACAGCTTCTACCCCTCTACTTAAAACCTCTTTATATTGCTTGGAGGGAAAGCTTCAAGCTACTGCTACACACCGTGGGGGTGAGATAAATTGGCTTCGCTCCGATACGGTGCATACTTATTCTGCCCTAACACTGGGGCTCAAACACTCTTTTTATCTTTTTCCCTCTGCACCAGAGAGAGAACTTTCGTTAGAAACCTTTTTTTTGCTCTCTTCTATGCGTACAGCAGAAGCCAATAATCCTGTAGGTAAAGGTGTATATGCTCTTTTAGACTTTACAACCCGACGAATTTCTACCTCTTTTTCTTATTGGCGAGGATGGCATTTTGTCGCTCCCATGGGGGGGCCTTTTGTTAATAGTAGAGCCTTATGGGAAGGACCTTATACAACTGATGCCTTGAGTACTTCATTTTTTTCACTCAAAGCACACTATGCCTTTGTGAAGAGCAGGGTCCTTTCGTTGGGAATTCAGGGGCAAATATGGTATCATTTGCAACCTTTACCTCGAAAGAGTAGCTTGAGTCATGCTTTAGAACTCTATTTTTCGTTTGTTCCCCAGTGGAAGTGGTAACTCCATCGTATCATCTTATTGCATTTATAAGCATTGGACATCCTTGTTCATGTGTAGGACTTTGTGTCGATACGCAAGTTACTATTCTTAGGTTTTTCTGTCAGTAGACTTTTACTATTTGGAATCCATTCATGAAAAAGGGTCATAGATTTTCTCTCGAAATCTACGACCCTTCTCTGAGTTATACTATAATTTTTTCTAAGACTATTTGTCGGATCAGAAGAGTATCACCTTGCCAGCGTAGCGATGCCCCCACACGTCTACAGCCAAGTAAACGTAGGTCCCCTTGGGAAGTTGAGCTACTGACAAAGAGCATGCTCCCTGCTCAATATCGTTACGGAGTACCACAGCCCCCTCAATATTGTATAGTGTGATATTGCTCAATGAAACATCGCTCCAATGGAGAGTCTCCCCTTGGTAAGAGACTTTCAGTGTAGAGCCAGTATCTGAAGGTTGGTCAATAGAGGTAGGTTTTTTGCACTCATCGATTCCTTGTGTTTTATAGATAAAGTCTTTGTGTTGGAAGCAACGCAAGGCTCCACGAGTGTAGTAGGAGAGTTGTTGTTGTATATTCTTTGTACCCTCTGCCATTGCTTGAAGCTCTTTGTACATAGCATTGCCAGGGTTGGGGAGCACTCCAATCTGTTCGAGGATGGTAGCATTCCACTCTTTGGGTTGATCCTTTTGGTTGTCTAATCTAAAGTGATATACCTGTTGTTGGAGTTCTCTACCGTTGATTACTACCATTTTAGTAGACTGTAGGGTTATTGTGAGTATTACCTCTCTCTCTTTGCCCGTTGTTGGGTCTTGCACTTTCTCTTTGGAAGAGGCGATAGGGCTACCCACTGTTGTATTACCAAGGTTTATAAGGGGGTATAAGCTTCCCAGAATAGTGAGATAAGCCATTCCATAGGTAGTACATTCGATTTTTTGTTCAAAAACCAAGTCGGGCGTTACGGCACTCTTCTCGAAGACTTCGCTACGTATCACTTTGCTATTTTTATACTTGAAGTAAGGAGTCCATTCCTCTTTTATTACCTCTGCCTTGGTGTATCCGATACCCGATGGATTTTCGTAGTACCAAACGGCTCCCATGCTAGCAAAGGCTTCGCACTTTCTTGGGTAAGCGGGTGTTATGTAGTCGCACTTTTCTGTTGAGAGTTGATACGAGATGCGTCCATCAGAGTAGCAACGAAACGAGGTAGGCGTGTAGGGATCTGCTGCCATTTTGTGCATAAATGTGTCGTGCAGCTTAAAATCGACAATGTCATCCATGCTAATGTCTCCCTCTAAGCCCTTTTGACTTTTGGGAATAAGCCCCACGAACTGGAGCACGTCGGCATCTAAAGTCATTTCACCTGTGTGGAAACGGTAGGTTTGTTTAATCAGTTTTTTACCATCGATCTCGACTGTTTCTTTGTTTACCACGGTGATTTTTCGAGTATTGCCCCCGCCTGTTACTTCAATGAGAGTGTCTCCTACATTGGCATCTAAGTCGTAACGCAAGAGGCGGTGGTAGGTTACTGTACCATCATTATTACTCATTTTTCTTAGTTCATAGGCTTTGCCTCCCTCGAAAAACCAGTAACGAGTTTCTGTTTTAGAGGGCATTTCGGCATCGTCTGTGTAGGTTTTGAAACTTACTTCAAATACTTTTTGCCCATCCACAACAGTCTCCTTCTCGATGGTTACCTTTATAAAACCAAATCGGTCGTAAGGATAGGTACCCCAGTCTATGGATTGGGTAAGCTCTTTATAGTGCCAAGTGGCACCAATCTCAGGGTGTAATGGCAGGGAAGTTTCTTGTGCAGAGACGTAAAAAAGACCCCACACCATCCCTAAAAGAAGTGTAAGTAATTTTTTCATAGGAAATAAATATTTATTTATACTTGCTTGCAAATGTATTTGATAGAAATTGATTTTGCAAATAGTAAAGTACAAAAAGACCCTTTTACGAAGTCGTAAAAGAGTCTTGTCTTAAATGTATGAAATTTTAAGCGTTGCTTTTAGCCGAAATTCTATGCTTGTATTTCGTCGATATTTACCAGTTTATTGACGATGGCATAAATGGTAAGCCCACTTGGACTGTGGATTTTTAGCTTCTTGGCAATGTTGCGTCGGTGGGTAATTACGGTGTGAATAGAAATAGAGAGCTTGGAGGCAATTTCTTTGTTTGTAAGTCCCTTGGCAACAAAGGCTACGACATCTTTTTCTCTGGGAGAAAGTAAGCGTTCGTTTTCGTCGTCCAAATCCTCTTCCTCTGGTAAGGCTATTGTCGAAAGTATTTGTTGTATGAATGCCTCTGGCTGCTCCTCAAGATTTAGTGTAGCATCGTATCCCGTCAGATAACCTGAGTACATATTGTTTACACATAGGGCTATAAGCTTGCTTCTGTGTGCAGACTTCCATTGTACCTCTGCATGAAACCCAAAAGCTATGGGATTAGCAAGGATAATGTCTGGAGAGAAAAAATTGATAGAGGTCATTAAACTCTCCATATCCATCGTATTTGTTAGTTGTACACGAAACCTATTATTCCGCTTTAGTATTGCCTCGACTCCGAGCCTAATAAAAGGATTGGGCTCTATGATTAGCAGTTTGTATACACTCTGTAGCATGGATTCTTTTATTCGTCAAAATCTTTTTATTTATCTACCCAGCAAAACATGGGAGTTAAGTGCTTAGGCTTCTTTTTTTTCCATCTTTCTAATGAGGGGGACAAATAGGTTGTCTTCAATGAAGTTATGGGTTGCCAAATCTTCCTCTGTAGAGAAAATTTCATGCAATACGGCTGTCAACTCATATCCATTGCCTCCAGGGTAGTACTTTATGAGAATGTTCTTGAGTTCGCTAATCTTAGCCTCAATCTTATCGTGTCTCTTGCTGAATATATCTATCTTGTAGTTATTGGCATCTTTGCTCTTATCTACCAGATTCGTTACGTAGGGGAAAACAGTTTTATCTTCATACCCCATGTGTTTGTGCACTTCGTCAACGTATTCGTCAAAGAAACGGTTAATTAAAAGTACTATATCCCGAGGGCCTCCCTCGATAGCTTTACGCAGTTGCTCTCGTATGAGCGGAAGTCGGTAGTCCAAAAAGTAATGGTGCGAGCGTTTGAGATAGTCGATAAGAGTAGGAGCTGAAAGCTCTTCTAACTCTGAGACTTCGGGGGTCGATGCATGAAAAGCTACAGCATTGATTACGGCCAAAAGCGTGGGAGTGTGAACGTTGTGTTGGTTACATACTTCACGAATTGATTGCTCTCCAAAGCCCAACGGAATACCAAATCGGGTGATTACGAGTAGTAGATCATAATGACCGCAGATGAGGTCACTCATGAGTGTATCTGCTGTATATCGATGAATTTTATTTTTGTTCATAGAATTATAGTTTAATTACTTCCCGCAAAGGTACATAAGCCTTATCACACTAACAATAAGCGACCATACCTATAACTAATGAGATACTTTTAGAGATTTCTTTCTGGTTGTTTTTTAGCTTGGGTTTATGATAGAATTTCTTTGGAGGCTGTATGGTTTCCTTTTTATGTGCGTTGGCAGAATTAACGTTAGAGTGGGCTATGCCTTTGGAAAGCCTCTCTGTTACGGTGTCAAAACTTCAAACGGCGTAAAAACGTCTTATACAATCTTCTATCTTACCTATTGAAAAAAGGAAAAGGTGTTTGACAAAAAATTATTTCTTCCTAAGCATTTCTTTATTTGTAGATTGAATATATATATATTCAGATTGAATATATTTATTCTTAAGTTGAATATACATATATGCAGATTGAAAATAAAGAATTGCTCGTAACCTTTTGATTTTATGGTATAAAGGATTTTCTCTTTTAGGCGTTATATATTGACCTTTTATGCTGTGTTTATCTGGAGGGTAACTGTAACAAATCTTGAGTGAATAAAATTAAAAATACGATGATGGAACGAGGGGGAACTTTATTACACTCTATTTCATGGATAGAAAGTATTTTTTTATATCGGATAAAAGGAATACCTTTACATGAGATAGAGTATTTTCTACCAAGGAATACCTCCCTAAAACATGTTGATACAGTAAACCATATGTGCGGAATCGTAGGATATATCGGCCATAAAGAGGCCTACCCCATACTTATCGGGGGCTTGAAACGTTTGGAATATAGAGGCTATGACAGTGCTGGAATAGCTTTACTTAGCAATAAGGGGGCTTTGAATGTATACAAGGAGAAAGGTAAGGTCTCTAACTTAGAAGAGCGTACCTCATCTTCCGATTTAACGGGGGCTTTAGGCATAGCACACACGCGATGGGCTACCCATGGGGAACCTTGTGAGAGAAATGCCCATCCTCATTATTCTGCCACCGAGGAGCTGGCCATTGTTCACAATGGTATTATTGAGAATTACAGAGAGATAAAAAGCGACCTCATTGATAAGGGGTATAAATTTATCAGCGACACTGACACGGAGGTTTTGGTACAGTTGATAGAGTACACAAAGAAGACTTATCAGTTACCTCTCTTTGAGTCTATTCAAAAGGCTCTGCAAAATGTTATCGGAGCCTATGCCATAGCCGTGATAGATAAGACAGTGCCCGAGCGTCTCATTGCAGCCCGTAAGAGTAGTCCTCTCGTAATAGGAGTGGGAGAGGGCAATCAGGAGTTCTTTATTGCCTCAGATGCGTCGCCGATAGTTGCCTATACACGCAATGTTATCTTCATTGAAGAGGAGGAAGTGGTGGAGCTGATTCCTGGAAGAGCTCCCCGTATAGAAACAATAGATAGACAAGTCGTACAACACAACCCTCAGGAGGTTAGCTTTGACATCGGGATGATTGAAAAAGATGGTTACGATCATTTCATGCTAAAGGAGATATTTGATCAGCCTCGATGCCTTGAAGATTGTATGAAAGGTCGTGTCAATAGCGAACTGCAAGAGGTGCTCCTTTCCTCGATACTCGATCATAAAGAAAAGCTAATGCAAGCTAAAAGAGTTATCATATTGGGTTGCGGTACTTCTTGGCATGCAGGGCTTATCGGGAAGCAACTTATAGAGGGGCTTGCGCGTATTCCCGTAGAGGTAGAGTACTCTTCGGAGTTTCGTTACAGAAATCCCGTGATTCAGCAAGATGATTTGGTGATAGCCATCTCTCAATCGGGAGAAACGGCCGATACTTTGGCGGCGATTAAGTTGGCAAAAGAGCATGGAGCTTATATCTACGGTGTATGTAATGCAATAGGTTCTTCTATCGCAAGAGCTACGGATACGGGTACCTATATACACGTTGGTCCCGAGATTGGTGTTGCTTCGACAAAAGCCTTTACGGGTCAGCTCACCGTCTTGGTGATGCTTGCTCTCTGCTTGGCAAAAGAAAAAGGAACTATATCGGAAGAAAAATATAAATCTCTGGTTCAGGAACTCACTGTAATACCAGAGAAAATAAAGAAGGTTTTTGAGCAGAGTACACGCATTAGAGAAATATCTCTGATATTTACCTACGCCAAGAACTTTATCTATTTGGGTCGAGGTTTGAACTACCCCGTAGCTTTGGAGGGAGCTCTAAAACTAAAAGAGATATCCTACATACATGCCGAGGGCTATCCTGCTGCAGAGATGAAGCATGGACCTATCGCTTTGATAGATGAGGAAATGCCTGTGGTAGTTATAGCCACCAAAGATGAGATTTACGACAAAGTGGTAAGTAATATACAAGAGATAAAATCTCGTAAAGGGCGTGTATTGGCAATTGTTTCCGAGGGAGATGAAGAAATCCGTAAGATAACCGACTATACGATAGAGGTTCCCAAGACTTTGCCCGAGCTAGATCCCCTTATTTCCGTAGTTCCTTTGCAGCTACTCTCTTATTACATTGCTGTTAATAAAGGGAAAGATGTAGATCAGCCTCGTAACTTGGCTAAGTCTGTAACGGTAGAGTAGTAAGAAGCAGAAAGGATAAACAGAAGGCGGCTCGGGGGACTTATGTAAAGTGTTCCGTTGCAGTTTTTCTATAGTATAAAATCAAAACAAAAGAACATAGTATTTATGAACAATTATTGGAATCAAAACAATCAAACTCCACCTCCTTATGGAGAGGCTTATGGGGTAGAAACAGCAAGTCCTGACTATGTGGTTTCTACCGAGAATGTGAATAAACTGTTCCGCAATGTATTCGTATGGATGGCTGCTGCCCTGGGGGTAACGGGTTTAACAAGTTACTTGGTGGCTTTTACTCCTCTGTTCTATTCTTTAGCTGCAACGCCATTGCTCTTTTGGGGACTAATTATTGCCGAATTAGGGTTGGTGTTTTTTCTCTCGGCTCGTTTGCACAAAATCTCGTTTGCGACAGCGAGTCTCTGTATGACGGCTTATTCGATTCTTAATGGGCTTACCTTGAGTTTTATATTTGCCGTTTACACAGCCTCTTCTATTATCAATACTTTCTTTATTGCTGCTGGTACTTTTGTGGCAATGGCTCTTGTGGGTACTTTCACCAAGAAAGATCTTTCCTCTTGGAGTCGTTATCTCATAATGGGAGTACTGGGCTTAATCATTGCCTCGGTGGTAAATATCTTCGTTAAATCAAGCACCTTTGAGTGGGTTATATCCATTATAGGGGTACTTATTTTTACAGTACTTACCGCTGTAGATACCAATAAGATTAAGAATATGCTAAGGGAGCATGATGGTGTTTGGGATGGAGAGACATTGAGAAAAGTCGCTCTTATGGGAGCTTTACAGCTTTATTTAGATTTTATAAATCTCTTCTTATATCTTCTTCGCTTCTTGGGAAGAAGAAACTAATGCGAGCAGTTTTTCTGCCGTTTGATAGAAGGTGGTTCTTTTTCTTCGAATAGCTTTCTATGAAAACATAAAAAGGGAGTTGTCTTTTGGCAACTCCCTTTTTGGAAAAAGAAACTAACTAAAAAATGATGAATGAAAAAGAAACGTTTATAATATCTGTATCAGAGCCATCCTCTCTGGAGTAGTTCTCTCTTTCGTCAAGAACTTTTGAGAAGAGTGTAGCTCATGTTTTTTTTGTTTAGTTGGCACGCTTTGCCTTTTTCCCCTGTCCGCGATTGGGGTTTTCTGAGGCTTGCATTGCCGATTCTATCTGTTTGCGTGTAAAGTGTCCTATAAAAGATATCGCTACGTACTCCTCGGGTTCATCGACCAAAAGATATAGGTCGTGGGCTTCGTTTCCCTTCATTTTAGCAACAAAGCGCATGGTGCGTTGTCCCTCTTTGACGAAGAAAAGTTGTTCATACTGCTTTTGGGTAGGTTTCAGTATGGGCGCAAACATAGAGCGTATCAAGGATATATTTTGAGCGTCAGATGCTGTGAAAATGTAGATCGAGCTGACCGATTGAATCAAGCCTTGTAGAGAGGGAGCTCCCCCCTCTTTACTTCCGAAGCGGAGGGTCGATTGTGAAAGCATCGAGGGAGATAGATAAACAACTGTGATACCGTCGGTCTGCATTAGACGGTCAAAGTCTATATCCTTGTTGTCCTGTGCCAATAATTGATTGGAGGCAAATAGGGTTAGTAAAGTAGCCAGTAGGGAGGCTATAGTTAAGCGCGGACTATTCATAATAATCTTATTTTGTGTCAATTTAATTCGTAGAAGGGTAGAGTTCTAATGTCTCCCAACCATAGGGATTTCGTTCCATGAAAGGTTCTAATTGTTGGTAGGAAGCCTCTATAGCTTCTGATGCTTGATTGATGGCAGACTGAGCTTTTACATAGTTGTCATTTCCACACTCAAAGCAGTCATTCAGTAGCGAGAAAACGCGTTCGGCGTGTATATCCACCTCCTCTTGAGCGATATAGGTATTGTCTCTGAAAGAGGGTTCTTCTGAGGTACGCATTAACCGTACTATCCCGAGTGTGAGGAGTAATGGAAAGGCTGCAGCAAGAGCGTAACGTTGAGCTTTCGATAGCGATCCCCATGTCTTTTTTCTTTTAGCAGGTAGGTTTTCTGCGTGCAGTTGTTTCGCTCCTGCAAAAAGCATCTCGATAGCTTTCAGATCGGCTTGATAGATACTCTCTGATGGTTCGTCTAATAAACAGAGATATAGCATAAGCTCCTCCTCGGGTGTGGTATTCCCAGAGTAAAACTTATCCAAAAACTGAGGTAGTTGTTCTCTTGAGATCATTGTAGTCAATTGATATTCTGTTTACTAATTTTCCTTTTCAAATAAATGACGTGCCTCTTTTCTTAGGCGAGAGAGCGCACTGCGTACGGTAGACTCCTGAAGTCCCAATTGCTCTGCCGTTTCTCCATTGGAGAGCATCTCGTAGTGTCTCAGACGAAAGATACTTTTTTGGGGTTCCTTGAGAGAGTTTACCCACTCTTCTAATCTTTTTTCTGTGCTTTTTCCTACCAATTCTTCATGAGGATTGGCAGAGTTGTCTATGCTGTTTTGTAGTGTCCATTGTGCTACCTCCCCAGTATCTCGAAGCCTTTCGGAGGCACTCTTGAGTTTGTCTAAACAGCGATTGCGGGCTAAGCGTACTACATAGGCTTGGGGCGATACTATCTCGTCCAACGAAGCTCTCTGTTCCCAAAGCTTTAGGTATATATCTTGTGTGGTATCGGCAGCCATTTCCCGATCGGAGAGTAATGCTACGCACACGGAAAGGATCACCTTTCGTAGAGGCAGGTATGTGCTGTTAAATGTGGTAGCATCCATTGAGAGGGGGTATTACTTCTTTGAGTCGGGAGTTATCTGCACATGGCTTTTAATGGCAAAAAGCCCCTTGAGTTGTATTGCACAGTAATTATTTCCTGTTACTGATATTATATAAAAGGCTCTATCCTCTTCTTTTTCCCCTTCTTGGGAAAAAACTCGGACGGTCTCCTCCCCCTCTTTTACGAACGTTATCAGTTCGCTTTTCGGAAAGGAGGAAGTAGTAAAAAGTTTTTTAAGAAGTGCTTGATCGGATAGGGAGAATGTTTCTAAAGAGTCGATTGAAATTAGGGAGAAACTGCCTGACATTCCGATAGATTTATCGAAATCTTCATGCTCTCCTGTGAGAGAAATACCGTTTAGGATAGAGTTTTTCTGTTGCAGGAAATCTGTTTGCGAAAGGTTAGCAAAATTTTCTGCTTCCGAAGAGACTATTTCTATGCCTTTTATTTGTGTGCAATCGTTGAATATCTTAGAAAGAGAGTCCTCTTTCTCGGTTTGTGCACGGAGCTGTAAACAGCTTAGAGCTCCTATTAAGGTGAAGATTAAAAATCGAATCATCTGCGATCGTAGTAAAAAACTATCGGGAACAAGTGGGCGCAACTACTATGCACCTCTACAACTTGCTCTACAACAAATTAGACGACCGACCTATTGTTTTGTTGCAAAGGATATAAAACTTTTTAGGGGATTTCCTTTGAGAATTATTTTTGACTTTTGGTGAAGCCCTTATTGTGACATTGTTAGACTACACAATGCTACGAATCATGTAATGTCCCGTAGATGTACTTTTTTAATAATATAGGAGTGTAAGGAGTTGATCTGGTACAAAGAGTTTACAGGCAATCTCTTGTATCATAGGCGCAGTTATGGTGTTTACGCGCTCTTCTATGGTGGAGAGGCTGTCATACTTGCGGTAGAAGAGAAGACTTTTGCCCATAGAGAGGAAAGCAGTCTCTCGAATATCAGAAGCAATAGCAAGTTGTCCCATTATTTGACGTTTAGCTGCTGCCAATTCCTTGTCGGATATAGGCTCTGTACAGAGACGCTCCAACTCTTGAAAAACAAGGGTTTTGGCAGCCTCTCTATCCTTATGAGCACAGCCAAAGTAGATGGTAAATACACCTGCGTTGGAGTAGGGGGTATAGTTGCTATCGACCGAATAGACGTAGCCTCTCTCTTCGCGCAGGCTCATATTGAGTCGGGAGTTCATTCCTGGGCCCCCTAATATATTGTTTAGAAGAGTAGTCACCAGTCGCTCCTTTTGGTGCATGGAGTAGGCATACCCTCCTATAATACAGTGCGTTTGATGTGTGCTAAATCGATGCGAAAGATAGAACGTTTTGGGTTTGTCTCCCACAGTGTGTAAAAGAGAGATTGGGCGCAGAGGTAATTGACTCTCCATGATGTGAGACGAGAAATAGGTATCGCAAAAAGCTAATACGTAGTCTATGTCTATTTTTCCTCGGAGGCAAAGCACCATGTTTTCGGGGCGATAATGTTGTTGTATAAACTTGCGTGCAGCTTGTGAGTTAATGCGTTCTACCGATGGGATGGTACCCAATATGTTGTGCCCCAATGAAGAACCTCTAAAAAGGAGGTCTTCGAACTCGTCGAATATCTGCTCGGCTGGAGAATCTTTATAGCTGTTTATCTCCTCGATGATTACCGATTTTTCTCGCTCAAGCTCCTCCTCAGGGATGCGACTGTGGAGTACTACATCTGTGAGCAGGTGGAGCATGCGACGTAAGTATTGCTCCTTGAACGCAGCATAGACAAAAGTTTCCTCTTTGGTGGTATAGGCATTGATGTCTGCCCCTACCTCTTCGGCTCTTTGGATAATATGCTTCGAGGTGCGGAGGCGAGTACCTTTGAACATCATGTGTTCGACCAGATGTGCCATCCCGAAGTAGCGTTGGGGATCATTTTGCGCTCCAACACGTACTATGTAGCCAGCGTATGTGATGGCACTGTTGTCGGGATAGTAGGCTATGGTTAGCCCCGAGGAGTGTTGATATAGTTCGTAATGCTCTTGCATAGAAGTGAGGGGGAGTAGAATCTATGTTGGAAAAACTTTTTTATTCCTTTGGAAAAGAGCGATGTGATGTTCTCTTTAAGTCCTTATAGGGGGTGTTTTTGAATCCTTTCTAAAGAGAAAGCAATGTTTTATTCAAAAGAAAAATCGCCACTTCTTCCGAAAAAGAAAAGGTGGCGACCTTTATTATTGGCTTTTGAGCAGTTAGCTATTTCGTACCTCTCTGGAGCGAAACGCTTTGTGTGCTACACCGTGTAGAGTATTACTCTGCTTGTGGAGCTTCTGCCTCTGCTGCTTCGGGAGCCTCTTCTGCAGGAGCTTCTGTAGCTTCTTCTGCATTCAAAGCTGCTTCTTCTTCAGCTTTAGCCTTGGCTTCGGCAGCACGCTTTTCAGCTAATTCTGTTGCCTTTGCCTTGTTGATTTCTTGTTCTGCAGCAAGACGGGTCTTAGCCTCTTCACGTTTCTTCGCATCGCGAGATGCAACTACTTCGTTGAGTTTGTCCATTTTGCTCTTACGCCACTCTTCAAAACGACGATCTGCAGTTGCTTGATCGAAAGCACCCTTCTTGACACCTTCGTTGAGGTGCTTTTTGAGGAGTACTCCTTCGCGAGAGAGAAGGCTACGAACCGTGTCTGTAGGTATAGCACCTACGCTCAACCAGTAAAGAGCTCTTTCGAAATTCAAATCTACTGAAGCAGGATTTGTGTTCGGATTATAAGAACCTATCCTTTCAATAAATCGTCCATCTCGTGGAGCCCTGCTGTCTGCGATAACGATCTTGTAGAAGGCATAGCCTTTGTGACCGTGACGCTGCAATCTAATCTTAGTTGCCATTTGTTACGTTTGAATTAATAAAACTCTTTTCTTGTTTCTGCGTGCCTCTACACACATTGGTTACAAAGGTATATATTTTTTCTTGGATCCCATTATACCTATAACTCAAAAAAAGGAAAAACATCGACTACCTTTTGTGTACCTCGTCAAAGTCTTTTATACATTCTTCCTTGTTGAAGATATGATCTGCGAGATAGCTCGGAGTGACTTCTGCTTCTTTCTGGAGGATAAGTTAAACATAGGTCCAAAGAAGTACATATCCCCAGAGAAGGACCGCAAGAAGAATACCTGCGATTTTTAAGAATTTCTTCACTGTATGAGAAAATAGTTAATTGAGTGAAAAATGTTGTTGGGATAGGCGGCTTATTTGCTGTTTTTGTACCCCCACTTTTGGAGTAATGGTAGGAGGGTATTGCGTTTGTCTCCTTGCAGAATGATAAGTCCCTCTTTGGCACTTCCGCCACATCCGAGAGATTGTTTAAGTCGAGTAGACAATTCTTTAAGGTCTTCTTCTGTACCAACAAATCCTGAAATAACGGTTGCCTCCTTGCCTTCCCGTCCCGCTCGTTCGTAGCGGATGCGTAGTACTTGTTGCTCTGGGGCAAGGGTTTCTACCTCTACCTCTTCTGGAATAGGTGTAAAATGGGGATCGGTGCTGTACACCAATCCCCCAAAGTCGTTGAATTGCTTCTTTTTGCTCATCAGTATCTGAAGCTACTACCACCCAAAAACTCTCTTAGTAGAGAGGTGCCAGGTAGTTTGTTTATCTGAATGTGGTTTATCATACGAAGGAAGCGCAGTAGGCGTTGTGCCTCACTGTACTCTGGCACCATGGGGGGAACTTCTAAGAGCAGAGGCTCGGCAAAACTTCTCAGAGCTGCGAGCTCGTACACCATAGCACTATTGAACATGGCATCGGCATTTTCTTGGAACGGGAATACCCATTTGTCCTCTCCCTTACGTACGGAGTTCCAGCGTTTGAGGGTCTCTATCGCAGAGTAACCTCTGTAGCGGTAGTCGCGTACCATGCGGCGAAGTAGTCTGTTGTCCGTAGTGGGAACTCGGTTGTGCGCATCAAGGCCGATGGTGGTTAGAGCACTTACGTAGACACGGAATAGTGCCTCTTGAGGGAAAGAGGGTAGTAAATCAGGGTTTAGAGCGTGGATCCCCTCTATGAGGAGAATATCTCCATCTTTTAGTATCAGGTGGTTGCCAGAAAAGACACGTTGCCCCGTTTTGAAGTCAAAGGAGGGGATTTCAACTTTTTTCTCCTTTAAGAGAGAGAGAAGATCTCTGTTGAAAAGTTCAAGGTCTAAGGCATACAAGGATTCAAAGTCATACTCCCCGTTCTCGTCTAGGGGTGTTTTCTCCCTATCTACAAAATAGTCGTCCATAGAGAGCATGTGAGGTTTAAGATAGCAGGTGCGTAGCTGTGTGCAGAGACGTTTCGTAAAAGTAGTTTTTCCCGAAGATGAGGGCCCCGATATCATTATAACGCGTACCCCGCTGGAGTATCGATTGGCAATCTCTTGGGCTATTTTGGCAATCCCCTTTTCTTGCATTGCTTCTGATACGTGGATTATATCTGCTATTTCGTTCCGTCTGATAGCTTTGTTCAAACTTCCAATATGCTCAATATCCAACATGGCCAAAAGTTGTTCTTGCTCCCTTATCACTTCTCGCATCTTGGGTTGTGTACTTACGGGAGCCAGTTTCGATAGGTTGTTAGCATTGGGGATGCGCAGGAGAAAACCATCCATGTGTCTTTCCAAACCATACAGGTATACGTATCCTGTAGAAGGAGCCAAGGAACCATAGTAAGTATCGGGATACCCATCCAACTCTAAGTAAGTCGTGTAGGGTAGACGTGCTGTTTCTATTAGATCGGCTTTGTCTTTTTCTCCTATGGACCTGAATAGTTCGATAGCTTTGTCGGAAGGAACAGTACGGGGAACGAATGGAAGATCAGCTTTTATTATCTCGTCAATACGGCTACGTAGCTTCTTTAATTCCTCATCGGTTATGGGGGTTGCTCTTTTTATTGAGCAGTAGTAGCCGTTAGCAAGAGAATGCTCTACAAAAAACTTGCTTCCAGGAAGAATATCCGCTATTGCTTTACTTACAATAAAGCTTAGTGTACGTACATAAGTACGCATGCCACTTCCGTCAGTTATGTCTACAAAATGGAGTGTTGCTGGTTCGTAAAGTCTATCTGTAAGGCTGAGAGTGTTATTATTCACTCTGCAGTTAATTGGCTTAAATCCAAGTTCTTTTTCATTTTGTTGGGCTAATTCTAGAAGGGAAATTCCTTGAGGAACGAGTTCTTCCTTTCCGAGGTTTGTATAGGTAACTAATATTGTATTCATAGCTTTTTGAGCATTTTCAACTATATTTGTCTCCAAAAATAGGGAAAGAATAAAAGATAAGCAAAACGGATGGAGTACGGTATTTTGGATTTGATTAGGCTGATTGGATCTCTCGGACTTTTTCTTTATGGAATGAAGATAATGAGTGAGGGGCTGCAAAAAGTAGCTGGGGACAGGATGCGAGGAGTCCTATCTGCAATGACCTCCAACCGTTTTTTAGGAGTTTTTACGGGGATATTTGTTACGGCTTTAGTACAGTCCTCCTCTGCTACAACCTTAATGACTGTTAGCTTTGTGAACGCAGGGTTGTTGAACTTGGCTCAGTCTATAAGTGTCATTATGGGTGCCAATATTGGAACAACGGTTACTGCTTGGATTATCTCTTTGTTGGGATTTAAGGTTGATATTAGTGCTTTTGCCGTTCCCCTATTCGCTGCAGCAATACCTCTAATCTTTTCTAAACGGACCAAATGGAACTCTTGGGGAGAGTTTGTAATTGGTTTCTCTTTACTTTTTTTGGGATTGCAGTTTTTAAAGAGTTCCATGCCCGATTTACAGGGTAATCCCGAGGCTTTGGCTTTCTTACAGAAATATACCAATATGGGCTTTGTTTCTGTGTTGATATTCCTTTTTATTGGAGCTATAATGACTGTGGTAGTACAGTCTTCCAGTGCTACGGTCGCTATAACCCTGATTATGTGTTCGAAGGGGTGGATTCCTTTTGAAATGGCTACGGCGATGATTCTCGGTGAGAACATTGGTACTACTATTACGGCTAATTTGGCCGCACTGAACGCCAATGTTGTGGCTAAACGTACAGCGTTTTCTCACTTCTTGTTTAATGTCTTGGGGGTAATTTGGATTCTTTGTGTTTTCTTCCCTTTCACCAATTTTGTTGCAGATGTTGTGGCAAAGGGTGGCACAGATCCTCGCTCTCTATTTTCCTACATAGGAGAACTGTCCAACACCTATTCTCCTGCCGATTTAGCTCTTATAACATCAGACGCACCTTTAACTAATGCTGGTCTACAAGCTGTACAGAAGCAACTCTTGAGTATGGCAGGTTCAATATCTGTAGGTCTTGCGTTATTTCATACGATTTTTAACGTGGCGAATGTTTTGGTGATGGTGTGGTTTGTTAATGTCTACGTATACATTTGCGAGCGAGTGATACGTCCTCGTAGGTCTCAGACAGAGGAAACACCTGAAACTCACCTGCGTTTTATTTCTTCTCGTATGCTCTCTACAAGTGAGCTTTCTCTATTACAGGTTCATAAAGAGATTGCCTCTTATGGTCGCAGAGCTTTAGATATGTTGGAGATGGATAAAACTCTTATTGTAACCAAAGATAAGGAGGAGTTTGAACAGGTCTTTAATCGTATAGAAAAGTTTGAGAATATATGTGATCGAATAGAGGTTGAAATTGTCAATTATCTGAATAAACTATCGGATGGCGATTTAAGTAGTGAAACCAAGGAAGAAGTTCGTATCATGATGCGTGTGGCAACTGAGATTGAAAGCTTAGGAGATACCAGTTTTAACATAGCAAGAACACTGAAGAAACAGAGCTTGAATGGTTGTGTATTTAGCCCTCAGTTAGAGGAAAACTTACTGCATCTTCACGAAATAGTATTGCGATCTGCCCAATACATGGTAGAGGTGCTTGAAATGTCGAGTCCTTCGATTGATGCTGTACACAAAGCGTACAATATAGAGAATGAGATAGATCATAAGAGGGATCTCTTGAAAGCCAAAAACATGCAAGATTTGGATAATCATGTGTATCCATATCAAGAGTCTGTATACTATCTTGACGTTATTGATGAGTATGAGCATTTTGGAGATTATGCTCTCAATGTGGTACAAGCTGTCGCCGAAAAAAAAGTGTGAATAAAAAACTCTCCCATATATGTCTGTAGAAATACGAATAGTACAAAATCGGGCTGAACTCAAGAAGTTCGTTCAGTTTGGGAATGATTTGTACAAGAAAAATCCATATCAGATTCCTTTGTTGATAGAGGACGAATTAAATACATTGGACAAGGATAAAAACCCCGCTTTTGAATCTTGTGAAGCCGTATATTTCTTGGCCTACAGGGAAAAACAAATAGTTGGCCGTATAGCTGGAATCATAAATCATAAAGCGAATGAAACATGGAATCAAAATAATGCTCGTTTTGGTTTTGTAGATTTCATAAATGACAACGAGGTTGTAGAGGCTCTTTTTTCGGCTGTGGAGGCTTGGGCACGTAGTCGTAATATGGATATGCTTCATGGACCTATGGGATTCACCGATTTAGATAGGCAAGGTATGCTTGTCGAAGGTTTTGATCAATTGGGGACTTTGGCCACGAATTATAACTATGCCTATTATCCCAAGCAGTTAGAACGTTTAGGATTTATAAAAGATCAAGATTGGAAAGAGTTTAAAATCCAGATGCCTGACTCTATTCCAGAAAAACATCTTCGTATAGCTGATATAGTGCGAGAAAAGTATGGTTTGAGAGTTGTTAAGTTCAAATCAAGAAAAGAACTACCTTCCTATATAGGTCCGATTTTTGAAACCTTAAATAAGGCCTATGCCAACTTATATGGTTTTTCTGAACTTAGTCCCGCTCAGATTGATTTTTATGCAAAAATGTATATTCCTCTTCTTCGCTTAGATTTTGTTACTGTTATTGAGCGGAAAGAGGATAATAAGGTTATTGGCTTTGCTATAGCCTTACCCAATTTGAGTAGTGCTTTGAGGAGAGCAGATGGAAAGCTATTTCCTTTTGGTTTTATGCACCTCCTAAAGGCCTTAAAGGGGAGAGTCAAGGTCGTTGATTTGTACTTGGTAGGAGTTTTGCCAGAGTATATGAACAAAGGTATTAACGCTCTTCTTTTTAATGACTTGATTCCTATATTCAAGAGTAATGGTGTTGTGTATGCCGAGAGTAATCCTGAATTGGAAACTAATATGGCTGTTCAGATGCAGTGGAATTATTTTGAAAGAATACATCATAAAACGCGTAGAGCTTATATAAAACAATTGTAGTCTATCCCATGAGCTTTGATGCCCCTAAAATAGAATATAACGAGGCTGACTTTACAACCCTTTCTTGGGATGAGCATATTCGTCGTCGCCCTGGAATGTATATTGGCAAGTTGGGAGATGGAAGTCTTCCTGATGACGGAATTTATGTGCTTCTGAAAGAGGTTATAGATAATTCTGTTGACGAGTTTGTTATGGGGCAGGGAAAGACTATAGAGATAACTATTGCTGATGGGGAAGTTACCGTTCGAGATTATGGGCGAGGTATACCATTGGGAAAGTTGAACGATGCTGTCTCTCGTATGAACACGGGAGCTAAAATAGATTCTCAAGCCTTTAAAAAGTCGGTGGGTTTAAATGGAGTTGGGCTAAAAGCAGTAAATGCTCTTTCTCAAAAATTTGTTGTGCAGTCTTTTAGGGATGGATTTACAAAAAAAATATCCTATTCCTCAGCACAAATACAAGAGGAAGAGCCTTCTTTCCCATCGGAAAAGCCCTCTGGAACACTTGTTTCCTTTATTCCAGACCCGAAATTGTTCAAGAATTATGCTTATAGGAATGAAATCGTCATTTCTATGGTGCGTAACTACACTTTTCTTAATGCAGGTCTTACCATTATCTACAATGGAAGGAAGTATCAGAGCAAAAATGGCCTAAAAGATCTTCTTTCGGAAGATTTAACGGGAGACCCTTTATATCCTATCATTCACCTTGAAGGTGAGGATATAGAGGTAGCGATAACCCATGTTAATCAGTATGGAGAAGAATTTTATAGTTTTGTAAATGGGCAGAATACCACACAAGGAGGAACTCATTTGAGTGCTTTTAGAGAGGCTGTAGCCCGTGTGATAAAGGAGTTTTTTTCAAAGAATTTTGACTACTCAGATATTCGTTCTGGAATGGCTGCTGCTATCAGCCTAAAAGTTGTTGAGCCAACTTTTGAAAGTCAAACTAAGACCAAACTGGGGTCAAAAGATATGGTTCCAGATGAACCTCAGTATAAAAATGAGCCTTTAAAGGGAGTCAGTATACAGCGTTATATAGGAGATTTTTTGAAAGATAGACTGGATGATTTTCTTCACATACATAGTGCTATCTCTGAGGTGCTTTTGAAAAAAATACAAGATAGTGAGCGTGAGCGAAAGGCTATCAGTGGAGTAGCTAAGCTGGCTAGAGAAAGGGCTAAAAAGGCTAATCTTCATAACAAAAAACTCCGAGATTGTAGTGTCCATTTTAATGATTCGAAAGCAAAAGATCCAGAGCGAACGTCAATATTCATAACAGAGGGGAATTCCGCTAGTGGTTCTATAACAACAAGTCGAGATCCAAAGTATCAAGCTGTGTTTAGCTTAAGAGGAAAGCCGCTGAATTGCTTTGGTTTGACAAAAAAGATTGTCTATGAAAATGAAGAATTCAATCTCCTGCAAGCTGCTTTGAATATTGAGGATGGCATGGATGGATTACGTTATAACCGCATTATTATAGCTACTGATGCCGATGACGATGGTATGCACATCCGTCTTTTAATGCTCACTTTTTTTCTTCAGTTTTTCCCAGATTTGGTGCGTAAAGGGCATGTTTTTGTCTTGGAGACGCCTCTTTATAGAGTTACTCTTCCACCAGCTGAGGTGCATCTGCGTAGAAAAAAGAGAGGAGTGTCTTTAGAGGAGTATACTTACTATTGTTATACCGAAGAGGAAAGGGATGAAGCTTTGTCTATACTTGGGAAAAAAGCAGAGCTTACTCGCTTTAAGGGATTGGGAGAGATATCTGCAGATGAGTTTAAAGGACTCATCTCTGAAGAAAATATTAAGCTTAAACAAGTGACCTTGCGCCGAGAAGATACTTATAAGCATCTGCTTGATTTTTATATGGGTAAAAATACACCAGAGCGACAGGACTTTATTATAGGAAATCTGCTTGTAGGCGAAGAATAAATGATATGACGAAAAAAAAAGCTCTTTTTGCTGGAACATTTGACCCTTTTACAAAGGGACATGCCGATATCGTTCGTCGAGGGTTATTACTTTTTGATCGTGTGGTTATCGCTATAGGTGTTAACCCTAATAAGAGTACATACTTTTCGCTTGAAAAGCGGCTGGAGCAGATTAGATGTTATTACCAGTATGATGATAGAGTGGAAGTAATTGCGTATACAGGATTGACCGTGGACTTAATAAAAGAAACGAAGTCTATTGCACTATTGAGGGGAATTCGTTCCTTCCTCGATTATGAGTACGAGAAGAATTTGGCAGATTTGAACAGTCATTTGACAGGAGTGGATACCGTTTTTCTTTTAACAGATCAGTCTCTTTCTCATATTAGTAGTAATGCTGTAAGAGAACTCTTGTCCTATGGAAAAGATGTTTCTTCAATGCTTCCAGAAGGCTTCCTTCTCCTTTAGTCTTATTGTGTGTCTGTTTTGGCGGAGAACTTTTTGCTTCTGTTTTTCTTGTATTCCTTTGATTTAGGGTGCTTTTTGTAGGTGCTTTTTGGCTTTGTGCAATCTTTCTCTCTTGAAAAAAGATGTTTTTTGTGATGTTTTTTTCCCTTTTCTTGTTGTTTTTTTATATTTAGTTGCTTATTCTAAAGAATATGTTATCTTTGCGTAGTGATTGTAGTGTGGATTGAAATAGAAAATTATAGTAAACGCTAACAATGAATAGTAAAATGATGAAGGTAAAGTACTTATTGCTCTCTATAATGGGAGCTACAGCACTCTCCGCGAGTGCTCAACAATCTACGACACCTGAGACTCAAATTTTGCCAGCTCGCAAGACGGCTTTTGACCGTTCCGCGGGTCACTGGTTCTTGACTCTACAGGGTGGTGTAAATGCACAGTTTTTGGAAGAAAACGAGTCTCAAGACATCGTAAATCGTCTCCGTGTGATGCCAACTCTTTCTTTAGGAAAGTGGCACAATCCCTATTTTGCAACCCGTTTGCAAGTTTTTGGGGGGCCAACCCCTACTTACTACAAGGAGGTTTCTGGGGAGGTTAAGGCCCTAAATACCGCCATGGCTGGAGCTCACTTTGATTTTATGTTTGATGTAGTAAACTTCTATGCAAAGTATAATCCTAAACGAGTATTCCATTTGATTCCTTGGTTCGGTGTGGGATATGGTTTCAAATACTATAACGATTTTGCTGATTTAGCTGATATGATTCAGTTTAATGAACCCTTCCGTCACTCAGCAACTGCGAATGCTGGTTTGATGATGAGTTTTCGCTTGGCAAAACGTTTGGATTTGGTTCTGGAAGGGCAGGCTATATATTCTAACTTGAATATTGTAAAGCAAGAGATAGATTATAAAGCCCCCATTATGCCCTATTCAAATATCTACAACGGATTGACAGGTGTCGTTACTGCAGGTCTCAACTTTAATCTCGGTCGTGTTGCTTGGGAGTCCGTAACTCCTATGGATATGGATCTTATTAATGACCTAAACGGACAAATTAACCGTTTGCGTTCTGAGAATACAGAGTTGAGAAAACGTCCAGTTTCTTGCCCAGAATGTCCTGAAGTTACTGCAGAGACGGAAGTAGTTACTGAAAACGTTTTAGGTGATAAGGCGATTGTTTTCAAGTTTAATAGCGCAACTATTGACAAAGATCAACACATTGTTTTGCAGGATATCGCTGACTTTGTTAAAGATGGCAACAAAGCTATTGTTGTAATAGGCTTCGCAGATACAACAGGTGATATTAATTACAATATGCATTTGTCAGAACGTCGTGCAAAAGCAGTTGCTGAGGCTCTGGTTAATAAGTTCGGGGTGTCTTCTGATATGATTTCTGTTGAGTGGCAGGGAGAAACAGAGCAATTTAATCCTCGTGCTTGGAATCGTGTTGTCATCGTTCGTTCTAAGTAATTGTAGTACTAACATTGAAAATGATAAATATCAATATGAAGGCAAAAGTATTAATGCTTGCTCTCGTGGGAACTTGCGTTCTCTCTTTTGGGGCAAAAGCTCAGGAGACTTCTCAGAAGTCTGCTCATAAGACTATTTTTAATCGCGACAAAGGATCAGATCATTGGTTCATTGATATACAAGGAGGTGTGGGAATGCTCCCATTTGGGGAAGCAAATAATGCTGCTGAGTTAGTAGACCGCATTTATCCTATTCCAACACTTGCTGTTGGAAAGTGGCATGAGCCTTGGTTTGCAACACGTGTTCAGCTTACAGCCTGGAACATGAAAGGGTTTGAAAACCCTGCAGCTCCTGTCGCTTATCACAATTTGTTTGGAACACTCCAATACGAATTTATGTTTGACGTAGTAAACTATTTTGCAAAGTACAACCCTAAACGAGTTTTTCATATGATTCCTTTTGTTGGGGTTGGAGGTGCTTATAAGTATCATACTACAGATTCTAAGGGCGTTGTAGACAACCGTTTTACTAAACATGATCCTTCTTTCTCTGCAAATGCAGGTTTGATTTTCAAGTTTCGACTCGGTCGTCGCGTAGATCTTAACATTGAAGCACAGATGTTAGCTTCTAAGATTAATCTTGCTGGTTCTCAATTGGCAGCTAATGGGGCTGATTTGATGGCTTTTGCTACGGCTGGTTTAGGATTTAATCTTGGTAAGCCTGAGTGGACAGAGATCGTTCCTATGGATTGGGGATTGGTCAATGATCTCAATGGGCAAATTAACAACCTTCGTGCAGAAAATGCGGAGTTGAGCAAGCGTCCTGTTTCTTGTCCTGAATGTCCAGAACCTACTACAGAGACTGTAACAAAGACAGTTCTCCGTAATGTGGTTTACTTCCGTATCGGTAGTGCGAAGATTGATCAGAATCAATATATCAACATCTACAATACTGCTGAATATGCGAAGAATAACAATAGCAAGATTTATCTTGTTGGTTATGCAGATGAAAAGACGGGTACAAGTGGTTTTAACATGTCTCTATCTGAAAAGAGAGCTAAGGCTGTTGCTAAGGTACTTGTTGACAAGTATGGAATTTCTGAGGACATGATTGTTGTTGATTACAAGGGGTCTACAGAGCAACCATATGAAGTTAACGAATGGAATCGTATTGTAGTGATGACTGCTGCGGAATAAGAGATTCTCATTTAACTAAATCTTAGGGATGCCGTATCGTAGGTTTTCTACGGTACGGCATTTTTTATATAGAACTTAACTTTAGAGGAAAGTAATAAAATTCTTGTTGTCAACTGAAGAGATTTATGGAGACTACCTTTTTGTAATAAAAGAAGAAATTTAGAAAGGAGATTTGATTAGAGCTTTTAAAGCTCGTTTTAGAAGGTATAGCAACTTACAAACATTCCGACTAATACGAGACTATGAAGAAGATATAGAACTAAGTAGAGAGGATATTTTACAAGAAAACATGGAGCTATAAAATACAACCGCCAAACCCTCTAAAAGAAAGTTTGGTAGTGTCCGAAAAAGTGTGTAAGAGTAGTTGTTCCTTTTTTACCACAGGGGCATGCCCCTGTGGTAAAAACTTTGTGGTTTTCTTGTTATTATCCATTTATTTAATCCTCCACTCTTGGAAGTAGGGCAACCTCCTAGCATAAGTCCTTTCAGTCATCTCTCGGGCAACAGATCCTAAGAGGAATAGGACGGCATCAGCCGAGGGTAAAGCCCCGCGCATACGTAACGTACGCTTATAGCTACGATTAAGACGCTCCACCCAGTTCGTCGAGTAAATCATACGACGAACCTCCTCAGGAAATCTCAG
>NZ_FUXE01000033.1 GCF_900167105.1 Porphyromonas circumdentaria | reverse complement strand
CCCTTGGGACCTTCTCCAGCCCCAGGATGTGACGAGCCGACATCGAGGTGCCAAACCGCTCCGTCGATATGAGCTCTTGGGAGCGATCAGCCTGTTATCCCCGGAGTACCTTTTATCCTTTGAGCGATGGCCCTTCCATACGGAACCACCGGATCACTATGCTCTAGTTTCCTACCTGTGCGACTTGTTTGTCTCCCAGTCAAGCACCCTTATGCCATTACACTCTGCGACCGGTTACCAATCGGCCTGAGGGTACCTTTAGAAGCCTCCGTTACGCTTTTGGAGGCGACCACCCCAGTCAAACTACCCACCATACACTGTCCGCACCTCGCGCGTTAGTAGCCAAATAGTAAAAGGGCCGTATTTCAACAGCGACTCCTTGATGACTGGCGTCACCAATTCTCAGTCTCCGGCCTATCCTACACATCTAATACCCGGCTACAATGTAAAGCTATAGTAAAGGTTCACGGGGTCTTTTCGTCCCGTTGCGGGTAATCGGCATCTTCACCGATACTACAATTTCACCGAGCTCGCGGTTGAGACAGTGCCCAGATCGTTACACCATTCGTGCAGGTCGGAACTTGCCCGACAAGGAATTTCGCTACCTTAGGACCGTTATAGTTACGGCCGCCGTTTACTGGGGCTTCAATTCAAAGCTTCTCATCGCTGATGACCTCTCCTCTTAACCTTCCAGCACCGGGCAGGTGTCAGGCTATATACGTGATATTTCTATTTTGCATAGCCATGTGTTTTTGTTAAACAGTCGCCAGGGCCTTTTCACTGCGGCCTCTATATCTCTATAGAGGCGTCCTTTATCCCGAAGTTACAGGACTATTTTGCCTAGTTCCTTAACCGCGAATCACTCGAGCGCCTTAGTATACTCAACCCAACCACCTGTGTCGGTTTACGGTACGGGTAATAATACAATATGTTTAGCGGTTTTTCTTGGGAGCCTGATTACATGCATATCGAATTGTGCAAGCACGCTTCGTACTATCAGGTTCAGATCTCAGCGCGGATTTGCCTACGCCAATCATATCCTACACCCTTTAACCAACTATTCCGTCAGTTGGCAGCATTGTCACTTCTCCGTCTCCACATCACTCATATAATTAGTACTGGAATATTAACCAGTTCATCCATCGCATACGCCTTTCGGCTTTTGCTTAGGTCCCGACTGACCCTGATCCGTTTAGCGTTGATCAGGAAACCTTGGTCTTTCGGCGAGGGGG
>NZ_FUXE01000023.1 GCF_900167105.1 Porphyromonas circumdentaria | reverse complement strand
CCCTCGCAATATAGGCTACTTTACCTATCTGAGATTTCCTGAGGAGGTTCGTCGTATGATTTACTCGACGAACTGGGTGGAGCGTCTTAATCGTAGCTATAAGCGTACGTTACGTATGCGCGGGGCTTTACCCTCGGCTGATGCCGTCCTATTCCTCTTAGGATCTGTTGCCCGAGAGATGACTGAAAGGACTTATGCTAGGAGGTTGCCCTACTTCCAAGAGTGGAGGATTAAATAAATGGATAATAACAAGAAAACCACAAAGTTTTTACCACAGGGGCATGCCCCTGTGGTAAAAAAGGAACAACTACTCTTACACACTTTTTCGGACATTACCCGAAAAATTCTTTATACGTAGATTGAATATACATATATTTAGATTGAAAATATATATACGCAATCTGAATATATATATACGTAGATTGCAAATAGAGAATTTGTCGTAATGAAAGTAACTTTTATACCTGTAAAATTCTCTTTTTTAATAGCCTCTATGGGCTTTTCTTCTCTATTGAAAGGATAGTTATGCCACGACGAAAAGAATAGATACGCTGAGCCTTTAGGTCTGAAATTCTTGCGAAAATAGTACTTCGCATCTCTATTTTCATTATGACCCACTGCAACTCCAAGCAAAACGAGGGCTAATTACCTCTATCGCGAGTTCTAATTTTACCTGTAATAGGTCTCAATTTTTGCTCTCTCTTATGGAAGATTTTCTATGCACAGATTGATAGCATTGATGGCTAATGCAGATGCTTTTTGCCGAAAAGTATGTACCTTTGCGTGGAGTTTGTGTAGCCGCTATGTACTATACAAACTCTTCTATACGAAGATGTAATAAGGTTATTTATGATAAAGATAACACTACCCGATGGTTCGGTGAAAGAATATGCACAAGGTATTACTCCCTATCAGATTGCAGAGGGGATTAGTACTCGTTTGGCAGAAGATGTTTTAGCCGCAGAAGTAAATGATAAAATTGTCGACTTAGACACTCCTATACAAGCAGATGCCTCTCTGAAACTTCTCAAGTGGGAAGACGAAGGTGGTAAGCATGCCTATTGGCACACTTCTGCCCACTTGATGGCAGAGGCTATACAGCAACTTTATCCACAAACTCAGTTCGGGATAGGTCCTGCCATTGAGAATGGATTTTATTACGACATTGATACTGGTGATGCTGTTATAAAGGAAACAGATCTCGCCAAAATAGAAAATCTTATGTTGGAGCTTGCTCGTGAGAAGCAGGTACTGACACGCTGTTCAATAACCAAAGAAGATGCGCTCAAACGCTTTGCTGGAGAGGGACAGACCTATAAAATAGAGCTAATCAATGACCTTGAGGATGGTACGATAACTACCTACTCACAGGGTACTTTTACCGATTTGTGTCGTGGCCCGCACCTTCGTCATACGGGCTATATTAAAGCTGTAAAGCTCTTAAGTATAGCAGGAGCCTACTGGCGTGGCGATGAGAAACGCAAGCAGCTAACTCGTATTTACGGGATTACGTTCCCCAAAAAGAAGATGTTAGACGATTATCTTGCTGTTTTGGAAGAGGCGAAAAAACGCGATCATCGTAAGATAGGAAAGGAGTTGGAGCTGTTTGCTTTCTCTCAAACCGTAGGTGTGGGACTACCTCTTTGGTTGCCTCGTGGTACTCGTCTACGCTTAAAACTCGAGGATTACCTCAAGAAAATCCAAAAAAACTTTGGTTACGAGCAGGTAATGACACCTCATATCGGCAATATTGAGTTATATAAGACTTCTGGACACTATGCCAAATATGGTGCCGACTCGTTCCGTCCGATAACAACTCCGCAGGAGGGCGAGGAGTTTATGCTCAAGCCGATGAACTGTCCGCACCACTGCGAAATATATCGTCTTAAACCTCATTCTTATCGAGACTTACCCGTTCGTTTGGCAGAGTTTGGTACTGTATATCGTTATGAGCAGAGTGGGGAGCTTCATGGATTGACCCGCGTGCGTGGTTTTACCCAAGACGATGCTCATATATTCTGTACTCCCGAGCAGGTTAAGGATGAGTTCCTCAAGGTGATGGATATTATTTTTATCATTTTCAAGGCTCTGAAGTTTGAGAATTTTGAGGCGCAAATCTCCCTCCGTGATAAGGTAAACAGAGAGAAGTATATAGGTAAAGATGAGAATTGGGAACGTGCAGAGCAGGCTATTGTAGAGGCTTGTCAAGAGAAAGGATTGCCCGCTCGCATAGAGTATGGCGAGGCTGCTTTCTACGGTCCTAAGCTCGACTTTATGGTTAAAGATGCTATTGGACGTCGTTGGCAATTGGGTACGATTCAGGTAGACTATAACCTGCCCGAGCGTTTCGAGTTGGAATACACGGGAGAGGATAATGCAAAGCACCGCCCCGTTATGATCCACCGAGCTCCTTTTGGCTCTATGGAGCGTTTCGTTGCCGTGCTTATAGAGCATACCGCAGGTCGTTTCCCTCTTTGGTTAGCACCCGATCAGGTAGTTGTGCTTCCTATTGGAGAGCGTTTCAACGCGTATGCACACAAAGTTCGTGAGGAATTAGCACGCCATGACATTGCGGCAATTGTTGATGATCGTAATGAAAAAATTGGTCGCAAGATCCGTGATAACGAGCTTAAACGCATACCTTATCTCTTGATTGTTGGCGAGCAAGAAGCGGAAAATCAGACCGTTTCTGTAAGAAAACAGGGAGAAGGAGACCAAGGTTCCATAAAATTGACTACCTTTGCAGAGCAAATTTGTCAAGAAATTGATAAAGAGATGAATGCTTGGCAAGAGGAGTAACCCTTTCAAGCCTTGAATGGAAGCTCTTTTGGCAGCATTTCTTCTTCTGATTTTTTGAGTGATAAGTATAAAGATTTTAAACCAACAAGGAGCGAAGAGCTCCGGCTCATTGCTTTAGTTAGTGTATAATAACGATAGAAACAACAAAGACCACCATCGAGTAAACGAGGAGATTACCGCACGTGAGGTGCGTATCGTTGGCGATGATGTACAGCAGGGAATTTTTTCTATACAAGAGGCTTTGCGTATGGCAGAGCGTGCAGGATTAGATTTAGTCGAGATCGTATCAGACGCTAAACCTCCTGTTTGTAAGGTAATTGATTACCAAAAATTCATCTATCAAAAGAAGAAGAAACTCAAAGAACAGAAGTCGAATGCCGTCAAGGTCGTAATCAAAGAGATACGATTTGGGCCTCAGACAGATGACCACGACTATAACTTTAAGTTGAAACATGCTCGAAGTTTTATAGCCGATGGTGCTAAGGTTAAGGCGTACGTATTCTTTAAGGGGCGTTCTATAGTATTCAAAGAGCAGGGCGAGGTATTATTGTTGCGTTTTGCTACAGATTTAGAAGATGTAGCTACCGTTGAGAATATGCCCTCTTTAGAAGGGAAGCGTATGTTTATGATGTTGACTCCCAAAAAATCAACATCGCCCGCAAAGTCTTCCGACAAGAAGAGCAAGCCAGCTCCAACCAAGCAAAAGGAAGAAGCAACGGAGGAGTAAGAGCCTTTTTGCAGACCCTACCGAAGTAAAGAATAGAGACATTGTGATCTGAATTTCTAATCAAGCAGAGCTAAGGATCTTTTTCCTGCAAGGCATAGGCTTGCCTCACGGAAAGTTGATGTCTCACCTAATAATGTTTCACATAATTAATAATTAAAGAAAATGCCTAAGCAAAAAACAGTATCAGGAGCTAAAAAACGCTTCTCGATTACAGGATCTGGAAAGATTAAACGTAAGCATGCTTTCAAAAGTCATATCTTGACCAAGAAGAGCAAAAAGCGTAAACGTAACCTCACTTATAGCGGTTTGGTACATCGTAGCGATGTGGGAGCTGTGAAAGAGATGCTTGCATGCCACTAATCAGTGTAGCTTCAGAACTATAAGTACTATTTTTAAGAGTTTATAATTGAAAGTTTAATCGAGAGGCAAGCTGTAAAAGAGCGTTCGGGAGTTACTCCGAAGCCGCTGCCAATCAAAAGACAAGTATAATATGCCAAGATCAGTAAATCATGTAGCATCAAGAGCTAAAAGAAAAAGAATACTTAAGCTCACTCGCGGGTACATTGGAGCTCGTAAAAATGTTTGGACCGTTGCCAAGAATACTTGGGAAAAAGGTCTTACTTACGCTTTCCGTGATCGTCGTAACAAAAAGCGTAACAACCGTGCTCTTTGGATCCAACGTATCAATGCTGGTGCTCGTTTAGAGGGAATGTCTTACTCTAAACTTATGGGAGCACTTCATGCAAATGGTATCGAGATCAACCGTAAGGTTCTCGCAGACCTCGCGATGAATAATCCTGCTGCGTTCAAAGCAATCGTTGACAAGGTACGCTAAATTGGTTTGTCGGGGCTTTGGGTCTCGATACCATAATGGCTAAATCATTTTACCCACCTAAGTACTTTTATTAGTACGAGGGTGGGTAGCTTGTTTTTGATAGAAAAGCGTTCCGATGCTTTTCCATAAATTTTTGACGTATGCGTCAACTTTTATCGGCCACCAATAATAAAGTTTGATGTACACATCTTATAAAGTTGATCAAATATAAACCCCTCTTTCTCATTGAGAGAAGAGGGGCTTAGGTTTGTTATTGATTTAATGGTAGAGATTACCAAGCAAAGAGAGGGTACTCTTTCATCATGTTGTTTACTTCGGCGCGAACGGCTGCTATTACAGCATCGTTTTCAGGATCACGAAGTACTCTATCGATAAGTTCTACCACTACAGGCATCTTGTCTTCCTTCACACCACGAGTTGTAATTGCAGGTGTACCTACTCGGAATCCTGATGTTTGGAAAGCAGAGCGGCTATCGAAAGGAACCATGTTTTTGTTTACCGTGATGTCGGCAGCAACAAGAGCTTTTTCTGCCACTTTACCTGTCAAATCTGGGTATTTGCTGCGGAGGTCGATAAGCATACAGTGGTTGTCTGTTCCGCCTGATATAATGTTGTATCCACTATCAACAAATGCTTTTGCAATAGTTGCGGCATTAAGCTTAACTTGCTCTTGGTATACTTTGAAAGAAGGGTCGAGAGCTTCGCCGAAAGCGATTGCTTTAGCTGCAATAACATGCTCCAATGGTCCTCCTTGTACTCCAGGGAATACGGCAGAGTCTAAGAGCTGAGACATCATCTTAACTACGCCCTTAGGAGTTGTTTTACCCCAAGGATTTTCAAAGTCTTTACCCATCAAGATGATACCTCCGCGAGGTCCACGAAGAGTCTTATGGGTTGTAGAGGTTACGATGTGGGCATATTGAACAGGGTTTTTAAGCAAACCTGCTGCAATGAGACCTGCAGGGTGAGCCATATCTACGAGGAAAATCGCGCCAATAGAGTCTGCTATTTTACGGATACGTTCGTAGTCCCATTCACGAGAGTAGGCAGAACCACCAGCGATGATTAGTTTAGGCTTGTGCTGCTTTGCCAGCTGTTCCATTTCATCATAGTCTACCATTCCTGTTTCTTGACGAAGATTATAGCCGATAGGCTTATAGATAAGACCAGAACTATTTACTGGAGAACCGTGAGAAAGGTGACCACCGTGATCTAAGTTAAGACCCATGAAAGTGTCTCCAGGTTCCAAACAAGCAAGTAAAACAGCCATGTTTGCCTGCGCACCAGAGTGAGGTTGTACGTTTGCCCACTCAGCTCCGTAGAGTTGCTTGATACGATCGATAGCGATTTGTTCGCTCTTATCTACCACTTCGCATCCTCCGTAGTAACGTTTACCAGGGTAGCCTTCTGCATATTTGTTGGTCATATAGCTTCCCATGGCCTCCATTACTTGCTGACTTACAAAGTTCTCAGAAGCAATCAACTCGATGCCTTTAAGCTGACGCTGATGTTCTTCTTCGATAAGGTCGAAGATTACATTGTCTCTGTTCATAAATGTATTTATTATTCTACTCTTGTATTACGCGGCAAAGGTACAGATTATTGCTACAATAAAGAAACAAAAAGTACAACTCTTCAAGAGACCTTGTAGCTCTTTTCTGTATCATAGTCAACAGGATGAGTTTTGTCGCTCTTTTTACTGTAGTCGAGAAAAGGGGTATGTACTGCTCTTTACCAGAATTTTGAGAAGAGTACTTGGGGTAGTTTGTCTTGTGGTAGTATAAAAAATATCCCCTTGCCTATTTCAAGCAAGGGGATTAAATGTTTCAACCTAATTTGAAAAAAGGTTGAGGGGTAGATTATGCTATTTACTTAGCAGGTTCCAATTCTACCGTGAAGTGACGCATTACAGGAAGCTCCTTAGTAATTACATAACCGCGGTTGATTTGGTCACGACGATCATATACATTCTTCACAGCTGCTGCGATAACATCCATATGGTTGTTGGTATAAGTGCGGCGTGGAATAGCCAAGCGAAGAAGTTCGAGACGTGGATAACGGTTTTCACGCGTTACAGGGTCACGGTCTGCAAGGATAGAACCGATTTCTACACCGCGAATACCAGCCTCAAGATAGAGCTCGATACCCAATGTTTGAGCGATAAACTCTTCCTTAGGAACGTGGGTAAGGATTTTCTTAGCATCGAGGAATATAGCATGACCTCCTGCAGGGCGTTGGTAAGGGATACCGTATTCATCAAGCTTACGACCTAAGTATGCAACTTGCTCGATACGAGTTTCGAGAGTATCAAAGTCGGTACCTTCGTCTAATCCTTGTGCAAGGGCATTCATTTCACGTCCAGAGAGACCCCCATAGGTGATAAATCCTTCGTACATCACACAGAACATTTGGCAGCGACGCCATAGCTCTTCACTACGCATAGCCAAGAATCCACCCATATTAACGATAGCATCTTTTTTGCTGGACATCGTCATGATGTCGCCATAAGAAAGCATCTCGCGAACGATTTCCTTGATGCTCTTGTCTGCATATCCTTCTTCCCTTGTTTTGATGAAGTATGCGTTTTCTGCAAAACGAGCACCGTCTATTTGGAGTGTGATACCATACTTACGGCACAATTCTGCTGTTCCTTTGATGTTTTTCATAGAAACAGGCTGTCCGCCAGCGGTGTTGTTCGTTAGTGTAAGTACACAGCAAGGAATCTTTTCTTTGGGGTATTCTTTGAAGACCTTCTCTAATTTTTCGAGGTCAATTTCACCTTTAAAAGGAATTTCCTTTTGCGTGTCGGCTGCTGCATCTATAGTACAGTCTATTGCTAATGCACGGCGATACTCAATGTGTCCCTTAGTTGTGTCGAAGTGAGAGTTACCTGGTACTACATCCCCCTCTTTGATAATGGTAGAGTAGAGCACATTTTCTGCAGCACGACCTTGGTGGGTAGGTAAGAAATACTCAAAGCCCAAGATGTTTTGGATCGCATCTTTCATTTTGTAGTAGGAAGATGCACCTGCATAACTCTCATCTCCGAGCATCATTGCAGACCATTGCTTGTCGCTCATAGCACCCGTACCAGAGTCGGTTAGCAAGTCAATGAATACGTGTTCGCTGTGGAGGTTAAAAAGGTTATACTTAGCCTCTTTAATCCAAGCCTCACGTTCTTGGCGTGTGCTTTTCTTAATGTGTTCTACCATTTTTATACGGTAGGATTCTGAAAAAGGTAGTTCCATAGCTTTACTTTATTTTGTTTTATTACTGATGATTATAAACTGTTACAAAGTGCCACAAATATACGAACTATTTATGGTGCAATCGTTTTTTTAGAAAAAGACTGTTAGAAACCACAGAGAGCGAACTAAATGCCATTGCGGCACCCGATAGGGCTGGGGTGATGAATATACCCCAAGCAGGGTAAAGTACACCTGCAGCGATGGGAATAGCTAAAGCATTATAGATAAGAGCCCAGAAGAAGTTGAGGCGAATGGTTTTAACTCCCTGGTGCATCATGCGAATGCTTTGAGGGAAAAGCCTCAGGTCATGTTTGAGGAATGTTATATCTGCCACAGAGATAGCAATATCGCTCCCCGAGGCAAAAGAGGCACTAACGTGAGCGTAAGAGAGAGCCTCGCTGTCGTTTATACCATCTCCAATCATCGCCACTTGCTCTCCTTTTTCTATTGCAGTTTGCACGATAGCAAGTTTTTCACTGGGAAGTAGCCCTGCATGATATTCTTGAATACCCGAAATTTGTGCCGCATGACGTGCCGCTTGCTTATTGTCTCCCGTTAGTAAGACCACCTTTAATCCCATCTTTTGCATATCCGCAATCGCTTGTCGGCTTTCGTCGGTTACCCTGTCTTCTATGGTAAGGTGTACGATAAGGCTTTCATTACAACTCATATAAACATGTGTGCCTGGGAGTGAAGAAGAGGAGGTTCCTACAAAATCGGCATTCCCAATTCGGTAATTCTTGCCCTCCAATTCTGCTTCTATACCCTTACCAACGATTGTATTGATACTGCCGAAAGCGAGTTCTGCCTTATTACTATCTGCGAAAAAGCTACATATGGCCTCTGCCAAGGGATGAGTACTTTCTCTCTCCAAAGTGTATAGAACCGACTGATAGAATGGCTGCTCCTCACTTGGAACATACCACTCTTGAGCAACCACCTCGGGCATTCCTGCCGTAATGGTACCTGTTTTGTCCAAAAACACAGTAGTAATACGGGGTAGTACCTCCATGGTAGCTGCTTTACGGATAAGTATCTGTCGTTTAGCCGTCTCTCCAATAAGTACGGTAAGAGCAGTAGGAGTAGCCAATCCTAACGCACAGGGACAAGATATTACCAATACAGAAACGGCACATCGTATGGCAAAGGAGACGGCATTGGCATCAGTGCTTTCACCCAAAAAGTACCACAAAAAGAAGGTGAGCAACGAGAGTAGCCCTACGACTGGTACGAATATAGAGGCAATTTTGTCGGCTATTCTGCGTATAGGAGGTCTTTCTGTTTCGGCTCTTCGTATCGTTTCGATGATGTTACCGAGTACCGTTTCGCTTCCTATACTCTGTGCTTCCATGGTGAAAGCTCCCGTACCGTTAATAGTACCTGCATATACAGTACTGCCAATAACCTTCTCTGCGGGGATAGGTTCTCCACTGATTAATTTTTCATCTACAGTAGAGGTCCCTTTGATTACTACGCCATCTACGGGGATTGTTTCTCCTGCTCGCACTCTTATTTTATCTCCTACTTTAATTAGCTCTATCGGGAGTTCCGTTGCCACTCCATCTCTCATAACCATAGCCCACTTAGGAGAACGATTGAGGATAGAGGCAATGGCATCTCCCGTGCGGATGGTGGCTTTTTGCTCGAGCCATTTACCCAAGAGTACAAAAGCGGGTATCATAGTGGTGGCATCGAAGTAGAGGTGCGCGTCCTCTGCTGGGAGTAGATCGTGCCATAGGGCTATATTACCTGCGATAAAAGATACCGTTGTACTGAGCGACACGAGGGTATCCATGGAGAATATCCCATGGCGTATCTGCTTCAAGGCAGCGATGTGAAAACGGGAAGAGAATATAAAAAAAACGGCCGTTGCGGGGAGCAACATGCCTATTTTGTGTATAGTGTGGGGGAGATGCCACCACATCATAACCATCATAATAATAGTAGCTATCCAAGCTCCAATTGTGTCTAAACGCATGCGACGAAGCTCTTTTTCCTGAGCCTTACGGCGTCGTTCGTTGAGTTCTTGACCTGTGTCTGCCGTGATAAGCTCAAAGCCTATTTCCTTTACACGTTGCACAATCTCTTCGAGGGTAATCATCTCCTCTTTATAGCTTACGTTTAGCATCCTTTCGTTATACAGGACATTAGCCTCGTCTATACCAGAGACTTTGCTTAGTGCTTGCTCTATTTTTTGAGCACAGGCCGTACAGTGCATCCCGATGACAGGAAAGGAGCGTTCGGTCGGTTTCATCTTTTTATCCGTTCTAACAAGGTTTGATACATCTTTTTGTATAGAGGTACTTCTATATTGTAGTGCTCTGCCATGCGTACCACATAGCCTACGAGACTTTCGATTTCGGACTGATTATTGGCCAGGATGTCGGAGTGCATAGAAGTGGTAGCCTCTCTTGGCATTTTCAGCACCAAGTCGTACCCTTTTTCCTCGAGGAAAGGATCGTTCTCCCAGCCTGCTGCTCGGTAGAGGTTAGCTATTTCTTTTAGTAAGGCTCTGAACTCTAGCTCGTGCTCGTTTTGCACTATGCCGATAGGGATGTCGAAATAGGCTGTAGCTACGGCAGAGGGTGAGAGCATGAGGTATTTCTCTCTGAGGTAGGGTGCCATCTCTCGGTATAAACGACATTTGATGCCCGATGCTTTGAGCAATGTGTAGAGCCATTCGGAGCGTTCTATAACTTCGGATGTAATAGCGTGAGCAAGCGTGCTGTCGGAACCAAATTTGAGCAGATTATTGTCCGAACGAACCGATATAGTACCACGAGAGCGTCTCCCTGTTATGTGGCAAACGGCGGGTAGAATAAGATTATCGGGCAAAACCTCCTGTATCATGGGTGGAATGTCCAGACCATTGTGCATTGGAATTACAATTGTTTGAGGTGTTATAACGGAGGTCAATTGCTCCAGATTTTCCCGAGCATTGTAGCTCTTGGTCGCTAAAAAGAGGTAATCGGCTTGAGGGAGTAGATGACTATCTGCCGTAGCCAGTCGGGGTTTGGCATGCAGATCTATCGAGGGAGATAGGAGATGTAATCCTTTTTCCTGAACGCTCTTTAGATGCTCTCCCTCTCTCATAAAGAAATAGACGTTCACAGATTGCAGATTCTGTGCGTAGGCTGCAAGCATTCCGCCATAATAACCTCCGATTGCACCGATACCCGATATAATAATATTGGTAGCCATTTTATTTTTCTGTATTACTGCTCTGTTTTCTTGTCTGTATGCTCCTCTTGCCAAGAGCGATAGCAGTCGGTAATGGCCTCAATGCCATCTTTTTCAGATATATATAGTAGGTGCATCTCTTTTACGATGGTAGGAACGATGTCTTTGAAGAAAATGTTTCTTCGGAGCGCAAGAACTCGCTCCAAAGCTCCTTCGCAGACGAAAAAACCTACGCCCAGTTGTGAGGCTATAAGTCCTCCCGCAATAAGTTGCTCATAGGCTTTTACCACCGTGTTGGGGTTTACCTCAAGGTTCGCAGCCATCTCTCGCACAGATGGAATCTTCTCACCAGGGTTGTACCGCCCAGCTAAAATTGCATCTTTTATTTGGTCTGCAATCTGTAGGAATATAGATTGTGGATGTATAGGATTCATTTGAGCTGTTTACGCTTAAGGGTATAGTAACCAAAGAATAGGAAAAATACAGAGAGAAGCAGGTTCAATATTATGAAAAGAAACGTCGTAACTTGTGTAGTTAATGTCTCTGTCGAGATTAGAATTACGGGAGATGCAGAGGGGAGTAACGTGAGAAAGCAGATGGCTACCAATGCTCCTGTTGTGGCTTTGCTGAAGAAGATTTGGCAAACCATATAGGTTAAAAATGAAAGGAGGGTGTAAGAGAAGAAGAAAATAATGCCACTCAATAATTGTGATACCCCGTCAACATTGATGTTCACAACGAACCGCCCCCAGTCTGAGAGTTGGTACTCTAAACAGCCTGGAACTAAAAGAGCCAGAGCGGTAGAGGAGAAGACCCCAATAAAGAGAGCTAACACGATGTGGCATAGTGCAACGATGAAAAAGGTCGTATACTTTTCTCCCACACTCGCAGGGATGAGTGTGTAGGTCTCTGTTTGCGATTTATGTACTGTCTTATTAACCCAAATAAGGTAGAAGATAAAAAAGCCTAATAAAGAGGTTAAAGTGTTGCTTAGAAATAGTGGGTCATGGCGTAACCCTTCTGCCCATTCGCTGTAATCTTTACCAAAGAGAAGAGGGGTAAGTCGTAGCCCCCAAAGAACGAGTAGTAGTACTAATGTCCCTTTGAGTAGAGCGCGATGTTGTAACGTCCACTCTCTTTTGAGCAGCAGACCTATTCTTTGTAATGCGGTGGTAGGATGTTGTAAATTCATAGGTAAATCCGTTTAAGGTATAAGTCTTATTGTTTATTCTGTTTGTGAAGGAGGGCGAGCATCTTTTCCTGCTCGGCAACCATTCCGTTGAAGAAGAGTTCCATAGAGAAGTTGTCGGTTTCTTGCGGGGTTTCGTTCTCAAAAATCCCGACACTACCCATTAAAGATTTCTCTTGGTAGATAAGTTTGTCGGGGTTACCCTCCGTAACGGGTTGGAATGAGAAGTATTTGCACAAATCGTAAATGGCCTCATTACAAATTATTTTGTTGTGGTCTAAGAGCACCAATCTGTCGATAAGTTGCTCCAAATCTCTTACTTGGTGGGTACTTATGATAAGGGTTTGCTCCTCTGTAGTGTACTGAGCTACCAAGCGGCGGAAGGCAGATTTGGAGGGGATATCCAAGCCGTTCGTTGGTTCATCTAAGAGTAGTATGGGAGTGCGTAGGGAGAGTGCCAGTGCAATGACTGCCTTTTTCTTCTGGCCTTGAGACACCTTTCCCAAGTTCATCTTCCAGTCGAGCTCGAACTCTCGTATTAGTTCTTCGGCTATTTCGGCGGAGTAGTTGGGATAGAAAGGGGTGATTATATTGAAGTACTTCTTTATGGAAATTGAGGGGCATATGACCTCTTCGGGGAGGAGAAATATCTGATTGAGAAAATCTACTTCTCTTTTTTCGGGGTTTTTCCCGTTTACTGTGATCTTTCCCCAGTCGTTGAGAAGCTGTCCTGTTATAAGTTTGAGTAGTGTGCTTTTGCCCTCTCCGTTGCGCCCTAAGAGCCCTACAATGGTTCCTTTGGGCAGGTCAAGATTTAATTTGGATAAGAGAAAACTCGATCTCTTATAAGAAAATGAAAGGTTATCTATTTGTATCATGATGCCTGTACATAAAAATATTGGAACTTGCTTGCTGTTTTATTACAGTAATACAGTGCAAATGTACAACAATAATTGTAGTAAACAAACTTCTCTCGATTATTTTACAATAGAATTATAGATTCCGTGCCTCTTCGGGTTTGTTTTTACTAACGATTGGGGTATACGTGAGTCCTTTTCTATACAGTACTTGTCTCTTGTTCCATAGGGCTACAACTTTTGTTGCACGCAAGGAAAAACTTTTTTACAAACGGCAATAAATGCGTTTAGATACGTGTTAAACTTTATATGTAATCTGAATATATATATACGTAGATTAAATATATATATACTAAGATTGAATATATGTATATTTAGATTGCATATAGAGTTTTATTCAAGTGAAAACTACTTTTAGCACAGGTTTTCAAGTTTTTTTGAGTGAGAGGAAAGAGAGTTTGGTAGGTCGATAATCTTCTGCGAAAAGCTACAACGTCTTCTCTTAAGGTATCAAATGGCATCCCCTGCGGATATGTGGAGCGTTCAACAAGGTGCGGATAGAGAGAAAAAGGGAATCCTCGGAGAGGTTAATTCTCCATTGAGTTTACTTCTAAGGAGGTATTATATGGGTCGAGGGAAAAGGAGAGTTTTTACCTTTTTTCTTTTATTCAGAGGAAAATAGAGAGAGCTTTGAGGGGTGCTAAAGTAGCTTGCGGGGTATGGCGTAATTGCTTAACTCTTTAGGGGGTAATATCTGCCACTCGTTAATATATGGAAAATATAGTGATACTTTCTTTGGATAGATACCTAATTACTATGTTTTGTGTACTTTTGCGTTCAGAAAATAGCAATTAGATAGTAGTTTCATGACCCAAACTATTCGAATAAAGAAGGGACTTTCCATAAATTTGAAAGGAAAGGCTCCCTTGAGTAATTTGTCTGCTCTTCAAAAGAATGGTGTCTATGGCTTAGTACCAGATGATTATCAAGGGGTTGTCCCTAAGGTTTTGGTTAAGGTAGGAGATGCGGTAAAGGTTGGAGATCCTTTATTTTGTCATAAAAGACACCCCGAGATGCTTTTTACCTCTCCTGTAAGTGGTGAGGTGGTAGCTGTACGAAGAGGAGAAAAACGCAAATTGCTGAGCATAGAGGTAGCTCCATCAAACGATATAGAGTATAAAGAATTCCCCGTATTGTCTTCTTTTGGAGACCGTAAGGCTTTACAAAATCTTCTTTTGTCCTCTGGGATGTGGGCTTTTTTTAAGCAAAGACCCTACGATATAATAGCTAATCCCGAAGAGGCTCCAAGAGATATTTTCGTAACAGCCCTTTTAACGGCTCCTTTAGCTCCAGATGTAAATTATCTTCTCGCAGATAGAGAAAAAGATTTGACCACGGCTCTTCAGGCTTTAGCCGTTTTGACAGAGGGAACTGTTTATTTAGGAGTAGCAAAGGACTCTCCACTTGCTAAACTCTCTGTGAAAGGAGTAGAAGTGGTGCAAGTTGAGGGGCCTCACCCTGCAGGGTGTGTAGGCACTCAGATTAATTATATCCGTCCGATTAATAAAGGAGAGGTTGTTTGGACGCTCAAGGTAACCGACTTGCTGGTGATGGGGCGTTTCTTACGTACAGGTAAGGTAGATTATACCCGCATCGTTGCCGTGACAGGCTCCGACGCCACAGAGCGTGGGTATGTTTCTCTACTGCCTGGTTGTCATGTAGAGGAGGCTTTTGGTGGTAAATTGGCGGTGAAAAAGGAACACGAACGTGTTATAAACGGAGATGTCTTGACGGGTATACAACTTTCTCAGGATCGTCCTTTCTCGTCTCTCAATATAGACCAGATAACAGTTATCCCCGAGGGCGATGATATTGACGAAATGTTTGGCTGGATTGCTCCTCGTTTCAATCAGTTTAGTATAAGCCGTTTGTATACAAGCTGGTTGCAAAAAGGTAAGGAGTATGCTCTCGATGCTCGAGTTAAAGGTGGCGAAAGGGCTATGATCATGAGCAACGAATTTCACCGCGTCTTTCCTTTGGATATTTACCCAGAACAGCTTTTGAAGGCAATTATAGCTTTTGATATAGATAAGATGGAGGCTCTTGGTATCTACGAGGTAGCACCCGAAGATTTTGCTCTTTGTGAGTTTGTCGATTCTTCCAAACAGGAGCTCCAGTATGTGGTACGAAAAGGCCTTGACCTCCTTTATAAAGAGATGAATTGATATATTCCCTCGAATACAGATTATGAAAATTTTCTTTGATAAATACCGCTCTTCCTTCGCAAAAGGGGGAAAGTTGCATGCGTTCCATTCTGTTTTTGAAGGGATGGAAACCTTTATGTATGTTCCTAATACAACATCGAAGAGGGGAGTACATGTCCATGACTCCAACGACTCGAAGCGTACTATGATCTTCGTAGTTATTGCTTTGATTCCTGCATTGCTCTTTGGTATGTACAATTTGGGGTACCAGCATTACCTCTCTATCGGGGAGTTGACTTCTCATAGTTGGGGGGCTTTGTTTTTGTTTGGGCTTTTGGCTACGCTACCCAAACTAATCGTTACCTACGTTGTCGGTTTGGGAATAGAGTTTACCGTGGCTCAATGGAAAAATGAAGAGATACAGGAAGGATTTTTGGTTTCTGGATTTCTTATCCCGATGATTGTACCCGTAGATACTCCTCTATGGATGATTGCTGTGGCTACGGCTTTTTCTGTCATCTTTGCCAAAGAGGTTTTTGGAGGTACGGGATATAATATATTTAATGTTGCCTTGGTAGCACGTGCAGTGCTCTTCTTTGCCTATCCTTCTGCCATGAGTGGAGATAGCGTTTTTGTGCGTACAGCAGATACTTTTGGTTTAGGGGCAGGTACGGTAGTAGATGGTTACTCTGGTGCTACGCCTCTGGGGCAAATCGCCACGGCAGGCAGAGAACTCCCCGTGATAACCAACATCGTGGGCGAAGCTTCTTCCCTTTGGGATGCTTTCATAGGACTCATCCCTGGTTCTATTGGAGAGGTTTCTACACTTGCTGTTTTGATAGGAGCAGTTATCCTTATCGGGACAGGGGTTGCCAGCTGGAAGATTATCTTCTCGGGCGTGGTAGGAGCTACGCTTATGGCACTCTTCTTTAACGCTATCGGTACAACGGCTTCCATGCAAATGACCCCTGTTATGCACTTTGTATACGGAGGTTTTGCTTTTGGTCTCGTCTTTATGGCTACCGACCCCGTTACTTCGGCTCGTACCGAAATAGGAAAGTGGATTTATGGATTTCTGGTTGGATTGCTCTGTGTCTTTATTCGTGTGCTTAACCCTGGATATCCAGAGGGTATGATGCTCGCTATTCTGCTTATGAATGTCTTTGCTCCTCTCATTGACTATTTTGTAGTCGATGCCAACGTAAAGAAGAGAGCAAAACGTGCTAAAGCATTACAGACAAATAGATAATAGAAAGAGTACTGTTATGAATAGAGAAGGTAATACTTATACTGTACTATATGCATCCATTATGGTCATTTTGGTTGCAGTGGCATTGGCTCTCACATCTCAGCTTTTGAAAAACTTTAAGCAGGAAAATGTAAGAGTTGATAAGATGGAGCAGATACTCCGTTCGCTCAACATTGTTGTAAAAAACAAAACAGCGGTTGCCAAAACTTATAGAGCTACGATAAAGAAAGAGTTGCTTGTCAATGAAAAAGGAGAGGTGGTACACTCTTTTGAGGGTAGTGATTTAGCTTCAAACGATGCTTTCAACATGAATACAGCCAATCAGTTTAAGATTGTTGCTAATAAGTCGAGTTATTTACTTCCGCTCTATATTGCCGAGGTAGAGGGCGTTCAAAAGTTTGTTCTTCCCATGAATGGCAATGGATTGTGGGGGGCTATTTGGGGCTATCTTGCTTTGGATGCAGATGCCAATACCGTTTTTGGAAGTGATTTCGGGCATGCCAGTGAAACTCCTGGATTGGGAGCAGAGATTGCAACAGAGCATTTTGCTCAGAGTTTTGTCGGAAAGCATATTGCCAATGCTTCGGGAGATGTAATCGGTATCGCTGTGGTTAAGGGAGGAAAAGCCGTTGATGAGAGAGAGTTTGTCGATGGAGTTTCTGGAGGAACCCTCACGAGTAATGGGGTTGACGAAATGATTGCTTTCTGTGTCAAACAGTATGCTCCCTACCTTATGAAGAGTACAAATCAAGACTAAAATCTGAACGTATACTACTATGGCTAATGTGAAAATGAAGGAGGTCTTTTTAGGACCTATCGGAAATAATAATCCCGTCTTGATTCAAGTATTAGGGATATGTTCTGCCCTTGCGGTTTCTTCTCAGTTGAAGCCTGCTTTGGTTATGGGTATCTCTGTAATAGTGGTTCTTGCTTTTGCAAATGTCATTATATCGTTGTTGCGTAATACGATTCCCAATCGTATCCGTATTATCGTGCAACTGGTGGTTGTGGCTACTCTTGTTACCATTGTTAATGAGGTGTTGAAGGCTTTTGCATACGATGTGAGTAAGCAGTTGTCAGTCTATGTGGGATTGATAATAACCAACTGTATCCTGATGGGACGTTTGGAAGCTTTTGCTCTGAATAATAAACCTTGGCCCTCTTTTGTAGATGGGGTAGCTAATGGGGCGGGCTATGCGATGGTTTTGGTGATTATCGCTTTCTTTCGTGAACTTTTTGGGGCAGGAAAGATTTTTGGATTTACCATCATTCCTAACGTATTCTATGAGGCAGGTTATCAAAACTTTGGTCTTATGAATATGGCTCCTATGGCACTTATTATATTGGCTTGTATTGTATGGATACAGCGAGCTCGAAATGCAAAATTACAAGAGGATTAAAAATCCTTTGATTAAACGAACAATACGAATATGGATTACCTAAGTCTTTTTTTTAGATCCATCTTTATAGATAATATGATTTTTGCATATTATCTGGGCATGTGTTCTTATTTGGCTGTTTCTAAGAATGTAAAAACAGCATTCGGATTAGGGCTCGCTGTAACCTTTGTCCTTGTTTGTACATTGCCTTTGAATTATATACTCGAGAACTTTGTATTCAAAGAGGGGGCTCTTGCTTGGGTACACCCTTCACTGGCTACGGCAGATCTTAGTTTCCTTTCTTTGATACTCTTTATTGCCGTTATTGCTTCCTTTACGCAATTGGTAGAGATGGTCGTAGAGCGTTATGCTCCAGCTCTTTATGCATCTTTGGGTATTTTCTTGCCTTTGATTGCAGTGAACTGTGCGATATTGGGAGGTTCTCTCTTTATGCAAACAAGAGATTTTGTTAATGTAGGGCATGCTACTATATATGGTTTGGGCTCTGGAATAGGGTGGTTGTTGGCGATCTTAGGTATGGCAGCCATTAGAGAAAAATTGCAATTCTCAAATATTCCCAAGCCACTTCGTGGTTATGGTATAGTGTTGATTGTAACAGGGCTTATGGGCTTGGCGTTTATGAGTTTCTCTGGTATTAAGTTGTAATATACGAGACTAAAAGATTGGGATAGACTTATCTAATAAATTGTTGTGATGGAAATAAACTCTGTTATTATTATAGCAAGCGTAGTCATCTTCTTACTGATTACTTTAGTCTTAGTTATTGCTCTTCTCGTTGCTAAGAAGAAGCTTCTCCCCTCGGGCAATGCAACTATAAGAATTAATGATGAGCGAGATATAGAGGTGCCTGTTGGGAGCACACTTCTCAATACTCTTCAGAATAATGGTATTTTCCTCTCTTCTGCTTGTGGAGGAGGAGGTAGTTGTGGACAGTGCCGTTGCCGAGTGATAGAAGGAGGAGGAGAGATTTTACCTACAGAAAAAGGTTTCTTCTCTCGTAAGGAACAGAAAGAACATTGGCGTTTAGGTTGCCAAACTAAGGTGAAGGAGGATCTTAAAATAGAAGTCCCAGAGTCTGTATTTGGTGTTAAGGAGTGGGAGTGCGAGGTTATCTCCAATGCCAATGTATCTACCTTTATCAAGGAGTTTGTGGTGCGTCTTCCAGAAGGCGAAGCTATGAACTTTAAGAGTGGTAGCTATGCTCAGATTAAAATCCCTAAGTATTTTCTTTCTTTTAAGGATTATGATATTAGAGATAAAGAGGGGCAAGATCGTTTCCGCCCAGAGTGGGACAAGTTCTCTATGTGGGGACTGACTTCTCAAAACAATGAGGAGACAGTTCGTGCCTATTCAATGGCCAATTATCCTGCAGAGGGAAATATCATTACGCTCAATGTGCGTATTGCAACTCCTCCTATCGATCGTGCTACAAAAACATGGAAGGCAGGCATTCCTTCGGGTGTAGCCTCTTCTTATATCTTCTCTTTGAAGCCTGGAGATAAGGTTACAATGAGTGGTCCTTATGGAGACTTCCATATCCACGAAGATAGCGATGCCGAAATGCTTTACATCGGTGGGGGAGCGGGTATGGCTCCATTGAGAGCTCAGCTGTTACACCTTTTCCGTACTGTAAAAACAGGAAGAAAAGTTTCTTATTGGTATGGGGCTCGTTCTAAGAGTGAGATTTTTTATGAGGAAGACTTTAGAGAGATTGAGCGTAACTTCTCTAACTTCCGTTTCATTATCGCTTTGAGTGACCCTCGTCCCGAAGATAATTGGAAGGGTGCTACTGGATTTATTCATCAGGTTATTCACGATCAATACCTCAAAGACCATGATGCTCCCGAAGATATAGAGTATTATATGTGTGGGCCAGGACCAATGTCCGATGCGGTTAACCGTATGTTGGAGAGTCTTGGTGTGCCACGAGAACAGGTCAACTTTGACGACTTCGGTGTTTAAGTAAGTTACGAGATTAAGACCAATATAGTAAGAGAGAGCCAAGGAGTTCTCTCTTTTTTATTTTTACTCTTCTATTGGAGATGAGGTGGAGTCTCGGTCGTGTTGCAGGCGCAAGCTCTTTACAACGTGTGTCTCCCCCAAAAAATAGATCAGATGGAGTGTCTGGAGTATTGCAGGTGCTCGATTATTTTTCTGCGGATTTTTTACTCCTTCTCGATATATTTTGCTACCTTTTTCCACGAGATTATCATGTTTTTCTTTGTTTTTTTGTTGCAGAAGGGTTGTTTGTCAAAATAATTTTGAGATGTAAGTCTTTGTTTTTTAGGGTATAGCTTCTTTTTAACGGTTTTTATGGTTGTATTTATTTGGATATATGGGATAAAAAGTAGTAGTTTTGCACTCGCAAAATAGGGGAGGCCAGCGGGTCTCTTTGAAAAGCGGTTGTTGCTTTGAGGTTTTTTGGCGACAAAGGATGTTGGAGGTATTGCAGAATAGAAATAAAGTATTACCTTTGCATTCACGTTCTGTGAGGGACGTTTCTTCGACTGGTAAGGTTGGGGATATTGAA
>NZ_FUXE01000024.1 GCF_900167105.1 Porphyromonas circumdentaria | reverse complement strand
TGTCTTTGTATTGCGAGACAATGCCTAAGGCAAACTCCCTTAGTGTGTTTAGATTAGTCGCTGATTAGTTCTTCCCCATAAACTTGAAGAGAAGTCATGCATCGACTCTTAATCCTCGCCCCACACAGACAACTCGCCAATACAACTACGTAGTGTATCGCTTAACTTATACTTACAACGCCCCACTCCCCGTGCGTCTTCTACCTCCTTAGAAAAATAATCTTACCTATCTATAACCCAAAGACGCCCTTTAGCTTAATGCGACTACTCTCGCAGAGAAGCTTTTCTTCCTGTACGATAGCAGTATTGATAAGAGCTTCCCTATTTCCTCACTTAATACTAAAAAGGGGAGGTACAGAGCGACCAAAAGTTTCCTTCTATGATAACTAAAGTTTGCACGTATACAAACTTGAGTTTACACAAGTCCTAACTAAAGTTTTCTCCTATGCTATTAAAAGCGCGCCTGCAGAGCGAGAAAAACAGCCTCTGTTATAATCGCTTTTCGGGGTCTACGTTTCTTCCTCGAAAGAGCACTCAAAATTTCTGCTTTCTTTGCAAAGCCTTATTGTTCAACGGACAAACCTCACATAGAGCATCTAAACAAACTCATAAGACAATATATACCAAAAGGAACCTCTTTCTCCAAAATATCAAAAGCATAAATCAAAACAATACAGAACCTGTTAAACAATAGACCCAGAAAAAAGCTAAACTTTCAATTCCCCATAGAACTGCTTGATATATATATATGCGACAACGTTGCACTTGATACTGGAATCTGCATCTCACCGCTATTATGTTATAAAATATTGAGATTTAGTTGGTATTTCGTATCTTTGCCCCTCAAACGAAATGTAAGAAAAGAATATCATACATATATGGCAACTTTAGAGAAAATTCGAAATCGAGCAGGTCTCCTGATTATTGTCATCGGGGTGGCTCTCTTTGCGTTCATTATTGGAGATGGGTTACGCTCTGGCTCTACCTTACTTCAGCTCAGTAAAAACTCGGCATTAGTTATTGATGGTAACAAGATTAATATCGAAGATTATTCTCAAAGACTCTCTGAAATGCAAGAGTTTGCAGAGTCTAATGGGCAGAAATTGACCGATGAGCAACGTATGGAACTCAATAACCAATTAGCGCAAGAGTATGTACAAACAATTGCATTGGAAAATCAAACAGAGGCTTTAGGTGTACGAGTTACACCAGAAGAGCTTATCGCCCTTATTACAGGTAATGGAGCAAGACAGTCTTACCAAGCCCAGCAGTTTTTTGCAAACATCGGTGTGAATGCAGAGGATGCACGTGAGGTAAAAGAATTTTTGAATAGAATATCGGATGCTTCTATCAAAGCGATGCCTGCGGCGCAACAGGGTACATACCTTCTACTGCAACGCCAGTGGAATGCTATCGTACGTATGATAACTAATGAGCGTCTGAGCACAAAGTTCTCGGCTCTCATGTCTCGTAGCTTTGCTATCAATAAAATTGATTCTAAATACCTTTCGGGGGTTCCCTCAAGAGATGTAGCAGTAGTACGCACTATGAGTACCGTATTGGCAGATTCTACAGCAGTGCCTACAGAACAGGAGATCAAAGATTTCTACACAAAGCACCCCAAGATGTTTGAGCAAAAGATTCCTCTTACTAAGGTGAACTATATCAGTGTAGAAGTACGTCCCAGTGCAGAGGACTATGCTGTAGCGAGAGAGGAAATGGAACAGTTGCAAACTCGTTTAGCTCAGACTACAGAGGTAGCAGAGATAGCACGTAACTATTCAGAGTCTTTCGCTCCCGAGTTTTATTTGACCGAAAAAGAACTTGACGAAATCAATCTATCACCCTCTTTGGTAGACTTCTTGAAGTCTTCTGAGATAGGTGCTGTAAATAATCCTGTTATCGAGAACGATCGCTACTCATTGGTAAAGCTTGTGGGCAAAAAGGTAGCTCCAGAAGCTGTTTACGCTCGTATTATTGTTTTGGATACTGTGAATACAGCAAAAGCTGACAGTATCGTAACTGCTATTAATATGGGTTCTTCTTTTGCTGATTTAGCGACCCTTTACTCTGCAGATCCTCAAACCAAAGCGCAGGGTGGCTATTTGATTTTCCCAGATTCTCGTACGGGAGCAATGGATAGCACCCTCACAGAGGCTCGTGCCACACAGATGGGATTAGACACTCTTTATAAAGTACCCGTAGGAAAGGCCTTTGCTATGGAAATGGGTAAAACGAAGTTTATCCTTCAAACAGCGCAGACGAAGCCTGCTGTAACTAAGTATAGATTAGCTTACATGGCGTTGCCCATATCTTTCTCTGATGCAACATTCAGCGAAAAATATGCTACTATTAACTCTATTTTAGCATCAGGAGAGAGCTTTGAAAAAATGGCAAAAATGGCAGAAGAAAAGGGTCTTGACGTACGCCGTGGTGTAGAGATTTCTTCGTTCTCTTCTACTCTTGGATCAATTCCTTCTTCTCGAGAAATTGTGAGTTGGGCTCTTAAGGGAGAGGTAAACGATGTGTACGATAAGGTGTTCCGTTGTGGAGACTCTCATCTTGTCATTGCTTCCGTTGCAGCACAGCAGCCAGAGGGTATCAAACCTCTCGATGAGGTTCGGGAGATGATTAAAGATCGTCTTACCGTAGAAAAGAGAGGAGATAAGCTGGCCGCTAACCTTTTGGCTAAGAACCTAAATTCTATTGAAGCTTATGCTGAAGAGATGCAGGTAACAGTAGATACACTCTCAGGGGTTAGTCTCCTTGCAAGAGGGCAAGCGTCTCCGATGATTTCTGCACATAGTATGTCTATTCCGCTCAATACCGTTTCTAAACCATTCCGTTCAGACTATGAAGTTGTGGTTGTAAAGCCTTTGTCAGAGACAGACAAGTCTGTAGGAATGTCCCTTGATGCTCAGTTGAAGCAACAACGCCGTGCCTTGGGACAGGGCTTGGGATATAGAGCTTTTGGTTACTTGGTAAATGACCTCAAGGTGGAAGATAATAGGGCTCGTTTCTATTGATAAGATATTTGTAGAACTAAGATAAAAGCCTTTGTTGCAGGATTCCTGTAACAGAGGCTTTTCTGTATAGCTAAAGAGATGAAACGAATTGGTATTTTATCCGACACACACAGCTATTGGGATCAACGCTTTATGAAGTATTTTTCAAACTGTGACTACATATTCCATTGTGGAGATATTGGTACACTATCGGTAACAGTGCAACTCGCACGGATAGCTCCTCTCTATGCTGTTTATGGCAATATCGATGCTCAGGATGTGCGAGAGGTGTATCCCGAGGTCCTATTTGTTAGAATCGAAAATGTCGATATACTTATGACTCATATTGGAGGATATCCTGGCCGTTATGATCCTAAGGTGAAAAAGTTAATACAGGAGAAAAAACCAAAACTCTTCTTGACAGGTCATAGCCATATTCTTAAGGTTATGCCCGATCCCATGTTCGATTTACTGCACATCAATCCAGGAGCAGCAGGTATACACGGGTGGCATACAAGAAGGACGCTCGTAAGGTTGGAAATCAACGGAGAGAGTTTTCAAAATTTAGAGGTGATAGAACTTTCTGAATAGCCTTTTGGGGCAGAATTATTCTGAAAAAAGTGTTTATATTTCTTTGGTAAAAACTGTTGCAGCACCTCCGAAAGATATCTCTGTTTTTTTCTTAGAGAAAAGATAAATTTCTGGCCTCGGAACTTTTGTGATGAGTTTGGTCAGACGGTTAGACAAGAGGGTATGCTATTTCTTCTATTACTGTTTGTGCTGCCCTATTATGTGCATTAAAAGTTCTGCCTGTGCTTGATTTGAAAAGGCGGGATAGAGTACGGCTTTACGTTTCTCAATCTCTTTTTCTGAAAAAGGTTCCTGCATCAATTGGTGGCAATAGTTGATAGCCTCCTCGGGAGAGTGAGCTATGTGACACAAGCTATCAAGTCCCGACCCGACCAACATAGTAGGATTGACGATCGTATGCCTACCTGCGAATAGGCTGTTCAGAAGTTTCAGCTTTAACCCTGTGCCCTGAAATGTAAAAAGCATGTTGATGTGTGCTGTTTGCATCAACTCCTTCATTCTCTCTGATGAGGGGTTGGCTTCTATTTTTATATTCCGATAAGGGGTTGCAGCTTGGTACAAGCTATTGGGAGGATCCATTCCCGCTACAATACATGGGTAGGGTAATTGACTGAATATATACTTTATCAAGTAGAGTACAGCTTCTTCATTTTCCTTCACAGAGAGCTTTCCGTGGTATAAGATAAAGTCCGAGGACCCCGTTTGTGTACTAATTGTTTCGTTTTCATGAAAGCAGGGGATGAATTGTACCTGCTTGTTAGGAAAAGTTTTCTGTAGATACTCTGCCTCGGTTTGGGATACAGCCAGAAGAAGATCTGCGTTTTGTACCGTTTGTTCAAAGTGTTGAAAGCGTAGAGCTTCTGTGTAGTAAAATATTTTCTTTAATGGATTCTTTTCGGCATCTCCTATTGCTCGGTAGTAATGATGCTCTATATTACAAGCTCTAAATACCTTGTAGCGTTTGCGTAACAGTGGGTGGGAGAGATAGTAACAAGAGTGTAGCCCTTCAAAAAGAATGGGGTACTCATCTTGTAGTAGTCGTTTAAGGAGCTTGGGAGCTTTACGCCCATAAACATTGTAGGGTAGTGTCGAGAGATTAGCTTTCCACCCTGTCTTTCTGGGATAGTAATATACTTCGCTACAGATGCTGTTGAGCTGCTCTGCTTGAGGACGGTCGTACTCAAAGCAATGCAATATAATATCTACTTCTATTCTTTTTAATGCCAATAACTTATAGTAGATGTCGATTACTCCTCCGTAGTTGGCTGGCCAAGGTATATTAAGAGCGATAACGTGGATTCTTGAGGGCATAGTACAGGATTAAGCTAAGGAGTATTTTCCTCCTGGAAGGGTGGTGATAAGCCCATCCATTTCCAAATCGAATAGCTTATTGGCAAGCTCCGATGGGGATAGATTCAGTCGGGCGATTAGTTCATTAAAGTGGATTGTTTCCTCCTTTTGTAGGAGTTGTAGAATAGGGTTGTTGGGCAGCTCTATATCGAGGAATAGCGATGCTTGCTTTTCCTTTATTGCTTTCGTTGTGGAGGGATTCCATCCAAGATAATGGATAATATCTTCGGCAGAGGAGATAGCTTGGGCTTGTTGTCGGGCTATTATTTGATTACAGCCTTTGGAGTATTGGTCGCTGAGACGGCCTGGTATCGCAAAGACTTCCCTGTCGTAATCGGTAGCCATAGAGGCTGTGAGCAGTGCTCCCCCACGAAGAGCCGATTCTACCACCAAGGTGGCGGAGGATAGGCCTGCGACAATTCGATTGCGTCCCACGAATTGATATCGTTCAATAGAGGAGCCTAAAGGATATTCGGTCAGTAATCCTCCCTTTTGCAGTATTTCAATAGCCTCCTTTCGATGCTGTGCAGGATAGATTCTGTCAAGACCATGAGCCAAGACAGCTATAGTAGGAAGATGATTTTCCAGAGCCGCCCTGTGTGCTGCAATATCGATTCCGTAGGCCAAGCCACTAACGATAGCAAGATTGGGGATTTGAGTAGCCAGTTGCCCGATAAGTTCAGCAACTACTTTGCGCCCATAGGGGGTGGCTTTACGTGTGCCTACAATACTTAGCTTATAGGGTGTTTGTAGTGCTTCCATCTTACCCTTATAGAAAAGTAGAGGAGGTGCATCAATGCACTCCGATAGTAGTTGAGGGTACTGGTCATCTTCGAGGGTGATTATTTCAATGCCCTTGGATCGGGTTGCCTCAAGTTCTCTCTGGGCTTTGGCTAAAAGGTCAGGATCGGATAACTGTGTCGCAAAGCGACGGTATAGTTGAGGAAATAGCGGTTGCAGGCTTTCTGGATAGGAAAATATATCTTCAATAGAGGGAATCGCCTCGAGGAGACGGCGCATCGTAATGCATCCCATTCCCTCAAGGCGACTAAGGGCTAATAGGTAAGAAGCCCGTTGAATCATCTTTCTATCGATTATTTATTGGATTTCTCCTTAAGCCAGTCATAAGCATTTCTGAATGCTTCGATCCAAGGAGTTACTTCATGCTGCATCTCTGGATAGAACCCACACTGCCATGGGAATATAGAGCGCTCTGGGTGAGGCATCATGGCAAGATGACGACCATCGCGACTTGCTACAGCCGCGATTCCCTCTGGAGAACCGTTGGGATTGGCAGGGTAGTCGTCGTACGTATAACGTGCTACCACATTGTACTGATCGAGTGATTCGTCCATAGAGAAGCGACCCTCTCCGTGCGCACACCAAACACCAAGTTGGCTGCCTGCTAAAGAGGAGAGCATAACCGTATTATTCTCTGGAATTGTCAGTCCTACGAAGCAACTCTCATATTTGTGAGAACGGTTATGCTCCATACGGTGGCGAGGTTTTTTATCTTCGTAGATGAGACCGAGCTCTGCCATAAGTTGACAGCCGTTACAGATACCCAAGCTCAATGTGTCAGGTCGCGCATAGAAAGCATCAATAGCAGCCTTGGCGCGCTCATTGAAGAGAATGCCTGCCGCCCATCCTTTTGCCGAACCTAATACGTCACTATTGGAGAATCCCCCGCAGAAAACCAGCATTTGTGCATCTTCCAACGTTTCTCTTCCCGAAGTTAAATCGGTTAAGTGTACATCTTTTACATCAAAACCTGCAAGGTATAGCGCATAAGCCATCTCTCTTTCTCCATTTGTCCCCTTATCTCTTACCACTGCAGCTACGATACCCGAGCGTTCTTTACGGTCGGGATTTAAGTTGAGGGTAGATAGTTTTCCGTCGAAAGAGGGTGCAAAGCGGAGTTGTATAGGTTGATGAGCGAAGTTGTCAAAGCGCTCTTTGGCCAGCTTTTCGGTAGATTGGAATCGGTCCAAAAGGTAAGAAGGCTCATACCAGGTACGGCGTGCTTTGTCAATATCTATGGATAGCTTCTCGCCCTCTTTCGTAATCTCTATGCTGCGGGTCGCAGATGGCGTTCCAATAAGGGCGTAGCCCACGCCAGCTTCTTCAAGAATTGCTGCTACGGTAGAGAAATCTTTTACTTGTAGCACAACTCCAGGATTTTCTGCATAGAGCAGTTTAGTCAAATCTTTCTCTGGAATTGCTGTAAGATCAATAGTAAGACCTCCCGATACATTGGCAAAACACATCTCCAAAAGGGTGGTAATAAGACCTCCAGCCGAGATGTCGTGCCCTGCGAGTACGAGGCCTTTTGAAATAAGGGTTTGTACCGCCTCGAAGGCATCTGCAAAGTAATCGGCATTACCAATCGTGGGGGCTTGTACTCCTACTTTCCCTAAGCTTTGGAAAAGGGCAGAACCTCCCAGATTGAGCGGTGCGAAACTAAAGTCTATATAGAGCAAATGACTCTCTTGGGCAGATTTGATAACAGGCGTTATAATACCTCTAACGTTGCTAACGGGTGCTGCAGCGGATATAATCACAGTGCCAGGGCTTACAACGGGTTTGTCATCGGGATACTTTTGCGTCATAGATAGAGAGTCTTTGCCCGTAGGAATATTGATACCTAAATCTATGGCAAACTGTGCACAGGCTTCAACGGCACGGTAAAGACGCGCATCCTCACCTTCATTACGGCAGGGCCACATCCAGTTAGCACTCAAAGAAACACTCTCTAATCCCTTTTCTAATGGGGCGAATACGATATTGGTAAGAGCTTCTGCTATAGCCAATACTGAACCCGTAGCCGAGTCAATCAATCCCGCTTGAGGAGCATGCCCAATAGATGTGGCATATCCTTTGCGTCCACGATAGTCCAACGCAATGGCCCCGAGGTCACTGAGAGGGAGCTGTAGCTCTCCGCAACATTGTTGGCGAGCGATACGCCCTGTTACCGATCGGTCTACCTTATTCGTTAGCCAATCTTTACAAGCCACCGCTTCGAGGCTAAGTACACCCTCGAGGTATTGTAGGGGTTGTGTAGCTTCATAAGGAGCATCTTCGTAGTGGTGTACCACGCTCTTATCGTTCATTATGGTGCGAGGAGGCTTAGCCAGCATATCTTCTACAGCAAGGTGGATAGCTTCCTCTCCATTGTCACGCTTGAAAACAAGCTCTTTACTATTGGTTGTATGACCTACCTTATATATGGGGGCACGTTCCCGCTCGGCAATAGCTGCTATACGGTCAAAGTCTTTCTCTCGGATGAGCATCCCCATACGCTCTTGGCTCTCGTTACCGATGATTTCTTTAGCGGAGAGGCTTTTATCGCCTACAGGAAGAGCATCTATGTCGATTACACCCCCTGTTGCTTCGATTAGTTCAGTAAGGCAGTTGAGGTGTCCTCCTGCTCCGTGGTCATGGATACTTATGATAGGATTGTCTTCTCCCTCTGCCAGAGCACGCACTACGTTGCAAACTCTTTTTTGCATCTCTGGGTTAGCTCTCTGTACCGCATTGAGTTCAATACCCGAGCTGTACTGTCCCGTATTTACCGAGCTAACGGCTCCACCGCCCATACCTATGCGATAGTTATCTCCCCCCATCATAACGACGAGCTGGTCGGGTTGAGGCTCTTCTTTTATGGCATCTTGGGCGCGAGCATAACCAATCCCACCTGCCAACATGATTACTTTGTCAAATCCGTATCGAGTAGCTCTTTCATTTTCTTGGTGCTCGAAGGTTAGAAGAGAGCCTGTGATGATGGGTTGTCCGAATTTATTACCGAAATCACTCGCTCCATTGGAGGCTTTCGTAAGAATAGCTTGGGGATGTTGATAGAGCCATTTGCGGGCTTCCATGAGAGTTTTACTTTCCCCCTTTAATCTTGGGTAGGAAGTCATATAAACGGCTGTTCCCGCTACGGGGATAGAAGCCTTACCACCCGCCATACGATCTCGTATTTCCCCTCCAGTTCCTGTTGCCGCACCGTTAAAAGGCTCTACTGTCGTAGGGAAGTTATGTGTCTCTGCTTTGAGAGAGAGTACAGTGTCTATCGGCTGGGTGGTGTAGAAATCTGCCTTGTCTGCCGAGATGGGGGCAAATTGTTCTGCGCGCCCTCCCTCAACGAAAGCGACGTTGTCTTTGTAGGCAGAAACCAATCCGTTGGGATTCTCTTCCGAAGTAGATTTAATCATAGAGAAGAGCGATGCCTCTTGCTCTTTGCCGTCGATGATAAAAGTACCATTGAATATCTTGTGCCGGCAGTGCTCGGAGTTTACTTGAGAGAAGCCAAAAAGCTCGCTATCTGTGAGCTTTCTTCCGAGGCGTTCAGAGAGTTTTTGCAAGAAAGAAACTTCTTCGGGGCTTAAAGCCAATCCCTCACTTTTATTGTAAGCATCAATATCTTCAATGTAGTGTATGGGCTCAACCTCATATTCATGTGTGAAAATATTCGCATCGGGATGGGTGTACACCATCTCGAGCATAGGGTCGTGCTCGGTCGTTGCCTCCTTTTCTTTTAGTTCTTCGATGCGAGAGATTCCCTTTAATCCCATATTTTCAGCTATTTCCACGGCATTTGTACTCCATGGAGATATCATCTCGCTGCGAGGTCCAACAAAAATACCCTCTACGCTGGGTTGAGGAAGGGTGCCCTCTTTAAGCCCGAAAAGCCAGTTGAGTCGCTTAATTTCTTCGTCTGTAAAGGGAGTTTTGTGTTCTACAACAAAGAGAGAACGCTCTGAGGAGAGAAAATAGCTAATCATATAAAGTGTTTCTTAAGTGTTATCTTGCTCTTGATGCGTAAATATCTATGTAAATACTACAACGTTACAAAGTTACGACTAAAAGACGAGGTATGGTATAAGGAGATTGTTACACAGGCTCTAAAATGTTTTTTTGCAGGTGTTTTTTTTGTGGTTTTTACTGACTATAATAGTCCCATATCATTTATATACAAGGGAAGTAGATGGGAATGAGAGAATATAAAAACTCCTGCTTCCTCGGTTAAAAGAAAGCAGGAGCTTGTTGTGTATAATGAAAAAGGTTTACTTCTTGATTAGTTCGAGTGTGTCAAGAGCAATCATTTTTTCTTCGTCTGTGGGGATAACTACCACTTTTACTTTGCTATCTGCTGTGCTGAGTAGGCACTCTTCGCCACGCACTTTAGCGTTCAACTCATTGTCGAGTTGGATACCCATATACTCCATATCACGGCATACGTACTCGCGGGTTGTAGTTTGGTTTTCGCCCACACCACCTGTAAATACGATAACGTCTACTCCGCCCATTGCAGCGGCGAGAGCTCCTACGTACTTCTTGATACGGTAGTCATACATTTCTAACGCCAATTTAGCACGCTCGTTGCCTGCAGCGATAGCAGCTTCGATCTCTCGCATATCGGAAGATACTCCACTGATACCGAGTACACCGCTCTTCTTGTTAATCATGTTAGAGAGGTCTGCATAGGACATTTTTTCTTTCTCTCCAATGAAAACGAGGGCACCAGGGTCTACATCGCCACAGCGAGTACCCATGATGAGCCCTTCTGTTGGGGTCAAACCAAGAGAAGTGTCGATACACTCACCGTTTTTGATAGCAGAGATAGAGGCTCCGTTGCCGATGTGTGCCGTGATGATGCGAGTTTTCTTGAAGTCAAGACCCAAGAATTCGCAAGCACGTTGGCTTACATAGCGGTGGCTGGTTCCGTGGAAGCCATAACGACGCACGCCATACTTTTCGTAGTATTCATAGGGGAGGGCGTACATGTAGGCATGCTCAGGCATTGTTTGTTGGAACGAAGTATCGAAAACCCCTACTTGAGGTACTCCAGGCATCAATTCTGTTACGGCCGCAATACCCTTAAGAGAGGGCGGATTGTGTAGAGGAGCAAGGTCGATACACTCGGTAACTTTCGCTACCACTTCATCGGTGATGATAACACTTTTGCTGAATTTGTCCCCTCCGTGTACGAGACGGTGACCCACTGCATCAATCTCTTTCAAACTCTTGATGCAACCATACTTTTCGCTGGTTAGAGTTTGTAGTACGAAGTCAATAGCCACAGTGTGCTCGGGCATATACTTTTCCAAAACTACTTTATCTCCGTTGGGGAGTTTGAATCTTAGGAAAGAGTCTTCCAAACCTAACTTCTCGACAACACCCTGTGCCAAAACATTGGCTTGGGGCATTTCCATGAGTTTATACTTTACGGATGAACTACCACAGTTCAAAACGAGTATATTCATAATTGATTGTAGATTAAAATTATTTTGTACTGTTCTTGGCTGCAATAGCTTGGTTGGCTGTAATGGCTACCATATTGAATATGTCGTCTACAGAGCAACCACGGCTAAGGTCATTGATAGGAGCAGCCATACCCTGAAGTATAGGACCGATAGCGATAGCTCCGCCAAGACGCTCTGCGAATTTATAGGCAATGTTACCTACCTCGAGAGTAGGGAATACCAATACGTTTGCTTTTCCTGCTACGGCACTGTTGGGAGCTTTGAGTTTAGCCACGGTTTCTACAAGAGCCGCATCTGCCTGCATCTCTCCATCTATAGCGATGTCGGGAGCGAGTTCCTTAGCTAAGCGTGTAGCCTCTACAACCTTATCGACCATTTCCCCCTTGGCACTACCGAATGTAGAGAAGCTGAGCATTGCTACGCGTGGTTCCATGCCGCCGATGGCTTGGGCTGTTTTGGCAGAAGCTACAGCGATTTCAGATAGTTCTTTTGCTGTTGGGTTAGGAGTTACGGCACAGTCTGCCACTACTACCAAACCTTCGCGACCGATATGTTTAGCTTGTGTGAAAAGAAGGAATGCACCACTCACGCAGCTGATACCAGGCATTGTCTTTACAAGTTGCAATGCGGGGCGCAATACATTCCCTGTTGTGTTCAACGCTCCAGCAAGCTCTCCGTCTGCATCGCCTGCTTTAATCATAAGACAAGCCAAGTAAAGAGGATTTACTACGAGCTGATCTGCCTCCTCTTTAGTCATACCTTTTGATTTACGAAGCTCCATGAGAAGGTCTCTATAAGACTCGCGACGAGGATGGTTTAGAGGATCAAGCATCTCTGCTTTGTCGATATTGTTTAAGCCAAGCTCCTTAGCCTTGGCTTTGATTTCTTCGGGATTGCCAATTAGAATTAAGTGTGCTACACCTTGGGCTAAAAGTCTGTCTGCAGCTTGAAGGGTACGTGGTTCTGTCCCTTCAGGAAGCACGATGCGTTGTTTGTCGGCACAAGCTCGTGCAATGATTTCTTGCATTAAATCCATATTATATCTTTACGTTGACTAAATATATACTTCTAATAGAGACGTTTTGGTGAGTGATAGGATCTATTGTGTATTACTCACAAAGTCGGTGCAAAGTTAATCATTTACCAATAGCCATCAAAACAGAGATGAAAAAAGAGGTTTATTTCTTGTTTTTTATGGGAAATTATTGGCTTAAAAGTGCTATGGCAGCATTATAGGTTTCTTGTCTATTGCTCCCTTTCTATGTAGTAATTGTAGGAATTTAAGAACTGAAAAAGAGGGGTATATAGAGTTCTCTGCTCCAATCTAAATATATTGAATAGGTGAGGCCGTGCGTTCTTTTATAGAGAGAGCACCTATTGTGAAGAGATTTTTTAGAAAAGAGTCCAAAAAGTGGTAGCTCTTATTTCTAAGGATTACGCTCTATTTTTATCCTTTTCTCGTTGTGAACTCTCTCCCTCTTTTTTGACCTAAAAATGATATCATCGCTTCTGTTTTCTTGATAGGATAAGATTTTCAAGGACTATTATTTGTGATTTTTTAATTTTGTCATCCCAAGAAACTTCTTTTCTGTGCATCATTTTCTTGTTTATTTGTTTGTAAATGTTTACACTTGTAAACGTGTAAAGGAGGAAAAACTTCCTTTATGACAAATTTAGTTCAGGATATTTTTAATAGATTACACAGAACATCATGGTAAAACGCATCATCTTTTTGCTCTTTACGTTGAGCACTATTTCTCTTACTCTATGTGGGCAAAGCGCATTTTCTCAGAAAGAACATAGAGATCACAAAGAGGGGCATGACCACAAAGGTCGTTTCTTTATTGGGGGAGTTATAAACTATTGGAATGATACGGACAAAAAAAGTCATTCGTTAGAGCTTGCTCCAGAGTTTGGATACCTCTTTAACGATACTTGGGGAGTGGGAGTCTTTTTCTCTTACGATTATAGTGCTGCGAGGGAGAATAGAGCGCAAATTTTTTCGCACTCCTATAGTATTACTCCCTTTGTTCGTTACTACTATTTCCATAGGCTCCCTTTTAATCTTTACTTAGACACTTGTGTGGGGGGCAACTGGTCTACTGAAAAGCATCAGCAACTCGAAGGGTTAGGTGGAATAGATGTGGAGCGAGCTAATGGGTTTGAAATAGGTGTGCGCCCTGGGGCTTGTGTCGATTTGACCGAGGGGCTTTGTTTATGCCTTCGTTTAGGTTTTATAGGCTATCGAAATCGCTTTTTTGCAGGCGAGGAAGAGGGGATAGGAAACTCTGGTTGGGGCATACGTTTTGCCCCCGAGGAGCTGAATATTGGGCTCGAATTAGAGTTCTAATCCTCTTTTTAGATAAAACATTTTTCCGTATCAATAAAGTCTTTATGTAGATGGAGCTTTGCGTCCACTCTTTGTGGGGCAAGGGTAAAAGTCGGTCTGCACATTGCTATTCGTTATCGTATGGCAGTGTGCAGATTTTTTCTCATAGGAATATTCCAAATCAATGTGTTGCATCTTTTGAACTCAGTTGTAGAAAACTACCTTTAGATAGGAGCCGAAAGTGGTTTTGTATAGTGTCTAAAATTATTGAGTTACGAGAAGTTCTTTATTTTCAATCTGAATATACAAATTTGCAATCTGCGTATATATAAATGCAATCTAAATATATATATACGCAATCTGAATATATAGAAATGGATAGGAGAAAAGAAGCTTTATCACTGGAACTTTTGAGGTTTTTGACAGGAAGAAAGGAGGTTTAGAAAAGTGTACAGTGTACGATAGAACTCTTGCCGTTACGGAGATTGTAAGGTTCTCTTACAGGTTTATTGCAATAGATTTTTGAGAGCCAGTGCAAGAGCTTTATCAAAAAGGGATAAAAGAATAGGGATTTAAGTACTTGTACTTCATTCTTTTATATTGTCTTTGTGCTTTTCTTTACGGTAAGCATGAGGAGATAGGGATAAGCCTTTTCTTAGGTAGAATAGACGATATTCTTGACTTTTTCTGCTGTAAAGTTTCATTTGTGCTAAACATTTTGTTTCTTTGTGAAGTATTTTCTGATGGAAACTATTAATTGCAAGATATAAAGATGAAGATTGTTATTATCGGAGGGGTTGCTGGAGGAGCTACCACGGCGGCTCGCCTCCGCCGAATGGATGAGAGTGTCGAGATAGTGCTTATCGAGCGTGGAACACATATCTCCTATGCCAACTGCGGTTTACCTTACTATATAGGAGGGGTGATAAGCGAGCGAGAAAAACTTTTTGTGCAGACGGTACAAGGGTTTTCGGCACGATTTAGCGTCGATGTGCGTACAGAAAGTGAGGTTGTGGCTGTCAATAGAGCCAATAGAACCGTTATGGTGCGCCGTGCCGACGGAAGCAGTTACACAGAGCAGTATGATAAGTTGGTGATCTCTACAGGAGCTTCGCCCGTGCGTCCTCCCTTGCCTGGAATCAATTCAGAGGGGATATTCACACTGCGTAATGTCTCCGATACGGAATGGGTTAAAGAGTTTGTCGACCTGCACAAACCTAAGCGTGCCGTAGTTATTGGTGCTGGTTTCATCGGTTTAGAGATGGCAGAGAATCTGCACTTGCGCGGTGCTGAGGTAAGCATTGTAGAAATGGCCAATCAGGTTATGGCTCCTGTCGACTTCTCAATAGCCTCTTTCTTGCATCAACACTTAACAGAGAAAGGGGTACACCTCTATTTAGAGCAGACGGTAGAGGCTTTTGAAGAGAAAAACGGAGAGATTTGCGTACGCTTTAAGAGCGGGTTGAGCGTTACAACCGATATTGTAATTCTCTCAATTGGGGTGCGTCCCGAAACGAAACTGGCTCAAGAGGCTCATCTTGCCATTGGAGCAACTGGCGGGATAAGTGTCAACCAGTACCTCCAAACATCCGATGAACACATCTATGCCATAGGAGATGCTATTGAGTACCCTCACCCCATCACGGGGCAACCATGGTTGAACTATTTGGCTGGGCCTGCTAATCGTCAGGGGCGTATCGTTGCAGACAATCTGCTCGGTGCACAGATTCCTTACGAGGGTTCTATCGGTACGGCTATTGCCAAGGTATTTGACATGACGATAGCTACGACGGGGTTTCCTGCGAAGCGTCTCCGCCAGATGGATATAGAGTATCGTTCGGTTACGATTCACCCCTCGTCGCATGCGGGCTACTATCCAGGTGCTTTACAGATGACTATTAAGCTCATTTTTGCCCCTGATAGCGGTAAAATATACGGGGCACAGATAGTCGGTTATGAGGGAGTCGATAAACGTATAGACCAGATAGCACTACTTATTAAGCAGGGGGGGAGCGTGAGAGAGCTCACTCAAATAGAACATGCTTACGCGCCTCCTTTCTCTTCGGCAAAAGACCCTGTGGCGTTGGCTGGGTATGTAGCAAGTAACCTTTTGGCGGGTAAGATGCATCCAATATATTGGCGTGAAGCAAAAGGAATAATAGAGTCGGAAGAAAACTCAAGAGAGAAACTTTTCATTGATGTGCGCACGCCCGACGAGTTCCAAACGGGTTCGTTACCAGGAGCGGTGAATATCCCTCTCGATACACTTCGCAGTCGTCTCGAGGAGCTACCCCGAGACAGGGATATAATACTCTTCTGTGCTGTGGGCTTACGAGGGTATATGAGCTACCGTATATTGGCGCAGCATGGGTTTACCCGTGTCCACAATCTCATTGGTGGTCTCAAAACGTACCGTGCGGCGACGGCTCCGATTGCTCCTCCTGCAACTAAGGTGTCGCCTCAAGGTTCTTGCTGTCAAAGTGGTGCAGAGGCTTCTTCGGTGCCTGTCGCTCTCCACGTAGATGCCTGCGGACTGCAATGCCCAGGTCCTATATTGAAGATGAAACGTGCCATTGAGACCATTCAGTCAGGAGAGCGTTTGCGTATCGTCTCTACCGATGTCGGTTTCTCTCGTGATGCAGGGGCTTGGTGCCACTCTACTGGTAACAAATTGATTTCTTCTCAGAGTGAAGAGGGCTGCTATACCGTAGTTATCGAAAAAGGGGAGCCGATGTCGCAGAGCACTCTGTCGGTAGCTGGGGGCAAGGGCAAGACCTTTATCCTTTTCAGTGATAGTCTCGATAAGGCGTTGGCTACGTTTGTACTGGCCAATGGAGCTGCTGCAACGGGCGAGAAGACAACTATCTTCTTTACCTTCTGGGGTTTGAATGCAATTAAAAAGGTTAAGAAACCCGCTACGCAGAAGGACTTCTTTGGCAAAATGTTTAGTTGGATGCTGCCCGCACACTCAGGGCAATTAAAGCTCTCCAAGTTGAGTATGGGCGGATTGGGAGGCCTGATGATGCGCTTTATTATGAAGCAGAAAGGTGTCGACTCGCTCGAATCTCTCCGCCAACAAGCAATAGAGAATGGGGTAGAGTTTATCGCTTGTCAGATGTCTATGGACGTTATGGGAGTAAAACGCGAAGAGCTGATGGACGAGGTTACGATAGGAGGAGTAGCGACTTATATGGATCGCGCCGATGGGGCTAATGTAAATCTCTTTATCTAACCTACAGATTGTTGCTTGGTTATGAAGACTGTTTGCGCTATACGAGATCTTTACAAGGTTTTGCACGACTTTGAGACTACTTTTGAGGAGACTTATTCACTCTCGCTCAATGAAGCTATGGTGCTGTGTGCTCTTGGGGAAATAGCCGTTCCAACTATACCCTCGCAATTGGGAGCACAGATAGGATTCCGCAATTCGCACCTATCGAAGCTGCTGAGACGCTTGGAACAAAAGGAGCTAATCTCTCGTAGTTTGGGGCAGGAAGACCGTAGACAAATGTTTTTCGCCCTCACCTCTAAGGGAGAAGAGCGTATACAACAGCTCGATTTGGAACAGATCGAAATCCCCGAGATGCTACGCCCTTTGCTTAAGTTGAGCAGTGCCGTTTCGATGAAACCCTAAGGGTTGCCCCTCGTAGTATATATACTTTCGTTTCAAAGGGTATATCTTTCTTGTTTGGGAGGGTATACCCTTTTCCTGTAAGGCATACTAAGGTATGTGACCGAAGCCGAATGTCGCAAGCAACACAGCAGTTTGTGCATTTATCAAATTGTTCTATAAATCGGACGATTTTTCTGTACATAAGTATAGAGATTATTCGATATACAGCGTAGATTTTTAGACAACACAAATAGAGCATGTTCTATGTATAACACAAATTTTCTCTATGTATAAATAGAATATGCTCTATATGCAGCGTGAAATTTTTCTATATAGGCAAATATTTTTCTCTGAATACGGAATTATGACTAAATCCTCCTAAAAATCGACTTTTACATACATAAAAACCTCACTGTATGATAGGATACAGTGAGGTTTCTACGATTTACGAGAGAGCTACGCTCGAAAAGCCTCTCAGCTTAGAATGCAATAGAACATTCTCTGAGCCCTACTCTTCTTATTAGAGTGAAAATAGAGCATCGATAGAGCGCAATCCCATTCCTTCGGAGCATTGTTCCGAGCAAATACTGCAAACATTACGAATACAAAAGGAAATAATACGGCTGCCATATCGACGATATTCTAATGCTATTTTTTGTTTCTTGTCCGCGAAGGTAACACTTTTCTTGATGAGCGTTGTCCTTATATACGAGAAAATACCTACTCTAAAAAAGTAAAACTTTGGCATTTAACTAAAAATATGTAGATTTGCAAAAGAAAGAAGCTCTTGTGTTCTTTTTTTCTGGTAATCTGGTTTTAATAACAAACAGTAATGAAACAAATCAACAAAATGAAAAATCTTTCACTAAGGAAGATGTCCGTGGCGATAGCTACGCTGTT
>NZ_FUXE01000026.1 GCF_900167105.1 Porphyromonas circumdentaria | reverse complement strand
CGATATCCAGAACCTTACGAATGATCTTTTTATGCAACTTGGCATCAGTCGGGAAGGTGATATTCTTTTCTTGAACGGTAGAATCAATAAAGGCAGTGTCATGATGATGATCATCATCTTCGTTATTGACACGAATGCTTTCCTGAAAAATAAGCTCTATACCCTTTTCCCCAATGCGATTGCGAAAATGAACCAATTCAGAAGAGGCGCAGGGGGCACAGGGTGTAAACTCTTGCATGCCACAAAAGTACTGATAATAAGCATTTTCACTCCATTGTTCCACAACCGATTCATCTGAGAGATTGCGAAGATGTTTGAGAATCAACAATCCACACATCAGACGAATCGGCTTAGCAAGGCGACCATTATTCTGAGAATACAAAGGCTCGAAAGCCGTATCGAATTTTGCCCAATCTATTTTGTCGGCTAATTTATAGAGTGGATGCGATGAATTCAACAGGTCTGATAAGCTGCTGAATAATGAAGGACTATGATGAGGCTTTTTAATCATGAAAATCTGCAAGTTTCTCACTGTACAGATAAGAAAGCTTGCAGATTTATCAAAGAGATTCTCAATATAATATGTTGAATATCAGTAATTAGATGACTTTTAAGGGCTGACTACCTACACGAGATTTCAGAGATATCGCGCCAACAATTTTGACCTATAAACCTAAGAAACTCCCCTTCCTTCGATGAAAAAGAAAGGGGAGTTCGTCTATCTAATTTTAGAAAGGAAGTAGAGCAAAGTGCCTTTTCTCACTCCCTAAAGTTCGCTTTCGTTGAAGTATTTTGCCTCTTGGTTCTATTCTCTGCGACGGCGTTCTCCGCGCTCACCCTCCTCACGGCGACGAGGACGACGCTCAGGCTCTACATAGTCGGCTGGTTTGTCAATCAAAGAGCGACGAGAGAGTTTGAACTTGCCCGTTTTAGGGTCAATCTCCAAGAGCTGTATCTTAACGGCATCTCCCTCGTGTAGGTTGGTGTCTTCTATCTTTTCAAAACGCTTCCAATCTATTTCACTGATGTGGAGCAAACCCTCCTTGCCAGGGAGAAACTCTACAAAGCAACCATAAGGCATAACGGAGGTAATCTTGCCATCATACACTTCGCCCACTTCGGGGAGTGCTACGATACCCTTGATCATAGCCATAGCTGCGTCCAAAGCCTCCTTGTTGGCACTGGAGATCTCTACATGACCTTCGCCCTCAACCTCTTCGATGCTCACTATAGCACCACTCTTCTCTTGGATGCCTTGGATAATCTTTCCACCAGGGCCGATAATAGCTCCAATGAATTCTTTCGGCACGCGTAGACGCTCGATACGAGGAGCTTGTGGCTTCAAGTCGGGGCGTACAGCGGGCATAGCTTCCTCGATTTTTCCGAGTATGTGCATACGTCCCTCACGAGCCTGACGAAGAGCGTTCTCCAAAATCTCGTAGCTCAAGCCATCTACCTTTATATCCATTTGAGTTGCGGTGATACCATCTCGTGTACCTGTTACCTTGAAGTCCATATCTCCGAGATGGTCTTCGTCTCCGAGGATATCAGAGAGAATGGCATAGTTGGCACCCTTATTTTCGCTAATAAGTCCCATAGCAATGCCCGATACAGGCTTTTTGATTTTTACTCCTGCATCCATAAGTGCGAGGGTACCTGCACAAACGGTAGCCATAGAGGAAGAACCGTTAGACTCCAATATATCGCTGATTACACGTACTACGTAGGGACAGTCTTGAGGGATCATGCGTTTGAGCGCACGGAACGCCAAGTTGCCGTGTCCGATCTCACGACGTCCCGTAGCTCGCTGTGGACGAGCCTCTCCTGTAGAGAAAGGAGGGAAGTTGTAGTGCAAGAGAAAACGCTCTTTGGTACGGTAGAGCACATCGTCTACAAGCTTTTCGTCGGCTTTTGTACCCAATGTAACAGTTGTCAAAGATTGGGTCTCTCCACGGGTGAAGATAGCCGATCCGTGAGGCATAGGCAGACAATCTGTTTCGATCCATATAGGACGTATTTCGGTAGTCTTACGACCATCGAGACGCTTGCCTTCGTCCAAAATGGCACGACGCATAGCCTCTTTCTCCACATCGTGGTAATAACGGGCTATCATGGTCTTTTTGAGAGCTAAATCCTCTTCGGAGAACTGTGCCTTGTATTCCTCTACAAGATTTTTGAAAGCCTCTGCACGAGCGTGTTTGTCTGTGCCGCTGGTAGCAATGGCATACGCCTTTGCGTAGCACTTGTCATGTACATCTTGGCGGAGGACTTCATCATTCTCTTCGTGAGAGTAAGCACGTTTTTCCAATTTGCCTACTGCCGCAGAGAGTTCTAACTGAGCTTGGCACTGCTTTTTGATAGCCTCGTGAGCTACCTTGATAGCCTCGAGCATATCGCTCTCCTGTACCTCGTCCATCTCTCCCTCTACCATCATGATGTTGTCCATTGTTGCCGCCACCATCATGTCTATATCGGCATTTTCCAATTGCTCAAAGGTAGGGTTGATGATAATCTTGCCATCTACACGAGCCACGCGCACCTCGCTGATAGGCCCCTCGAAAGGAATATCTGAAACGGCAAGTGCTGCCGAAGCAGCCAACCCTGCCAAAGCATCGGGAATATCTACTCCATCGGCAGAGAAGAGCGTAATGCTCACGAAAACCTCTGCATGATAATCTGCCGGGAAGAGGGGGCGTAGAGCTCTATCCACCAAGCGGCTCGTCAATATCTCATAATCAGAAGCCTTTCCCTCACGCTTGGTAAAACCTCCAGGGAAGCGACCAATCGAGGAGTACTTCTCTTTGTAATCTACTTGAAGCGGCATAAAGTCGCAGTCGGGAGCTGCTTCCGAAGCAGCGCATACAGTAGCGAGCAACACGGTATTGCCCATAGTTACGGTGACAGCACCGTCGGCTTGTTTTGCCAATTTTCCCGTTTCGATCTTGATGGAACGTCCATCACCAAGATCAATCGTCTTAGTTACGGGTGTTAACATAGTCATCTTAATTTATTTTTCTTCTTGAAACATTCTTGGCAAAGGTACTAAAAATCATAGATTTATAGCTCTGTGTAAAGAGGGAAAATTGGTAACAACCTACTCTATCCTATCGGGACATAATAGCTCAAAAAAGTTTGCATAGGAGGGAACTAAAGTTTGCGTATATAAAAACTTGAGTTATCATAGGAGGTTTTGAAAGTTTGCTTGGAACTATTAGGGGAAAGGGTATTAGGGTGAGGATTGAATGTAAGTAAATGGAAATGAGAGGGATTTGCGTTATATCTCGGTGGTTTGCACAGAGGGATAAAGTGCAGAAGATGTGGATTTGTGCAGAAGTTCCGTTACCAAATCGTTAGTTCATTCTCCGAATGGTAACGAGGAGGCAGGAGAAGGTAACCGACAGAAGAGTGTTCGGTAACTCATCTTTTCTCTATCACGGTGCTTATGCTTTGTATTACAATGTTTTGCGTAGCTGAAGACGCTTCGGTAACGGGTAACTTTGCCCATAAAAACAGAAGCGTATGCAAACAGACAAATTCAAGGTGTTGCTCTACCTGAAAAAGAGCGGATTGGACAAGTCGGGACAAGCTCCGATTATGGGACGTATAACCTATGGACGAACGATAGCCCAATTCAGTTGTAAACTGTCGTGCGACCCCAAGTTGTGGAATGCTCGTGAGAGCAGACTAAACGGCAAGAGCCGTGAAGCGGTGGTAATGAATGGCAAGTTGGAACGCTTGCTTCTCTCGGTACAGTCGGCTTATCGACTCCTTTGCGAGCGAGGTGCTGTCTTTACAGCGACAGACATCAAGGAGCAGTTCCAAGGGAGCATGCAAACTCAAATAACCTTTTTGGAGCGATACGACCGAATGGTCAAGGAGATGGAGCAAAAGGTGGGTATAGAAATAAAGGCGACGACTTTAAACAGTTACTACACTACTCGTAAGCATCTGCAAGCCTTTATCCGAGAGAAGTATCACACGACAGATATTTCTTTCGGACAGATAGAGGAAGACTTTTTGGAATGCTTGCAACACTATTCTGTCGGAAAGCTGGGACATTCGCAAGGTTATTATCGTAAGATGGCTTTAGCGGTGAAGAAAGTCTGCCGTTTGGCGTATCGTGAAGGACTAACCGAACGACAACTATTCGCCCACGTGGAGATAGAACGAGGAGAGAATAAACAACCTCGTGCATTGGACAGAGCTTCATTGGATAAGTTGCAGAACCTGACTTTTGAGCCATATGAAGTGGAGTTGGAAACCGCTCGCAATCTCTTTCTCTTTTCTTGCTTTACGGGTGTTGCTTACTGCGATATGGTCATCCTTAGTCGGGAACATCTCTTTACGGATGATGAGGGGGCGTTGTGGTTGAAGTTCCGCAGACAAAAGACCAATACCCTTTGTCGTGTGAAGCTCTTGCCTGAAGCGGTGCATTTGATAGGGCGGTATCAATCTGACGAACGAACTACGCTCTTTGCACCCATTGCTTATTCGGCTTATCTCGTCCAACTCAAAGCTCTGCAACTTCGAGCAGGTATATCTATTCCTCTTTCGGCACACGTTGGTCGCCATACTTTTGCGACCTTGATTACTTTGGAACGTGGCGTTCCCATTGAAACGGTGAGCCGAATGCTGGGGCACAGCAACATACAAACGACTGAGCGATACGCCCATGTTACCCCGAAAAAGCTCTTCGATGAGTTTGATCGATTTCTCTCTTTCACTGAAGACTTAACCTTAACCTTGTAGGAGTTATGCGCAGTACATTCAAAATCCTATTCTATATCAATAAAAACAAGACCAAAGCAGACGGCACAACGGCAATCCTTTGTCGTATCACCATTGACGGAGCGAACGTAGTGATAACCACAGGCGAAAGCATCAACCCCCACGATTGGAGCGTGAAGCGAGGGGAAACAATGGACAAGAAGACCAACCAACGCCTACAAACCTTTCGGGAGGAAATCGAACAGGGTTACAATACTTTGCTCTACAAATATGGAGCAGTGAGTGCCGAGCTTCTGAAGAACTACTTACAAGGCATCGGACGGAATCCAACGACACTTCTTGCCCTTAGTACAGAGGAACTCAATGCCCAAAGAGAAAGCAAGAGTGAGGGAACGTATAGCAACAATCGAAGTTCCGATAAACAGCTCAATGCTTTTGTGCGAAATCGTGGCGAAGAGGATATTCCCCTAACGGCTCTAACGATAGACTTTTTTGATGATTACCGTTTTTATTTGAAGAAGGAGGGCTATGCTTCTGCAACGATAAACAAGCATCTCTGTTGGTTGAGTCGGTTGATGTATCGAGCCGTCAGTCAAGGGACAATACGCTTCAATCCGTTTGAAGAGGTGAAATATGAAGCCGTGGAGCGCAAACCTCGTTTCCTGAGCAAGGGCGATGTGGCAAAACTCTTGGCATTCCCGTTGCAGGAGGAAGGGGCGGAACTAAGCCGAAGGATGTTTCTCTTCTCCGTCTTTACGGGTTTGGCTTTTGCCGACTTGCAGAGCCTAAGAGCTTCGCAAATCGAAACGAACAGTGAAGGGAAGCGGTATATCCGCAGGGCAAGACAGAAAACGGAAGTGGAGAGTTTGATACCCTTGCATCCGATAGCGGAGCAGATACTTTCGCTTTATACCAAGGAGGAGAGCAAGGAAGATTACAAGATATTCCCCGATACAATGAGCAAGAGCAAACTGCTTACCCATCTTAAAGCCGTGGGGTTGGCGTGTGGCATTCGCACTCCGCTGGGCTACCACGTTGGTAGGCATAGTTTCGGCACGCTGACTTTGGAGGCAGGTATTCCGATAGAGAGTATTGCAAAGATGATGGGACATTCGTCCATTGCCAGCACGCAAATTTATGCCCAAATCACCGACCAAAAGATTACAAGAGACATAGACAGGCTGATAAAGCAAGGTAGTATATAGGCTTAAATGGAAAAGAGTTTGCTTCATTAGTGCGAAACAAACTCTTTTTTCTTATTTGTGCGTTGATGTATCAATTAGTCAGCACGCACCTATGTACTAATACCTGCTGACATCACATTTCTTATTGTAATAAAAGGTGAATACTACTTTCCTTTACATAATTCAATTCTTGTCATTATATGGATGCAATAAAAATAATGAGCAACTTTCTTTAGTGAATCAGATAATTCTGTCAACAATTCCTTTTGCCTTCTGTATGCCTTTATAATTTCATCATTATCATTTTTTATGGCTAAAATAACATTTCCTCCCCTCTCTTTTTCTTTCACTGATTCTTGCTGTTCAAATATCTTGCGTAAGGTTTCAATATCCACTTCTTTCATTGTGAATTTCTCCAAATCCAAGTTCGGATTTTCCGTTACAGGATATCTAAAGAAAGAACTTTGTTTATCGTATTTTGCAATAATAGGAATAGCCTTTGTTATATCCTCGTATTCTTTCCAATCTCCTTTATTAGCAAGGGATTCAAGTCTTGTTATATTCTTTAGTAGCAACTCGTCTTTCCAATACCGATATAACTCATCAATCCAATGGCAACTATAGAGAGGTCGCCATTTTCCTTGACTTAGGATTTTAGGTTTTGTACTCTCACAAGAATCATTCTCGTATGGGATAGATAATTTCTTATGAAAAATAATTATCAATGATTTTAAGGCTAATTCAATAGAGTGTCTATATAAGAAATTAATAGGCATTTCTACAAGTTGGAAGGCTTGAATTTTATCTCTTCCTTCATCCATATATTTAGCCGAGTTATAATAAGTTTCTGCGGTAATTCCAAAACCAAAATCTAAGTGGTCTCCAGGTGAAGTTAACAAATATTCCATATACAAATAGTGTGATTATTTAGTAGGGTTCAATATTTTCGTTGCAAGTTTGTAAGTGAACAGAACTTGAGGATTGGATAAATCCCATTGCTCCACTTCTTGCCGTATCAAGTCTGAATGTTTCTTGCTTATATCCCTTAAAGCGTTTCCAACAGATTTACGAAGATATTCGCTTTCGTGTCCTTTGTGCTTAGCGATTAGAGCAATAGCAACTAATGGGTTTTCTTTGAAGAACGGGCGACTTGTCCAAATTCTCAACCCCTCCGTTACAGCACGGATAACATTCGGTTTGTTATCATTCAACCATTCTTCAATGAGAGGTAAAGATGCTTCATACCCCCTGTGTTTGCAAACTTCATCAAAAGCCTTTGCAAGCATTTCCTGCACTCTCCAATTCTCATCGGTGCTTATTCGCTTTTTCAGAAGACAAAGTGCGTTATTATCTTCTGTTGCCAATCTGCCCAAGATTGTTGTTGCCAACATTCGTGCTTGATAGGCTTCGTGTTCAAACAAAGTGAGTGCAAGTTCAAAACATTGTTCTTTCGGGTGTGTGGAAACAACCTCGCCAGCTCCATCAATAATATGCTGAAACCCATGTTCAATTTGCTGTATCTTATTCAAGATATTGTCTATTCCCATTGTCATAAATCCTTTCTAAGGTAAATCATATCTACGAGTTGTATATCTCGTTCGAAAATTGGATGGTCGTAATTGTCAGTGAAGAAATTCTCTATCCGATGAGACTTTTCAAAACCACAGCCTTCATAAAACGATAGGATTGCAGGAACTTCACCAGTACCGACAAGCATTGCCCTATAGTCTTTTTTGTAGAAATCGGAAATATAATCTATCAATCTTCTACCGTAACCTTTACCCTGATATTGCTCGTATGTCGCTATGTTCTTCAATTCACAGGTATCACTGCTTACAGGCACTACAACGCAAATGCTTTTCAAGTCATCGTCGTATAAGGCAAACAAGTCTCCACACGACAAATACTTGTCAATCATATTTTCCTGTTCGTCCGCTAACAGCAATAAATCAAGAAATTGTTTCTTGTTTTTGGTAACTCGTTCTATTTTCATGATGTCTGTTACGTTGAGGAACTACCTATGTCGTTCTTGATTAGTTGGCGCATACTTTCGTTGAAACTTTCTCGCTCGGTGCGGAGAGCTCCAAAGAACTCTCTATCTGTTTGCTCCACTGCAACTACTTTATGCGACGCTGCCCACTCAATACAGGAAGCTCTGTCAATGAGGTGAAAGAGGCTATTTTACAAATGTCTGTTTATGCTGCCGGATTCCCTTCTGCCGTTAACGGGATGAATGCATTAAGAGAAGTACTTGGCGAAGGTAAATGACCTGTTTCCACATGGCATGCATATAGCAGAGAGAGCCATTAGAACAAAGATTCACAGATTTTCCATTCCGAATTTGGCAATTTCATCGATAATCGGCAGCACTTTCTCTCCCAATGGTGTAAGCGAATACTCTACACGTGGAGGCACTTCCGGGTATTGTTTTTTGGCAATCAATCCTTTGTCACAGAGGAATTTCAATTCGTTTATGAGCATCTTCTCGCTTATACCCGGAATGGCACGCTTGAGCTCTCCGTAGCGAATTATTCTGCTGTTGATTTGATAAATAATGAGTAAAGTCCATTTACCTGCAAAAATCTGCATCGACTTTCGTACAGGGCATTCGTTGTCTGAATTTTTTCTCTCCATAGCATTTTTTCTTGTTGATTATCAATAAATCTAACAATATAGTAAGTATCATACAATATTGTAGGTACTTGACAAATAGATAGCAAAGATATAATTTTGCCATCAAATTCTCAACTTTTCAAATAAAAATCAATCGGTAATGAGAAAGATAGTTTTATTAGCAGTCGTTTTGATGGGATTTGCATCTTGTCAATTCGGCGAAAGCAAGAATTCATCTAAAAATAAAGATTTAAAAATGACAAATTTAGAAATTGTACAGCAGTATTTTTCTGCATTGGAAAATGGCGATATGGCAAAAGTGGAGTTGCTTTTCGCCGATGATTTGGTTTGGCATCAGCCGGGCAAGGGCGTTCAGTCGGGTACTTTCACAGGGAAGCAAGCCGTCTTTGCCCACTTAGGGAAATTGGCTGAATGGAGCGGTGGCGATTTGGGTATTAAAGTAGATTACCTTGCTGACAATGGGGCTATGGTGGTGGCTTCTATCAGTTTCGCTTTGGAGAAAAAAGGAGTTTCTATGGCAATGAGAGGCGTGGATTTACTTCGCTTGGAGGACGGACTTATCAAAGAGGTCTGGCTTTTTTCCGAAAGAATTGAAGAGGAAGATCAATTTTGGACAACTCTCGTTCAAAAATAATATTCGTTATCACCTCCGATAGTTCTCTTGTAGTAGTCGGTTGATGTCGGAAAGTTTGTAGAGGATTTTCCCTGCGATTTGGGTATAGGGAATAATGCCCTTGTCCCGATAGTCTTGCAGGGTGCGAGGACTGACGAAAAGGTGTTCGCAGACCTCTCGCCCCGTGAGGTAGATTTCTCCCCCGAAGAGCGGACGATGCGTTTGGGCAATCTCCCGAATACGCTTGCTTACTTCTTGAATGCCCGAAATGAGTTGTTTCATTTCGGGCGTTTCTTTATTTATGATTTCGTGTTCCATAGTCATTGTATTTTTCGGTTCGACTTTTCGAGGAGTGCTTCCACATCCTCACGTTTGTAGTAGCACTTATGCCCGATTTGGATAAAGGGTAGCACGGAGGTATCCCGATAGTGCTGGAGCGTCCGTTTACTGATGTTCAGGATTCGGCACACATCTCCGTTGTGTAACAAGTCGGGGACTTCGGGCTTCGTGCCGAAATTCTCTCTCATACAAAGAGCCAACTCTTCGATGCTCTTTTTCAGTTCCTCCCACGCGGAGGTGTCGATGGCGGTAAATCTCATATCAATATCGTTTTAATTGTTGTTATTTTCTCTTTTTGATGCAAATGTATGCAGCTGAAATCCTTGTTCCCAGACCTGATGAAAGCAAGGGAAATAACAGGAACTTGCAGGCAAATGTATAAGTAAAACCTATCTGTTTTCAGAAGGGATTCCCTGCCTTTTCTCTCCGTTTCTCCCAATTCCTTCCGTGGGGGAAAATCCTGTTTCGATGCGAAAATAACGAACCGACATGTACTGTTTACCCCATTCCTGCTAAGTGGATACTTCTGGCGTCGATATAGTATGAAGTGGCTCTGTTAGAGAGAATCTTCCTCCCTGTCTTTTTAGGCTTTTCCCTCTGCTTTCATCGAAAAGGCAAAGGCATGCATCTGCATGCAATCCGATACAGCCATTCGGGTAGCGTTTCCCGTTCTTCCATTTGTCGTTTTCTGATTTTTGAGGAGAAAATATGAGGTATCCTTTCCTTTTGCCGAAGAAATATGCAGCACCTCGATGCAACAACGCCACAAGGCTTGGCTTCACCTGTTCGCCTCTCTAACTTGGTTTCAGCATCCTGTTTCGGATAAAAGTTCAAAATCAAGCAAACAAAAGAGATACGAACAATGAAAAAAAAAGAGAAGGAGAATTCCTCCAAGAACGCCCAAATAGAAGAGTTCCTTTCGGCTCGTTACGAATTTCGATACAACACCGTGTTGCACCGAGCGGAGTACCGTCCACGAGGAACGGGCGATTATACAGCCATAGACCGCTACCGTATCAATACCCTCAAACGAGCTTTAGATAAGGAAGCCGATGTACAGACCTCGCCCGAGAATCTGTACAGCATCATCGAAAGCGATTTCTCCCCACGTGTCAATCCTGTACAAACCTATTTCCAAGCGTTACCGCTGACGAAAGGGAATGCGGAAGCTATCACCGCCCTTGCCGACTGCGTGAGTGTAACCAATCCCGAGAAGTGGAAAGAATACCTCACCAAGTGGCTGGTTGCGGTGGTCGCCAACGCAATGGACGACAAGCAATGTCGTAACCATACCTGCCTTGTGCTGACAGGTGAGCAGGGAAAATTCAAAACCACGTTCCTTGACCTGCTCTGCCCTCCGTCTCTCTCCGATTACCGCTATACGGGGAAGATATATCCACAGGAGAAGGACGTGCTGAGTCTTATCGGGCAAAACCTTATCATCAATATTGACGACCAACTCAAAGCCCTCAATAAACGGGACGAGAACGAACTGAAGAATCTCATTACCTGTCCGCAGGTGAAGTACCGTATGCCTTACGAGAAGCATATCGAGGAGCGACCCCACTTGGCAAGTTTCGTGGCTTCGGTCAATGGCAACGACTTCCTCACCGACCCGACAGGGAGCAGACGCTTCCTGCCCTTTGAAGTGCTGGCAATAGATATAGACCGAGCCAAAAGCATTCCGATGGATGCCGTTTACAGCGAAGCCAAGACACGGTTGAATGAAGGGTTTCGCTATTGGTTCAATGATGAAGAGATTGCCGAGTTGCATAGAAACAGCGAAACCTTCCAAGTCTATACGACAGAGATGGAACTGTTGCTCCGCTATTTCACCTTTCCAACGGAAGCGGAGACGACAACGAAACGCTTCTATATGACCAATTCGGAGATAGTGGGGTATCTCTCCTGCTATACCCGACAATCCCTCTCCGCCAAGCGGATGGGCGAAGCCTTGCGAAAGGCAGGCTATACGAGGGAGTGTCGCAGGATAAACGGCAATCCCGTGTATGTCTATGCCGTCCGTAAGGTTTACCCCGAGCAACCGCCATAGCACACTATCCCCCCTTGTAATATTCCTTTCTCTTTTCTTTCCTATTCTCCTTACTACGTTACTACAACTAAGGATAATACAGTGAAAGAGAAAGGATTGCAGGAGGGATTCATCTTACAACACGGCTTACTACCATCTTTCTACGCTTCTACGGAAGAATGAATGAGAAAAGGTGTAGACAGGAGGTGTAGAAGGATAAAACCGAATGAAGTGTTACACTTTTCTCTTTCACTGTCAATCACTTATTCGAGTGTCGAAGGGTAGTAAGATAAAAAGGGGAAAATTCCAAAAAGAGAAAACAGAGCGAACAATGAAATATCGAATAATGAATATGAATAATCCCAATCCAACGATAACAGCAATGAACAACGAATATTACGACCTACAATACATCAAAGCGATACCGATAGCGGGCTATCTGCACGCCTGCGGCATCGAGCCTGCCAAGCGTTATAACGGCTATGCCCTTTATCACGCACCTTACCGAGAAGACCCCAATGCCAGCCTGAAAGTGGACTTTCGGCAAAACTTGTGGCACGACTATGGGACAAGCCAAGGTGGAAGCATCATAGACCTTGTGATGTGGATGCGTGGATGTAGTGCCTATGAAGCAATGGCACATCTTGCCGAAGGCAAAGCGACAACCCTCGCCCCCTTTCCCTTTCATCGTGAAGCTCGCATAGAGCAGAAAAGGAAAGAACAGCGACCGAGTAATACAAGGCGTATTCTCTCCATTAGTGAAGAATTGCCTCTGCATCTGCAAAACTATCTCCGAGAAGTACGCAAGATAGACCTTGCCGTGGCAAGTCCCTATCTCCGTCACATTCGCTACGAAGTAGGAGGAAGAGAGTATTCTGCCATCGGCTTTGCCAATCGTGCAGGAGGATATGAACTCCGAGACGACAAGACATTCAAGGGAACGATAGCTCCAAAGGATATTTCTCTGATTGCAGGAGAAGCGAACAATGCTCCTCACTGCATCTTTGAGGGCTTTATGGATTTCCTTTCCCTTCTCACGATGAAAGGAAAAGAAACTGCTCCCTGCCTTGTACTGAACTCGGTCAGTAATCTTTCACGAGCCATTGCCTATCTCCACGAGAAAGGTATCGATTCCGTTCAAGCTTTCTTCGATAACGACCAAGCTGGACGACAAGCCCTACATTCTTTACAATCGGCAGGTATCAACGTGGAGGATATGAGCCGACACTATTCCCGATACAAAGACCTCAATGAGTACCACGTTGCTCAATACTCTCAACAGCAGAAAAAGCTAATTGGCAATCCAAAGATTACTAATTACCAATCGGGAGAAAGCTCATTAGAAATCGAGAGAGGGCGAACGGTACGCCCTGTTATTGTCAAACGTAAACTCAAATAAGCCATGAAAGAGGAATTTGATTTATCTCATTACTTGAACCATCCCAAAGACTCCGATGGCTCACAGATACTTTCCAAAATTGTCAGTAAAGCCATCTCTACCAAACAAGAAGCAAAGCAGATAGAGCAATCGGGGCAATCTGAAAGCTCTCCGCATTCCTCCGTCTCCGAGCAAACGTTGCCTTCCGAGTCTTTGAGTGAAGTAAAGGAAGCCGTGAAAGCAGAGCATTCCAAACAGGAAAAGCAACAAGAGGTATCAAGCACTCCGAAACGCATCAGCCACAAGCAACGACAAGAAAGCTTGGAGAGCTATCGGGAAGCTTTTCTCACACCCCATAAAATCATCGACAGAAAGGCAACCTATCTCAGTCGCTCCACGTGGGAACGCTTGGAGTTCGTTGTCCGTCGCTTGGGCGATTACGGGGCGAATGTTTCGAGTTTCTTGGAGAGCATAGCCCTCCGACATTTGGAAGAATACAGCGAGGATATAGAACGCTGGCGCAAACTTTAATCCCGGCATTCCGAGCCATCAGTGATGAAATGAATAATCGGCATTCTCAAAAGGCAAGAAGAACAAGTAATGGAAGCAAATCATAGTATATGCGAATGTATTTCATCGGTAACATTGCAAGACGTCAGTTTGTAGCCACAAACTGCACTTGCCCCCTTTACCGCTGCGCTCGGGGGGAGAGCCGTAATCACTTCGTTCTCATCGGCTGGAATGCCTTAGTGAACAAACTAATATGAAACCAAAAACAGATAAAGAGAAACGGGATAAGAAGTCGAATAAGACCTGCTTTCTTCGGATACGTTGCTCCGAAGAGGAGAAAACGAGGATACAAAAGCGAGCGGAACGGACGGGCAAGAAGCTCTCCGAGTTCTGTCGGGAGGCGTTGCTTACGGGGGAGATTGTTGCCGTTCCTCAATTGGGAGAACACGAACGGGAAGCTATTCGGGTCTTGCAACGGGTCAGCTACTTCTTCAGTCATATTTCCAACTTGATTAAGACGAAAGACCCCTCTTGGGTTACTATTGCCAAGAACCTTTCTTGCATCTCGCTACACGCTTTCGAGCGATTTTACAGCCCTCGGTATCGGATTACGGACGAGGTATATGATGTTCTAAATATCAAGCGCAATGATAGCTAAGTGCAAAGCCATAGCGCACGGTAAGACGGC
>NZ_FUXE01000028.1 GCF_900167105.1 Porphyromonas circumdentaria | reverse complement strand
TACATCCATAGCCTCGCCATCGACGGGGACGGAAACCATTGCACTGTTCCCCTTTATGCTCCTCCACAAAAAGAGCACGTTCTTGTTTGGAGAAGGTGTTCAATAACACTCGAATAATCTCGTTAATTCCTGACTCTGATGATAGCATTTCCGAAATAAATGCCGACTTTTGTGATGCTGTAAGCTCCATTGTTCTTAGTTTGTTTTTGCTTTTTACCACAAAGTTAAGAGCTACGGGGCTTACACACTTTTGTAGGACAGTATCAACTATTGCTGATGTTTTGGTCAAGATGTGCGGTATTGCTGGTATCAGAACTGAAGAAGAGGATATCCAAGCTCTCATAGAGACTGTAGCCTAAACTAAAGAGCAGGATAAAAGAAACGGAGCTTCCCCTTTGCAGTAGGGAGAAGCTCCGCTTTTATATACTAAGCCTTAAAAAGAGGGGCATTAAACAGGCTCCCCCATTAAGCTGTTAATCAACGTCAAACTCGATATAGAGAACGTAAGAGTCCGTTCCGTTTGAAAATGAGAAAGTAACCTTGTTCTTGTAACCCGATACTAACTCGTCAATAGGGAAGTGAAATGCCAGATGGTGCTTACCTGGAGAGATTCCACCTTCGTAAACAAAAGGATTAACGTCGCCAGGCTGACCAAAACAAGCACTACCCATACACCATTGAAGCGCATTTTGGAAATTCTTTTGGTAAGAGGCCTGTGCCCTGTAAGGAGCTCCGCTGGGGATTTCGAGGTCTACCTTAGGAACATATTCGCTCCCTTCATTAACCATAACGGTGTGTACCTTTATGGTAGCTCCGTTGGGAAGATCTTTGCCAAAGAGGTTTGCCTTAATATTAGAGGCAGGAAGAGGAGGCTCGACGAGAATGATTTCGTCTGCCTTACCTACTACAACGGTAGCTTTAATAGGTAAACGATGTGTTTTAGAAGCGTATCTAGCTACTACCTCTGCCTTGAAATCACCTGCTTTTTGTGCGTTGAAGACTAATGTGGTAACACCAGAAGGAGTACCTTTTTTCTTTTTATCCTCAATTTTTGTGCTGCTAAGTTTGAAAAGATTGGCATCGGGTCCTTCGATAGAAAGTTCTACGGCTTCTCCTTCTGCTCCACCTTTAGCATTTATGTAGAGATTATTAGCCTTCTCCAAACCAGAATAGTTGGCAGGGAATTTTACGTCCATAACCAACTCTGTAATGGGTTCGCCTGTAGAGAATTTAACTTCGCTATCGTTATTACCTTCGGAAACAACTTTTGATTTGAGGGCAACCTCTTTAGAGATAGATCCCGATACAACCTTGAGCACAGCTGCAAAATCACCTTCGCTATCGGTCTTTGCTGTAACCTCTACCTTACCGCCTTCCTTAGCAAGTTCGTTTACATTCAGAGAGAAAGAAGAGGCATTCGCACCTTCCAAAGAGAGTTTAATAACGTCCGCCAACTCTTTACCTGTTATGGTAATTTCTTTCTTTGCAGGCTCGTTGAGTTTGACACTTCCGAAGTCAACACTTACAGGGTTTACTTCGATAGAAGGGTTCTTAGGTTCCTGCTCTTTTTTCAAATCAGGACCACAGGATACAAGTCCTACGGCTACAGCCAACAGCATTGCCAATGGGAGTAGAATTCTTTTGGTTTGTTTCATCATACTTATTATTGTTGTTTTAATATTCTTCTGTCCGCAAATCTAACAATAATATACTAATAAGCTATTATTCACGTTGTTAATAATGTTCAGTGGCTTTTTGGAATTGTTGAGAGTTCTCAGAGCTTAAAAGGAGATAGGTTGTAAATGTATTTTTCTTTTAGAGCCCCATCTCTCGTAGCCTACTGTAGACAGAAGACTACCTCTCCTCAACTCTTTGCATGAAAGAGGTCTGGAGAGGTAATCCTATAAATCCTCACTACGCCTTTACAACTGAACTAAAGGTACAAGGCTCTATGAGTAAAAAGAGAAGCTTATTATTTATTTTCTCTTGCAACTACTCCGTTTTTTGTTTTAGTGGCTGGTGCTCCAGGTCCTGCGGGAAGAGTTTTGAACTCCACTTTAGTCATTTCTCCCCATTCATTATTTGCATTCATACCCATAGCTATAGCATAATAAGAAGTGTCGGAAGCAAGATTTTCCCATGTGAAAGATGATTCACCATATTCAAAAGGAAGATTTTGGATTTCGGGAGTATTCTTAATATAGTCCATAGCAAATTCCTCTGTGTATTTGTCCTTTTCTTGGATGAAGTAACGGTATTCAGAAGTATTAGCATCGGGCTTGCAAGAAACTGTCGCTGTAGTTGAAGTTATTCCGCTTACGGTAACTGCAATGCGAGAAGTCTGATCGGTTCCTGCCTTCTTTGTTTCAACTTTATTCTCAACTATATCAGACATTTGACCATCTGCATCAACCATAACTACGTTGATTATATACTCTTTACCAGGACGTAATTTTTTGAAGGTTTGCTTCTTATTGCCAACATGAGGTTGTCTGGTTCTGAAGTCAGCCCCAAAAGCGACCACGTAGTGCATCATATCTGGTATATGTAGCATCTTCATAGACTCTGCCAAAGAAGGGTCGTCTTTCATTGTAAGGAGGAAGTAGTAAGCCGCACAGTCACTATTGGGCTCGAGGTCTACTGTAAAGGCTCTAAAATCTATGTCAGAGAATTTTGCACTTACTTTAGGATTGCCTTTAAGAGGCCCCTTAGGTACTTGGAACTCTTTCTTTGCCACAGGTCCGATACAACCATACTCATCCATTGCGTAGATAATGCCAACATAAGTATATCCTTGTTGCATACCCTTAAGTTCAAACGACGTTGTTCTAAGGTTAGGGTCCAACATATCCACTTTGTGAACATCTTTATGCATGCGAGAAATAAAGTGTATCATTTCGGCGTCTGTCTTCTCTGCGTCACCTAGCATGTACTTTTCGGGAAAGGCTATACAGATTTTCTTTACATCTTTTCCTACAGTAACATCAAGCTTAATACCTCCTGTTACACCACTTAAAGGAGAAACATTCATAGAGGAGGTGAGATCTACCTGATCGGTTAGAAACATGATACTATCGGTATGATCTACACGGATACCAAAGGGAGTGCCTGTTTTAGGGTATATAATCATGCGCTCTTTTATTTGCGCAGTTGAAGAGAGTACAGATGCAAAAATGGCAAGTGTTACAGCAAGTAAAGTATATATTCTTTTCATTGTTTTATAAACTTAATGGGTCGGTTATTAATGGTTATAAGATAAACACCAGCTGCCCAATTGGCTATGTCGATAGTCTGGAAAGCTTGGAAAGAATCTGACTGATGGATAAGAGCTCCAGCCACGTTGAAAATACGGAGAGCATACATCTTTTGAGGTTCTAAGCCTTTGATAAAAAGTTTATTACCATCTTCAAGACAGGTGTAATTTGCAGGATCGAGGAGTATCTCTTCGTTCTTTGTTGTAGCGAGTTCGTTAGAGAATATACACTTCTGAATTTCGTTAATGGCATAAAGTCCACCCTCTGGGATGGTCCAATTATTCCGCATTATCGTGCGCATCTTACCACTTTCAAAAGTTATCTTATGGAGGTTGTGCAGGTAAAATACCTGAGTGGCCTTGCCCCCAGATCTTTTTATAACCAAAGATGTTGGGTAGGAAGCCTGTCCATAGGCACATGAAACAGATAAGAGTAGCCCGAATAACAATAGTAATTTATTCTTTTTCATAGGCAACTATATAAATGTGTTGTTTTTAGTAGAAGAACCACACAGTTCTACCCTGCAAAAGTACTTTTTGTTTAGTTATGTACCAAAAGTTGATTCCCAGAACTGACGCATTAAAATCTATACTCTGGATTTGTCGTAGCTCGTACAAGCAGGTTTCTCGTACGCCGATGATTCTTTTCTCTTCTTTCGATAGGCTTTGCATCTATATAGTCGTCCCATTTTGTCTGCTTTTTGGAAACGTTGGAAAGTGGGTATAAAATCTGCGTTGGACGACGCTTGAATGATGATTAACAGGGAGTAGCTCCGTCGGGAATCGAACCCGAATCTATGGTTTAGGAAACCACTATTCTATCCGTTGAACTACGAAGCCATACTCTCTCAGAGATCATGCACAGTCTCTCTCTTCGCTCTTTGAGAGGTAGAAAGAAACATCAATGCTCTGCAAAAGTAGCTATTTATCTCTTAAGAACTTCTTTTTGCCTCTATCCTTTTAGTTCGTTTGCCTTGAGGTGATTGCGCAGAGGGTTGGCATACATCAGTAACACCAGCGAGCGAAGTTCCTCATGCGCCTCCTGTGGCAACCCCGTTTTGACCACCTGTTGGGTAAGATAGGTAAGGAATTGCTCCCGTTCGGCAGGGCTATAATGTCCTGCTTTTCCATAGGTATCTACTCCTGAGAGCAAATCTTCTGCAATATAATTCCCAGGGTAGAGGCGGTAGAGTTTATGGATCTCTTTATCTATAACAGAAGCCACGAATTGCAACTGTTCGTTATGTGCCTTGGGTAGCTCTTCTCTTTCTAAAAGTTGGTTGAGAGGGGTGCCTAATGCAAAGTGGATGCGACCTTTATAACCCATTATACCCTCTTTCATATTCAACACATCCTCCCCCGTAGGTTTCCTGTATTCGGGGTTGCGTTTGCGTGTGTACAACTCGCGCGCTTTCAGATAGTCGCAAGGGTCGTACTCGTAACTGATACTCACGGGGGCTATATTGATCCCCTTGAGGCGATGAATAACGTCTCCCGTACCCGATAGAGCTATCATCTTAAGAAGTGCAATCTGTGTGCGGTCGTCACTATCCTTGGCTCTTCCTTCTCGCTGGGCAATCCACATAGAGCTATCGTCTTCTTGGATAGAGTAGCGGATGTATTGCGACAAAGTCTGCGCCGAAGCGAGGAACTGACGAGGAGGGAGAGAACGTTGCACGATAACACTATCGTTGAGTCGCACCAAATCTTTTACCCAAGGGCGTACTAAGAGATTATCGCCAATGGCTATACGGGGCAGGCGATACCCTATATCGGAGAGCAAAATGTTGAGCAAGGCAGAGTCTAAAACAATATCTCTGTGGTTGGAGATAAAAGTATAGGGAACATCTGCGCCCAAACGAGAACGCCCCGATATGGAACAACTGAAAGAGTTTTTCTCTACAATCCCTTTTATCAGTTTGTAGCTGAAGTTGAGTTTGAAATCCTTGATGGTGCGTGCCGCTCGGATAGCAGTCATAAAGGCATCGGCATACTCTGGTGTAGCCATCTTTAGTACCATAACGAACTCAGGGTTCTCTGTTAAGGCTTTAGTCGCCGCCTCTACTTCGTGATCTTGATAGGGGCGTATCTCCTCTAATATAGAGGCTCTCGAATAGCTCTGATCCATCACTCTTGAAGTTTATCTTGAATAATTTCTGTAAAAAGATGACCTAACTCCATACCTGCAGCACGTACCTGCTGGGGAATGAAGCTGGCATCGGTCATCCCAGGAGTTGTGTTTACCTCCAGAAGCGTGGGTGTGCCATCTGCTTCTATAATATAGTCTACGCGGATTATGCCACTTGCTTGGATGTAGTGAGCAATATCTTTGGTGAGTTGCTGTACGTGTTCAGTCTGTGCAGCGGGTATGCGAGCTGGAGTTATCTCATCGCTTTTTCCGAGATACTTAGCCGCATAATCGAAGAATTCAACATCGTGAACGACTACTTCTGTTACAGGAAGAGCATGTGCCGCACCTTTTATAATGTAACATCCGCAGGTTACCTCGGTGCCTACTATCATGCGTTCTACCATTACTTCTTGAGCCTCTTCAAAGGCACGCTCTATGGCAGATTGCAGTTGTGCCTTGTCGGTAACTTTACTTGTAGCGATGCTAGAGCCTCCGATATTAGGCTTTACAAAGCAGGGTAGTGTAACCTCTTGTGCAATCCGATCTATATCCAACAGCTTTCCCATAAAGAGGCGCAGTGACTTTGCGATACGTATACCAAAGGTCGAGAGGTATCGGTTGCAACAATACTTATCGAATGTCAGTGCCTCTGTCAATACTCCTCCCGTGTTGTAGGGTATTTGTAACATATCTAGATAACCCTGTAAAAGTCCATTTTCGCCAGGCGTTCCATGCAGGGTTATAAAGGCATAATGAAAGCGATGTTTAATTCCTTCTTTTTCAAAAGAGAAGTCATTCTTGTCTACGGGGTAATAGTTATCGCCTATTTGTACCTGCCAAGCCTCTCTACTGATGAGAACTAAATAGGGGTCGAATAGACGCGTGTCTATCGAACTCATAATATTAGCGGCACTTCGCAGAGATACTTCATACTCTCCCGAATAACCACCTGCAATAACTGCTATAATAGAGCGCATAGTGCCAATATGTATTTGGAGTGAAAAAACTGTACTTACAACTTGGGGAGGATCGAGAGGATTTGGTCGCCCAGGCTGATCGTATAGCCTTGACGCACGAACACCACTCGCCCGAAAGAGTCTGCTACTATGACTAGCGGTAGGTCTGAAGAGGTACTGTTCACCGCTTCACGTACCATCTTCTCTATAGCTCCATTTAGGTCTACACCATAGGTGAGATTAGAGGGCAGGGTGGGAAATTCCTCTTTCTTATACCCCTTGTAGTCGTGTTCGTTGGTGAAGAGGAGCAAGAAGGGGCGTCCCCAAGCATTGAGTTGCGTTTGAACACGCTCCAAGTCTTTGAGGGCGTGGTTGGTAGGCTCGGTACCTCGTTTGAGAATAGCCAGCACAAAGTAGCCCCGACCTGTAGTGGAAATAATCGAAACGGGCTCTAAGTTCGGTACAGAGAGATAGGTTGCTTCTGCATTGATAGAGCCTATAACCGATACGTCGTCGGGATCAACGGGTACTTTTACACTCTGCTTAGTGGTTGTACCCTCGGATACTTTGAATTTTTCCACATGTGCCAAAACAGTACCCGATGCCATACGTGTACCCGAAACGATTATATAGTTGCCCTCTTCTAATTCTTGAGGAGTGGCAAAGAGTGTACGTAGTTCGTTAGAAAGCGTATAGTCGTAATAAATCGTTGCAGGGAAGGAGTTGCGATCGTCCATGCGAGCAATGGTAAAGTGGCTGTAGTACTTTGGTTCGGTAGATGTGTCTGGTGTGCGCACAAGGTCTAACCTGCCCTTTTTAGGAAGGGTTATACTTTGCGATTCAAAGTCTACTTTGTGCCACTCAGCCCCCTTGTTGAGAGAGTATTCAACTGCTCTTGTCGACTCGTTGATGCGAGCTGGAATGCCTTTGTAGCGGAGGGCTGCCACGTAAGCTATCTTTATAGAGTGTAAATCTGCCCGTCCCCACTTGATGACCCCTGCGGGTGAAATGGGTTTGCCATTGCGGTTGAGAACGTCATCTACAATTACTTTTTGGTTGATAAAGTCGAAGATTTCTTGTGGATTGTCCGATATATCCTTCAAAATCTCTAATTCTTTTTGCCAGTTAGAGAGGTGCTCGTAATGAATACGAGGATTATAAAGGTATTCTAATTCAAAGGAGGTGGCTTCATCAGGAACTTTCGCAAAGAAAGCATCAAGTAGGCTTCTTTCGATATCACTCTGATCTTTTGCACTTAAGGCTTGTAGGAAAGCAAGTGCTAAACTCTTATTGGAGGCTTTTTCTATGAAGTCGATAAGATGGTGGATGTTTGAGCGAGCCGTAGTATAAAGCTGTGTCAACTCTCCTTCGGGCAAGCCCCAAGCCTGAGATAACTTAACTTCCTCCTTGGTAGGAGCAAAGGTCAATTCGTAGGCCTTGCGTATAGAGTCTTCCTCTGTAAGGCGTTTGTCATTGAGGGCTATAGCTTCTTCCGTGGCGGTAGTGGGTAGTGCCTCTCCCTTAGGGGGAATGATAGAAAACTCTGCTGATGCAGGTAATTCATCAAATGTGGTGAGTGTAATTGTCAAAGGTTCTTTTTGATCTGATTTGGAGAGGGCATATCCCATTAAATCTCCCTTACTTGCCCATACAATCATATCGCCGTAACCGACAGAAAGGACAGAAGTACCCTGATCATCGGACTCTAATTTTGCCACTGGATAGAACTCTGAATAGTTGTATATACAATAACGTACTGTAGCGTTAGGCACAGGCTTGCCCTCTTTGTCTACTACACGCACCTCTGCTTTGCGTGTGGTGATATAGTTGTCGATACAGTTAATTTCCGTGAAATTGGGGGTACGTTGCAATACCTCTTCTGGTCCCTCGTAGTAACCGAATACTTTGGTGTGTACCAACATGGCACGCACTACGGAGGAATTGAACCAAGCAATATTCAAGTCGGCAGCAGGCTCGCAAGCCCCTAAGAAGTACCATTTGCCCTCGATCCATACCTCTACCCAAGCGTGATTATCGTCGGTATGCGCCCATCGAGGAGTATATACCTGACGTGCGGGAATACCTACAGCGCGTAGAGCAGCAACGGTAAAGGTTGATTCCTCCCCACAGCGACCTAAAGCATTGCGTTTGGTTGCGAGCGGAGAACGGGTGCGGGCATCGCTGGGGGCGTAGGTTACCCACTCATGGCACCAGTGATTTACCTCCAGAGCCGCCTGACGCATCGAGAGCCCTTTTACGCGTTCTTTAAGTTCTTTGTAGAAGAGCGGGCGAGAAGCATCGAGTGTTTCGTTGTTGACACGTGGAGGGAGAACGAAGTGCAAAAAGACTTTTTCGGGCACCAAGTCCCCCCAAGGCATCTCTTCACGCGCCTGTAAACTGCTGTAAACATCTTTCGCAAGGTCGTGCTGGCTGTAGTCGATAACATCGGATAGGGGCATATAAGCGTAGAGAAACTCAAGTGCCCCCCTGACTTCGTCCGTGATCTCTTTGTCGCCGAAAGAGAATCTTTGCTTGGTTATCTCTCCACCTAAGAGACTGTCTCTGCTGGCAAAATCCTGTTTTACACGCTCTCTGAGCTTTTTGTCTTTTATGAAATGATGTTGATTGTTACAAGAGAAGGCCAGTAATAGGAAAAGACTTCCCATAAAAAGAGCGGCTCCTCGAAGCAAAGAATTTCTGTAGAAACTGCACATACCTATGAAGATAATAAAGAGAATAATTTATCTAAAAAATGCTACTTAATGGAGTAGAGGCATAATCTATGCCCTTATGCTGTACAAAGGTAGTATAATTTAACGCAAAGAGTACTGTAAGAAGTCGCTCAAAAGGCGCGAAGTAGGTGAGATGGCTTCGAGTAACCTGTTTTATTGTCCCACTTGAGTAGTTTTAGAGACTTCTCTCTGCTTCTCCAAAAGTGCTTTTTATGAATAGAAGACAAATAAAAAAACGTTGCCTTGTAATCTATAACAACAGGCAACGCTCTCTAATCTTATTTATCTCCTTAAAGTTGCGGGGAGAGGACTCGAACCTCTGACCTTCGGGTTATGAGCCCGACGAGCTACCACTGCTCCACCCCGCGATATAAACAAAACAGAACTCGGATTTGAAATAAGGACTAAGGTCTGATTTGCTCTGCAAAGGTAATGCTTTCTTTTGATATGACCAAATTTCTCGCACGGGAGGAGTGAATAGAGGGGAAAAGAGGAGGTTGAGATAGTTTCTTCGAGGAAGAAATGTAGATCCCGAAAAGCGATTATAACAGAGGCTGTTTTTCTCGCTCTGCAGGCGCGCTTTTAATAGCATAGGAGGAAACTTTAGTTAGGACTTGTGTAAACTCGAGTTTGTATACGTGCAAACTTTAGTTATCATAGGAGGAAACTTTTGGTCGCTCTGTACCTCCCCTTTTTAGTCTTAAGTGAGGAAATAGGGAAGCTCTTATCAATACTGCTATCGTACAGGAAGAAAAGCTTCTCTGCGAGAGTAGTCGCATTAAGCTAAAGGGCGTCTTTGGGTTATAGATAGGTAAGATTATTTTTCTAAGGAGGTAGAAGACGCACGGGGAGTGGGGCGTTGTAAGTATAAGTTAAGCGATACACTACGTAGTTGTATTGGCGAGTTGTCTGTGTGGGGCGAGGATTAAGAGTCGATGCATGACTTCTCTTCAAGTTTATGGGGAAGAACTAATCAGCGACTAATCTAAACACACTAAGGGAGTTTGCCTTAGGCATTGTCTCGCAATACAAAGACA
>NZ_FUXE01000029.1 GCF_900167105.1 Porphyromonas circumdentaria | reverse complement strand
GATGATAGCATTTCCGAAATAAATGCCGACTTTTGTGATGCTGTAAGCTCCATTGTTCTTAATTTGTTTTTTGTTGTTACCACAAAGTTAAGAGCTACGGGGCTTACACATTTTTTTGAGGACACTATCTAGGAAGTCGATAACAACACACTGAATACGATATTATCGTAACACCCTCTAAAAGGGTTAATGATTAGCCTCCTAAGGATTAATCCTTTCCAGAGTTCGCACAGAGGGTTTTGTTCCAAAGGGTTAATGGTTACATTTTTAATCTACTATCCCAACACTTACTTTTAACAATATCGGGTTGCACTACCTTTTTTCTTCAAAAACAATAATAGCTCAATAAAAATCAGATTGTCCGAACACGTTTTTACAAAGATTTTAGAAAGCTACAACCTTTCGCTTACAGAAAGAGCTATCTCTCAATAAAGAAACAATATTATGTCGCCTCTTTCAAAAACAATTCACAAAAGAGGATATTATATTAAATAAAATATTTTATCTTTGTCTCGAAATGGATACATGCTACTGCATTTGCGCACGAAACAGACATTGGGATTAATGAGAAACTCCTTGCTTAAAGTATTCTCCTTTTAATTATGAATAGAAAACGTTCCGTTCACACAATACTTCACAAACCCTCTCTCTACACAAGATGTAGCCATTATCCACACTCATTCTGAACAAACTCCTTTTATCGTTTCACAGCCCTGCTATACCTCTTTTTCTCTCTTGGCCATTCCCTCCTATATGCAGAGGCTCTAAATTGATTATATGAAAAGAACGCTACTACTCCTTTCACTAATTGTCCATGTACTATGGGCTGGAGCATCTTTACAAGTAGAGGCTCCCCCTCTTCAAGGGGACTCTGTTATTGCTCAGGCGTACGAATGGTATCCTCGGTATGTAACATTCCTACCCTCCGACAAGTTAGACTCCGTTTTAGCGTATGCTCACACGGATCTTGTTCCCGTCATCTATGAGGTAAACAAAGCTGTGTTGCGAGAAGACGAGCAACTCTCTGAGATTGTAAACCTTATCAACAAATTGAGAAAAGACGAACGGGTCAAGATGTCTTACATTTGGATTGGAGGTAGTGCCTCGCCTGAGGGTCCTATTGAAGGCAATAAGTGGTTGGGAGCATGGCGTGCACGAGTGTTTGCTGACTATATCAAGAGGAAAACCAACTTGACCGACGCTGACATTCGGAAAGAAAATCTTTGGGAAGATTGGCTAACGCTCTCTCGTCTCCTTCGGGAACAAGAATTCCCCAACAAGGAACGAGTTTTGGAAATCATCTCAAACGAGAATGATTGGGCAGTAAGAAAACGCAAGATAAAAGCAATAGACCAAGGAAAGACGTGGCGACTATTACTACAAGACATTTTTTCCGTATTGCGTAACTCGCGTATGGTTATTGTCTGCTCTGCTGAAGATATTAAGCTCCCCACTCCAGTCTCTCCGACTCCTACCCATTTACCACCCGACACTGTAACCATAACACCCACTCCTGTGGTTGAAATGCCCCTTGAAGCCCCTGTTGAAAATCGATTCTGGGCCATTAAAACAAATGGACTCTTCTTGGGTGCCCTACTTGCGAATGCTGGTTTTGAAGTGGAGCTTTGGCGTCAATGGAGCTTGGATGTACCTGTTTGGTATTCTCCCTACGACTACACCCCAACTCGTAAAGTACGCCTTTTGGCTTCGCAACCCGAGCTACGCTACTGGTTGAAAAAAGCGGGCAGAGGCAACTTCTTCGGGATTCATACACACATAGTAGGCTTTAATGTGGCTATTAACGATAATGGACGATACCAAGACCCCAACCACGCACTATGGGGGATGGGACTCAGCTACGGCTATGCCACTCACTTGGACAAAGCGGGACGCTGGAGTTTAGAGTTCAACATCGGAGCAGGCTTTGCCGAATATGACTACGATGTCTATCGTAACTGGAACAATGGTCCTAAATTCCACTCAGGCAACGACTTCTATTGGGGTATTACCAGAGCTGGCATCTCCATTGCTTACAAATTCTACAAGCCTCGTAAAAAGTAAGAAAGAGCACCATGTACAAGAAGTTATATACACTTATCCTAACCCTATGTGGGGTGGCAAGCCTACTTAGCTCTTGCGACCGTACCATCCATGAGTATCCACAACCCATCGAATCGGAGGTTATCATCGAAACACACATCGATCGCACGCCTCCTCTCTACCATAAAGAGGTAGTATATGGTCCCAAGTGGGAGCGTTCGGTAAAAGTTCTTGATGCTGTGAGTACTCCTGCTTACCAACCTGCCGAGGGATATGCTATGCGCCTTATCCTCGACATCTACCGTTGCAACCCAACGCGTGCCACACGCTCTATGCGCCAAGATGAGCGAGTAGCGCGCCATGTGATGGAGTTGGACAAAGATGCTCTTCCTCCTCAAAATCGCTTATACACGAAGCTACCCGATGGTAACTACTGCATATTGGCTTGGGCGGACTATGTACGCAAGGGGCAGCCGACCGATACTCATTACTCTACCCCTACTCTTCTCAACATTCTCTCTAACATTAAAAATTATCCAACCGACATACATCTCAAAAGTTGCGCTGCGGGACAACAATCTTTCACGCTCGACATGAATTTGGGTCCTGAGGGTTATCCTCTCCTACCCGATATGGGAGTACAACGCTCTCGCCTTATCCCCGTATTACTTTCTCGCCCCGTGGCTCGCTATACATTAGTCGCTTCGGACTATCGTGCCTTTGTTCAAGATGGTGGTAAACTAAAAGGAGGCAAAGTGAAAGTAACCTACAAGCAGTACGTGAGCATAGGGTACGATGTTTCTCAGAAAGAACCGAACGAATTTATTAGCACCTATAGTTTCGAAGCTCCACTACCCGACGACCTTTCGCAAGATACAGAGGAGATTATCCTGCTGAAAGACTACCTTTTCACAAGTTTCAAAAAGGAAGACAACATCATCGTAGACCTCTGTTTCTTCGATGCTAACGGCGTAGAGATTAGTCGTTGTGCCAATGTAGAAGTACCCTTGTTACGCAACCATGAGACGGTAGTCAAAGCTCCTTTCTTGACCAAAAAGATTGACAATGGAGGTCAGGTCTCTATCGACGAAAAGTTTGATGGCGAACATATTGTAGAAATATAATTCTCCCCTGAAAAGATGAAAAGAATTGCAATACTATTTCTCTCCCTTTTGGTCCTTATAGTAACACCCTCTTGCCAACCTAAGCAAGAGGTTGATAACGACCTTGAAGAGCAAACCTCCATGATAGAAGTTAGTTTTTCTGTATCACCCCCCGATGGAGAGTTACAGACTCGGTCTGCCCTCTTGGGTCAAGAGAGCAATAGTGCTTTAGGGGGCATACATAACATTGATTGGGTTAATAAATACGACCTACGCTACCAAATAGCCATTTATAAGGTAGAAAGCGACGGAACGCACCGCCGAGTGGTTGCCCCTCTGTCAAAGATCGAGGATGCCAACACCCCCGCTACATTTGCTCTACGTCTCAGCCCCAATCGCACTTACAAAGCTGTGGTATGGGCGGACTTCATACCTCAAGGCACTCGTACAGACCACCATTACAATACGCAAGACTTCCCTAACATCACCCTCTTGCCCTCCGATGCTACCGCAATTCTCAACGATGAGAGCCGCGATGCCTTTTATGGTGCACAAGAGTTTGCAGTAACCAACCAAGGGGTGGCACAGCAACTCGTTCTAAAACGTCCCTTTGCCAAACTACGTATCGTAACAACAGACTGGGAGCCCACAGCACCAAAAGTAGACCAAATAAAGATAGCTTACTATGGTTGTAAACGATTTACAAGCATCAACCTCCTCACAGACCAGAGTACAGGCATCGACCTCCCCAAAAGCGAAAACGTTACCACCTATAGTGGTACACTCAACAAAACCGAAAAAGAGTACGCCTTGGGTTACGACTTGAGCCCTAACAATCGCACCATCATGGTGGACTATCTGATGACTCCTTCAAAAGGACAAACTCCGATTAACATTATATTCGAAGCCTTAGAGGGCAATACTTCGTTAGTGCGCTACAATCTCAAGAGCAACATTCCTATCCAACGTAACTGGCTAACCACCATTACGGGTAATATGCTTACCAATACAAATGGTACAGTTACACTATCGGGAGAAGCAACTCCACGTCTCTCTCTAACTCCTTTTAATTAAAGAGATGAGCACAAGAAACTAACTATTAAATATTTACTCTTTGCATATTAATCCATTTTTATTTTATACAACAATGAAAATCAAAGCAATCTACCTTCTATTTTCTCTATTTCTTCTGGCAGGATGTCAGACCAAGGAGGTGCTTGTTATAGATCAACAAGTACCCGATGGTAGTAGCGAAGCTAATATCAACTTTACGCTATCTATTCCCGAAGAGCAAGGTCTCCAAGCTACTCGTGCTGCCCTCTATGGAGAGCAAAGCAGTAGTGCCGCAGGCGGTCTCACGAATGTAAATCTCACCACCTCACACGATCTTCGCTACCAGTTGGCAATTTATCGTGTAGAAGCCTCAGGCACAACTATTGAAGCTGTTGCTCCTATCAAAAAGGTGGTAGATAGATACCAACCCGTATCTTTCTCTCTGCGATTAACCCCTAACCGCACCTACAAAGCTGTGGTATGGGCGGACTTTGTAACCCAAGGCTCCGAAGAGGATTTGCACTACAACACTTCCGACTTGACCAACATTGTCTACAAAGACGTACAAAAGACCGATATCCTCAACGATGAGAGTCGCGATGCCTACTTCATAACTAAAGACTTTCAAGTAGGCAACCAAAGCGTTAATGAGTCGCTCGTACTAAAGCGTCCCTTTGCGAAGTTGCGTGCTGTAACTACCGACTGGGGCTTGCACAAATTGGAGAAAGCTGACAATTTCAAAATAACCTACTACGGCTGCAAGCGTTTCAAAAAGCTCAATGCCGTAACAGGAGAGGGCGAAAGCGAAGATTTACCCGATGGAGAGAGCAAGTTCTACACAGGTCGTATCAATAAGGATCAGAAAGAGTATGCCCTAAACTATGATTTAAGTACAAACAACCGTACACTCATCGTGGACTACCTAATGACCGACAAGAGTAATCAAACGCCCATCCACCTCAAGTTTGAAGCACTGGACGGAGCCACCCCTATTACCAGCCACGACCTCAAAACCAACGTCCCCATTCAACGTAATTGGCTTACCACTATAACAGGTAATCTCTTGACAAATAATGCAACTTTCAATATCTCTATCGAAGAGAGCTTTGTCAATGAAACAACCATTAATCAATAGCGTCAAGTCAAAGAAACTAAGGTTCTAACCTCCTTTCAAACTCCTTTTTGCACCCCTCCAATGGGTAATGCAAAAAGCATCAAAGAGCTGTTCTCCATGGGAGGGAACAGCTCTTTTTCTCTTCTATTGATAGGAGCAATACATAGTCAGCCCTTAAAAGTCATCTAATTGCTGATATTCAACATATTATATTAAGAGTCTCTTTGATAAATCTGCAAGCTTTCTTTTCTTTACAGTGAGAAACTTGCAGATTTTCATGATTAAAAAGCCTCATCATAGTCCTTCATTATTCAGCAGCTTATCAGACCTGTTGAATTCATCGCATCCACTCTATAAATTAGCCGACAAAATAGATTGGGCAAAATTCGATACGGCTTTCGAGCCTTTGTATTCTCAGAATAATGGTCGCCCTGCTAAGCCGATTCGTCTGATGTGTGGATTGTTTATTCTCAAACATCTTCGCAATCTCTCAGATGAATCGGTTGTGGAACAATGGAGTGAAAATGCTTATTATCAGTACTTTTGTGGCATGCAAGAGTTTACACCCTGTGCCCCCTGCGCCTCTTCTGAATTGGT
>NZ_FUXE01000032.1 GCF_900167105.1 Porphyromonas circumdentaria | reverse complement strand
CCCCGCAAATGCCGAAACATCTACGGTTTGGGCTAATCCCCGTTCGCTCGCCACTACTAAGGGAATCACTTTTGTTTTCTTTTCCTATGGGTACTTAGATGTTTCAGTTCCCCACGTTTGCTCTATGTATAACATAGTGTTAGGTCTCCTACCTAACGGGTTGCCCCATTCGGAAATCTGCGGATCAATTTGTATGTGCCAATACCCGCAGCTTATCGCAGCTTATCACGTCCTTCTTCGCTTCCGAGAGCCAAGGCATCCACCGTCTGCCCTTACTTATTTTTCGCCGTGAATGATTTAATACAATATTAAACCATCCATTGTTGAGTAATTAATTTGCTTTTGCAGATTACTTTTATTCTATTCGCTACAATATAATATCGTAGCGGCTCTACTCTTGTTGTTTATTCTTGTGTTACTAAATATGTCAAAGATCGCTCGATGAACCAAAAATCAAACGGGCCCATCAACGTGGAGAATATCGGATTCGAACCGATGACCCCCTGCTTGCAAAGCAGGTGCTCTAGCCAGCTGAGCTAATCCCCCATAACTACTCCGTAGTCCCAGGCAGAGTTGAACTGCCGACCTCTACATTATCAGTGTAGCGCTCTAACCAACTGAGCTATAGGACTGTAATGCAACAGCACGGCATATGCCTTCAACCCGCAGATCGCTCCGCGCCATCTATTCCCGTACATACCTAATCTAAAGAAACAAATGCGAGTGCATACCCAAATAGGGTAAAACCAAACAAGAAACGCGTACTACAAACACCGTAAGCTCCAGAAAGGAGGTGTTCCAGCCACACCTTCCGGTACGGCTACCTTGTTACGACTTAGCCCCAGTCACCGGTATTACCCTTAAGCGCTCCTTACGGTTACACTCTTCAGGTACCCCCGACTCCCATGGCTTGACGGGCGGTGTGTACAAGGCCCGGGAACGTATTCACCGCGCCATGGCTGATGCGCGATTACTAGCGAATCCAGCTTCACGGAGTCGAGTTGCAGACTCCGATCCGAACTGGGACAAGGTTTGAGGATCTGCTCCATATCGCTATGTGGCTTCCCTTTGTCCTTGCCATTGTAACACGTGTGTCGCCCTGGATGTAAGGGCCGTGCTGATTTGACGTCATCCGCCCCTTCCTCGCGTCTTACGACGGCTGTCTCGATAGAGTCCTCAGCTTTATCTGTTAGTAACTATCAACGCGGGTTGCGCTCGTTATGGCACTTAAGCCGACACCTCACGGCACGAGCTGACGACAACCATGCAGCACCTACTTAGGAGCCCCGAAGGGAAAATCTACTTTCATAAATCGTTCTCCTAAATTTCAATCCCAGGTAAGGTTCCTCGCGTATCATCGAATTAAACCACATGTTCCTCCGCTTGTGCGGGCCCCCGTCAATTCCTTTGAGTTTCACCGTTGCCGGCGTACTCCCCAGGTGGAATACTTATCGCTTTCGCTTAGACTCTTACTGTATATCGCAAAAATCTAGTATTCATCGTTTACAGCGTGGACTACCAGGGTATCTAATCCTGTTTGATACCCACGCTTTCGTGCTTCAGTGTCAGATAGAGCCTGGTACGCTGCCTTCGCAATCGGCGTTCTGTGTGATATCTATGCATTTCACCGCTACACCACACATTCCACATACCTCGTCTCCTCTCAAGCAAACCAGTTTCAACGGCAAGACTACAGTTGAGCTGCAGCTTTTCACCACTGACTTAATTCGCCACCTACGCACCCTTTAAACCCAATAAATCCGGATAACGCTCGTATCCTCCGTATTACCGCGGCTGCTGGCACGGAGTTAGCCGATACTTATTCGTAGAGTACATTCCCCTTAGCCACACGTGGCTACCATTATTCCTCTACAAAAGAAGTTTACAATCCATAGGACAGTCTTCCTTCACGCGACTTGGCTGGTTCAGGCTTTCGCCCATTGACCAATATTCCTCACTGCTGCCTCCCGTAGGAGTCTGGTCCGTGTCTCAGTACCAGTGTGGGGGGTCAACCTCTCAGTCCCCCTATCCATCGTAGCCTTGGTAAGCCGTTACCTTACCAACAAGCTAATGGAACGCATGCCCATCTGTAATCAATAAATCTTTCCTATAAATCCCATGCGAAATATATAGAATATAGGGTATTAATTCGACTTTCACCGAGCTATCCCCTAATTACAGGCAGGTTACATACGCGTTACGCACCCGTGCGCCGGTCGCCATCAATCTTAGCAAGCTAAGACCATGCTGCCCCTCGACTTGCATGTGTTAAGCCTATCGCTAGCGTTCATCCTGAGCCAGGATCAAACTCTCCATTGTTATTTTAATGTTCTTTTTTCCTTTTTTCAGCTCATGATGTTATTGAGTAGTACAACAAAGAATTGAATAGTCCTTAAAAACTCGTTTCAAGGGGCTTTATTCCTTTTGTTACCTCGTTTCGTCCAATACTAATTCGTATTGTGCACTACACTATTTGTTCTTTATATCAAGTATCTCAAAGATCTCTTATTTCAATATCCCCAACCTTACCAGTCGAAGAAACGTCCCTCACAGAACGTGAATGCAAAGGTAATACTTTATTTCTATTCTGCAATACCTCCAACATCCTTTGTCGCCAAAAAA
>NZ_FUXE01000034.1 GCF_900167105.1 Porphyromonas circumdentaria | reverse complement strand
ATCGAAACAATAACTCTTAGATAAAAAGGAGGTTTATCATGAAAACGATTACGAATATCACCATAGGGCTTTTAGCTCTTCTGAGTTTAAGTGCTTTGAGTACCTCTCTGTGTCGAGCTCAGACTCAGCCCAACATCACTTTTAAAATAGATACTCGTGAAGGGAAGATTGGAGAAAAAAGATATTTTGAAATGTGTCTTTCAGTAAAGGGAGAGTGGAGAATAGAGGGGATAGAAAAGCCCAGTGATTGGCAAAACAATAAGTGTGTAGTCTACAAATTGCCTTACACAAGCCCCGATATCGTAACCATAAAGATTTGGGGAGAAGTCGAGAGATTCAGTATCTATATGGCATCCGTAGTAGACCTGGATGTCTCTCAAAGCCCCTCCCTAATCAGTTTGGGCTGCGAAGGCAATGCCTTAACAAACTTAAATCTGAGTAGTAATACCCATCTAAAGACGCTTTTTTGTAGAGACAATCAGCTAACAGTATTGGACTTAACAGCAAACACAGCCTTGGAGCATCTTAATTGTTCTGGAAACCCCCTAACAGAGTTGAACCTAAAGCCTCTTACCCTGTTGAAAAGTTTCAGAGCAGATAGAACTCAAATTAGCAAATTGGATGTCTCAACTCTTGGATTTTTAGAGTATTTAATAGCCAATAGCAATAAAAAATTGGAAGAAGTGATTTTCCATTCGGGTGAGCAGAAAGCCGAAAAGTTACGAGAAGTTCATTTAGTCAACTGCGCACTTAAGGGATTAGACTTTACGGGGTTGGATAATCTTTATTCTGTGTTTTGTTACGACAACCAAATAAACGGCGAGGCATGCTCAGCCCTGATCAAATCACTACCCGACCATAGCTATCCGCATCCGATACATAACAATAAGCTGCGTATTATAAATACGGGGTCAACAACGGAGCGCAACGTTTGCTATGAAGCAGATGCCAAGCTGGCTTGGGAAAAAGAGTGGGAGTGCGAAGACTACAACGGAGGCAACCCACAACGCTACGAAGGCTCTAAACCCTCTGCAGGGGTTGCAATAGAGGCTTCGACATTGGAGGTATTCCCCAACCCAACGAAAAAGGAGCT
>NZ_FUXE01000035.1 GCF_900167105.1 Porphyromonas circumdentaria | reverse complement strand
AATAGGATCTTTCAATAAAGTTATAAGCGAGTTTAGTAGAATTAGTTGGAAAGCTATACCGTAGAGTGTGATAGTCACGTAGACGAAAAACTCAAATATAGCGAGAGAGACACCTGAGTAACCCGGGACACGTGTAATCCTGGGCGAATTAGCGGGGCCCATCCCGTAAGGCTAAATATACCCGAGAGACCGATAGTGTACAAGTACCGTGAGGGAAAGGTGAAAAGAACCTCGAACAGAGGAGTGCAATAGATCCTGAACCCGTCTGCTTACAAGCGGTAGGAGCACCTTTGAGGTGTGACTGCGTGCCTTTTGCATAATGAACCTACGAGTTACCTTCTCTGGCAAGGCTAAGTAACGTTAAGTTACGTACCCGGAGCGAAAGCGAGTCTGAATAGGGCGTATAGTCAGAGGGGGTAGACGCGAAACCAAGTGATCTACCCTTGGCCAGGTTGAAGGTTAGGTAACACTAACTGGAGGACCGAACTGTTAAGCGTTGAAAAGCTTTCGGATGAGCTGAGGGTAGGGGTGAAAGGCTAATCAAACTTGGAGATAGCTCGTACTCCCCGAAATGCATTTAGGTGCAGCCTTAGGAGTTTCTTGTAAGAGGTAGAGCGACTGATTGGATGCGAGGCTTTCACCGGCTATCAAGTCCAGACAAACTCCGAATGCTTACAATTTATATCCTGGGAGTGAGGGCATGGGTGCTAAGGTCCATGTCCGAGAGGAGAAGAATCCGGACCATCGGCTAAGGTCCCTAAATCACTGCTAAGTTGGACAAACGCGGTCAAGATGCGAAGACAGCTAGGATGTTGGCTTGGAAGCAGCCATTCATTTAAAGAGTGCGTAACAGCTCACTAGTCGAGGATTTTGGCATGGATAATAATCGGGCATAAGCAGTGTACCGAAGCTGTGGGATGTATATACATCGGTAGGGGAGCATTCTTATTGGGGTTGAAGGTGTCAGGACGACTGGTGCTGGACCTATAAGAAAAGCAAATGTAGGTATAAGTAACGATAAAGGGGGTTAGAA